>JBASDX010000009.1:0-284630 GCA_049652385.1 Bacteroidales bacterium | reverse complement strand
TTTAGAGCATCATCATTGGGAAAAGAGAGTTTCGCTTTCGTGTATTTCCTGATTTTACTGTTAAGATTTTCAATTAAGTTAGTGGTATAGATGATCTTACGTATTTCAACAGGGTAATCAAAAAACGTAGTCAGTTCATCCCAGTTCGTATGCCAACTGCGAACAGCATAACGGTATTTCGAGTTCCATTTTAACTCAAACGTATCCAGAGCTAAAGCAGCAGCCTCCTTATTTACAGCTCCATATATGGTCTTTAAATCAGCCGTGAATTCTTTCAAATCTTTGTACGTAACATACCGGCAACTGTTCCGAATCTGGTGCACTACGCATATCTGGGTAGCTGCTTCCGGGAATACACTTCGGATAGTATCGGTAAAGCCGTTCAGATTATCTGTACAGGTTATTAGAATGTCTTCCACTCCACGGGCTTTGAGATCGGTTAGTACACTCATCCAGAAAGAAGCACTTTCTGCTTTGCCTACCCATAGGCCCAAAACTTCCTTTTTCCCCGTTTTGGGAAGCCCAACGCATATATAAACCGTTTTATTGATAACCTTTCCACCGTCACGTGACTTGAATATGATGCCGTCCATCCAAACAATCAGATATTGCCGCTCCAGAGGCCGGTTTTGCCATTCCTGAACAGCTTGGGTCACTTTGTTGGTAATAATGGATATGGAAGAGCCGGAAAGGTTTATTTCATAAATACTACGTAATTCTTCCTCGATATCAGAAACGCTCATCCCTTTTGCATAAAGTGATATGACAAGTTTTTCTATGGATAAACCTCTGCTTTGATGTTTAGGAACGATGACAGATTCAAATACACCGTTCCGGTCCCTGGGTATCCGGATGGTTGATTCACCGTGTTCGGTCTGGATGGTTTTGGGAAAACTACCGTTCCTTGAATTGCCTGTGTTATTACCCGCTACATCATGCTTTTCGTAGCCCAGGTGCGCATCCATCTCGCCCTGTAACATTTGCTCGAGTACCTGTGAATGCAGATCCTTAAAGAATTTACTGACATCTTCTTCTGTCTTAAACTGTTTTAGAAATTCTTTGGACAACAACTCCGGAGGCACTTCCGTTTTTTTCCTGTCCATAAATTGTGTTTCCATTTGATTTAATCCTTAAATTTAATAATGCTTTTTACTTTTGCATTATCGTTTACACAATTTATTGGATAGTGCCCTGAAAACATTTCGGATATTCCTAACTGTATGAAATTATCCGGCTATAAACAGATATATAGAATCCGGGTGTCTAACCATGAGATCATCTTCCTTAGGGTCAACCTTTCTTTCACACTTATTTCCATCCCAAATTGCTCCTGCTTTACAATAAGAATTAGCATAAGCAGTTCCTAGTGTTTTTCCTTTGTGCTCTAAGTTATAAATAGAATAAGGGTAAGAGACGCTCACAGTCTCATTTCCCATATTTACCTCTGCTATTACCTTAGAACCAGCCATTACTTTTGATTTTTTTGAAGGATCTGGGTCTATCGTATTCCATGTTAACTCAACAGAACAACCGCTAGATCCATCATTTATTTCACAATGACTGAATTCTGGTTTAATTTCTCCTTTCGTTTCATATCTAATACACTTCTTTCCGTCCCACTTAGTATCTGGCTCACAATCAGCTCTTATTACCAGGCTATCTAGGATCTCTATGTCATCTTTATGCTTAACAGCAAGAGAATATGACCCCCCAGGGTAAGAAATTGCCAAAGATTTTGACCCGTATGGTTTTTTAGAATTAAAAGATTCTTTCATTATTATTTTGTTCTCCTCCCCCCCCTCCTTTTGTTTCATAAATTTTTATATACTTGGAGGTCATTCTAGTGTTATAAGCCAAGTTAGTTAAATCCCATTTAAACAAAACATTGCAAGAGCTCTTTCCTTCTTTTATTACACAAGAACTAGGGTTAGCGTTATAAACTATGCTTTCATTGTCTCCTGTAACAACAGACCCATCTCCTTCTCCGTTTTTTACTGTCTCTTTGTCTATAACACAATAACCTTGTTCGTTTATTGTGGCATTTTTATCTTGACAAGAAGCTTTAGCGACCCCAGTATTCATTACTCTGCCATTGTTGTCATAAAGAATAAAGGTGGATGCAGGATGTTTTGTTGGACCATAACCAACAAATCTTTTAACAATGATATTTAAATAGTTTAAGAGTCCGTCTCTTTGCATCTCTACCACTCTTCCGTCCTCTGTTTTCAGTTTCATGTCCTCTTTAAAAGAATTTGGAACCTTGATAGTTATGGTGGCTATACAAGAATTACTCCCAGTTTGTATTTTACAATCCTTAACAGAAAAATTATTTGTGTGGGGGCTAACTTCTTCATTACTACTATCTCCCGCCACTGAGTCTTTTTTCCAACTTTCCATTATTAAAAAAGCAGGAGTGGGTATTGCGTATCCGTGAATTTTTGCTACTGTTTTTCCATTGGAATCATTTAAATCAAATCTAGTAGTTTTATATTCCACTTTCCCTTTTCCAGTATAATAAGTCCAAGTCCCGAAAAAGATTTTTTTCTTTTCCATTTTTATATTCTCTTCTAAGTGAGAGCTTACAGTGAAACTTCTATCATAATAAGTTCCTCTTGGAAAATAGATTAAGTCTACCTTGCAGTACTCGTCTCCTGCGTCTATAACACAAGAACCTGCATGAAAACCATCCTTTAATCCATTAATAACATCTTGAATAATGCCAGCTCTGGCTACTCTTAATGGAGAAAGAGTGGCAAAAATTAAAAGAAAGAGAGGAAGTAATTTTTTAAAATTTAGTCTTTCATCTCTTGTAATATTTCTTATTTTTCTCATTTTTATTATTTAACTAGTTAATAATTCTCATAGAAACTATTAACTTTATTATAGCAAGTAATTTTATTAGCTACAAGGCAAAATTAAAGAAGAAAAGCCCTTGCACAGGACGGTCCTGTGTATGGTGAAAAAAGTGGGTACACAGGACGGTCCAGTGCAAAAGGTCCTGTGCAAAAAAGAGAAGAAGCAAAAAAACCGCTTATTTAGGCGGTTTCTTTTTTTCTCTTAAAAAGAAAATGAATAAAAATAAAAAATAAAGCAGGATTGTGGCATAAGCCAGAAAACCGTCTCCTCCTTTGAGGTTTTGTATTATTTCTTTTCTTTTTAATGTTTCAAATACTACAATATAGATGATAATTCCTATTGGTAACACCAATAGCTCAAAAATGCCCTGAATTTCATCTAATTTTTTAACAAATAGGACTAGAGAAATTATCACCAGTCCCAAGCTCAGCAATAAAATGCCTGAAAAAGCTGATATTTCTTTTATCATATCCGTTAATTTTAAAAGTTAAACATTCTTGTCTATAATAGCACATAAATACACAGGACCGTTCTACTACACAGGACGGTCCTGTGTATGGTGAAAAAAGTGGGTACACAGGACGGTCCTGTGTAGAGTGAAAAAAGGAAAAGAAAAAACCGCTTAATCTTTGATTAAGCGGTTATTTAAAAAGAACAAAAAGAACAGACAGACAAACGAATCAAGCTTGGTCCTAGGACAGTCCTGTGTAGAAGGACGGTCCTAGAACTGGGGGCCTAGACTAATAGATTATTCACACGCCCTCAAAACCACCTCAACATCCATTATAGTTCCATCAAGTTCACTTGGGGCATAATCCTTAAACCTAAAATATTCCTCGTCCAGACTGAAATCAACTTCTCCTTTACCAATGTTAATTTTCGTTTTATCTTTGCTAAAAGACCATCGTCCTTTTGCTACTCCAGGTCCATCTTTTAATCGAGTCTCTAATTCTCCATTGATTAAAAAATGATGAGTGAAAATCTTATCTTCCTCGGGAATAACCCAAACCTTATACAAAGATCCTTTTTTCCAAAATTTTATAGTATCCTCCTCCCAAGGATGATAAGAGATAAGACCATGTAAAGAAGATTTCCAGTCTCCAACTCTAACTGTAACATCTTTTTTTATTTCTTTTGAGATATTGAGGGCCCTAAAATTAATGGTAAAATCTTTAAGCACCCTTTCAGTTATAACATATTCCCCAGACGTTGAGCTTGACTGTTTTACACCATTGATATAAACATGTTTGGCATTATTAGCAGTCCAAGAGAAAACAATATTGTTTTCTCCATAGGGAATTATTCCTTCTGGATAAGTAATTTCTAATTCTGGACAAGGTTCTATATTTATCGGTGGAGGATTTGGAGGTGGTAGGGGTTTCTTGCGACAACTCAGGAAAACCTGAGACCCTACTATTACGACCAATACAAGCAATAATAGAAAGGATTTATGATTTTCTTTCATAATGATATTTAATTTTGATTTGTTCTTGATTTAACTATAGAATATACCTTTTTAGATAGAAAGTCAATAAATTACATTGAGCTACATTAAAACAATGCTCCTTGGAACTTGATTGTAGAAACTAACTAAACACAGGTTGTTTTTCAAAAAAATTAACGAGACACTAATTAATAAGGACAAAAAGAACTATCGATAGTGCAATAGCTAATTTCATAAGTTGTGTTTTCATAAAGAGGGCCAGTTCTCAAGCTCCCAAGGAGATCTCGATTGCACTTTTTAACGTTTTCTGTTCTCCATCTTACAACAGTCTCTCCTCCATATGGAACTATGTCATCATCGGCAAATATACGAACTAGAGGATTATATTCAGTAATCTTAGAAAAATATACTCCAATAGCCTCCATGAACCACTCATTCTCAAATGGAATACCTCCAGAACAATAAGTGGGGCCCGGACAAGACTCTACTTCATTTCCAGGACTCGGGGAACACCTTATTCTAAATGTTTCTCCTTCTGTACATGTACTTGGAGAAGCAGAGCCAGCACTATTGTCTATCACATCATCCAGATAATATGTATAATTTATATTATACGTTGGGTTATTATTCGGACCACATGGCATAAGTATTCCATTTACCGAACACATACCTGGTATACTTCCTCCTGTTCCACCATCTCCTCCTGATCCACCTCCTTCTGGTCCCCCTAGGTCCACCACTCCTTCTCCTGTTGCATAAACTGCTTCAGTCACAACAGGGGAAACCCCTGTCCCGCAACCTCCTCCTGTGCTTTTGGTGCATGTGCAATTTGTTGCATTTTCGGAATACCACTTTATTTGAACATTTGGAATTTCTCCTTCTGCTGACATTACAGTCATGTTTTTTTCTTGCTCTATGTTTGGTTTTTCTATCAGGTCTACTCCTTTGACCGTAACACCAACCGGCTTCGCTATTCTCTGGAAAACAACCTCGCGGATTCCATCTGGAAATTGTTCATATGATGTAATTTTTTGACCATAGCCTGGGCAAATATAATTGCTACTAGGGCAAGAAAAAACCTCGTATTTATCCCCAGTGTCATCATGTTGCCCGAGGTCATCTTCTAAGACTTCCAATCCTCCCCCTATCCCCGGTCCCTCTCTTAGTGCTCTGTATTCTGGATTTACAGAACAAGAAGTGGAGGATTCAAAGTTTCCCCCAAAACAAGAAGTTGGGGTAGCTTTTCCTATTTCTGAGGCATCTATGTTTAGTAAATTACCATATTCATCATAAGCTTTATATGTATACTCTATGGCATAAGGATTATCCCAGGGACCATTTTCACCACTCCAGTTAATAATTACGAAGCCAGGTCCTGGTAAAAAGTTTTTCCTAGGAATACGAATCAGGTACAGTGTATTTTCATCATCCGGCGTATCTACATATGCTTTTACACATTCAACCGATAGTTTTTTAAACTTGAACGAACGTACAGGTTGCTTCATGGCAATAGTAAATATAGACGGAGCCTGTTCAGTTAGCGACATTTTATTATATATGTACGCACCGGTAAGATAGCCGTCCAATTTCCGGGTCAGATAATTCAGTTGCTCATCTTGATAGATAGGTAACACCCCCAAGCCCCAACTTGACTGTTTAGGGCGGTAATAAGCACCTCTTTCTACCCTGACCACTTTTTTTGCCTTTGACAAATCCGAAAGGATCACTGCTACATTAGCAAACTTTTCCATAGGGAAGTCAAGGTCAGCAAAGGTAAATATCTTTCCTTTGGGGAAAAGTTCTATCCGGCTTATTATTTCTGACTTAAATGATTTTATGTCTTTTCCATTTTTGGAAAGGTACAAACAAATTATGTATTTGCATGTAAAAACATAATCACAGCCGGAGCAAGATTCCGGGCAGGGATGTACCGCAGTTGTTGCAGGTGCCTTTGGTAAGAGATACTTGCTGCAATGTGTGGCGGTGGCGTTTGATTACTGCCCGGTTGCAGTGGGAACAATACGTATGGCTGTCGCCGTCTTCCGGCATATTGCCTACATAAACATATTGAAGGCCGGCATCTAAGGCTATGTCTCTGGCTCTGTTCATAGTCGCTATGGGAGTGGGGCTCAGATGTTCCAGTTTGTAGCTAGGGAAGAAACGGCTAATATGCAAAGGGCTGTCTTTAAAGCCGTTGTCAACAAGCCATTGGCACAGGGCTTTGAAATGCCCCGGATTATCAGTTGTTTGAGGAATAACCAGGTGGGTTATCTCGGTCCAGACCCTGGTTTTTTTCAACGCCAGCAACGTGTCCAGCACCGGTTGCAGCCGACCTCCCGTAAGGGTGCGGTACGTTGCGTCATCCAAACTTTTCAGGTCAATGTTGGCTGCATCCAGGTAGGGAATAAGGTCAGCCAACGGAGTAGGATTTATATAGCCATTTGAAATCATCACTGTTTTCAACCCTTTGGAGTGGGCCAGAACAGCGGTATCATACATGTACTCGTAAAAAACGGTAGGTTCTGTATAGGTAAAAGCAATAGAAGGTGCATTGTTTCGCAGAGCTGCCTCTACCACTTGCTTGGGGGACATCAGGTATTGCTGTGATTCCCCTGTGCCTGACCGGGCACCTTGGCCTGACTGATGTTGTACCTGTTTTGGACCCGTTTGCGATATGGTCCAGTTCTGGCAATTCAGGCAATGAAAATTGCATCCGGCCGTTGCTATGGAAAGAATGCGTGTTCCCGGCAAAAAATGATACAATGGTTTTTTTTCTACAGGATCTATTCCCGCAGAACAAGGATTTCCATAAGCCAACGAATACCACTCCCCTTCTTTGTTTATACGCGTACGACACACCCCAATGCCGCCTTCTTTTACGCGGCATTGGTGCGGACATATCCGGCAGATAATCCCTTTGTCCGCTGCCCTTTCCCAGTATTTTTCCGGAATCTTATACATCCTTTAGTACTTGTGCAGCATTTTTATAATAAATCCCTGTAGTATTGCCTTCCCTCATACCACGGATAAACAAATAAAACACCCCTCCAAAATCACGTTCCGCATCAAAACCCTTCATTTTTTGCTGCAAATAGCGCAAGGCCGCTCGGGTATAAATGGTGTACTGCAAGGTATAATGGTTGTCTGCCACGGCCCCGGCAACCGCCTGCGGGTTGTAATCCTCTACCGCATACCCCAGGTGGTTGGACTTCCAGTCCAATATATAAAATTTCCCGTTGGCCCGGAAAAACAAATCCACAAAACCGGCCATCAACGAGGACTCGCTTTGGTTGTAGAAAAAAGCCATTTCGGAAATCTTATCTTCCTGCCTTACGCGGTTCAACACCACTCCGTCCGGCAGCTGTGTATTCAACACATGCTGCAACAGGTATTGCAAGTACTCCTTGTCTTCTTCCTGCACCAACCGCGGGTATTTACGCAATACAGAGTCGATGGCTTTTCCCCATCCCTGCGGGTTTGTAAAATCGATTTCTTCAAAAAGCGCGTGCGTAAACAACCCCGTTTTTACGCCTTTGGGCAATCGCTCAAAAATAAACGTATCGTATGCCGAGGCAGGAAATATCCCTTCGGGCCTCAACACTGCCCGAGCCGTAGCAACCGCTGGCACATTGGAAGGTCCTTCCACCGTACGGGGAAGTGTCGGCTCTGCGGCTCGACCCTCCGGCTGCGTGAGAGCAGAAGGCGATACCTCAGCACTGCCCTCTGGCTGAATGACAGCCGGAGGCGACGCCTCGGCAAAATTTTCTTCCGGAGCGGGACGCAGGCGCTGCACCAGGGAGCTGAAGCTCTCCACATACCACCCCGGGGGCATGGGCGGTACACCGGCCGGGTTGCGGCTTTCAAAGGTACCGGTATGGGCAAAAGCCTCTTTTTGCGCTTTTTTTAATCTCTTTTTAGGTTCTACGGGAGTGTACGTTTCTGCGCCTAACCAGTCCCCCGGATGTTGTAAAGCGGCTTCAAGAAAAGGGGAGAGTTCGCTGGGTTTCTTTCTGTTGCATAACATACAATGGTATACAGCACGCGTCAGAGCCACGTAAATCAACCGCCTGTCTTCCTGTGCCGATTGCATTTTTGCCGTTTCTTCATACAATCCTTCTCTTTTGAAGGCAGTCACGTAATCTCCCTCTTCCACTTGTTCTATGCCCTGTGGCTTGTGGGGCAAACGAAAAGCCAGAAGGTTGTTTTTGTCATTCCATTTCAAATCCAAAAAGGGAGCTACGACTATGTGAAACGACAACCCTTTGCATTTGTGTATAGTTGTAATGTTAACGGCATTTTCATCGCTTTCTATGCGCTGCACTTGTGCATCTGTGCCCGATACGTTGTCCGTTGTAGTGACTCCGGCAGGTTCTTCTATCTTACGGGCCATCCAGGAGAGGAGCTCTTCCGGTCCCAGGTCTTTTTGTATCTGTACCTGATGCAGCAGTTCCATCAGATGCAAATAATTGGTGATGGCACGCTGCCCCTCCATGTTATCCTCTACGCTGCAATGGTCACGTACCCTATACATTTTTAGAAACAGAGAAAGGGCGTTATAAATACCCTCGCCTTCCCATACCTCTTTCAAAATCCGGAATCGGGCCAATTCTTTTTGGTCGTCCAGGTGAATAATCTGCTCCGTTCCGTACCCAAAATACGGATTGAGCAAAGCCCGGCTGATGTACTCCCTGTTGGGTGCCAATACAGCCTGCAGCAGGTAATAGACATCCAGAGCCTCATCGGTATTCCAGACCTGCAAATCGGTCATTATTACAGCAGGTACATTTCTGCGCGACAGTTCCCTTTTGATGTATTTTCCCTGTTTGTTTGTTCTCACAATGACTCCTATGTCCGACGGTTTAATACGACGGTACCCGTTTCTTCCTGCCGGTATTTGGTATCGGTCATCCACCAACCATGCAACCACCTTATCTGCCACAGTCCGAATGACTTCCGTTTCATTACTACATTGGCACAACCAAAGGGGCGTCACAGAAACCTCGCTCCGTAGCATTTCTCTCTTTCCCTCATCAGCTTTCACGTCTATGTAGCGTATGCCGTCGTCCAGAAAGGTATCGCCTATGGAAAAGAAGCTGTTCAATGCTTTTACCATACGCGGCGTAGAACGGAAATTGTAATCCATGGTATAGATGTGCTCCACGCCGTCACGGGCCTTTTTGTACGTATTCAAATCGGCCTGGCGCCACCCGTAAATGGATTGTTTGGGATCGCCAATGTAAAAAATGGGATCGGCCGTCAGATTGCTAAAAATTTCGTACTGCTTTTGGTCGGTGTCCTGGAATTCATCAATGAAAAGGGCTTTGTACTTGGCTGCCAATATGTCCTGAACGCGCCCGGCTTTAACGGCCAGCCACACCTTGTGGATTAAATCTGCATACCCCAGTACGTTTTTTCGTGTCTTCAGACGTTCCATCTCTCCCACAGCCCTGTCCTGCAGCTTCAGATACAAGTATTCCATATAATCCAGCCTGAGGTTTTCCCACGATGCTGACAGTTGTACATATGTACTATACAAATCTACAGCACCGGGAAAACATGTTGCTGCATACTTTTTTTCCCATTTGTCTTTAAAAGCCGATACAAAATCTGCCGGCCCATTGCAGCCCGCCACAAAATTTCTGGCGTGGTATCTTTTTTGAGCTGCCTGACACAACGAATCGTAGTTCCCATGTACATATTCCTCAAACGCCCGGTAAGCATTGTCTTTCTGCTCCAACGACGCTCTAAGGGCAACTTCCAGATCCGGCAACGCCAACCTGTCTCCTTCTCTGGGAATGAACACTCTCCCATCCAACAAGCCGCTTACAAAACCCGTCAAATCGTCTTTGACCAGCTGTGGGCTGCCCTCGGTAAGAAGAACTTCCAACAGGCCCGTCTCCAGCGTAGTTACCTCTTCCCGCCAAAACGTATTGCAAATACGGGTAATCCACAGTGTCTGGTCGGTAAGGATCTCCGATTTGAATGCCTGTTCCGTCTCAAAAGCATACGTTTGCAGCACCTCTGTACAAAAACCGTGGATGGTCATGATTTGCGTCTCGTCCAATGTGTTGACGGCCGCCAGAATCCGCCGGCGAACCGTTTTTTTCGTCAATCCACACTCTTTGACAGCGTTAACCACAATGGCCTGGATGTTGCTGTCTGTATCTGTCCGGTCCCCGCAGGCGTATTGGTAGGCCCTGCGTACAAAAAGACGTATGCGTACCTCCAACTCGGCCACGGCGGCATTTGTAAAGGTGACCATAAGAATTTCCTTCAGAGGTCTGCCTTGCTCCAGCACCAGGCGCAGCACCATCAGGGCAATGGAGTACGTTTTTCCCGTACCGGCACTGGCTTCTATCAGGTTTGTTCCCTGCAGCGGCACTTTCAACGCGTCAAAAGACTGAGGAGTGATATGTGCTGTTGTACTCATTCCCAGGGCTCGATTAATATATGGTAATAGGTTTCTATCAGCTCAGCCAGCGCCTCTTCATCCCCCTCAAACACCTCTTCTTCCCAGGCCCGGGCCACGTAAGCATCTGCAGGCTGATGGGCATATATATTACCCTCTGCTTTTTCCTTTGTTTTGTTCCTATACTCGGTCATCTGTTTTTCTGAAGTGTCTTTTGTCATAGCAGCTGCTACTGCGTTCAGCACAATGGGCAGCCGCTCCGTTTGTCCCCTTTGGTATAAGCCTGCCAGCTCTTTCATCCGTTCCAGGGCTGTAGCCTGATCAACGGCCGGGGCTTCCAAAATGTCTCCGTCTTTTGTAAACAGTATTACACCACCTGTAAAGCCACATGCCGATAATACCAGATGGGCAATCCGGGTCTTCACCTGTTGTTTTTCTATGGTTTTAGATAACGAAAAATCATACAGCATTCCGTTGTAGATGGTATCTACACTCCCTTGTATCTGCAATCCGTTCACCGTAATATCTACGGGAAAGGTATGCGGTAAAGCATCTTTCAGACGTTCTTTCCAGGCGCTTCGCAGACCTTCTGTATCTTCCAGGACCTTTTTGATTTGCAAATCGGCTACACCGGCCAGCGGAAGTATCCCGTCTTTTACGCCTTTGTCTTTTAATTCCTCCAGGTGAGCCGCATCAATAAAGCCTCCCCGGACAGCTGAATCAAAAACCTGCTTTTTCAAAGTCCAGAGTTGCAAGCCGTCCAGATCAAACAGCTCGTTTTCCGGAAGAGGCGGTTCCGGGTCGTCGTACCGGATACCCAGCACCTTCTGGTAGTACCACTCAATAGGATGAACAAAAAAGCGGCAAAACGCATCCAAATCCACCGCACCTGTTTGTACCTGTTCGGCAGCCGTGGGAGCCATGACCGGATCTGCCGGAACAGCTGCATCCTCACCTGCAAAAAACGGGTCTTGCTGTCCGGTCGCCAAAGTACTTTCGGATGCGGCCGAAAGCTTTTCCTGTCCGACGGCCGTAGGGGCGAATAAATACGTATACAGCCGTTTGTCTTTCACCTTGTACCGGCTGCTGAATCCGTGCAGGGGATGGGCTGCGTATACCAGATCTTTTATCCGAGGCCGCAGGTCTGCGCAGGCCAGGTGTTCCAGATAATCGAGCAGCTGGTCTACTACGAGCGACGGGGGCAGCACTTCGTTCGTTGCCGTATCTTTTCCAATGTAGCTCACGTAAAAATACGATTCCGCGGCCATCAGGCTCTCCAAAAAAGCCATCTTGTCGTTTTCTTTTTTGCTGCGGTCACCTGCCATCGGCTCATCCTGCATCAAATCAAAACCCAGGCTCACGTCCCTTCTGGGAAACACATCGCGGTTCATGCCTAAAAACGCCACTACCTGTGCCGGAAGGCCTCGGCCCGGAATCACCGGAAGGAACGATACCCGCCCGGCCGCATACGCTCCGGAAAGGGTCTCTTGCCCAAGGCGTTCCATAACCAAATATCGGAACACAGAAAAGGGAATCTCCTGGTCGTCGTACACTTTTTCCATGTACTCCAGGTCTTTGTATAACCGAGTAAGCTCCTCTTCGTCTGCAAAAGAATACGCCACGGAGCGCTCCAAGACCTCTTCCAGCAAAAACGTTTTCCATCCGCTGAAACTTTTGCGCTCTTTCTGCTGCCCGGCGTAATACACCAAATCGTCCAGGAAGGCTTTCAGGCGGAATATATCGTAGGCCGCCGCCGTTTCCGTTTCCTGCCGGGGGTAAAACGTGGCGCCGGGCAGGACCGAGGGCATGGGACGGTCATCGTACACGGCAAAGCCCATGATGATTTTCTCCAGACCGTACGCCCAGCCTACGTATTGTGTCTGGTCAGCGGCTTTGTTTTCCAATCCAAAACGGATGTTGGCGTTTTTGACCGTCTCTCGTACGTACGCCGTATTTTCAATACCGTATTTGCGGCGGATGCGTTTTTCTTCCAGCAGCGCCACCACCTCTTCTGCCGGATAAGCGTCCAGACCGTCAAAAGCCAGCAACTGCGCCAATGCCTGTGTAACGGTATCGGCCGCATTTTTCTTTTCTCCGCCAATGTAATACGGAATGGGATAGGGGGCATTGTCAAAAACGGCTTTGATATAGGGAGTGTACGTATCCAAATCGGGGACCAGCACCAGCACCCGGTCCGGCGTCAAACCTACTCCCTTGTCCATCAAATCTACCAGGTAGTTGTAGAAAATTTCTACTTCCCGCACAGGTGTGTACGCCCCGTTGATAACGAGCGTTCCATCCTCCGCCAGGTTCTGCGTCACAAAACCACCTTCCAGATTGTCCCAGCGCAGGCTCTCTTGCAGCATGCCCAGCAGCGTCGTCGGGCTGCCGGATGGCTCTATGCCTTCCGGCTCCAGGCTTCTGCTTTCCACTGACTCGGAAGGAATTTCTACCCACTGTGCCGGCTGTGGAAGCGTATGGGCCAATACCTTGTAGTTGCCGCCCAAAGCCGCATTCAGCGGATTGTCAAACGCCTCTTTATCGAGTACCTGCACCCCGGGAAGCACCATGTAGTAATGCACGTCGGTAACTTGCGCCAATGCATTGAGCACCTGCGTATAGAACGGCGTGAAAATGGAAAGTCCAAATAAAGTAAGCCGAGGCAGCAGGCGGCGTACCTTCTCCCGGGCTTCCTCGTCTTGCAGCAGGCGAAGGACTTCGGCCCGCATCCGGTGCTTGGGTACGTACCACGGGAACGTTTCGCGTAAAGCGAGCCACAGCCACCTCTGCCACGCTTCGTGCTCCTGCTGCACGGGCTGTTTTTCCTCTACCACTTCTCTTAAACGTACTGCCCCCCGCTCAACCGGAAACCTGCTCTCGCCGGTACTTGCCGTCTGCCGGGCTGCGGGAGATTGCTCCTTTGCATTTTCCCACCCCAGCACCATTTCACTGCGGTATACCTGGTATTGGTCCAGCAAGTCGGCCGTTTTACCGGCCAGTTGTATGCGCTTCAGGTGTGCTTCCTGCTCGTTGTCTACGTCATAATAGGCAGCTATGTGCGGAAAACGATGTTTAAAATCCTCTGAACCCAGCAGCCGGTACAATGCCGGAGGAACAGCGGCCGAATAAGCCTGTTTCCCCGTTAACTCCGTATAAAGCAGCTCCAGGATATGGTCTTGCTTGAGGAACGTATAATGGGCAAAGATGCCGTTTTTACGGGCCAGTTCCGTTTTCAGCCGGTTTTCCATCCCCTCTGTCTGGGTAACGATGTATTCCATTTGAAACACCTCACCCTCGGCACGGAGCGTGTCTGCCAACGCCTGCCACAGAGGCTCGGGCCTGTCTGCGTGATAGATTACGGCTCCCATATGTCATCGTTTTTATTTTGTAAACGGGCTTCCAGTCCTGAAATACGCGTGATCTTTTGCCGGATGGCATGTTCCAGGACTTCCTGCGTACCTTGCACCAACACTTGCTTCTTGGCGCGCGTGACAGCCGTATAGAGCAGCTCCCGCGTAAGCAGCTGTATTTCTTTTTGCTCGGGTAGCAACACCAAAATCCTATCGGCTTCCGAGCCCTGGCTCTTGTTAACGGTCATGGCAAATACCGTTTCGTAACCGGTCAGGTATCCGGGCGGCACTTTCAGCAACGTTCCCTCCGGTCCCGGAAACCAGGCGTACAACGGTGGAGGTGCTGCACCCGGCTGCGGGGGATATTCGTAGCGGATAAGGCCCACGTCCCCGTTGAACAGCCCCAGATCGTACCTGTTGGCCGTTACCATAACAGGCTGATTGTGATAAAAACCATACATGGGGCGTATGGAATGGTATGCTTCATTCCCGCGGGTCTGTTCGGTCAAATAGTCTTCTATACGGCGGTTGGTGTGGTAGACGCCGTAAGGTCCTTCCCGCACAGCGCAAAGAACCTTCACCCGGTTGAGCTTTTCCAATGCTTTGGCCGTATCCGGCTCCCGGATGTATTCCAGGTACTCTTTTATATAATCTTCGAACGCCGTTTGGCTGTACCGGGTATCAATACTCAATTCCTGATCGGGGTTATCTGTAAACTGCTGTACACAACTTGTGTCTCCTTCCAGTACGGAGCGGCTAAACAGCCCAATGCCTTTTTCCGGGTTAAACCGGTGGCTTTTTGTCAGATGGATGATGTGGTTTTCTATAACAGAACCTTTTGTGAAAGCCGCATTGCACAAATCCCCAAACACACTGCCCGCCTCTACGGAAGCCAGCTGGTCTTTATCCCCCAGAAACACAATCCGTTTTTTTGGGTCTACGGCATCCAGAAGTTTAGCCATCAGCGCCCCGTCAATCATGGACGATTCGTCTATAATAATCAAATCGTATTCCAGTAAACGTTCGGCGTGGTGTTTAAAAAACACACTGCCTTGTATGGCTCCCAACAGCCTGTGTACCGTAGATGCAGCCGGGATTTGGGAGAACTTGTTTTTCAAGGCGGCCAAAGATTCGTTCATGCGGGCGGCGGCTTTTCCCGTAGGAGCCGCCAGGGCCACTTTCAAGTCGGGGTCAATGGTGTACAAGATTTCCAGCACCTTACCAATGAGTGTGGTTTTACCCGTGCCCGGCCCGCCCGTGATGATGCAAAAGTGGTTGAGCAACGCCGGCAGCATCTGTTGTACCTCTTGCTGTGAGAAATGTTGGTACAGCAACTCTTGCCGCTCTTGCTGCCCATGTTGTTCTTCCTGTACCAGCGCCTTTATTTTTTGAACAATGATAGATTCGTATTTGAAATACCGTTGAAAATATACGTTCCCGCCATACAGTACAAACGGTTTTACCTCTTTAGGATTGTCGGTCACGTACGGTCCGGGACGCAGGATGGCTGATGGAATATAATCACCGGATTCAGTCTGTTGCAAAGTGCTCAGATCAAGACAGAGGTGCCCCTCCTCCAGCTTCTGCAAAACAAGACGGGCCAAAGCACCAAGGCCCGGCTGCCGTTGTTCAAAGAAGTCCGCAAAAACCTTGTGAGGAAGGTCTTTCATAGATAGTTATTCACCTATGATTTTTACAAGAATGCGTTTTTTACGCATGCCGTCAAATTCGCCGTAGAAAATCTGCTCCCAAGTGCCAAAATCCAGGCGGCCTTTTGTCACGGCAATGACTACTTCCCTGCCCATAACCTGGCGTTTTAAATGTGCGTCGGCGTTGTTTTCCAGACCGTTATGGCGGTATTGGGCGTACGGTTTTTCCGGGGCCAGGTGTTCCAGCCATTTCTCAAAATCGTAATGAAGACCCGATTCGTCGTCGTTAATAAACACGCTGGAGGTAATGTGCATGGAATTACACAACAGCAATCCTTCCTGAATGCCGCTTTCTTCCAGGCATTTGACCACCTGAGGCGTGATGTTTAAAAACGCTCGGCGCGTAGATGTCTCCACTACAAATTCTTTTCTGTATGTTCTCATAACGTCTTAGGTTTAGGTTTTCGATTTTACGTTTTAATTACAATTTCGGAAGTAAGCTCCAAGGCTTTACGGTATACGTGCATCACGCCGCAATACGAGTTTTCGGATAAATCTACCGCTCTTTTGAGTTTATCCATAGGCAGGTTTTCCCCGGTAAACTCATAAATCACGTGGATCCTCTCGTAATGTTTTGGATGCTCATCGGTGAGTTGTCCCTCTACTTTTACTTCAAATTTCTCCGGTACCACCCGCATTTTCTTTAAAATAGAAATGACATCCATAGCAGTACATCCGGCTAAGGCCGCCAACATAAAAGGCTTGGGCTTTGGCCCTTTGTTTTGCCCGCCAAACGACGGATCCGAGTCAATCAAAAGCTGATGACCATCAACAGTGGTTTCAAAAACCATCTCTTCCAGCCATTTGGCTGATACATTATCTATTTTTCCCATATTACAAATATACTAAAAAAGAGCGTTGTTCTGTGTCGAATTTTTTGTATATTGCCAACTATGTGACCCCTTGATTATTAACCTTAAAATTACAATCATGGACTGCTTTTTTGATAACCTGCCGGGAGCAGGTACTGCAATGCTGGCTTTTATGATACCGTTATTTATTTCAGTATTTTTTATTGCTTTAAATGCCAATGTCATTAAAACCGTAGCCTTATGGTTTATTTACAGAAAGGCAGATCAGCCCGGCTGGGCCTGTCTGATCCCCGTATACGATACGTTGGTATTGTTACGGATAGTAGGTAAACCCTGGTGGTGGATTCTGCTGTTCCTCATACCCATTGTAAACATCGTATTCGTCATCTGGATGTACAACATGCTGAGCAAAAGTTTTGGGAAAACGGCCGCTTTTACCGTAGGCCTCATATTCTTCCCGGTTATTTTCACAGCCATTCTTGGTTTTGGAAAATCAGAATACGTAGGACCCGGTGGAAAAAGCAAAACAGAAGAATAAGCCGCTGCCGGTATGAGAAAATGGATTATCCTGCTTGTATTGCTGTGCACTGCTACCCTCTTGCAGGCACAGCAATTCAAAGTTAAAGTGGTAGGTATTACGGACGGGGATACGTTCACGGCCATCAACCGCGACAAATTACAAATCCGCTTCCGCATGAACGCCATAGACGCTCCGGAACGGAAACAAGCCTTCGGCAGCGTGTCTACCCAGGCACTCAAAGAAATGATCCACGGACAACGCGTAACCGTCATCGTGCATTCCCGTGACCCCTGGGGACGTTATGTGGTAACGGTAAGAACACGTAAAATCAAGGACGTATCCGCAGAAATGATACGCCGGGGCATGGCCTGGCATTATAAAAAATACGACAAGACCCCGCTTTACGCCGAGCTGGAAGAACAAGCCCGGGCCGGGCGCGTAGGGCTTTGGAAAGATCCCCATCCCGTAGCCCCCTGGGATTTTAGGTGATGGGTTACGGGTAAGAATTGTAGTTGTTAGGGGTGGGGTGGACGAATCCAGATATGAGGTAATAGGAAGATTTTTGAGCAGATTTGTTAGAAAACAGGGTGCTTTTGTTGAAAACTCCTTCTTTTCAGACTAGCACTCTATTTGTTTAATCGTAAAAGACTGCCTAATTTTGCGGCATCATAATGAATGAAGAAGCCGTTCCTTTCCATTTTTGAACGGCTTTTTCTATTTTCCCACTTAAAAGAAATACTTAAAAAGTCAGCACGCGGTCGCTTTCCGTAACCCACGCTGCCAGGGTCTTCATGGTAGAAGATTGAGCCCCCTCGTAATACGGATGATTCCTGTGGATACCGCACCGGGCCATACACGTTCCGCAAACGTGTACTTCCACTCCCTCTGCAATCAGTCCTTTAAGCATTTGCACCAGATCCTGGTCGTAGCTGTCCGGTTTCTTACAAACCTCCCGTGCCAGATCCACGGAATCGTTCATCAAGAAAATCCTGACCGTATGACCTTCCTTGTGCAACGTCTGGGCCAAACGCAGGCCGTTCCACGTCACATCGGAACCGTCATACGGTTCTCTGTTAAATACAATCAGGATTTTCATACCACCCTATTTATCTGCAGCAGCGGCCACTTCACGGCCAAAGGCCACGCACTCGGCAATCGCGTCGTCGGTGGGGTTCCACAAGGCCTTCAGACCCGGTAGCATGATTTCAAATCCGGCACGCTCCAGCCACCCCGTCAGTTTGGCGGGGGATTCACCGCTCCAGCCGTAGCAACCAAAAGCTGCCGCTTTTTTATCTTTAAAGCCGAGGCCTTCAATTTCTTCCAACAGACCGGCCGTACCGCTGGTGATACCTTTGCCGATGGTGGGAGAACCTACCAGTATGGCTTTGGATTTAAACACCTGCGTAATCATATCGTTTTTATCGGTCTTGGAAATATTGTACAGTTTGACCGTCACCTCCCCATCGGCCTGTTTGATACCCTCTGCCATGGCCTCTGCCATGCGTTTGGTACCTTCCCACATGGTATCGTACAGGATGGTAATCTGGTTTTCCTTGTAATTGCGGGACCAGGCCATGTATTTTTCCACAATCTGCGTGGGGTTGTCACGCCAGATAACGCCGTGGCTGGTTGCAATCATGTCAATGGGCACGCCCAGCGCCAGTACTTCCTGAATCTTCTTGTCTACCAGCGAGCTGAACGGAGTCAGGATGTTTGCGTAGTATTTGATGGACTCCTGGAACAGCTCGTCCTGATCTACCAGGTCGTTGTACAGGTGCTCTGTGGCGTAATGCTGACCAAATGCATCGTTGCTGAACAGGATATTGTCCCCCGTCATGTACGTAGCCATACTGTCGGGCCAGTGCAGCATACGCATTTCCACAAACACCAGCTGTTTTCCGTTTCCGATATCCAGGCTGTCGCCTGTTTTTACTACCCGAAAATCCCAATCCTGGTGGTAATGGCCTTTCAGAGACTTGACTCCGTTGGCGGTGCAATAGATGGGCGTATTGGGAATCAATTTCATCAACTCCGGCAGCCCGCCACTGTGGTCCACCTCGGCATGATTGGCTATGATATAGTCAATCTTGTTCAGGTCAATCTCCTTCTGCAGGTTTTGCACAAACTCCTTGGCAAAAGGACTCCAGACGGTGTCAATCAATACGGTTTTCTCTTCTTGTATCAGGTACGAATTGTACGTAGATCCTTTATGGGTGGAATACTCATTGCCGTGGAAAGTCTTCAGTTCCCAATCCACTTTTCCAACCCAGTACACGTTGTTTTTAATCTTAGTTTTCATAATGCGAATATAAAAAGAATTGCGCACCCAAACTCAATTCGGTGCGCAAGAAAACACACACCAAATTCCAACACCCTGGCTTTATGCTGCTTACAAAAGCACTTAAAAACTCTTGCGCACCGGATTGAGTCTGGGCAGGCTAAATTACCAGTTATGAGCTGTTTTGGAGGAAATAATCCCCATCATCTGGTCCACACGTTGTTTATCCAGGCTTAACTGCTCTGCAATTGCCATAATGTCTTTAGTAGTGGGATCGCCCGTGTTGTTTATGGTTGTTGTGTGAAAACCGTTAAACCCTTCGCTTGGCAAAAGATCGTAGGCCGGGGACAACCGCCATTGACCATCAATTAGTTGAAATGAAAAGTTTTTTGCATGGTCGTCTCTGTTTCTTATGGCCACATTAAAAAGCATAATCCTAAAAAGGTCATATACTTCCTCCATATTTTTGGTCAAATTCAATGTTACTTTCAACAAATCTGAGTAATCTAAAGAAGGTTCCCTGTAATTTGCGTTGAGAAGTCCTGCTGCACTGATGGTGTGAATCTTCTGACCATTCAATCTGTCAAACCGCTCTACTCCAAAATATTTGTCTTGAAAAAGCTTGGTTTTTGCCATCCTGATTCCACACTCCTTAGCTAAAACAGAGTGCTGGTATTCCGTAATGCCTATATCTTCTCTATCCATTGTTGCTTTGAACTTAATCATCCATTCACGACCATCAATAGTGATAAAAATTTTAGGTCTTACACCTCCCGAGGAACCTCCGTATTGATATAGTGTTTTCACAGAACTAAGAGGATCATCAGAGGTAAGTACCCTATACGTATCAGCGGCTATTTTATCAAAATCCAAGATTTCTTCTTCTGCAGCGCTGCTTAAATCGGGAAGGTATTCTAATGCACCTCTTCCTCGGCTTCCAATAAGAGCTAATCGTTGTAGAATGGATATTTTAAAACTATCAATACCTTTCTCTTTAAGATATCTATCTAAAATCAACCTCCCCCAGCCGTCCGGCAGGCTGTCGTCAAAAACTCCAAATCCACCATTGAAAGGTGTTCGCTTTGCCATAAAAACACCGGAGCGTAAAGGAAGATGATAAGGCGATATGGAAAATCCGGATGCAAGAAAGTGTGGATCGTATTCAAATACAGATAGATGTTGTGGTGTCATAGCAATACGTCCCACTTTTTCTCCATGCATCCATACTTCAATAACCTCTATATTTTTTATTGTATTCATTTTTTCTTGATCTTAATCTATTTGTTACTGGCACGCAGCCTTTGCTTTAACCGGCTACTGGCAAGCAACTCATCAATACTGCTATACCTTTTTTTGGTAAAGAGCGTATGAAACTCCTCTGTTGCCTCTAACCTAACAGCACACTTCAGCAGATTACGCAGTGTTATTTCTCCACTGTTTTCAAAGCGGCGATATGCATCGTATCCAACCCCTGATTGTTTAGCAAATGCTTTTTGCGTTAGATTCAATTCAAGACGTCGCTCCTTAACACGTTGTGCCAGTTGTTTTACAATGGCGTCTGGGGTGTTGTTTATAATTGTGGAAATGTCCATAATTAACCTTTGTTTTGCCTGTTAATTGTCGTTATATCTCAAATTATTCAAATATAATAAATTTTATTTAGACAAACAACCATAGCGCGTCGCACTCAAGTTTCCCAAACAAAAAACACACTTGCTGCTGCGTGTGTTACAGTTCCGGCTTTGTTGTGCAGGTTGACTGTCTGCGATGACGAGGTAGTGAGTAGCGTTTTTCCATCCGTCTTTATACTGCGTTGTTATTCAACTACTTACTTCAATTCGTCATTTTATGGCACTCACTACCCAGAAGCAAAAAGGCCGTTTTTCCGTATTTTCGTGGCTAGGTAGTGAGTGGCCTTTTTGAAAGCGGTGCGTTAACGCGCAGATACACATAATGTTGCAATGTTTAACGTTTTTGCACTACTCACTACCTCGCGACAATGCTCTTGCCGTCCTGCAACAATCCGCGGTAACTGGGATTTCCTTGCCGAGGCTTCCGCCTGTTTGTTGCAGATCCGGCTGCGCTCTTCGGAAAGGTAATAAGTAACAGCTTTGTTATGAAAATGGTAACTTACAAGTAATCAACACCTTGTAACACCAAGCCGTTTTATACTACTTATTACCCTATTGCGAAAAGGGCTGTTTTTTGCATTTTCCGGGAAGGGTCATAAGTAACGATTTTTCGCTTCATGCAACGCATAAATCAATGAACGTGCAGATATACAGCTACATATAGAAATCGGTCCCCCATAGGACCGATTTTAGTAATTGATTATGACACAACGATATAAGACATTTATGCGACGCATGAAATCTCTTTGGGCGGGAATTCGCGGTTGCAGACCGCAGGGTCTCCCCTGGGGGAGGCGGTGGAGGGGGAGTCTTGAAGGATGGGCCCCGGGCCCATGGACAAAAAAAGGTGTCTGTAAATCAGACACCGCACTAAAAAAGCACTTAGAGCGAAATGCTGTAAGTGCTTTATTTTCAGTCCGTGGGCCCAGCTGGACTTGAACCAGCGACCCCCTGATTATGAGTCAGGTGCTACTAACCGACTGAGCTATGGGCCCTGTATTTGTGTATGCTCTGCAGGATGTGTCCTTTGGACAACGTCCGGAAGTGCAGGCATGGCCTGCAAATATACACGAATTTTATAAAGTCGTCAAACCTTTATTTCAACCTCTACGCCACTGGGCAATTCCAGCTTCATGAGGGCGTCGACCGTCTTGGGGGTAGAGCTGTAAATATCCAGCAGGCGGCGGAAGGAGTTCAGTTCAAACTGCTCTCTGGCTTTTTTATTCACAAACGTGGCACGGTTAACCGTGAAAATCTGTTTGTGGGTAGGCAGCGGGATGGGACCGCTGACAACAGCTCCGGTGGCCTTGACGGTTTTTACAATCTTATCTGCCGATTTGTCTACCAGCATGTGATCGTAAGATTTTAATTTAATTCTGATTTTTTGGCTCATGTTGTGTTTTATTTACCAATATACATATACTTTTAAAACTCAATACTTGATGCATGGAATCCGGCTCCCCAGCCTGTTTTCTCAATTATCTCCTGCGCCAGGCTGGGTGGCAGTTCCTCATAGTTGGAAAACTCCATGGAACTGGTGGCCCTTCCCGATGAAAGCGTCCGCAATGTGGTAATGTAACCAAACTGCTCGGCCAGAGGCACTTTGGCTTTGATGATACGGGCGTTGCCCTTGGAGTCCATATCGTTCACTTGTCCGCGGCGTTTGTTCAAATCGCCTATGATATCGCCCATATATTCTTCCGGAGTAACTACCTCTAAGGCCATAATAGGCTCCAGCATCACAGGCTGCGCTTTGGGTGCTGCCTTGCGGAAGGCCTGACGGGCACAAATCTCAAAAGACAAGGTATCTGAATCTACCGGATGGAACGAGCCGTCCGTCAGGATGACTTTCATGCTTGTAACGGGGTATCCGGCCAGTACGCCGTTGTCCATAGCGGCTCTGAATCCTTTTTCTACAGACGGTATATATTCCTTGGGAATGTTGCCTCCTTTTACCTCGTCCACAAACTGCAAGCCCGTAATGCCCGGGTCTGCCGGTTCCAGGGTGAAGACAATGTCGGCAAATTTGCCTCGGCCACCCGTTTGTTTTTTGAATACTTCCCGATGCGTAACGCTGCCACGGATGGTCTCGCGGTAGTTGACCTGCGGTGCGCCTTGGTTGATTTCCACGCCAAACTCTTTTTTCAGGCGGTCTACAATTATCTCCAGGTGCAGCTCGCCCATGCCGCTGATGATGGTCTGTCCCGTTTCTATGTCGTTGCGAGCCGTAAACGTCGGGTCTTCTTCAGCCAGTTTGGACAAGGCTATGCCCAGTTTATCCAGGTCTTTCTGCGTCTTGGGCTCCACGGCCAGTCCTATAACGGGGTCGGGGAACGTTATGGCTTCCAGCACAATGGGATGTTTGTCGGAACAAATGGTGTCTCCCGTACGCAAATCGCGGAAGCCGATACCGCTGCCGATATCTCCGGCTTGCAACACCTCAATGGGGTTTTGCTTGTTGGAGTGCATCTGATACAGGCGGTTGACCCTTTCGCGTTTTCCGGTACGCACGTTCAGTACTGTTTTACCCGATTCCATAACACCGGAATATGCCCTTATATACGCTAACCGGCCCACAAAAGGATCGGTGGCAATTTTGAATACCAGACCACAGAACGGTTCTTCTGTATTAGCCACGCGTTTTTCTTCCTTTTTTGTATAAGGGTTGATGCCGATAACGGCTTCGATATCCAACGGGGAAGGCAGATAGCGGCAAATGGCATCCAGCAAAAATTGAACACCCTTATTTTTAAGGGAAGAACCGCACGTTATGGGAACGATTTTCAGTTCCAGCGTAGCTTTCCGAACAGCCGTCACTATCTCCTCTTCATTAATGGAAGCAGGATCTTCAAAGAACTTTTCCAGCAGCGCGTCGTCGCTTTCAGCTGCGGCTTCAATAAGCCTGCCCCGCCAATGCTCCACCTCGTCTTTCATGGAAGCAGGCACGGGCACTTCTTTGTAGTTGATCAGATCTTTGCTGGCAGTATCGTACACGTAAGCTTTTCTGGAAAGCAGATCCACTATACCCTGGAACGATTCTTCCGCTCCTATGGGTAACGCAATAGGTACGGCTGAAGAACCAAGCCTGTCTTTGATTTCTTCAATTACTGCAAGGAAATCGGCACCCACGCGGTCCATTTTGTTGACGAACGCCAGGCGCGGGATTTTGTATTTATCGGCCTGCCGCCAGACAGTTTCCGTCTGAGGCTGAACCCTTCCCACGGCACAAAATGTAGCTACCGCACCGTCAAGCACCCGTAAGGAGCGCTCTACCTCTACGGTAAAATCTACGTGACCCGGCGTGTCTATGATATTGATCTGGTACTTGTTTCCGGAAAGGTTCCAGAAAGCCGTAGTGGCAGCAGAAGTAATGGTAATACCACGCTCCTGCTCCTGCACCATCCAATCCATAGTAGCAGCCCCTTCGTGAACTTCTCCTATTTTATGGGTTTTCCCCGTATAATACAGGATCCGTTCAGACGTAGTGGTCTTGCCGGCATCTATATGGGCCATGATGCCAATATTCCTTGTATATTGTAAATCTCTCGACATGCTTGTTAAAGGTGATCAAAGATTGCCTGTCCTAGAAGCGGAAATGGGCGAATGCCTTGTTGGCTTCGGCCATTCTGTGCATATCTTCTTTACGCTTGAACGCGCCACCTTCGCTGTTGTAAGCAGCTATGATTTCTGCGGCCAGTTTTTCGGCCATCGAGTGCGCTGAGCGTTTACGGGCAAAGTTGATCATGTTTTTCATACTCAATGAAATTTTCCGCTCAGGACGCACCTCTGTAGGCACCTGGAAGTTGGCTCCCCCCACGCGGCGGCTTTTTACCTCAACCTGCGGCGTGACGTTTTCCAACGCTTTTTTCCAAATGTCCAAAGGAGCCTTCTCAGAATCTTTCATTTTCTCACCTACAATGTCCAAAGCATCGTAAAAGATGCCGTAGGCAATACTCTTCTTTCCCTGAAGCATCAAATTGTTCACAAAACGTGTTACCATCACGTCATTGAACTTTGGGTCGGGCAGTAGAATCCTCTTTTTAGGCTTTGCTTTTCTCATGGTTTGTAATCAATTAAAGTTATTTTTTCGCTTTGGGCCTTTTAGCACCATAATGCGAACGGCTTTGTGTCCTGCCTTCCACACCCGAGGTTTCCAATGCACCTCTGATTACGTGGTAGCGTACACCCGGTAAGTCTTTTACACGACCTCCGCGTACCAGGACAATAGAGTGTTCCTGAAGGTTATGACCTTCACCGGGAATGTAAGCGTTGACCTCTTTCTGGTTGGTCAAACGTACCCGGGCCACTTTACGCATGGCAGAGTTCGGCTTTTTGGGCGTGGTGGTATACACACGCACACAAACACCGCGTTTCTGAGGACAGGAGTCCAATGCACGCGATTTGCTTTTTTCTACCAGACGCTTTCTTCCTTTACGGACCAGCTGTTGAATTGTTGGCATAATGTACTGTTAATCTTTACTTTATGTGTTTTTCCCGTACGTAAAACGGGTTGCAAAGATAGGATTAATTTTCTGAATTAAAAAAATATCTTTTACTTTTACCACCATGAATTCCGGAAGACCAGGGGAAGCCATCAGCCCCCGTATTGCCTTGCTCAGACAAACCTCTTACGACACCGCCCCTTCCATCAGCGTAGAAAGGGCACAGATTATTACCCGCTTTTACAAAGAAAACGAAGGACGCTATCCTACGCCGGTTTTGCGGGCTTTAGCCTTTAAAGAGTTGTGCCAAAAACAAACCATTTATATTGGAGATGAGGAACTTATTGTAGGTGAAAGAGGCCCTGCCCCTAAGTCTGTGTCCACCTTTCCCGAACTCACCTGCCACAGCGTGGAAGACCTCCGTACCCTGAATGCCCGGCAGCTGCAACACTACGCCGTTACGGAAGAAGACATCCGCATTTACACAGAGGAAATCATCCCCTTCTGGGAAGGCCGCACACAAAGAGACAAACTGTTCACCGTCTTGCCCAAAGACTGGAAACTGCTGTACGAAAGCGGCCTGTTTACGGAATTTGCCGAGCAGCGCGCCTACGGCCATACGGCACTCGATGGAAAAATCTACCGTTACGGCATGAAAGACCTGCGGAAGCGGATTGCCCGTGCCCTGGAAGCAGAAGAAAAGGCAGCCGAAAGCAAAAAGACCTCCGGCTGCAAGGCGTCTGATGGTGAAGAAGTGCCTCGGGCCCATAGAAAAAAAGATGTGCTGCTGGCCATGGATATCGCGTGTGAGGCTATCGTGATTTTTGCCCGGCGCCACGCCCACCTGGCCGCTAAAATGGCCGAGGATTGCCGAGGCCGGGGGGAAATCCAAAGAGCCGAAGAGTTGGAGGAAATCGCCCGTGTGTGCCACAGGGTACCCGAACACGCACCCCAAACCTACCACGAAGCCATTCAAACATACTGGTTCGCACACCTGGGCTCCATCATGGAGCTGAACGGCTGGGACGCCATGAATCCGGGGCATCTGGATCAGCATCTGGAGCCCTTCTACCTGAAAGAAACAGCAGCCGGCACGCTTACTGACTTACGTGCCAGAGAATTGATGGCTTGTTTGTTCATCAAGGTAAACAACCATCCCGCACCTCCCAAAGTAGGCGTTACGGCAAAAGAAAGCGGAACATACAACGACTTCACCAATATCAACATAGGCGGCATACGGCCGGACGGAAAGGATGCCGTAAGCCCTGTTTCCTGCATGGCATTGGACACCCTGGAAGAGTTGCACCTGCTGCAGCCGGGTTTATCGGTTCACATAGCCGCTGTTACGCCGGATCGTTTTGTAGAGGCAAGCACCCGTGTCATCAGCAAAGGGTACGGATATCCGTCCGTTTTCAACCCCGATGTCTACATCCCGCAGTTACTCCGTCAAGGCAAATCCCTGACTGACGCCCGGGAAGGCGGCTGCAGCGGTTGTGTGGAAGTAGGCGCCTTTGGGAAAGAGGCCTATTTACTCACCGGATACCTGAACGTAGCCAAGGTCCTGGAGGTCACTTTGTATAACGGCACGGACCCCGTTACGGGGCGCCAGGTATCCATCCAAACGGGCCGGACGGCCGGTTTTCAGACCTTTGAAGATTTATATGCTGCTTTTTTAAAGCAGCTGGAATACATCATAGACACAAAAATCCGTGTAAACCGCCTCATAGAACGGTTGACGGCAGAGGGTACTCCGGCTCCTTTCTTGTCGGTACTCATTGACGACTGCATAGAAAAAGGCAGGGATTATTACGACGGTGGTCCGCGTTACAACACATCCTATATCCAATGTACCGGTCTGGGAAGCATTGCAGACAGTCTTTCCGCACTTAAGAAGCACGTTTTTGAAGACAAAAGATGGACTATGCAGCAGATGCTGAACGCACTTTCACGCAACTTTGAAGGAGAAGAGCCTATGCGTCAATACTTGGTGAACAGAACCCCGTTTTTTGGCAACGACCTGGATTATGCAGACGACCTGGCCGTACGCGTATATAGTGACCTGTTCCGGATGATCGACGGCAAACCCAACACCCGTGGAGGATTGCACCATATGGACATGCTGTCTACCACCTGCCACGTGTACTTTGGCACCGTCACGGGAGCGTTGCCCAACGGACGCAAAGCCGGAAAACCGCTCTCCGACGGTACATCTCCCTCCCACGGCGCCGACAGGAACGGTCCCACGGCCGTAGCCAAATCGTTGGGTAAACTGGACCAGACGTTATCGGGAGGAACCCTGCTGAACCAGCGTTTTTCACCTTCCATGCTCCGGACGGAAGAAGAAAGAAGAAAACTGGGACATCTCATACGCGGCTATTTTGAGCTGGGCGGACACCATATCCAATTCAATGTGGTAGATACCAAGACCCTGCTGGCTGCCCAAAAAGATCCGGAGCAATACCGGGACCTGATGGTGCGCGTGGCCGGATACAGCGATTATTTCAACCACCTGACTCCCTCATTGCAGGAAGACATCATCTACCGCACCTTGAATGAAGGATTCTGATTCTATACCCATAAAAGGCTGTGTCTTTGACATAAAGCGATACGCCATCCACGACGGACCGGGTATCCGTCTGAACGTATTCCTCAAAGGCTGTCCTTTGGCATGCCAATGGTGCCACAATCCGGAAGGGCAGGATCCTGACCCCGTGGTGATGTTCAACGCCTCGCGCTGCCTCAACTGTGGTTCTTGTGATAATTACACAGACCCGGCTGCCTGCCCTTCCGGGGCTTTGGAGCTGTGTGGAAAAGAAATGAGCGTTGAGGAAGTGCTGGATTTGGTATTGCGGGAAAAAGTATTTTTCGACCGCTCCGGCGGAGGCGTTACCTTCACGGGCGGAGAACCGCTTATGCAGCCGGAATTTTTAATGGCCCTGCTGCAGGCATGCCGGCAAAACGGTATCCACACCGCGGTTGATACGTGCCTGTACGCCCCGGAAAGCGTTCTTCGGCAAATCATACCCCATACGGATTTGTTTCTGGCCGATTTGAAAATCATGGACCCTGTGCAGCACAAAAAATACACGGGTACAGACAATCAGCTTATTATCAACAACCTGCTGGCAATAGCGCGTTCCGGCGTACCTTTTGCCCTGCGCATACCACTCGTCAAAGACGTTAACGACACAAAGGCCGAGGTAGAAGCCATGCAGGCTTTTGCTCTGGAATTGAAAAGCCTGGGGAACCTGACCGCAGTGCATCTGCTACCCTACCACGATTACGGAAAAGCCAAAAAATCCCGCATACACCGGGGACGCGTGCCCGTTCAAGGGCATTTTGCGCCTCCATCGGCCCGGAGCGTGCAATCTTTATTGAAAAAGTGGCGCATTTTGGGGTTTCATGCCGTACAAGGCGGCTAAAGCATGCCTTTGCTTCCCGATGTTTTCTGTATCTTCGTGGCTATGAAAAAAATTTACGCTTTACTTACTTTCATAGTTGTTGCAGCTGCCTTGCATGCACAACCTGTTTATTTTGCTTCTAAACCCTCCCTGTCTCCGGACGGGAAGGATATATTCTTTGCCTGGGACGGAGACATTTTCCGCGTGCCGGCAGAAGGAGGGCTGGCCCTTAAAATCGTATCCATGAAAGGTACGGAAACGGCCCCGCTGGTATCCCCCGATGGTACTCTTCTGGCTTTTGCGGCCAATGAAGAAGGTAACTATAACGTCTATGTGGTACCTTTGGCAGGAGGCCCTGTGGAACAGTTAACCTACCACGACGCCTCTGACATTCCCGTGTCTTGGTCGCCCGATTCAAAACACATCTACTTTGAATCTAACCGGTACAACAACGTCAGCGTGTATTCCGTACCTGTGACGGGAGGAACGCCTAAAAGGCTGTTCCCTCATTATTTCAACACCGTATCTGCTTTGGTGGAAAACCCGGTGACCGGAGCCTTCTATTTCACCGAATCGGCAGAAAGTTACCGGTTTGCCACACGAAAAGGTTACAAAGGTGAGCACAACGCCAACATCCTTTCCTGGAATCCGAAAACGGAAGAATACAAAGAGCTGACTTCCTGGATTGGCAAGGACCAATGGCCCATGGTAGATAAAAACGGCACGTTGTACTACGTGTCCGATGAAGAAAACGGAGAAGACAACCTGGTAAAACACGTAAACAACGAGCGCGTATTCATAACCCGGTACACAGAACCGGTACGCTATCCCTCCATAAGCTACGACGGCTCCCGCATTGTTTTTCTCAAGGATTACCAAATCCATTGGCTGGACACAGAAACGGGTACTTTGAACAAACCGCAGATTGCTATGGTGGATACAAAGAAAAACGTAGATATCAGCGTAAAAATTGAAACACCTACCGACGCTGCTTTGTCTCCCGACGGTAAAAAACTGGCATTTTCCTACAGAGGGATGTTGTTTGTGAGTGACGACAAAGGAAATTTTATCCAACAAATACCCACACCTTCTGCTGAACGTGTAGCGGAAGTGGTTTGGGGCAAAGACAGCAAAACGTTGTACTATACCCGTACCAACAAAGGGTATTACCACATCTTCAAGAGCAGGGCAGACCTGCCGGGAGCAGAAACCCTCATTTATGAAGCCCCGGAAAAAGCCCGCAGCCTGACACTTTCTCCCAAAGGAGACAAAATTGCTTTTGTAAGCGGCAAACGAAGCCTGATGTTGCTGGATACGGAAAAGGATTTGACGGAAAAATTGGCCGATCAGGAATTCTGGGCCCATCAAAATTACTCCATTGTTTTCTCCCATGACCAAAGCCACCTGGCATTTTCGGCTATGAATATGTTTGAGCAAGACGTGTACATATACTCTTTTGCCACAAAAGAAGTGACCAATCTGACCAACTCCGCCGTTTCTGAAAGCGCTCCCGTATTTACGCCCGACGGAAAATACTTATACCTGCTGACCAACAGAACGGAAGCCAGTTATCCGGGCGGAGCTTCTGCGTCTTTGTATAAAGTGGCGTTACAAAAAAACCAAAAACCCCTGGCAACGGAGGCCTATGAACAATTGTTCCAAAACAGCAAGAGCAGCGGCAAGGACTCGTCAGTTGTCATCGATCAAAAATACCTGCAACGCAGGTTTGAGCGTGTAGTCAGAAGCGGTAACCAAAGCAATCCTTTCATTTTCAAACAAAAGGACAAGACCTGGCTGCTTTACGGATCCAACCACGAAGGAACCTTTGGCGTATACATACAAGAGCTGAAAGATTGGGACCAAAAACCGGCAAAACAAATCAAGGGCCTGCGAATGGCCAGAAAATACATCTCCAACGGCAAAGACCTCTTTGCACTGGCTATGGACGGCCTGTACAAGATAAACCCCGGCGCCGGCTCGGCCGAAAAAGTGACTCTTACGGCACAAGCCGATAAAAACATTACCCACGAATTTGAGCAGATGTTTTACGAAGTCTGGGCTACGTTGGAACAAAACTTTTACGATCATACCTTCCACGGCATCAATTGGGAAGAAAAACGCGACTATTACGCCCGGTTCCTTCCCTATGCCCAATCCCGGGACGATCTGCGTACCCTGACCAATGACATGCTCAACGAACTCAATTCTTCGCATATGGGCTTCAACACACGGGGAGCGGAAGAAACTGCCCCCGGGAAAAACACCACCATGGCCACCGGCGTGCTGTTCAGGGAAGACAATCCTTATGTGGTTGACAGAATAGTACCCGAATCACCGGCAGATTTCGCAGGGAATCCCATCGCTCCCGGTGACAGGCTGGCAGCCGTAAACGGAACAGCCATAAATGAACAGATCAACAGGGAGCAATACTTCTTATCGGCCACACCGCATAAAGAAATCACCTTGACATTTGCCAAAAGTGTTAATCAGGAAACATACGACGTAACATTACACACCACGTCCACAGCCGCCATCAGAAGCCTGCTCTATACAGAATGGGAAGACTTCAACAGGGAATACGTAGAGAACGTATCCAAAGGCACTCTGGCTTATGTACATATGCGCGATATGGGAGCCGGCTCTTTGCAGAATTTCCTGATAGACATGCATACGTACGCGGCACACAAAGACGGGCTTATTCTGGATCTGCGTTTTAACAACGGCGGAAACGTACATAGGGAAGTCATTGATTTTCTGTCGCGTAAAAGCCATTTTCACTGGAAATACAGAGAAGGACAGGTCAATACGCATCCCAACGTGACTCCGGGCGATAAACCCATTGTAGTGCTTATCAACGAGCGCAGTTTGAGTGACGCCGAAGTTACTTCCAACGGTATTAAAGAGCTGTCCATTGCCAAACTGATAGGCACAGAAACGTACCGGTGGATTATTTTCACATCATCGGCCGGTATGGTAGACGGTTCTTCCGTCAGACTACCTGCCTGGGGATGCTATTCCCTGGATGGCAAAGACCTGGAGTTTACCGGTGTCACTCCCGATATCAGCATAAAAAATACTTTTGAGGACCGGTTGAGAAACAGAGATCCGCAGCTGGACAGGGCTCTAAAAGAATTATTAACTGACTAAAAAATCTTTCTTATCTTCGTACAATATGAAAGCTCAAGAATACATATCCTTAGAACTCGAATACGGAGCCCACAACTACAACCCGCTCCCGGTTGTCCTTACAAGGGGAAAAGGCCCCTACGTGTGGGATGTAAACGAAAAAAAATACTTTGACTTTTTATCTGCTTACTCAGCCGTCAACCAAGGTCATTGCCATCCAAAAATCGTTAAGGCGCTTACCGACCAGGCTAAAAAACTATGTCTGACCTCCCGGGCTTTTTACAACGATACCCTGGGACCTTACGAAGAGTACATCACGCGTTTCTTCGGCTATGAAAAAATATTAGCCATGAACACAGGAGCCGAAGCTGTGGAAACGGCCATCAAACTGGCCCGCAGATGGGGATATGACAAAAAGAACATCCCGGAAGATCAGGCTTTGATCGTTTGCTGTGAAGGTAATTTCCACGGCCGTACTATTTCTATCATTTCCATGTCTACCGACCCCTCTGCTTACAGTCGGTTTGGGCCGTACACGCCGGGTTTTGTGAAAATTCCCTACAACAACGTTCCGGCCCTGGAAGAAATCCTGGAAAAAGACGGATCGCGGATTGCCGGCTTTTTGGTAGAGCCCATTCAGGGAGAAGCCGGAGTAAACGTGCCCGGAGAAGGATACTTGAAAAAATGCGCCGCTTTGTGTAAAAAACACAACGTGTTGTTTATGGCGGACGAAATACAGACCGGTATTGCCCGTACAGGAGCGCGCATTTGCTGCGATCACGAAGATGTACATCCCGATATCCTTATCCTTGGCAAAGCCATTTCAGGAGGCGTACTACCCGTATCTGCCGTGTTGGCAAACAATACCGTCATGCTGACCATCAAGCCGGGGGAACACGGCTCTACCTTTGGTGGTTTTCCTTTGGCCTGCAAAGTGGCCCAGGCCGCATTGGAGGTGGTAGAAGAAGAAAAACTGGCCGAAAGAGCCGCCTACCTGGGAGAAATTGTACGTAATTACCTGCAAGGCATCCCTTCGGACAGGATTACACAGGTACGCGGCAAAGGCCTTTTGAACGCCATAGTCATAAAACCGAAAAACGGGGTGGAGGCTTGGGATGTTTGTATGAAAATGGCTGAAAACGGTGTATTGGCCAAACCCACCCACCGTCATATCATACGTCTTGCTCCGCCGCTTGTTATCAAGGAATCACAACTTATGCAAGCACTGGACCTTATCAAGACGTCCCTACTGAGTTTTGACAATTAAACGGACCCTTTTATGAGTAGCACAATATTAATGGTACGGCCTTGTTGTTTTGGATACAATCCCCAAACGGCCGTCAACAATGTATTTCAACAACAAACAGAACTGGACCCCAAGGTTGTGCAGGAAAAAGCATTGGAAGAGTTTGATCATTTTGTGGCCTTGTTGCGGCAAAAGGGGGTAGAAGTACTTGTAGTAGATGATACTCCTGACCCGCATACTCCCGATTCCATTTTTCCCAATAATTGGATTTCTTTTCACGCAGGAAAACTAGGCGTACTTTACCCCATGTATGCACCCAACCGGCGTCTGGAAAGAAAAAAAGCGGTCTTCCGCGCCATAGAACAACACTATCCGCGTATTCGTTGGATTGATATCAGTCCGCACGAAAAACTGGACGCTTTTCTGGAGGGTACGGGAAGCATGGTCTTTGACAGAAAGAACAGCAAGGCCTACGCCTGCCGTTCTCCAAGGACTCATGAACATTTGTTCCTTCAGGTTTGTGAAACCCTGGCTTTTGAGCCCATTATATTCGATGCAGAAGACAAAGGCGCCCCCATATACCACACCAATGTACTCATGACCATTGGTAAAAACTACGTGGTAATCTGCATGGACGCCGTCACAAAACAGGAAGACAAGGAAAAGCTTCTGGACGCCTTTGAAAGAGACAATAAAACAGTCGTAGAAATCACCCCGGAACAAATGAGGCATTTTGCCGGAAACATGTTCCAGGTATTCGGCACGGATGATGTACCCTACTTGGTTATGTCCAGGCAGGCTCACGATTCATTGACTCCGGAGCAGCTGAAAACGTTGACTTCTTTCAATGAATTGCTGGTTGTCCCGTTGGAAACCATCGAGACCCACGGCGGCGGCTCTGCCCGCTGCATGTTGGCAGAAGTAATCTAGTCAGCCGGTCCCCGCTGAAGGCTCTGCCGGCTCACATCAAAACACGGAAGCTTCGGGTGTTTTGCCGAGGCTTCCGCTTGTTTGCTGCAAGGCCGGCTGTAGCGGCACGGAAAATCCTCCCCGCCTGCCGGCGGGTCCCCTCCCTTTTCGGGAGCCTATGTTTTCCTTTGCCGCTACAGCCCGTCCCGCTGCTACCATCACAACACCGCAACGCTTCATTTCTATCACCGGAATCCCTCGCAGTCCTTGCCGTCTTGCAACAATCCGCGATAGCCGGAATTTCCTTGCCGAGGCTTCCACTTGTTTGCTGACGACCATCTCTTCGGAAAGGTAATAAGTAACCGCTTTGTTATATAAGTGACAGTTTGTTGATATTCAGCGTCTTGTGGCACCATACCGCTTTATACTACTTATTACCCTGAAGCTAAAAGGGCTGTTTTCCGCATTTTCCGGGAAAGGTAATAAGTAGCGATTTTTCGCTCTTAGCATTAACAGTCTGAGTATATGCACTTTGCGGTACTATGCTATTTCATGTTACTTATCACCTTGCAACGGCCTATCTTGCCATCCTGCCGCCACACTTCATCTGTCGACTAGGTAGTGAGTAACGTTTTTCTGTCCGTCCTTCTACTGCACTGCTGTCCAACTACTTACCTCTAATCACCGTTTTATGCCACTCACTACCCGGAAGCAAAAAGGCCGTTTTTCCGTGTTTTCCGGTCTGGGTAGTGAGTGATCTTTTTTTAAACGGAGCGCTAACGTGCAGATATACACCATGTTGCAACGGTTGGTAGTTTTGTGTTACTCACTACCTGGTAACAAGAGTCCCAGCTTGCTGCTGCGTGTAGATGTGGCGGGCGGCTGTAGCGGCACGGAAAAACCTCCCCACCCGCCGACGGGTTTGCGCAGCCCAGCCTCAAGATGGTGCGCAAGAAAATGCAGAGCATTTTACAACATGCTGTTAATGTGCTGTTTATGAATATTGCACAAAAAAGCTGCGCACCATCTTGAGGCTGGATGTGTCCTTTGCGCCCGCCAACGCGTGCCATTGCACCGGATGGCGCACCGGTCAGCAGGGTTCTGTTTTGTACAGTTTGTCGCCCTTGCGTACTTTCCCGCTCACCGGGAAGGTACATTCCGCACCTTGAGGGGCCGTGTCTGCCGGCTGTGCTTTTCGGGATTGGACACCATCGGTGTTGGGCTGGTCGGTCCCGGACTGTTCGGTGCCGAGTTGATTACCGGAGCGGTCGTTGCCGGGCTGTTTGCCGGAGTGGTTGGTGCCGGGCTGTTTGCCGGAGTGGTCGGTGCCGGGCTGTTTGCCGGAGTGGTTGCCGGGCTGCTGCGTGGCCGCGGCAGGCGCAACTACGTGGATTTCACGTACCGTATCTTCCAACACTCCCGTCGTAGGGCCTATGATGAGGATATCTTCTCCTTTATGTAACGGAACGGCCTCAATTTTTACTTTGGCTATACCGGGCTTCGCATAGTAATTGGTTACATAGCCCACGTACGTTTTTTTGCGGGTGGCTTTATTACCATATACTTTGCTCCAGGCTCCCAGTTTCTCTCCCAGGTAATATCCTCCCCAAAAACCACGGTTAAACACGGTTTTCAGTTGCTCTTCCCATTCTTTGGCCAGGGCCGGGGTATACAATCCGTCCTGTACGGCCTGAACGGCTTGCCTGTATACCTGTGTCGTTGTTTTCACGTATTCCGCTGAACGTGCCCTGCCTTCTATTTTCAGCACTTCAATCCCCGCTTCCAGTATTTTGTCCAAAAACGTAACGGTACATAAATCGGCCGGCGACATGATATATTCATGGTCTACCTCCAATTGTGCTCCCGTTTCGTTATCGGTCACCGTATAAGACCGGCGGCATATCTGGTAGCAAGATCCCCTGTTGGCCGATTTGTTATATTCATGCAGACTCAGATAACATTTACCCGACACGGCCATACATAGCGCACCGTGACAGAATAATTCCAGCCGCACGCGGTTGCCGGAAGGTCCCGTAATGTTCCGTTCTTTTACCTGGCGGGCTATATACGCTATCTGCGGCAAGGTCAATTCCCGGGCCAACACCACCACGTCTGCATAACGGGCGTAATATTCCAATGCCTGAACATTGGAAATGTTCAATTGCGTAGAAATATGGACCTCCAGTCCCAAAGCACGGGCTTCCAGGATAGCGGCTATATCGGACGCAATGACAGCCGTAACCCCGGCTTCTTTCGCATCGTGCAAGAGCTGTCTGACTCCTTGCAAATCATCGTCGTAAAACACTGTATTGACCGTCAAATAAGCATGCATACCGTGTTGCCGGCAAAAGCGGACGATGTCCGGCAGCTCTTCCCTTTTAAAATTATGGGCCGCGTGGGCTCGCATGTTCCATGGTCCCACACCAAAATACACAGACCCGGCACCTGCCTGGGCCGCCGCCGCCAGACAGCTCCAATTTCCGGCCGGAGCCATTATTTCAATCTGTTTGCTCTTCATACGCTTTGATATATGACCATACCTGTTCGTCGGTCAGATTTTCCAAACACTCATACGTGCCTTTATGGCACTTCCCGGCTCCGTATATGGAGCATGGCCGGCAGTCCAGGGACAGTTGCACGGCGCGGTTCGGGTTTTGCCGGTATCCGTAAAAACCGGCCTTGGGGTGCGTGGCTCCCCATACAGAAATCACGGGAATACCCAGGGCCGAGGCAAAATGCATGTTAGCCGAATCCATGCTGATCATTACGTCCAGAGCCGCGAGGGCTTTGAACTGCTCTTGGTGCAACTCTGCTGCAGGAGCCGGGGAAGGAACAACGCCCGGTGCCAAAGAGATGTTCCCATGATCTTTGGTCCACTCCTCCAGCAGCGCCGCTTCCCGCTCCCCTCCGCCAAACAACAATACCTGCGTTCCCTCCTCGGCCAGCCAAAAAGCTATCCGCCGCATACGCTCCGGATCCCACTGCTTGCCCCTGTGGCGGGCAAAAGGAGCAATACCTGCTTTTTTCCACGGCCTCGGCTTTAAAGATATAACCGGCGCCCGCTCAAGTGAAGGAACAGAAAAACCCAGCCTTGCCAAGGTGTCCGCATACCGCACATATACGGGACGCAAAGGGGCCGAGGCGGCAGGGCGTGCCAGCATCCGGCGCCGGGCTCTCCGTCCTTTACGCAAAAAGGCCACCGGCAAGCCCTGGAAGAAAAAAACGGACCGCAACAAAAAAGACCGCAAAACGTTGTGCAGATCAGCTATGTAGTCGGGGTTTGTCTTTTTGAGCACGCTCAGCAGGGTCCGTAACGATTGTGTGGTATCTACGGGCAGGAAAGACACATTTCGTACACCACGAAACAAAGGTGCCGTCAACGGCGGACCGGCAAATATAAAATGCGCATGAGGATTGCCGGCTGCGCACGCTTTTACGACAACGGCCGCTATGGCTGCATCGCCCAATGCAGAAAATCTAAGACATAGTACACGGGGTTGTTCCTTATTTCCTGCCATACAGAATGGGATTTAGGGCCGGGTCGTTGTACATCTTCATTTGCTTGTACAGCTTCATGTATTTTTTCCCGGTTTGCAGGTCTTCCAACAAACGGTCTATGGCCAGGGATAAATCTTTCCTTTGTTCCAGCAATACCAGCCACTTTTGATGACATTCCGCGGCTACTTCAGAGTCTTTCCGCCGGGCTTCTATATGCATGTGGTAAATTTTAAGCGCTAAAATGGACAACCTGTCTATGGCCCAGGCCGGCGTTTCTGTATTGATACCGGCACCGGCAAGCGGCGCAGTGGCAGAAAATTTTTGGTAAAACAATTCGTCCAGCTGTTCTACCGCCCTGGTGCGCTTGTCATTGGACGCATCTATCAGGCGTTTGATACGCAACGCCTCTTTTGGGTCTATGTCGGGATCTCTTATGATATCTTCCAGGTGCCATTGCACCGTGTCGATATGGCATTTTTTATACAACAAATAATCAAGTGACTGTTCTTCATACGGGTTACGACAAGGTGCGGTTACGTCATCTTCTACGTGGTAGTCAGTTACTACTTTATCAAACAGCCTGTTGCAATGATTGCTAAAATTTGTCATACTCTTATTTCTCCCTTACAGACAGTTGTTGCATAAATTCCGCCAATGCGGCTATCCTTGGCCGGGGAATGTCGGGATGGTCCAAACCGGCAAGGGCTTCTTCCATATATGCGGCTATGCGTTCTTCTGCCTTTTCTTTAACACCCATGGTTTCAAACAGGGTTGTGATGCACGCCGTTCTTTCCGGTGTGTTTTCTGCACTTAGCAATTGGTTCAATATTGCCTTATCCTTTCCTTGGGCGTGATGGGTAGCATAATTTAATAACCACGTTTTCTTGTTGTTCTCTATATCAGATCCGGTATTTTTACCCAGCACTTCTGTGCGGCCGAACACGTCTAAATAATCATCCCTGATTTGAAAGGCTATGCCCAATGCCATCCCGGTTTTGTAAAGATGCTGTACCACACTGTCCGATGCTCCGGCACACAACCCTCCCAATTGGAATGAAAAAGCCAGCAGCGCTCCTGTTTTACGAGAAATCATATCTATATAGTCGGCCTCTGTTACAAAGGACTGTTTTTCGTAATGCATGTCCATTTGTTGTCCTTCGCATACCCAATCAGCCGCCTTGTTAAAAGCCTCAATCACACGTACAAGTACTTGTGGCGGGCATTGAGCCATGTATTTATACGCCAGTACGTACATAGCGTCTCCGGCTAAAATGGCCGTGTTGACATCCCATTTCTTATGCACGGTAGGCCGACTTCTTCTCCATTCGGAACGATCCATCACATCGTCGTGCACCAACGTAAAATTATGGTATACTTCCAGTCCCAGGGCAGGGTGCAATACAGACGTGGGCAGCGTATCGGAGAAGACGTTGTATGTCATCAGGCATAGAATAGGACGCAGTCTTTTGCCGCCTCCGGACAAGGCGTATTCCACCGGTTGGTGGAGTTTGTTTTCTGAATAATTCGCTATGAGGTTTTGAATTCCTTGATTTACAAAACCTTGAATTTCATTAACTGTGAACATATGCAAAGGTACTCTTTTTTCAACATTTTTGTACCTTTGTCCACTTACCTGAAAAAACCATGGAACGGCAAACTTTTGAAAACGCTACGGTTGTAAAACAGGCGGGAGCTCTTTACCGGCTTACCTTTCTGCCCGAATGGAAGCCTTTTACCGCCATCTTAAGCGGTAAGCTCCGTCTTGCAGGCAGCAAGCTTACAAACCCCGTAACCGTAGGCGACAAGGTAAGCGGCCATTGGCAACCGGGTGAACGGGGCAAGCAAAGAAAAGCTGTCATTACAGACATTACCCCCAGAAAAAATTATCTGATACGTAAAGCGGCCAATTTATCAAGACAAGCACACGTGATTGCAGCCAATTTAGACAGGGCGTACATCATATTGAGTGCCACAGAACCGCAAACACCCACCCAGTTTATTGACAGGTTTCTGATTACCTGCCAGGCATACAGCGTTCCGGCCACCATTGTCTTGAATAAAACAGACGAACTGGACTGGGCAGAAGGGTACAATATATTGGCAGAACAGGTAAAAGATATCTATACGAAAGCCGGTTACGAAATACTGGAGGTATCTGCCAGAACGGGAGCCGGCATGGCGCCTTTGGCGGAAAAACTGAAAGACAACGTGTCTCTGGTGTCAGGCATATCGGGAGTAGGGAAATCTACGTTGGTCAACACGCTGGATCCCTCCCTGCGTCTGAAGACCGCGCCTATTTCCAAAGCCCACTTAACCGGCAAGCACACCACGACTTTTTATGAAATGCATCCGCTGCGGACCGGAGGGTTTGTGATTGACAGCCCCGGTATTAAAGGTTTTGGACTGATAGATATGACAAGAGAAGAAATATCGCATTATTTTCCGGAAATTTTCAAACAGGCAAAATATTGTTTCTACAACAGCTGCCTGCATGCGGAGGAACCGGGTTGTGCCGTAAAAGAAGCCGTGGAAAAGGGCTCCATAGCGGCGGAGCGTTACCATAATTACCTGAAACTTTTGGAAGACCCGGAAGGAGGCAAGTATCGTACCTGAAACCATGAAAAACATCAACCGACAAATTTTAGAGCTGGCTATTCCCAGTATGCTGGCCGGCATTACCATTCCTCTTGTAGGCATGGCAGATACGGCCATAGCGGGACGTTTGGGATCGGCTACGGCTATAGGTGGTATTGCCATTGGTTCTACGCTGTTTGACCTTATGTACTGGAATTTTGGTTTTTTAAGAATCGGTACAGCAGGCCTTACAGCGCAGGCCTTTGGAAGGAAAGACCACCCGGACATGGTCAAAACGGGACTACAGGGGCTTTTGGTAGCTTTGGGGTTTTCTCTTTTGCTCATCCTTATCCAATGGCCTTTTGCCAACCTGGTCCTGTGGCTTTCTCCATCATCACCTGAAGTGGAAGCTATGGCCCGTCAGTATTTCTTCATCAGAATCTGGGCTGCTCCGGCTGTCCTGGCTTTGTTCGTTTTCCGGGGATGGTTTATAGGGATGCAAAATACCGTGGCCTCCATGGTCATGGACATTATCATAAACGTCTCTAATGTGGGACTAAGCATTTTCCTGGCTTTTCCACAAGGGATGGGAATTCGTGGGATTGCATTGGGAACCGTATTGGCTCAATACATTGGCATCTTGTGCGGGTTGGTGTTGCTCCTGATATACTACCGTCCTATGTACCAGTACGTCAAAGATTCTGCCGTATTTCAAAAAGAGGGCTGGGGACGTTTCTTTAATTTAAGCGGAAACCTGTTTATCCGCTCCGTTTGCATGTTGCTGATCTATACGGGGTTTACCTTCCTGGCAGCCAAATACGGAGATATCTTGTTGGCCGTAGCTACCATCATGATGAAGTTGCTGTTGTTGTTTGCTTATTTTGTTGATGGTTTTGCATATGCGGGAGAAGCGCTTGTCGGGAAGTTCATCGGAGCAAAAGACAAACCTGCACTCATGAGTTCCATAAAACTTCTTTTTCTATGGAGTGCGGGTGTGGGTGTTGCTTCTACCTTGTTTTATGTGGCAGGAGACCAATGGCTGCTCAGACTCATGACTTCTGTCCCCGATGTCATTCAGGCGGCTCAGCCTTTTTTACCGTGGTTGTACAGCATGCCCTTACTTTCCTGTATTGCGTTTATGTGGGATGGGATTTTTATCGGAGCCACAGCAGGTAAAGCCATGCGCAATGCCATGCTCTTTTCTGTGGCAGCGTTTTATCTTGCTTACGTAATCTTTGAAAAATACCTGGGTATCCAGGCACTATGGATAGCTTATGCAGCTCATTTGATGGTACGGTCTGCAGCTCAAAGCATCATGGCCCGAAAGCACGTTTACCGCTTATGAGTCTTTTTTGGGCTCCGTCCCTTTTATGGAAACGGGAGTATAGGGAGTTGTGGAGACTACCGGCTCTTTATCTCCTTTTTTTGACAATTCCGGAGAAATAAGCTTCCCGCTTATGCGTACCGTAGGCTCTATGGAAAGCTGATCTGCGTGAATTTCACCCGTAAAAACACATTTTTCCCTTAATGACGCCAATTCTGCAGACTTTAGAACGCCGTCGAAACTACCGCTTATATCTACGCTATTGCACTCCACCTCTCCTTTACACTTACCGGTTTCTCCAATAACCAGCTTACCTTCTGTTTTGATTTTGCCTTCCAAATATCCGTCAATACGTATGTCATGCTGCGTAATGATGGTCCCCGTTATTTTTGTATCGTTGCTAATACGAGTAACCTGATTGGCTTGTGCCAAACCGGTGTCTTTGCTGTCTCTGTCTAAAGCCATATTTGTATGTATTAATTCAAAAACAAATATACTGTTTTATTTCTCTACCTTCAAGACATCCAGCGCCTTTTTTAACTGAACGTCGTCTCTGATCATACTTCTGAGCCTTCCTTCCTGATAATAATACCTGCAGCTGATTTCTTCTTCCAACAAGGGTTTTATTTCTTCTTTGTAATGGAATAAATCCGTCTCTTTGTCCATAACCAGCAGTTTTTCCAAAGCCTCTATTTCTTTTTCCAGCAGTTTATCGTAACCTTCTGCCCGGGCTGTGCGACTGAAAGTTTGCAAAAAGATTTCCGTAGCACTCCTGTCATCAAAATCTTTAGCTGCCGTTATTTTTACAAAGTCCTCATATTCCTGATCCGTCAAAGAAAAGATTTCCGGCGGTGCAACGGTCCTGTGACGTGTGTAATAATCCAGCGAATACTCATGAAAATAGTCACGGGCCGCCAATTCCATGGAAATACGGCTGTACGTGGGTGCTTCAATCGGCACATCGGGTGCAATGCCCCCGTTTTGGTCGCGTTCCGGCGTCCCGTCACCGTTTCTTTTCGAATAATTCAGCGATTGTACGGAACGTCCGCTGGGAATGTAGTACCGGGATGTGGTAATTTTAAGGTTTGCGTTGTAACTCAAAGGGCGGATGGTTTGTACCAGCCCTTTTCCAAAGGTCCTTTCGCCTACAATCAAACCCCTTTTTAAATCTTGCAGGGCACCGGCCACAATTTCAGAAGAAGAAGCCGTCGCATTATTTACCAAAACCACAAGCGGCGTTTCCGTATCCAGTGGTTCCTCCTTGGTACGGTACTCCACATCGAATTGCTGAAAACGCCCACGGGCAGATACTACCATGGTATTGCGCGGTAAAAACACGGCGAGCAGTTTTATGGCCTCATCCATCAAGCCGCCTCCGTTACCCCTCAAATCCAAGACTATGCCTTTTACCGGATGGTTCTTTTTCAAAGTCTTCAACGTTCTGCGAAAATCTGCAGCTCCTCCTTGCGTGAACCCGGTAACCCTGATGTACGCTATGGTATCTTGCAGCATGCAGGCCAGGCCGATGTCGGATATATGCACTTTTTCCCGGGTAACATCTACGGTAACGGTATCTCCGCTCAATAATTTTTTAACCAGAAACGTAACACGTGTCCCCGGGACACCTTTCATACGCGAACTGCATGCATCCGCTTCCAGATCAAAAACCGGCTGCCCGTCTATTTCCAATATGGTATCACCGGCAACCAATCCGGCTCTCACAGCCGGCGAATCGGCATAAGGCTCCGAAATCAAGACGCCTTCTCCGGGACGTTTTTTAATAAGAGCTCCTATGCCTCCGTAACTGCCGGTAGTCATCATTTCAATAGATTCATTATCTTCTTCCGGAATAAATTCCGTATACGGATCCATAGAAGAAAGCATGGCTTCCAGCGCTGTGTATACCAATTTATCCAAAGCCACAGAATCTACATAGTGCAGAGACACTTCCCTCAATACGGAATGAAAAATATCCAGACTTTTGGAAGTCTTAAAATCTGCACTTTGTGCCTGAAGCAACAAAGGCATCAGCAGAGCCAAAAGGAGCGTTTTAAGTTTCATTATACAACGGTCTAAGAAAACAAATGTACTACAAATCTTCATATCTTTGTGTATGGAATTACTGTTTGCCACTGCCAACCTGCACAAATACCGGGAGGTGCAAACCATTCTGGGTCCGTCTGTTTCAATAATTATGCCGTCTTCTTTGGGTTTTGAAGGCGATATCCCGGAAACGGGCCTGACGTTTGAAGATAACGCTTTGCAAAAAGCATTTTTTCTTTGGGAAAAATTCCACATCCCCTGTTTTGCAGACGATTCGGGTTTGGAAGTAGATGCATTAAACGGAGCGCCCGGCGTATACTCTGCCCGGTATGCAGGAGCAAACGGAAACGACAGGAAAAATGTGGAAAAGCTGCTGCACGCTTTAAAAGACAGTCCGGTAAGAACAGCCCGGTTCCGTTGTGTCATAGCTTTTATACAACAAGGAATGCCGGCTTTGTTTGAAGGCGTGGTGGAAGGCCTTATAACCGGAGAGCCCCGAGGGGACCGAGGCTTCGGTTACGATCCCGTCTTTATCCCCAATGGCTACGACATTACGTTTGCCCAGATGACGGAAGAAGCAAAAAACGCCATTTCCCACAGAAAAAGGGCGTTGGAAAAAATGTCCCTGATACTGCCATGATCACGCCTTTGCAATTTATTGTCCTCAACGCAAAACCTTACAGAGAAACAAGTCTGCTGGTAAGCGGCTATGCCGATGTGAAAGGACGCATGGATTTTGTGGTCAACGGAGTACGTACGGCAAAAAACAAAGCAGCCGCTGCTGTATTTCACCCGCTCAGCTTGTTGGATGCCCAGGCTTATGTGTCACAAAAGCACACGTTGCACCGCCTTAAAGAATACAAAAAGGCGCTGCCCTTATTCAGCCTGTGTTCCGATGTGCGTAAAAGCAGTATGGCACTTTTTATGGCTGAATTGGTATACAGGACGGTTAAGGAATCGGAAGAAAACCGGGAATTATACCGCTTCCTTAAAGAAAGCATCGTGCAACTGGACTCGGCAAAAGATTCCTTTGCTGACAGGCACCTGTACTTTACGGTGGCCTTATGCAAATACCTGGGCTACGCCATCACGCCGGACCATACCGCAGGTTCCGGGACAGAGGTCTTTGACCGGGAAGAAGCACAGCTGCTCCAAAAAATTGTATCTTGTCCTCCCGATGCGTACCGGCCATTACCGTACACGGGAAGCCAACGCCACTCTTTTTTAAAAAGCATGATGAAATATTACGAGTACCACATGGGAAAACTCCCCCAAATCCGATCGCTTGATATTTTGCATCAAGTGTTTCTTTAATATATTTGGTTTCTATGTCGTTCATAAATACTGCCTACCGTTTTTACAACAGAACGCTCCTCAAAGAGCTGGACCGGGCCTTTGCAGATCCGTTTCCCTTCCAGGAAAGTATCTTCAGGCACCTGATAGCCCGGGGTAAATACACAGTCTTTGGAGCAGAACACCGTTTGGAAGAAGTCCGTACGCTGCGTGATTTCCAGCAGCGTGTTCCCATACGGGACTACAACGCTCTGGAGCCGTATATCCAAAAGATGCTCCGAGGCCAAAACAACGTACTGTGTGATAAACCCACCACGTGGTTTGCCTTGTCGAGCGGCACTTCATCCGCGCGATCAAAATTTATTCCCATGAACATGGAAAACCTGAAGGAATGCCATTACAAAAGCATGCTGACCATGCTTTCGCATTACGTAAGAACGTATCCGCAATCGCGGCTTTTCCGTGGGAAATCACTCGTTTTGGGAGGCAGCCGGCAATTTGACAAAGACGTGGAAACGCAATGCTCCTATGGTGATTTATCGGCTTTTCTTACCCTTAACACCCCGGCTCCGGCCCGGTTGTTTACCACGCCTCCCCGGAGAATTGGGCTCATTCCCGATTTTGAAACAAAAACAGAGATTGTCAGCCGCATGGCCGTTCGTCAAAACGTAGTCAGTTTTTCCGGTGTTCCTTCCTGGAACCTACTCCTGATGCGAAAGATTCTGAACCTTTCCGGCAAAGAAAATTTGTCAGAACTGTGGCCAAATATGGAATTGTTCATGCACGGAGGCGTAAATTTTGAGCCTTACAGGGTTCATTTCCAAAAACTCTTTCCTTCGCCCAATATGCGTTATATGGAAACGTACAACGCTTCTGAAGGTTTCTTTGCGTTCCAGACGGACCTTTTGGACCCGGGCATGTTCCTGTTGCCCAACGTAGGTGTCTTCTACGAATTCATACCTCTTGAACACCTGGAAGACGCAGAAAACGGTACGTATACAGAGCTGCTGACTTTGGACCGGGTAGTCAAAGACACGCCGTATGCGCTGGTTATATCCACCAATTCCGGATTGTGGAGGTATTCCATAGGAGATACCGTAAGGTTCACACAACTCTATCCCCACAAATTGGTCATAACGGGACGTACCAAACTTTTCATCAACACGTTTGGAGAAGAGCTCATGATAGAAAATGCGGAAAAGGCATTGGCACAAACGTGCCGGCAAACAGGCGCGACAGTGTCTGAATATACGGTAGCCCCCGTTTTTATGGACGAAAACAACAAAGGGGCGCACCAATGGCTTATAGAATTTGAAACACTGCCCGGCAGTACGGAAGATTTCATGCGCACATTGGATGAACAGCTTATGCAAAGCAATTCGGATTACCACGCCAAGCGGCTGGGAACAGGTGCCATGGGCCCTCCGCAATTAGTGATTATGAAGAAAAACAGTTTCTATACGTGGCTGGCCCAAAACAACAGACTGGGCGGCCAGCACAAAGTGCCGCGTTTGTGGAGCGACAGGCAATATGCGGAAGAACTGCTGAAAATACATGAAAGCATCTGATATCATAGCGTTATTCCGGTTTCAGGCAAAACATACGGCAGTATATGCCCGTTATCTGGAATTGCTGGGAGTTGACCCGTCAGGCGTTACTTCTCCGGAGCAGATTCCCTTTCTGCCCATCCGGTTTTTTAAGTCCCATACCGTTTATAACGCACCAACCCCGCCGGAACATATTTTTACCAGCTCGGCAACTACGGGCATGGTACCTTCCCGGCATCCCGTTGACAGTCTGGAGCGGTATAAGAAAAATACCCTCGATATTTTTCGCCTCTTTTACGGAGACCCTTCACAGTACACCATCCTGGCACTGCTGCCTTCGTACCTGGAACGTCCGGGGTCCTCGCTCGTAACCATGATGCAGGCGCTCATGGAAGCCGGTGGACGCCGGACAGACGGGTTTTACCTGCACGAGGGGGAAGCGTTGAGCCGACATATACGTGAATTGGCCGGCAGCGGCCAGCCCGTCTGGCTGTTGGGTGCTGCTTTTGCCTTGTTGGATTTTGTTGAAAATCATACGATTATTCATCCCGGGCTGACTGTTGTGGAAACGGGAGGCATGAAAGGCCGAGGCCTTGAGTTATCCCGGGAAGAACTGCACCGAAGGCTCAAAAAAGGGTTTCCCCGCAATCCCATACACAGCGAATACGGTATGGCCGAGCTGTTTTCCCAGGCTTACGCCTGTGAGGAAGATGGTTTTTTCCGCTGCCCTCCTTCCATGAAAGTGTTCATCAGAGATTTGCAGGACCCTTTTGCTCTTTTGCAGGACGGCATGCGCGGCGGCATCAATATCATAGATAGGGCCAACACCCATTCTTGTGCCTTCCTGGAAACGGAAGACCTGGGATTTCGTCTGCCCGACGGGCGTTTTCAAGTTTTGGGACGCATCCCTGCGGCCGAACGCAGGGGATGTAACATGCTTACGGAACCTTGACAAGCTGCTTAATTATACCTTGCAAATACTGCTTCCAGCTTTCCTTCGTATTGCTTTCCCAGTTCCTCGTCATTATTGTTTAAGAAAATATCAGTCACATGCACGTACGTACTGATGGCAGATTCTGCATCTTGTGCAGAAAGAAATCCGCCCTTGTACGGTTGCAAAAAGTATTCAATAGCTTTAAACGTTTCGTCCAGGAATTCAACAGCCAATGCTCTTGCTTTCTCCGGCTGTCCCAGGAAATAATACAATTCAACAGCTTGCATGACACCTACTTCATTATAGGACGGTTGTACCACGTAATGTAAAGGGTAACGGTGCATGACTTCCATGCCTCTGTCAAGCACTTCCAGCGCTTTTTCTTCTTCCCCTGCCAAAACAAGTCCGTTGGCAACGCGGGTATACATATAACGTATGGCTTGCTGAACCAGATAGAGGTACGTCACGTGGTAATCCAACAACACATCCGGTTGGTCCATACGACCCCAGCGATATACGTTCATGAGCAAATCGTACATCTTTTCCGTATCCATATCCCTGTACTCCAGGAAGCCTTTGGTTTTTTCCTCTATTTTAAAGGGCATGAGTTTATACGCCATACCGTCATAGCGTAAATAATCCTTAATGCCAATGTTCAGGTCACCGCCTTGCGATACAAAGTATATGGGCCTGTCCCATTCATAATTGGCCAATAAATCCAAAAACATCATTTCTACCTTCATCAGCGTGTTTTTGTTTTCCGGGATATCCAGATCCATATAGTCAGGAATCAAATGTGCCTCTTTTTCCGGTACAATACCTGCCGCCAACACATTTTCTTTGTTGACAGGCAACCGCAATTTACGGGCAGGCAGATAATTGATCATGGTTCCGTCCGCCAGCTGCAATTTGGCCTTGGGATTTCCCATGATTCCCACGGCCTGGATGGCAGAAACTCTGTCAGAAACCCTCTCGTATATGGGTAGGATTTCATTGGTCCCGTAGAGATACGATTCACGCGGGATGGAAAACTTGACAGGTGCCGATTCATACGTTCTCCATTGCATCTGGTCTATATACCAGTCCGTACCCATCAGGGATGTGTTCATGACACGCACATCTGTCCTTTCTCCCTCTACTTCCTGCAGATACCAAAGAGGAAACGTATCGTTGTCCCCGTTAGTGACAATGATGGCGTTGGTATTGGGATCACAGGTATTCAGGAAATTATACGCAAAATCCCGGGCTGCATAACGTCCGCTGCGGTTGTGATCGTCCCAGTTTTGCGACAACATCTGAAAGGGCACAAACAGGCATAACACAGAAGCCAACACACCGGCTGCCACAGGTTTCAGGAATTTCCGGAAGATTTGCGCCAAGGCCAATACTCCCAAACCCACCCAAATGGAAAAAGCATAAAAAGAGCCGGCGTATGCGTAATCACGTTCCCGCGGCTGGTAAGGAGGTTGGTTAAGGTATACCACAATGGCAAGCCCCGTCAGGAAAAATAGCAAAAACGTAATCCAGGCATTGCGTTTATCTCTGGTGGTCTGGTACACCAATCCCATAATTCCCAACAACAGAGGCAACATATAATAGTGGTTTTTGGCCTTGTTGTTTTTTAACATATCAGGTGCACCCGAGGGATCTCCCAAGCGAATTTTATCAATGAATCCAATACCCGATTCCCAGTTACCCCTGACCGGATCTCCCGGATTGACTCCCTGTATGTCGTTCTGCCGTCCTGCAAAATTCCACATAAAATACCGCCAGTACATGTAATGGACCTGGTAATCGAAGAAGAATGTCAAATTATCCAAAAACGTCGGCATGCGTTTGCCTTCCGAATTGATTTTTCCTTTTCCCGAATTGTAAGCGTCGTAAAAACGGGCGTGCGACTCTCTTTTACTCCACATCCGCGGGAAAAACATCTTATCGGACTCTTTATAAACAGGCATTTCAGGTCCTTTAATACGTTGGTACCGTTTTCCCATTTTGACATATTGTGTGGTATTTTTCCACGTATCGTAGGCAGAATTATAAATCCCGTCGTACACCAATGGGGAAGACCCATACTGCTCCCTGGCCAGGTACCTTTCCAAAGCAAAGGGATTATCGGGTTGGTTTTCATTCGTAGGTGTATTGGCAGAAGAGCGGATGACTACCATGGCAAAAGATGAATAACCAATGATAATTACCGTCACACATAACAAAATGGTATTCCAGAGTACCTGCCCTTTGCGATGGGATGCAAAAACACCCCAAAACAAAAGCGCCAGCAAACCCACGACAAAAAACAACATACCGCTGTTAAAAGGCAAACGGAAAACGTTTACGAACAACAAGTCAAACCAGCCTGATATTTTAGGCACCCAGGGAATAATTCCGTACAACACAAAGGCTATGAGCACCCCGGATAACAGGAGGGTTACAATGGCACCTTTCCAGGTAAAAGGATATTTCTTGTAAAAATATATAAACACAAGAGCCGGTATAGCCAGCAGATTCAGCAGATGCACCCCTATGGACAAGCCCATCAAATAGGCAATCAACACAATCCATCGGTTGGCATATGGTTCGTCCGCCACTTCCTCCCATTTGAGCATGGCCCAAAAAACCGCCGCCGTAAAAAACGAAGACATCCCGTACACCTCGGCCTCCACTGCAGAAAACCAGGCTGTATCAGAAAAGGAATACACCAGGGCGCCAACGGCAGCAGCTCCCCATACGGCAATGGCATTTCCCACATCTAAAGGAATACGTTGTACTTCCAGCAGCCTCCTTCCCAGGTGGGAAATGGACCAGAAAAGCAACAGCACACAAAAAGCCGAAGCCAAAGCACTCATGGCGTTGATGAGCAATGCAGCTTGCATGCCTCCTCCAAACAAGGAAATGAGTCTTCCAAACAATTGGTATGTAGGGTTTCCCGGAGGATGCCCCACCTCTAATTTATAGGACGAAGCTATAAATTCGCCACAATCCCAAAAGCTTGCCGTAGGCTCAATGCTTGCCAGATACACAATAGCCGAAATGGCAAAGACGACCCACCCGATTACCAGGTCTATCCTTTTGAATGTCTTTGTTTCCATTTTACAAATGTAGCCTAAATTTTTTACCTTTACGCCCGGATTTGTTTGTATTTATGGATTTCATCGTCTTGGGGCTGGTAGTTGTTTTTTGTCTGGGTTATCTGTTAACGCGTGACACCCTGGCCCTATTGCTTCTGGGTAATTTCCGTTACAACATCTCTCTTGAAAGTGAAGAGCAAGACAACATCCGTTTTTCCCGACTGTTTTTGTACTTATATGCTTTGGTTGTCTTTGCCTACTATATCACAGTTTCTGACACATTACTCACGCCGTTGCCGTTTGTGCTGAACGGTCTGTCAAAACCGTTCCTCTTTGCAGGCATTTCAGGCGTTCTGTTTGCCTGGAGCGGCCTGCGGTTCCTGGCCATAAAGTTTATTGGCTGGGTCATAGAACAACCCTCTTTTACGAGCTGCCTTGAGCGTACAGGACGTGATTACGTCATAATGGCAGGTTTTGCTTTTGTCCCTTTTTTACTGGCTTTTTCCCTTGTTGGGAAAATTGCCGGGAACGCCCTGTTTATCATAGCTTTAGTACTTATTGCATACAGTTGCCTCAGCTACGCCGTACGCAGCCTGAGGATTTTTCTTTCTGCGGGATTCTCCGTTTTTTTCTGGATTTTGTATCTTTGTACTTTAGAACTAATACCCCTTGGAGTATTGATATACGTGTTTGCAGGGATATACCTATGAAAATCAAGAATATATTAATCTCGCAGCCTGCACCCAACGGGTGCTCCCCTTACGAGGAAATAAAAGAAAAATATGGTCTGAACGTAGATTTCATTCCTTTTATTCGTGTTCAAGGATTGTCTGCAAAAGATTTCAGGGCACAGCGCATCAATTTGACGGAACATACTGCCGTAGTGTTCACATCACGTTCGGCTATCGATACCTTTTTCACCCTCAGCGAAGAACTGCGCGTTACCATCCCCGATTCCATGAAATACTTCTGTTCTACGGAAGCTGTTGCCTTATACCTTCAAAAATATATCGTATACAGAAAAAGGAAAATTTTCTTTGGTAAAGGAAACATACCTTCACTCATAGAGGCTGTTGGCTCCAAACATAAAAACGAAAAATTCCTGCTCACACTGGCTGACTGCTATAACCCGGATCTACCTAAAGCCTTTGAGAACGCAGGACTTACATTTACAAAAGCCATCCTCACACGTACGTTAAATGAAGATTTATCGGGAGTAGATTTGAAAAAATACCAAATGCTCATTTTTTACACTCCGGCAGATGTTCGTTCTTTATTGGATAACTTCCCCGAGTTTAAACAAAATGCCACGTTGTTCGGTACGTTTGGCAAAGCTACGGCGGCAGCACTCAAAGAAGCCAAACTGGAACCTTGTTTTCAGGCTCCTACCCCGGAAGCACCCTCTATTGCCCAAGCACTTACCCTCTATCTGGAGAAAGAAAAACAATCATGAAACATACACCCGCGTTGTGTATCGTTTGTTTGATGCTGTTGTTTGCCGCATCGTGTCAAAAGAATTACAACCATTACCGGGAGTTGGTATACGGTAAATGGGAACTAACAGCTGTTGACGGTAATGACCCTGAAACAACCAATACCTTGTATTTCAAAACAAGTACATCGGTTGTCCTGCATGAGGAGGGCATTGATTACGAAGGACAATACCAATTCTATTGCAACAAGCTGACTACATATTTTGAGGGAAAGCAAGACCTTTTCCAGGAATGGCTCGTTACTTCCTTAAAAGATTCCCTTATGACAGCTGTTGTGGAATATTACTTTACCACAGCAGGTGAAGAAGAGCCGGGTACTGTATTGGAATACAAAAAACTACCCTGACTCTATGAAACCCGGAATTGCCTATACTTTTTCTAAAGGCATGCGTTTGTCTTCCAAAAAAGCAATCGATTCGCTTTTTCTGGAAGGTAATACGTTTGTTTCGGGTCCTTTTCGGGTTTTCTACCGCTTGCATAAACCGGAACACCCTGACGTTTCTCTGTGCCGTATCGCTTTTTCCGTTTCAAAAAAAAGGCTGAAATCTGCCGTACATAGAAATTTGATCAAAAGAAGGCTCAGGGAATCGTTCCGGCTTCAATATCCGCACCTGTTGAAACCGGCACTTGAGCAATCCGGTCAGACACTTCTGTTATTATGCATATATTTACCTCATGAAATCAAGCCGTGGAACTACACAAAACGCAAAATGGAAGTCTTGCTTTCGTACTTTGCTGACCTCTGTCAAAAAAGTATTGAGTCTGCCTCTGATTCTGTTGGTTAAGTGTTATCGGCTTTGCATTTCGCCCTTTACCCCGGCCTCCTGCCGTTTTACTCCCACCTGCTCGGCCTACGCCGTAGAAGCCCTGAAAAAACACGGCCCGTTTAAAGGTTTATATCTGGCTGTCAGACGTATCCTGCGCTGCAATCCTTGGGGCGGTGGCGGCTACGACCCGGTCCCCTAGCGCGCCGCATGGCGCGCCGCATGGCGCGCCGGATCTGATTCGGTGCGCCACTCCGAAAAAAAGTCCGCAATGGTCTTGGCTAAACGTGGAGACACGACGCGCTGCAGGTTCTCGACATCGGCTTTTTTGATGTTGGCCACACTGCCAAAATGCTCCAGAAGTTTTTCTGTGGTGCGGGGACCTACGCCGGGGATATCCGACAAAACAGATTTCACCATACTCTTTTCTCTCTTTTTTCTGTGAAAAGTAAGACTGAATCGGTGTGCCTCATTGCGCAGCTGCATGAGTAAACGCAGCGTAGAAGAATTTTTGTCGGGAAACAAAGGCGTTTTATCGGTGGCCAGGTGAATACCTTCCATCTTTTCCGCCAAACCCACTACTGTTATACTTTCCGTCAACTCCAATTGTTCCAGAGCTCCGTATGCGGCAGACAACTGTCCTTTTCCACCATCAACCACCACCAATTGAGGCAGCGGCTTGTTTTCATGCAGTAAACGGCGATAACGACGCGTTACAACTTCTCTCATACTGGCATAATCATCAGGGCCGGTCACATTTTTAACAACAAAATGGCGGTATTCTTTTTTGCTGGGAAGGGCATCCCTGAACACTACACATGCATTTACGGGATGCGAACCCTGTAAATTGGAATTGTCAAAACATTCTATATGAATCGGGATTTCCTTCATACGCAAATCTTCGCGCATCTGAGCCAGAATCTTTGCCTTCCTTTTCTCACGAGCCGAGCTTCTGTCACGGATTTCCATCAAGCGCAGCTGTTCTGCTTTGTAACTTTTGACATTACGCTGGCTTAATGCCAGCAGTTTCTGTTTGTCGCCTTTTTGAGGTATTTGGATGTCGTAATGCCCGGGCACGGCTTCCGGCATAAAGGGTACGAGAATGACAGCGGACAAACCGTTAAGCTTTTCCTTCATGTCCGCCATAAACAAACTCAGCAAAGAGGCCGGATCCTCCTCTATCTGCAACTTGTATTTGCTGTTTATAGATTGAATGACAGCACCTCCGGCAACACGCATGAAATTCCCGAAAGCCAGGAAAGTAACGGTATCCACCACAAGACTGAAAACATCCAGATTGGGCAGACGAGGATTGACGATGACCGACTTTGTCTGATAACGCGTCAAAATATCCAGTTGTTCCTTGTATTTTTGGGCTTGCTCAAAATCCAACGCATTTGATGCTTTGTCCATTTGTTTTTCCAGCAAGGAACGCACAAAAGAAACATCACCTTTCAAAATGCTGATGACAGACGTTATATAACCGTTGTACCGCTCCTGCGTTTCTTCCCCAACACAAGGAGCCAGACACCGGCCTATGTGCGCTTGCAAACATTTTCTGTATTTACCGGAAGCTATGGCTTTGGGAGTCAGCACCAACGAACACGTTCGCAGGGGATACAGAGCATGAATGAGTTGCAACAATTGCTTGCAATAGTACGCGCTCGTATAAGGGCCAAAATACAACGAACCGTCCTTCACAACTTTTCTCGTTTGAAAAACCCTGGGAAAAGGCTCTTTTTTGATGCAAATCCATGGAAACGTTTTGTCATCCTTTAGCAACACATTATACCGGGGCTGCAACTCTTTAATCAAATTGTTTTCCAGCAGCAAAGCATCGCTTTCCGAATCTACTACCACATAGTCCAAAGCATATATGCGGCTGACCATTCGTTGCGTTTTGACCGATACATTTTTACCTGCGGAAAAGTACTGTGTTACACGTTTTTTCAAATCTTTTGCCTTGCCAACATAAATGACCTTTCCCTCTTTGTCAAGAAAGCGATACACTCCGCTGTCATGCGGTAAAAGAACCAATTGGTCTGCCACGTTAACCATTACGTTGTAAAATTACATATATTTGCGAAACCATTTATGAAAACTTTAATTAAGACTAAAGACCTGCGCCAGGTTTTTGGAAAGAAATCTGTTGCGGGATTTTTTCTGGCCCCGGTACTGATGAAGGCTCTGAAGCTTGATAAAATCAACAAGCTTTACAACAAAGTAGCTGATTTTCGTGGACGCGAATGTATAGAGGCCTTGTTGTCAGAAATGCGAATAAGCTACGAAGTGCCGGATACAGATCTTGCCAATATCCCTAAAGAAGGACCTTTTATAACTGTATCAAACCATGCGTACGGAGGCCTGGACGGCATATTGCTCTTGCATATGGTTTCAGAAGACAGACCGGACTTCAAAATGCTTTCCAATTTTCTTCTTTCCAAAATAGAACCTTTGGAAGAGTATTTCATGCCCGTAAATCCTTTTGACAAAAGTACCTCCAGTGCATCAAGCATTAAGGGGCTGCGTATGGCAAAAGACTTTCTGGCACAAGGCAATCCGCTGGGTATTTTCCCGGCCGGGGAAGTCTCACATATAGGACCTTCCGGCATGGTAGAAGACTTGGCCTGGCACCTGCCTATCATGAAGTTCATCAAAAACGCAGGCGTTCCTATACTGCCTATATATTTTGACGGACACAATTCCAAAAGGTTTTTACGTAAAGCCAAAATCCACCCTTTATTGCAAACGGCAAGCCTTCCGGCAGAGTTGCTTAATAAAAAAGGAAGCCGTATTTCCATACGCATAGGTACCCCCGTCACATTGGCAGAACAACAGCGATTCGATAATTTCAAAGATCTTGGCGATTACCTGCGTTCCCGCACATACGCTTTGTCTGCCAATATAGATTCGGAGGATAAATACAAAGAGCCGGAAGATGCCGCTCCCATTGCACCTTCCAGAAATTACGACCTGGCCGTGCGGGAAGTAGAGCATCTTCCTTCAAAAAGCTGCTTGTTCAAGATTAATAACTTTGCAGCCTACTTTGTTCCTTTCAACGCCGTTCCCCACTTGATGTTTGAAATCGGGCGCAAAAGGGAAGAATCCTTCCGTACTGTTGGCGAAGGAACATTCCAATCTTTGGATTTAGATGCCTATGACAGGAATTACCACCACCTGATTCTATGGGATACCGATAAAAACCAGGTCGTCGGGTCATACAGGATAGGTATGGGGGAAGAGCTTGTCAAACGATTTGGTATTTCAGGGTTCTATAACAGTACGCTTTTTGATTTTGGAAAAGGTTTTATTCCTGTGCTTAAACAAAGTATGGAATTGGGACGGGCTTTCATCAGCCTGGAATACCGCTACGAGACCATCCCCATGATGCTGTTGTTCAAAGGACTGTTCCATATCATGCTGCATCATAAAACCTACCGGTACTTCATTGGACCGGTAAGCATTTCTTCCTGGGTACCCAAATTGTACCAATCACTGATATACAAATATGTGATGGAAAATCATTCCACCATCCAATACGAAGGATTGGTTAAGTCAAGGGTGCCTTTTACGCCGGATTTCGGCCTCACAAACCCGAACGTTCTGCTGCGTGATATTCGCACACCGGAACAACTGGACCGCCTGCTCATGCGCATGAGCAACCGTCAATACAGGCTCCCCTCTTTAGTCAAAAGGTATTTAAAATTGAACTCCAAAGTATTGGTATTCAATATAGACAAAGAATTTAACGACTCTCTTGACGGTTTTATAGTTTGTGATATATACGATATCCCACGTGAGGAGCTGAGAATCTTAACAAAGGATATCACAGATTCTTCCATAATAGAAAAACGTTTTGGAACATCGGGTACGTGACAAACAAGATTTGTTTTTCATGAAAAAAGCCCTTGAGCAGGCACAGATGGCTTTACGGAAAGGAGAAGTGCCCGTAGGCGCCGTCATCGTTTGCCGGGACCGCATGGTAGCCCGTGCACACAACCTAACGGAAACGCTAAACGACCCTACCGCCCATGCAGAAATGCAGGCCATCACGGCAGCGTGCGACGCTATTGGTGGCAAACACCTGAATCAATGCACATTATACGTCACCCTGGAACCTTGTACCATGTGTGCGGGGGCTACAGCCTGGGCACAATTGGGCCGTCTGGTGTACGCTGCCCGTGATCCTAAAAAAGGTTATTCTCTGTCAGGAGAAAACATTTTGCATCCTAAAACAGTAGTTACTTCAGGTCTTATGGCTGAAGAAGCCGGCAGGCTTCTGAAAGATTTTTTTGCGGAGAAACGGTAATATCCTATCTTTGCAGCCCAACTGAGCTATGGTGTAATGGTAGCACTACAGATTTTGGTTCTGTCTGTCTAGGTTCGAGTCCTGGTAGCTCAACAAAAAACCAACCAATAACAATGAGCTATGGTGTAATGGTAGCACTCCAGATTCTGGCTCTGTTGGTCCGGGTTCGAGTCCTGGTAGCTCAACGCAAAACACTCTTTTTCTTATTGACAGTCTGCCTCTTAGCGTCTGTACAACCAGTAAAAGCCCAATACTTTCAAACAGGAGAAGACCCGGCCCGCTTAACATGGTCCCAAATCAGGACAGGCCCTTTCCGGATTATTTATCCGCAAGGCATAGACTCTCTGGCCTTCCGTTATGCCTGGCTGCTGGAACAAACCACGCCGCAAGTGTTGTCTTCTCTTGGCATATCAGCACCTTCCATTCCCGTAGTTCTTCATCCATACAACGTCAACAGCAACGGTACTGTCACGTGGGCACCCAAACGTGTGGAAATGATTACCACACCACCTCCGTCAGGTCTTACGCAAAATTGGGAAAAACAGTTGGTCCTTCATGAAATGAGGCACGTAGGACAAATGAACTTAATCGGAGGAAATTTCTTTCGTGTATTAGGCTGGCTTTTGGGAGAACAATCGGAAGGCATTGCGGTGGGACTGTACTTTCCCAAATGGGTATTGGAAGGTGACGCCGTTCTCTCGGAAACACTCTATTCATATGCAGGGCGAGGCAGGGAAGCGGCTTTTCTGATGCCTTACAAAGCGTATTTCCTATCCAACAAATCGTTCCCGTACGACAAATGGCGGTACGGTTCTTACCGGCACTACATCCCCAGCCATTACACCCTGGGATATATGAAATTATCAGTAGCCCGTTACTATTCCGGCGATCAAGCACTTTCCCGAGTTTTTTCCGATATTACCAAATATCCTTACTGGCCGTTTATTTATGAAAAGACATACCGCAGAAATTTTGGTAACAGAGCTATTGACTTGTGGGAACCGGCCGTAAGGTATTATACCGATTTCTGGGAAGCACAAGATGCACGTAAAGAACCGTTTGATCCGGGCGTCCAAATAAACCAACCCGTAAAAGACTACGTAAGTTATACTTCCGTTGCCGTTACAGACAACCCCGACGGTACATCAGGTGTATACGCCATCAAGTCTTCCCTGGCCCAAACGGAAAGACTTGTGCTTTTTCCCCACGAAGAACAGGGGAAAGAAGAAACGGTACTGTTGCTGGGTAATATAAATGCTTCCATCAATGCCGGTGGCGAGTACCTGTACTGGAGCGAAACGGTGAGCGGCTACCGCTGGGTCCATGAAAATTTCTCTGTAATTGTCAGGTACAACACATTAACCGGCGAAAAAAACGTATTTCATAACAAAGACCGCTACTTCAATCCCAATCCTTCACATAGCGGACATTTGCTGGGTGCCGTGCATTACCAACCCTCCGGAATCAGCCGGATACATGTGCTGGACGCTCAAACGGGTACGGTGTTGGAGCAATACGATACCCCGCACGGGGAATACCCCAACGAATTGACCTGGTCAGAAGACGACCGCCTGCTGTACGTCCTGTTGACAGGAGAAAACGGAACAGGGCTTTATACGCTGGAAAGAGAGACAGGCATCTGGGATACCGTGCTTCCTCCCGACTTTCAATCCCTGGCTGATATCATGGAATTTGAAAACATGCTCTATTTCAAAACAGACAAATTCCTTGACACGGATAATATCTACAAATTGGACTTGGCAAACGGACATGTGTACCGGCTGACAGATGCCCGGTTTGGGGCCTTCGACCCCCTGGCTGTAAAAAGAGACAATACCCTGTACATCTATTACTCCTACTATACACCCGAGGGATATCAGCTGTACAAAATCGCCGCCAGGGACCTCCTGAGCCAACGGGTAGACATGCAGGAAAAACGAGAAGACATGCCATTACTGGCCTCCGGAATGGACGCCCGCTTTTCCATAGATACGTTATCCGTTCCACAACAGTTGCAATACAAGGTAGAAAAATACAGTAAGGCAAAACACGCCTTCCGGATCCATTCCTGGATGCCTTTCTATTTTAATTACGACAGGCTGGAACAATTTACTTTTCAAGAATACTACAAAGCCGTAGCGGCAGGCGCAACAATTATGTCTCAGAACACACTGGGAACGCTCACGTCCGTACTGGGCTACTCTTACCACAAAGGTTTCCACGCCGGACACCTTAAAGTAGAATCCTCCGGATGGCTTCCCGTCCTTTCGCTTACCATAGACGTAAACGAGCGCCCGCGCATACACACGTATCCGGTACCTGAAGTACAAGAAAACAAACGAATGGTTAAAACCGATACGTTGCCCTCCATACAGGTTACCGGCAGCCTGCAGGCTTATATCCCTTTTACTTTTCATCGGCACGGCTGGTACAGAGGTTTGGTGCCCATGGTGCAATACGCCTATTCCAACGACTTGTATGCGGCCCCCGGACCGGAAGAGCGGCCGGTAACGGCACAATCCCTAACGGCCGGTCTCCAATATTACCAAATGGTCAGGAAAGCACACCGTGATATTTTCCCACGTCTGGGCTTTGGGGTGAACATAAAAGGCATGTGGCATCCGGCAGACACAAGGCTGTTTAGCCCTTTGTTTTTTGTACAAGCGTATGGCTACCTACCCGGTATTATACGTAACCAGGCCCTAAAATGGACAGCAAGCCTGCAGCAATATACCGGAAAAAACAAATATTATTACCCGGGGACGTTCCTCCGGCAGCCACGGGGTATAGAGACCCAAACGTACGCTCCAACTTCACTCACTCTTTCCGGTGATTACGCCATTCCCATTGGCATAGGAGACCCTTCCCTCCCTGATTTTCTGTATATCAAGCGCCTGCAATTGATTCCTTTTGTCGATTACCGGCAAGACCGATATCCGGACCGGGATCCGATAGTCCGGTGGTCGGCAGGTGCAGACCTGTTGTTCGACTTTCATCTGCTTCGTATAGGCATGCCCCTGACAGCCGGCGTGCGGTATGCCTACACGTGCGAACAAAAACATTTCTTTGAGTTTTTATTTTCCTTACCCGCTTTTTATTGATTTTCCATGAAAGGATTGCGTTTTTTCACCCCCTACGAATGGTTTTTACTACTGACCATCACCACCCTGAACATCATCATTTTTTTCGTAACGGGGGAATGGGAAATCTTGTCCACCATCGCCACTTTTTCAGGAGTGCTTTGTGTGGTACTGGTAGCCAAAGGGCATATATCCAATTATCTTTTCGGGCTTATTCAGGTAAGCCTCTACACGTACCTGTCCTGGGGCGTGGGATACTGGGGAGAAGTAGCTTTGAACGGACTGTATTACGTACCTATGCAGTTTATCGGCTTTTTTATGTGGAAAAACCGCATGCGTAAAGGCAGTAAAACAACGGTACAGTCAAAGATGCTTACAAAACCGCAACGCATCCTTCTTTTCATAACGTGTGTGCTGCTCATTACTGCCGGAGGGTTGGTTCTGGATTATTTTGATGACCCTATGCCGTATCTGGATTCCACCACCACCGTACTGTCTGTGATTGCTATGTTTCTGATGGTCAAAACGTATGCGGAACAATGGTACTTGTGGATTACCGTAAACGTAGCCACCATCATCATGTGGAGCACGGCTTATTTCCGGGAATACGAAACAGGGCATCTGATTATTGCTTCCATGTGGTGCGTATACCTGCTCAACTCCGTTCATGGTCTGTACGTATGGAAAAAAGCTGCCAAAGAGACCGCTTTGAACGCATAAAAACTGTCGCTGACAATTTGACAGGCACCCTGCCTTGGCATTGATTTTGTTTATTGTGGTTCGTTGTAAGACAAACATTAACAAAACATAATCACTTATTAAATTATTACAGAAATGAAAATCAAACCTTTAGCAGATCGAGTAGTCGTTCAGCCACAGGAAGCGGAAACAAAAACAGCTTCCGGTCTTTACATCCCGGACACCGCAAAAGAAAAACCACAACGTGGAAAAGTTGTTGCCGTTGGAAGCGGTAAAAAAGATGAGCCTATGGAATTGAAAGAAGGTGACATAGTGTTATACGGAAAATACGCCGGGACAGAAATCAACATAGACGATCAGGAATACCTGATTATGCGCCAATCAGATGTACTGGCCATTATTTAATACTAACCCACTAAAACTTAATCATTATGGCAAAAGAAATCAAATATAACATCGAAGCCCGCTCCCTCATGAAAGAAGGAGTAGACGCTTTGGCCGATGCAGTAAAAGTAACGTTGGGACCTAAAGGACGCAACGTGGTAATTGATAAAAAATACGGTTCCCCCCAGATTACAAAAGACGGTGTAACCGTAGCAAAAGAAATTGAGTTGAAAGACCCCTTTGCCAACATGGGAGCACAAATTGTGAAAGAAGTAGCCTCCAAGACAAACGACGAGGCCGGTGACGGTACAACTACGGCTACCGTTCTGGCACAATCCATTATCAACGTGGGTTTGAAAAACGTTACGGCAGGTGCCAATCCCATGGACCTCAAACGCGGTATTGACAAAGCCGTTGAAAGCGTAGTGGCCAGCCTCAAGAAGCAAAGCCAGAAAGTAGGTGACGATTTGTCAAAAATCGAACAAGTGGCATCCGTGTCGGCCAATAACGACCCCGCTACGGGCAAACTCATCGCAGAGGCCATGTCCAAGGTGAAAAAAGAAGGCGTGGTGACCGTAGAAGAAGGTAAAGGTACAGAGACAGAAGTGAAGGTTGTAGAAGGTATGCAATTTGACCGCGGCTACATCTCGGCTTATTTCATCACCAATTCGGAAAAAATGGAAGCCGTTCTGGAAGATCCGCTGGTGCTGATTACCGATAAGAAAATCTCCACCATGAAGGACCTTATGCCCTTGCTGGAACCGGTAGCACAGAACGGACGCTCGCTGCTGATTATTGCCGAGGATGTGGACGGGGAAGCTTTGGCAACCCTGGTAGTCAACCGTCTGCGCGGTGCCTTGAAGATTGCAGCCGTCAAAGCCCCCGGCTTTGGTGACCGCCGCAAAGAAATGCTGGAAGACATCGCCATCCTCACCGGTGGTACCGTCATCACAGAAGACAAAGGCATCAAATTGGAATCCGCTACCATGGATATGCTGGGATCGGCAGAAAAAGTGGTTATCGACAAAGAAAATACCACCATTGTCAACGGCGGCGGTGAAAAAGAAGATATCGACGCCCGCGTAGCCCAGATCCGCAAGCAAATGGATATCACGACCAGTGACTACGACAAAGAAAAACTGCAAGAACGTTTGGCCAAATTGTCAGGCGGAGTAGCCGTGCTGTACGTAGGTGCTGCTTCAGAAGTGGAAATGAAATCCAAAAAAGACCTGGTGGAAGACGCTTTGAACGCTACCCGTGCCGCTATTGAAGAAGGCTTTATCCCCGGTGGAGGTGTGGCTTATATCCGTGCCATTGAAGACCTGAAGAACATTAAGCCGGCCAACCAGGATGAGGCTACCGGTATTGCTATCATTGCCCGCGCTATTGAAGAGCCGCTGCGCATGATTGTGGAAAACGCAGGACAGGAAGGCAGCGTGGTTGTACAAAAAGTACGCGAAGGCAAAGCCGACTTCGGTTACAACGCCTGGACAGACGCTTACGAGAATTTATTCGTATCGGGCGTTATCGATCCTACCAAAGTAGCCCGCGTAGCTTTGGAGAACGCCGGATCTGTTGCCGGTATGTTCCTGACTACCGAGTGTGTCCTGGCCGATATACCTGAAGAAACCCCCGCTATGCCCGCCGGCGCCCCCGGAATGGGCGGCATGATGTAAGACATCCCATTCATTATGATAAAAGTGGCGCACCGGATCAGATCCGGTGCGCCATTCTTTTTTTTCGCTATCTTCGCTATATGAAGACACTCCGCCTGTTATGCGGCCTGCTGCTCCTTGCGTGTGCAGGGTGTAAGGCCGGACAAAACGAACAGGTGCAACAACTGGCCCTGTTTTTTGAACAGCCGGCAATCCTTTGGGAGGAACGGCTGCCCTTGGGCAATGGCCGGTTGGGAGCTATGGCGGATGGAGGTATTGCCACAGAGCATATTATCCTGAACGAATCTTCACTTTGGTCGGGCTCTCCGGCAGCAGACAACAAAGAAAATGCCCATCGCATATTGCCTCTTTTACGGGAATTGCTATACAAAGAACAAGTTGAAAAAGCCCAGGAACTGATGTACGGTTTCTTTACGGCACGCACTATGGGCTCTGAAGGCAGCATGGGAGCTGCCACCACGTTTGGCAGTTACCAATTGCTGGGCTCGGCCGTATTTGATTTCATCTACCATACACCATCAAGAGAAAAAACAGAATACAACAGACTGTTAGACCTTTCCACAGCTGTTTCTTTCACTTCATTCACATTGAACGATATCACCTATACAAGGGAGCTTTTTACTTCTTTTTCAGACGATGTGGTCATCCTATATCTTACGAGTTCACAACCCCGCACCTTACATTTCAAAGCGGCTCTCAACCGTCCGGAAAAAGCCGTGGTCTATACAAGAAGCAACACGTTAGTGATGGAAGGCACCTTGTCTTCCGGGCAGGAAGGTGTGGAAGGTATGAGCCATTATACACGTTTGGACATCCTTCCCCTCGACGAAGGCACCGTAACTGCCGATGACACAGCCTTATATGTTAAAGGAGCCACCCGGGCGCTTGCGGTACTCTCGGCCGGGACCAACTTTGACCCGGAAACCCTCTCCGTCCGTGCAGACTCGGCTTATATAAAAAAAACAGATTCCCTGGCTCTACAGGCCCTGCATACTTCCTTTGCCGATTTAAAAAAACGCCACGTGGATACGTACCAGTCATTTTTCCACAGAGTACAATTGCAACTGCCTGACGAATCGGCACTTTATTTCCAGATGGGCAGATATTTGCTCATTGCCTCGGCAAGGCCCGGCTGCCTGCCCCCCAACCTGCAAGGGTTGTGGACGCCGTCGCTCCAAACACCTTGGAACGGTGCGTACGATTTGAACATGCATCTGCAAATGAACTTCTGGCCGGCTTTAAAAACAAACCTTGCCGAGTTGCACGTACCCCTGCTGGATTTTACGGAACGGCTGGCTGAAAAAGGAAAGGAAACGGCTCAAGCCTATTACGACGCTCCCGGATGGGCGGCCCATGCCCGGACAAACCCCTGGGGATTTACAGCGCCGGGACACAATACGGCCTGGGGCGGTTATAATGCGGCCGGAGCCTGGCTTTGCGCCCATATATGGAACCACTACGCCTATACAAAAGACCTGGAGCGTTTACGCCGCGATTATCCGGTTATGAAAGAAGCTGCCCTGTTTTACCTGTCCACGCTGATGGAAGAACCCCATTCCGAATGTAACGTTCCTGCACCTTCCATGTCGTATGGCAATACGTATTACCTGCCGGAAACATCTGCAGCCCCCTTGTTTCTGTGTATGGGATCCACCAGTGACGTACAAGCGTTAAAGGAGTTGTTCACAAACGTCATAGCTGCCAACAAAATATTGCTCAACACAGATAACTTCCCCCTTATGCACCGGCTGGAAGAAGCATTGGAACGTCTTCCGGCCTACAAAACAAACGCCTTGGGATGTCTTTTGCGGTGGCAACATGCCTATCAGGAAGAAGACGTCCGGCTGCGAAACATACCCCATTTATACGCTTTATACCCGGGAACGGAATTTACAGAAAACACTCCCGATATGCTTACGGCGTGCCACCGTACGCTGGAAAGACAAGGAGGGGCTTCCACCGCCTGGCAAATGGCCTGGAACGTAAATCTATACGCAAGACTGGGAGATGGTGAGTCGGCCTACAAAACGCTTCAGGAGCTCCGGTCTCCGGCTTTGGAAGAAAGCATTTCTCCATACCCGGCCCGGGATACGGCCTCCGTTACGTTGCTGACACCCGGAACCTACCCCAACGGTTTTTCTTCAAACCCCCATTTCCAATTAGCCGGCAATTTGGGAGGATGCGCCGGAATAGCGGAAATGTTGCTGCAATGCCATCAGGGATTTATCCATGTGCTGCCGGCACTCCCGGCCGCCTGGCAGGAAAAAGGCTCTTTTTCCGGATTGTGTGTCCGCGGAGGAGGCGAAGTCTCATGCAGCTGGGAGCAGGGATTGGTTAAAGAAATCGTGCTCAAAGCACAAACAGACCACACGTTCACCATCAAAATTCCTCCTCATTTCCGGGACGTAAAAAAAGAATACCTGACTGTTGCCCTGAAAAAGGGAGAATATATAAAAATACATGAAAGAAGCATTCTTTAATACATTTACCCTATGAACCCTTCATCTAAGACACAAGATTTTCGCATCGGCTGCCACCTTTCTTCATCGGGCGGCTACCTGGCCATGGCTAAAACAGCCGTTGAAATCGGTGCCAATGTATTTCAATTTTTTACGCGTAACCCCCGCGGAGGAGCGGCCAAACCCATAGATCCCGACGATATTGCCGCTTTTCTTGCCTTTTCCGAGGAGAACGGTATTGGGCCCATCCTTGCCCATGCCCCCTATACCATGAACCTTTGTGCCGCGGAAGAACGCATCCGTAACTTTGCATTGGACATTTTTATGGACGACCTGTACCGTATGGAATACACGCCGGGCCATTTGTACAACCTGCATCCGGGCAGCCATGTGGGACAAGGCGTGGAAAAAGGCATCGAATGGATTGTGAAAGCCTTGGACACAGCCATGACAAAAGAGCAAACTACCTTTGTGCTCCTGGAAACGATGGCCGGAAAAGGCTCTGAAATCGGCCGGTCTTTTGAAGAATTGCGCACCATTATAGATGCCGCAGCCTGCAAAAACCGCTTGGGCGTATGTTTAGACACGTGCCATATTTATGATGCAGGCTACGATATCGTAAACAATCTGGACGGCGTCCTGGAAGAATTTGACAGAGTGATAGGCTTAGAGCGCCTGAAAGCCATCCATATTAACGATTCCAAAAATCCCCTGGGCAGTGCCAAAGACCGGCACGAAACCATCGGCGACGGCCACCTGGGGCTGGACACGTTGCGGAAGGTCATCAACCATCCGCGGCTGAGGGATTTACCGTTCTATCTTGAAACACCCAACGAACTGCCGGGGTATGCAAAAGAAATAGCCTTATTAAAAACGGAGCGCACCGGTATATAAGCCGCCAGAAAACCAATACCCAGCACCAGACCGGCAATCAAAAGCATATCTGTGAACTGAACGGCCACCGGATAAGCGGTGATGACAAAGGTGCCCGGAAGGGACAACAACCCGTACCGTATCTGCAAAAAACATATGACAAGACCTAAAAGCATGCCTGACAACCAGCCCGCTATAGAAATCAACCATCCCTCCAGTATAAAAATCCGGCGGACAAGAGATGGCCGCGCCCCCATACTTACCAATACAGCGGTATCCTCCTGTTTTTCCAGAATGAGCATACTCAATGAACCGAGTACGTTACCGGAAATGATGACCAAAATAAAACCGAGCAGCAGGAAAATGATGATTTTTTCCGTTTTCATCATTTTATACAACATTTCACTTTGTTGGTAACGCGTAAGAACCCTATAATCAGCCCCGTGTGCTGCCACTACTTCTTTTGCCAGACTTTTAAAAGATTTCTCGGTATCTGTTCTTATCTCTATCCGGGTTACCTCGTGTGTATACCCCATAAGCCTGGCCGCCGTTTCCAATGGCACCAGCATGTTTTGTGCATCGTATTGTTGTTCCACCGCAAATATACCGGAGGGAAATAGCTTTTCCCTGTGTAAAGAAGCCATGGGGTTCAACGGAGAAAAAGCAACGTCCTTTTTAGGGTAATACACCCACAAAGGATCTACAAAAGCCGTGTTTACACCTAATTCACGCGCCAGTACCCTTCCTAAAACAACTTCTTCCACCTCTCCAAAATATACCCGGAACTCTCCTCCTGAAAGATGTCCGCGCAGTGGGGAGGTGGCCATGAAAACACTGTCCACTCCTTTCATCACGGCTACTGCCTGCTGGTTCCTGTATTGCAAAAAGACCCTTTCTTCTATAACGGGACAAAAGGCTGTCACCCGTTTGTCCTCTTTCAGATAATCAAACACATGGACATCGGACAGCGTTTTCCCCGCCGCAGGACTTATGGTGATATCGGGATCAAAAGCATGGTACATACTTTTTACCAAATCGTCAAATCCGTTATAAACAGACATAACAATTACCAGGGCCATGGTTCCCAATGCTATCCCTGCTGCACTGATACCGGAAATGATATTGATGACCTGCCTAGACTTCTTGGCCAGCAGATACCTCCACGCAACAAAAAAAGCAAGTCTCAATGCCGTTTCTTTTAACTTTGTAACAACTGGTCTATACGTTCCGCGTAATCCAAAGAATCATCCAGGAAAAAAACAAAGTCCGGGACTATACGCAGCTGCTTAGCCACACGACGTCCCAATTCCCCCCTGATGGCTTTGGTCTGTCCCTGCACCTCTTTCAACACATCACCGGCTTTTTCCGAAGGGAAAACGCTAATCCAGGCATGCACCACAGACAAATCGGAGCTGATACGTACGTGTACTACTGAAATCATGGCTCCTCCGTATACAGCCATTCCTTTTTCCCTGAAAATTTCCGACAAATCTTTTTGAATCTGTCGGGCTACTTTTAATTGTCTCGTATTTGTATCGGCTATAGGCGCTTTCATGATTTCCGCAGTTTAATGATAAAATAATTCTTTTTTCCTTTCTGTACCAATAAGTACTTTTTGTCTAAAAAGTATGCTGTTTCTATCGTCAGGTTTATGTCTTCCACCCGTTCTTTATTCAAAGACAAACCGCGGTTTTGTATCAATTTGCGGCATTCACCTTTAGACGGCATGACAGAAGTGTGAGTGGCCAACAAATCTATAACCGGTAGTGGAAACAGATGCTCCGGCACTTCAAATTGCGGTACGCCCTCAAAAACAGACAGGAATGTTTTTTCATCCAGTTCTTTCAACTCTTCTTTGGTGCCGCTGCCGAACAAAATGGCCGTTGCTATAACAACTTTGTTATATTCCTTTTCTCCATGTACCATTTTAGTTACATATTCCGCCAACTCTTTTTGAAGCAGCCGGTTATGTGGTTTCAAACTGTGTTTTTCCACAAGGTCTTCAATCGTTTCTCTTGATAGAAGTGTAAATATTTTGATGTATTTAGCTGCATCTTCGTCACTTACGTTCAACCAAAACTGGTAAAACGCATAGGGCGATGTCTTGGCCGGATCCAACCACACGTTACCCGATTCTGTTTTACCAAATTTGCCGCCATCAGATTTGGTAATGAGCGGACACGTCAGCGCAAACGCCTCTCCTCCTTCCATTTTACGGATGAGTTCTGTACCTGTGGTTATATTGCCCCATTGATCAGAACCTCCCATTTGCAATTTGCAACCGTAGGTCTTGTACAAATGCCAATAATCGTAGGCTTGAAGCAGCTGGTAGGTAAATTCCGTAAAGGACATTCCTTCCCCCTCTTCGCCGGAAAGCCTTTTCTTCACGGAATCTTTGGCCATCATATAGTTTACTGTAATGTGCTTGCCTATATCGCGTGCAAAATTCAAAAAGGTATAATCTTTTGTCCAATCGTAATTATTCACCATAAGGGCTCCGTTGGGACGTTCCGGGTTGAAATCCAAAAATTGGCGTAACTGTTTTTCAATGCATTTTTGATTGTAACGCAACGTTTTCTCATCCATCAATACGCGTTCGGCAGATTTCATGGATGGGTCCCCAATCATACCGGTTGAACCGCCCACTACTGCAATCGGCCTGTGTCCGGCTTCCTGGAACAACCTAAGCATCATCACGCTTACCAGGTGTCCTATGTGGAGTGAATCTGCTGTGGGATCAATGCCCACGTAAGCCGTTGCCATTTCTTTTTGCAACATTTCTTTAGTCCCCGGCATGATATCGTGAATCATACCTCTCCAGGTCAATTCTTCTACAAAATGGTACTTCTTCATCTTCTGTCTTCTTCGGTTTTTGCAAAGGTAAAGAATAAAAATTTGTACTTTAGTACAAAATTTTGACATTATGAAAATCAGGTTTTTACTTATTACGGCATTTTTGCTGTTTTTATCATCCTGCTCCTGCGACCCTATTGAAACACCCAGGGAAGAGGCCCCCTTGCTTACACAAAAAGTAAACAAGTACATGCTGGAGCTTATGGAAGAAGTATACCTTTGGGAACAACACATACCCGACACTTTAGATGTACGTTATGAATTTGATGAGTTTGAGTTTTTTGAAAAGCTCTGCTACCGCAAAGAAGACCGCTGGTCCTTCCTTACAGACGATGTGCAAACATTGCTGGAAGGAGGGGAGGGGGTAGAAACCACCTTTGGCTACTCCCTGGCTTTCGGCACCTTTTCAAATACGGACAACTATTTTGCTATCGTACAATATGTTTATCCCGATACTCCGGCCTGGGAAGCCGGTATAACGCGAGGCAGCATTTTTATTAAAATTAACGACAAGTCTATTACGGAAGACAATTACACAGACTTGTTCTACGCACCTTCGCTCTCCGTCACTCTGGGAGAATTACGGGAAAGCACCATTTATGAAAAAGGAAAACTATCACTAACGGCACGGAAACAAAGTCTGAACCCCGTCATCGCTTCCTCTATTATTCAAAATGGCGGACGTAAAATAGGCTATATCTGTTATACCGACTTTTTTGGAGGTTCCCACGAGTTGTTTTTTCCCGTTTTCCAGGCATTTAAAAATGCAGGCGTAACCGATGTGGTACTCGATTTACGTTACAATCTGGGAGGTTATCTGTCAGCGGCCAAGGCCTTGGTAGGGACCGTATGTCCCGTAGGCTGCCTGGATGGGAAAACCATCTTGATCACTAAAACCTGGAATGATTTTTATAACGACTATTGGAGAAAAAAGAACAGAGACGACATGCTCCATGAATATTTCCCCAAAGTATCCGAAGTTCCTGTCAACCTGAACCTGAGCAGGATTGTGATTCTGACAGGCCGGAATACAGCCAGCGCTTCTGAACTGACCATTTGCGGCCTGGAGCCTTATATGCAGGTGACTAAGGTAGGAGGAGTGACGCGTGGAAAATACACAGCCGCCATGGTGTTTTCCCCCGACAAAGGCACCCAGATTGATAACTGGGGAACACAGGCCATCGTATATAAATACGCCAACGCCAACAACGTAACAGAATTTAAAGACGGTTTCAGGCCGGATTACTCCGTAGAAGACGTACTCCTGGGAGATGTAAAAGCTTTGGGAGACCCCACCGAGCTGCTTCTGGCAAAAGCCTTGTCTTTGCTCGGAGTACCTGCTCCGGCACCGGTTCCTGCAGAAGCCGCTCTGTTTGTTCCGGAAGTATTCTTCAACTATGATTTCCATACCAGACCCAAAGGTCTGCATAACCACCTGATTGATTTTCTATGAAATTGAACAAATTTTTAGCATCCTTTCTCTTTTTTGCACTCTGCCTGGCTCCTGTCCGGCTTTATCCTCAAAACGTACGAACGGGACGGAGTCTTTTGGAAACACAATTGGCGGCACTGCCCGGAGTGACAGAAGTATTCCGGATGGAAAGCACGGAATTTCAGGAAAAATACAGCATCCGTGTGCGTCAAATGGTAAAACCGGGCGATATTATTTACGGTTTTTTTGAACAGCGTGTCTTTGTGATGCACAGAGGTTACGATCGTCCCACCGTCTTTGTTACAGAAGGTTATGGTGCAAATTACGCCGCCAACCCTCGTTACGCAGACGAGCTATCCAAAATTTTTGAGGCCAATCTGGTAGTAGTGGAGCACCGCTATTTTGGCGAATCTGTGCCATCACCCAGGCGCTGGGAGCACCTGAACGGTCCTAACGCCATGCACGATTTGCACGTTATCCGGGAGGCCTTGAAAACCCTTTACAAAGGTAAATGGATAGCAACCGGCATCAGCAAAGGCGGTCAGACAGCCATGATGTACAGAACGCTTTACCCCAACGATGTTGACATAACCGTCTGCTACGTGGCTCCGCTCTGCGTAAGTGCCCGTGACGACCGTCACGCCCGGTTCATAAGCACAAAAGCCGGTACGCCGGAAAGCCGAAAACAAGTGCTGGAGTTTCAAAAAGAAGTATTGCAGCGCCGAGACAGCCTGATGCCGCTTTTCACAGCCTTTTGCGACTCGGCAGGCCTTTCCTTTTCCCGGCCGGTAGAAGAAATTTTTGACTATTGCGTACTGGAGTACTCTTTTGCCTTCTGGCAATGGGGAACAAAGCCGGAAACCATTCCCGGCTCTAAGGCGGACGACAAGGAGGTTTTTGCCCATTTCATGCAAATTGCCGCACCCGATTACTTTGTCCGGGATACGCCCACCTTGCCCTTTTTCATACAGGCCGCCAAAGAATTGGGCTATTACACATACCATACAGAGCCGTTCAGGTATAAAGTGGAACGTACGCGGTTTGTACTGGCCAAAGAAAAGAAAAAATGGTTCAAGAAAAAGAAAGACAACGAAGAAGAGGAAGACGAAGGCACCCCGGTTGTTAAAGGAGAGTGGGTGACTAAAAAGCACCCTGCCATGGAATTGAAAAATGCCAAAAACTATTTGAAAGTACTTTTTCTCCCCGATTTTTACAAACCGGGCTTTAAGAAATCGTTATACAACCAACAAAGCCGATTTATAAAAGAAACCGATGCCAAAATGGTGTTCATTTATGGCGAATGGGATCCCTGGACAGCCGCTGCTGTTCCCAATCCCGATAAACCCAATATATTATACTATGTAGAACCCGGTGGCAGTCATCGGGCACGTATTGGAACGCTGCCGGAATCTATGCGTCAATCTCTTATAGAGCAAATGAACAACTGGCTGAATGAGTAACGTATTATGACCCTTTTTGTTCCCATCACACTAAGTGACCGTACCCTTTTTGATCCGTATCTGAAGAACTCCGGAAAATCAGGAACTGAATACAGTTTTACCACCCTGTATATGTGGGCCGGTATTTTTCATTCCTTTTACCGCCTTGTTCCACATAACGGACAATCTTTTCTTCTTGTCAAAAGCCGAAGAAGCGCCAATGCTCCGCTTCAATTTTTATACCCTATGAGCACACAGGGACCTGTCCCTCCGCAAACGGCCTGTGCCGTGCTGAAAGAAGTAACGGAAGGCCTTCCTTTTGCCATTGGGGCTTTATCTGCAGAAGAAGCCCTGCAATTAAGCGGACAAAAGGAATGTTCCACCGTTGTACAGGAAGACAGAAACAGCTTTGATTACGTATACGAAGCTTCCGCACTGGCTACTCTCAAAGGTAAGAAACTGCAGTCCAAAAGGAACCACCTGCATGCTTTCCTAAAAGATTACCCCAACTACCGGCTGCTGCCCATTACACCTTCAACTATCCCGGATTGTTTGGAAATGAACGACAAGTGGTGCCAAATGATGGGCTGCAGGTACGATTTACAGCTCGGGCAGGAAACTTGTGCCGTACACAGAGCGTTCCGCGGATACCGTGAACTGGGCCTGGAAGGCATGATGCTCCTGGTTGACGATGAAATCTTAGCCTATACGATAGGAGAAATTTTCAACAAGGACACCTTATTGGTTCATATAGAAAAAGCCTTCCCTCAATACAGAGGCGCTTATCAATTGATTAACAGAGAATTTGTACGTTATATTTTAAGTAAATATCCAAATGTGAAATACGTCAATCGTGAAGACGATGCCGGTGACGAAGGTTTACGCAAAGCCAAGCTGAGTTATCGTCCCACATTCTTTGTTGAGAAACAGATTGCTTTTATTCCGGAACAATCCAGACCATAAGGTGATCCTCCAGTCGTTTGTAAGAAAGCGGTAATCTTATTTGATTGCCGTTTTTTTCTATAAATACGGCTTGCGATACCCCCTCGTCGCCAGGTATAAAAGGAGATACTATTATTTGTGACGCAAAGTCCACCCCTTCCTGTCCCATGTATTTATACACCGCTTCTTTGGCGCACCAAAGGGCACACCGGATCTGATCCGGCGCGCCACTTTGCCTGGCGCACCGGATCAGATCCGGTTTTTCCGCAGGATGCAATGCTTTTTTCTCTACGGCTTCAAAATTTCGCGTCATACACTCGATATCTATGCCGGCCTGCTTGCCGGGAGCTGTCAGTAAGCAGACAAAACGCCGGGTATGCGCAATACTTACAGCCGATAACGAGCTGTGCAAGAAGGGTTGTCCGTTTTCTTTGTAATGCAAGATAACACGGGGACCTTGCAGCGTATCCAGCAGCAAACGCACAGCCATACGCTCCAGACGTCTTTGTTTGCTGGTCGTCTGCCTGTAGAAACCCGGCAAATGACCGGCTGCCTTGCATCGGTCCGCCAATTCCTCTTCCGGTTCGGTGATTTCCCAAACTGCTATTTCCTGTCCGTTAGTAAATTTTTCTCTATAATACAGTCCCATTACCTGAATAGACCAAAAACTGCAGAACCGCTGCCTGTCATAGCCGCATACACAGCGCCCTCTCTGTACAATGCTTCTTTACAGGCTTGTATCTGTGGATATTTTGGGAAAATAACAGATTCAAAATCGTTTACCAACACATCTTTCCATGTTTCTACCGGCCGGCTTAGTACCTGCTGCAACGGCTCTCTGTTTTTATCAGGCACCACTTCGCTATAAGCCCATGCCGTAGATACAAAAACAGGAGGAAACCGCACCTCTATGCTGTAGTCGTCCAAAGAAATGGCAAACGGTTCCAGCACATCTCCTCTTCCGCCGGCCAGGCAGGCAGCCGGAGGCGTATCCTGCAGAAAAAAAGGAACGTCGCTGCCCAATTGCGCCGCGTACTCTCTCAATTCCCCGGCATTCAATCCCAAACCAAAATGTTTATTGAGTAATTGCAAACAAAAGGCGGCGTTGGAAGAGCCTCCTCCCAGGCCGCTGCCGGGTGGAATTTGTTTGTACAGGTGTATCTCCACAGGACCCAAAGCGAATTGTTCCGCAAGCAGGTTGTAAGCCTGCACACATAAATTCGACTCGGGACTACCCTGTATGGGTAAGCCGTACAAGAACAGTTTTGCTCCTTTTCTGCCCCTTACCACTGAATCTGTGATTTCTAAGATATCGCACAACGTGTGGGGATAGAAAAGCGTTTCGATATTATGAAAACCATCGGAACGTTTTTCAAGTACCTGCAAACCCAAATTGAGTTTGGAAAAAGGATAGACAACAGATGTAGCCATGCGTACAGAATCAACCGCATTTGGAAAAGCCGCAACTCATACACAGCAGGCAGCCTTCCTGGTAAATCATGTTTTTAGCCCCGCATTTTTCACACTCAGCCCCCGAAGTGTCTTGTGTGCCGTTAGGAATGTAACGTTTCAGAGCCCTTTCCACGCCCGTCCGCCAGTTGTTGATGGTGGGGCTGTCCAGTTCCAGGGAAGATACAAGGTGTACCACCTCTTCTACTGGCAATCCGTTACGCAATACGCCGGAAATGAGTTTGGCGTAATTCCAGTATGCCTGATTAAACATATGGGAAATACCCCCTACCGTATTGGGGTAACCGAATTTGTCTATAAAACGGAAGTCGTACCGAGATCCTCTTTTTTCTGATACTTTGACCACCTCTCCCATACTGACGCTACGCGGTATCATGCGCGTATCCTCATCTAATTTTCCGGTGAAAATCTCATAAGGTATTCCGTCGTACAAACCCACAAAGGCAATCCATTGTTCATTGGCGTTTTTAAAGCGAATGACTTCTGCCGGTAGTGCTTCCGGTCGTTCCTTGGGCAGGGATTTCATGCGTTTTCCCGATTGGTCCTGCGATTCTGCCGAGACCAGCACACCACTGCGGCTTCCTTCCCGGTATACCGTAATTCCTTTGCAGCCGCTTTCCCAGGCCGTACGATATACTTTCGCTACCATTTCTTCTGTGATATCTTCCGGCAAATTCACTGTAACGCTTATGGAATGGTCTACCCACTTCTGCAATTCTCCCTGCATTTTAACCTTGGCCACCCAATCCACATCTTTGGCCGTAGCTCTGTAGTACGGAGATTTTTCCACCAGTTCTTCCAGCTCTTTTTGGCTCATCCCCATGACAACCTCTTTGTCATGGCCGTTGATTTCTGCCCAATCCAGGAATTTGTGGTGAAACACGTTGTACTCTTCAAAAGAATCTCCCATTTTGTCTATGAAAGATATCCTGGCGTTCTTGTCGTTAGGGTTAACTTTTTTACGTCTTTGATACACAGGCATAAACACCTGCTCAATTCCACTGGTGGTTTGCGTCATCAGGCTCGTTGTCCCCGTAGGCGCTATAGTGAGCATAGAGATGTTCCGACGGCCCGTTTGTACCATTTGTTTGTACAAATCTTCATCTGCCTCACGTATACGTACAATCATGGGGTTGTTTACTTCCCTCTCCCAGTTGTATATGGGGAAAGCCCCTCGTTCTCTGGCCATGATTACAGAGGAACGATAGGCTGCCAGTGCCAGTTCTTTCTGGATTTCCACGCCTACCTGAATGGCCTCGTCCGACCCGTACCTTAATCCCAGCGCCGCCAACATGTCACCTTCTGCTGTTATACCCAGTCCCGTACGTCGTCCTCCAAGCGTCTTGGCTTTGATTTTCAGCCAAAGCTCCCTCTCTGTGCGTTTGATGACTTCGTCTTCCGGATCCCTGTCCAATTTAGCCAGAATGGCGTCTATTTTTTCCATTTCCAAATCTACAAGGTCGTCGTTCAGCCGCATAGCCTTCATGACGTGCTTCCTGAAAAGCGTTATATCAAATTTGGCATCAGATGTAAAGGGTTTTTCTACATAAGAATACAGATTGATGGCAATCAACCGGCACGAATCGTACGGACACAGAGGAATTTCTCCGCAAGGATTGGTGCTGACGGTTTCGTATCCCAGATCTGCATAACAATCGGCCACGGACTCTTTGATAATGGTATCCCAAAACAACACGCCCGGTTCTGCGGAACGCCAGGCGTTATGGATGATCTTTTTCCATAAAGCGGCCGCATCTGTTTCTTTTTCAAATAAAGGCTTTTTCGATTTTACCGGGTATTGTTGCTTATAAAGCTTTCCGGACAAGGCCGCTTTCATGAAATCATCGTCCACTTTCACAGACACGTTGGCTCCCGTTACTTTATTTTGTTCCAGTTTGGCGTCTATGAACTCCTCTGCATCGGGGTGCTTGATGGAAATGGTCAGCATTAACGCTCCGCGTCTCCCATCCTGCGCTACCTCCCTTGTGGAATTGGAATACCTTTCCATGAACGGAACGACCCCTGTAGAGGTAAGTGCCGAGTTTAACACCGGCGAACCTCCGGGCCTTATGTGGGAAAGATCGTGTCCTACACCTCCGCGTCGTTTCATCAACTGGACCTGCTCTTCGTCAATTTTCATAATTCCGCCATAAGAATCTGCAGGTTTTTCATGTCCAATCACAAAACAATTAGACAAAGAGGCTATCTGCTGGACGTTTCCTATACCGGACATAGGGCCGCCCTGGGGTATGACATATTTGAACTTGTCAAAAAGCTGAAAGATTTCATCTTCGCTCATAGGGTTGGGATACTTTTTTTCTATACGTGCAAATTCAGCCGCCAACCTTCTGTGCATGTCTTCCGGAGTACATTCGTACAAATTGCCAAAAGAATCTTTCATGGCGTATTTATTAATCCAGACAGAAGCTGCCAGTTCGTCTCCTTTAAAATACTCTTTTGTTTTGGCAACCGCTTCCTCGTAGGGAAAAATTGCCTTTGCATTCTTTGTTACAGAATCCATTACACTACGTTAAGAAAGTTCAATAAAATATATAATCTATGGGCGAAAATGGAATTGCAAGATACTTCAAACGCGGCGGGATTAACAGAGAATTTCTAAAAAGATATGCACAAAATTTTTAACAACAATGCATGGTGCAATGTGCACATTTTGAAAATTCTCCACGCAGTCTGCTTTCTACCATCTTTTGCAGCCTTGTACGTATGGCTTCGTTGCGTACATGCTCCAGCACGTCATGAACAAAAGCCATTTGTTGCAGCAATTGTGCTTCTTCCCGGGGAATACCCCTGGACCGCAGATAAAAGAAAGCCAGTTCGTCCAAACGACCGATAGTGGCCCCGTGTGAACACTTTACATCGTCTGCATAAATTTCCAATTGCGGCAATGTGGTGATTTTAGCATCACGGGTCAGCAACAAATTGTGGTTTGATTGGAAAGCCTCCGTATTTTGAGCTCCGGGAGCTACGTATATAAGTCCCTCAAACCTTGCCTTCGCACTGTTGTCCAGGATACCCTTGAACAACTGGTTGGATTGGCAATCTTTGCTGTGGTGTCTTACTTCTATGTTATATTTGATTTGTTGCTCACCGTCGGCCAAATACAATCCGTCTAAATTACATACGGCACCCGGCTCCAGCACATGTGCCTTCACTTTATTCTCTATGGTACCTCCGTACAGGCTCAGTATGTGGTTGTCAAGCCGGGCGTCCTTGTATAACAGGGCCTCTATGTCCAACCAATAGCGGGAGCGACCGTGTTCGTTTTGCATGAACAACAAATCCAGGTGAGCACCTTCACCCAGGGTCATGTTGGAAATTCTTGACGTTTGGTACAAATGTTCGTTTAACGTGTGATCACAAACTACAATTTGGGCTTTGGCTCCCGGGGCTAATTCCCAGGTATTGGTAAACTCCAGCGGCTCGGGCAGGTTCTCACTGCGAACACTGATTATTTGCAAAGGGTTTTCCGATCTGTCGCCGCTGATATGCAGTTTCAAACCCTTTCCGCCAGGGCCTGTTGCAAGTGTGACGCCGTTTTGCGTACCGGGTTCCTCCTGTAATATACCGTCCACCAGAAACACTTGTCTAATGTTTCCTCCGGGTACGGTACATTGGAAGACTCGTTTAACTTCCGGCATATATCTGTATTCCTTCATGTCGCATTAATGATATGGTCGTATCCTTTATTTTCTACTTCCAGGGCCAATTCCTTACTCCCCGATGTTATGATCTTGCCTTTGTACAACACGTGCACTATATCGGGTACTATATAATCCAGCAAACGCTGGTAATGTGTGATAACCACAAAGGCATTATCCTTTGTTTTCAATTTGTTCACGCCGTTGGCCACTACACGTAAAGCGTCTACGTCCAGACCGCTGTCCGTTTCATCCAAAAAGGCGAGTGTGGGTTCCAGCATGGCCATCTGAAAAATTTCATTCCTCTTTTTTTCTCCTCCCGAAAAGCCTACATTGACGCCCCTACCCACAAAAGCCGGATCCATTTCCACCACAGCCATCTTTTCCCGCATCAGTTTTAAAAATGCTCCGGACGTCAACGGCGGCAGGTTTTTGTATTTCCGTTGTTCATTAACCGCCGCCTTCATGAAGTTCACGCTCGTCAAACCGGGTATCTCTACCGGATACTGAAAACCCAGAAAAAGCCCCAGGCGGGCCCTCTCTTCCGGCGGCAAAGCCAGCAAATCCACACCTTTATAAAATGCCGTGCCTTTTGTGACGGTATACATATCTCTTCCGGCCAGTACGGCAGCCAACGTGGATTTTCCGGACCCGTTTGGTCCCATGATAGCATGTACCTCACCGGCTTGAACCGTCAGGTTTACTCCGCTCAAGATCTCCCTGTCTTGAATGCTCACGTGTAGATTATTGATTTCTAACATATTTACTTGTGTTTTTCCCATTCTTTTTTCCAATGTATCAGACCTACAACATTAAATATCAGGAAACAGATGGCTACGATGGGCATGAATACCAGGCCTGACGAAATATACATGACCACATTTCCTATATTCAACAATATCCAAAAAATCCAGCATTCCCACTTCTTTTGGGCTGCCAAAATCTGTGCCGTCAACAGTAGTCCGGCCACTGCAGCATCTAAGAAAGGTGCCCGGGCAGGCGGAAAAACTTCCCAGATCTTATGCAGGTTACTTAAAAACAACCCCCAAAGCGGCACAAAAACCAAAAGCGACAATACGTACAAAAACCTTTGTCTGTTTGTCAGGAACGTCGTCAACAACTGGTTCCTTTCGTTCTTCTGCCTGTCGCCGGGCCGGGTCCAGCTGTACAGCCCATATACGTTAATACCTAACGACACAGGTTGCAACAACATATTTGTATATAGTCTTTTCTGCAAAAACATCAAAAAGAGCAGCCCCACATACACAAAACCTATCCAATAATTTACGGAACGTGCCAGTCCGGCCAGAAAAACAGACGCCAGCCCCAGCAAGACACCAAAAAATTCCAGATAGGATATGCCTTGCCCTCCTATTTCAAAAAAGATGTTTTGCAAACTGAAAAACTCTTTCATCATCAACCTACTGTACCTTCCAGGGTAATTGTCAATAATTTTTGCGCCTCAACGGCAAATTCCATAGGCAGCTTGTTCAGCACTTCCCTTGCGTAACCATTCACAATCAACCCCACCGCATCTTCGGGACCAATGCCGCGCTGCATGCAATAAAAGAGCTGATCTTCACCAATTTTGGATGTCGTGGCCTCATGTTCCACCACAGCCGTCTGGTTGCTGTTTTCTATAACCGGGAACGTATGCGCCCCACATTTATCGCCCAGCAAGAGCGAATCGCACTGCGAATGGTTACGGGCATTATCGGCACCGGGGGCGATTTTTACCAAGCCCCGGTAAGCGTTTTGGCTTTTACCTGCCGAGATGCCTTTGCTCACGATACGGCTGCGCGTGTTTTTCCCCAGGTGGATCATTTTTGTACCCGTATCTGCCTGCTGAAAGTGGTTGGTCACCGCCACCGAGTAAAACTCGCTTACAGAATCATCTCCCTGCAGTACGGTAGACGGATATTTCCACGTAATGGCAGAACCTGTTTCCACTTGTGTCCAATACAATTTGGAACGGGCTCCTTTGCAAATGCCGCGTTTTGTCACAAAATTGTAAATACCTCCTTTCCCTTCTGCATCACCGGGGAACCAATTCTGTACGGTAGAATATTTTACTTCCGCATCTTGCATCACCACTATTTCCACCACGGCGGCGTGCAGCTGATTCTCATCCCTTTGAGAAGCCGTGCATCCTTCCAGGTAACTCACATAAGAACCTTCTTCCGCCACAATGAGCGTCCGTTCAAATTGCCCCGTTCCTTGCGCATTGATGCGGAAATAACTGGATAGCTCCATGGGACATCGTACTCCTTTAGGTATATAGCAAAAAGAACCGTCTGAAAACACGGCAGAATTCAACGCCGCAAAAAAGTTGTCTTTCACGGGCACCACACTGGCCAGGTATTTTTGCACCAAATGCGGATAATCCCTTACCGCCTCTGAAAAGGAGCAGAAGATAATACCTTTTTCCGCCAGACTTTCTTTAAAGGTGGTCTTCACAGATACGGAATCCAATATGGCATCCACGGCCATGCCGGCCAGTACGTTTCTTTCCTCCAGGGGAATGCCTAATCTGTCAAACGTATGGGCAATCTTGGGATCTATTTCGTCCGGTTCCTTTCCGGGATCCATCCCTTTGGGCGCTGCGTAGTATATGATATCCTGAAAATCAATGTCCGGAATAGTCAAATGCGCCCAATCCGGCATTTTCATGGTTTGCCACTGGCGAAAAGCATCCAGCCGGAATTGCAGCATCCAATCGGGCTCTTGTTTTTTCTCCGATATAAGGCGGACTGTTTCTTCCGTCAAGCCTTTTGGAAAATATTCCAATTCCAGGTCGGTCACAAAGCCTTGTTTGTACTCGCTTTCAGCAATTCTTTTTAGTATGTCGTCCTGATTTTCCTTCATAGCCCGCAAATATACCATCTTTTCTTTATTTTTGTTTTATGAACAAGAAAAACGAGTCGCAAAAGACGCCTATCAGAGACCTGGGTAAACAGGGGCTTATTGACAGATTGACAGCACGTTTCACTGCCATCAACCCGGCAACCGTGCAAGGTCCCGGCGACGATGCCGCTGCCGCCTGCTTCCGTGAATCCCTAACCGTATCGGCCCAGAAACTTTCCCTGGAGGGAATAGATTTTGACCTGTCTTACTTCCCCTTAAAATTCATCGGTTACAAAACAGCCGTCCATGCCATGGGGCAGGTAATGGCCATGAATGCCGTTCCGCTGCAGCTGCTCGTATGTGCAGGGGTGTCCCAGCGATTTTACGTGGAAGACCTGGAGCAGTTGTTTCTGGGCATAGAGGCAGCCGCCCAAAGGTATGGAGCCGACATTGCCTACGTTGACATCCAGTCTTCCTATACGGGGTTATCCCTGGCCGTTACGGCTACGGGTGAATGCGATGCCGGTCTGCTGACGCGTCGCAGCGGAGCCCGGAACACAGACCTTATCTGCCTGAGCGGCAACGTGGGGGCCGCCTATATGGGCCTGCAGCTTTTGGAAAGAGAAAAACGTGTTTTTACGGGCCAGGCGGAAAAGGACGCATTACCCAGCCTGGAAGGCCATGAATACATCCTGGAGAGGTACTTAAAACCCGAACTTCCCCATGCTCTTTTGGAGAACCTTAAAGCAGATGATATCATACCAACATCTATGTGCTTTCTAGCCAACGGATTGGCAGATGGTGTCTTACGTATTGCTAAAGCTTCTGAAACAGGTGCGAAAATTTTTGCCGATAAAATCCCCATAGCGCGTGCCACCTATGATTTTGCAGAAACCGACGAAACACTGTCGCCCCTGGTGGCCGCATTGAACGGAGGAGACGATTTTCAAATGCTGTTCACGCTGCCTTTGGGTATATACGAAACAATATCCAAGGAATACTCCCTGGATATCATAGGCCATATGTGCGATGCTTCTTTAGGGTACAGCCTGATTACCCCGGACGGACGCTCACTCCCTCTGGAAAGCCCCGGTTTGCTTTAAAATTCTACCACGGGAGGCACTTCGGCACCTTCTGCAGCCTGGAAGTACCCTTTTGGCTCAAAATGCCTGATACCGGCCACTATGGAATGGGGGAATTTGCGGATGAGTACGTTGTACGACTGCACCACCTGGTTGAAAGACCTTCTTTCCACAGCAATACGGTTTTCCGTACCCTCCAGCTGCGCCTGCAGGTCGCGGAAATTCTCATTGGCTTTCAAATCGGGGTACCTTTCAATGACTACCAGCAGCCTGCCCAATGACTGACTCAGGTTGTCCTGTGCGTTTTGAAACGCCGTCAGACTCTCCGGTGTCAGGTTGGCCGGATCTACCGTCACCTGCGTAGCTTTGGAGCGGGCTTCGATAACGGCTTCCAATGTGCTTTTTTCAAAATCTACGGCTCCTTTTACCGTATTCACCAAATTGGGAATAAGGTCGGCTCTTCTCTGATACACGTTTTCTACTTGTGCCCAGGCTTGTGTCGCTTGCTCCTGTGCCTCTACCATCCTGTTGTTTGTTTTCACAAACCACAATACCACCAATGCAACAGCGGCCAGGATAATAATCCAGATTGTTCTTTTTTTCATGGTTTTATTGTATTAAATCAAAATCCAACTGTTTTTGTTCAAGGTTTGCCCTTGCAACAGCTATCCGTACTTTCTGTCCTAAAGCAAAATGGATGCCTGAATGTGTCCCGGTGAGTGTCATGGACTCTTTGTCATATACATAGTAATCATCCGTCATGTCCCGGACAGAAACCATCCCCTCTATCATGGTGTCGTCCAATTCCACAAACATGCCCCATTCCGTTAGACCTGTGATAACGCCGGAAAACTGCCGGCCTATTTTATCCTGCATAAACTCCACCATCTTGTATTTGATACCGGCTCTTTCAGCCTCAGTAGCCAATTGCTCCCGTTCAGACAAATAAACGCATTGAGCTTCCATTTGTTCCGTGCCGCTTTCCCGGCCTCCGCTCAGGTAATGCAACAACAATCTGTGTGTCATTAAATCGGGATAACGCCGTATGGGAGATGTAAAATGGGTGTATGTATCAAACGCCAATCCGTAATGACCCACGTTTTTAGTGGTATATCTGGCCCGGGGCATGGAGCGCAGCGCCATAATGACAATCCCGCCTGCCTCTGTTTTTTCTTTTGCCTTTTCCAACAGCTTGTTTACCTCACGTGCATAGGCCCTGGGCGATTCCGTTTTTCCCATGCTGTACCCAAAATGGTATACAAAGTTACGAAAGGCGGCTATTTTATCCGCATCGGGCTCTTCGTGTATACGGTATACGAAAGCCGGCGGCCGGCCTGTCTTTTTATCTTTTTTCCCGTTGACATACTCCGCTACTTCCCGGTTAGCCAGCAACATCAGTTCTTCAATCAGGCTGTGTGCCTCCAATTGTTCTTTAATGCCGATGCTCACCGGCACACCCTCATCGTCCACCTGTATGTGCACCTCGGCTTTGTCAAAAGTCACAGCTCCTCTGCGCACCCGTTCTTCCCTAAGCCTTGTAGCCACTTTGTTTAAAGCGATTAACGCTTCACGCACTTGATTGTCAAGTCCTTCCGGCAGAATGTACTCCGTCTTCGCAATTGCCGGCTCTTCGTTGTGCTGCCGGGCAGGCTGCTGCTTTCCGTTTTCCGGAATAATACCGTCCCGGCCTGCAGCATCCAGCACAGACTGTGCTTGTTCATACGATAGGCGGCAACGGGAACGGATGACCGTTCTGCCAAACCAGCGGGTAAGAATACGGAAGTTCTCATCCAACTCAAAAACAGCCGATACGCACAATTTATCTTCCCGGGGACGCAGCGAACACAGGAAATTCGAAAGTTTTTCCGGAAACATGGGTACCGTTCTGTCAGGCAGGTACACAGAACATCCTCTTTCATAAGCCGCTTTGTCCAACAATGTACCGGCATCCACGTAGTAACTGACATCGGCAATGTGTACGCCTATTTCCATATGCGTTCCCTCCGGACCTGTTTTACGGTAAGACAACGCATCGTCAAAGTCTTTGGCATCAGCCGGGTCTATGGTAAACGTCGGGATATTCCTGAAATCCCTTCGTCCTTTCAATGCATCGGCCGGGAATGTATCGCTCAGAGCCTCTGCCTCTTCTGCCACCTTTTTGTCAAAACGATACGGCAAGCCAAACTCTGCCAGAATGGCATGCATTTCCGTTTGGTTCAAACCGGGCATCCCCAATATGTCCACTATCCTGCCTTCAGGGAAATTACCCCTTCGGTTCCATTCGGTCACCAGGACCGCGACCTTTTGTCCGTTGCGTGCCTTGCCTGTCATGCCAGTTTGGACACGGATATCGTACGGCATATTCCTGGAATCGGTAATGACGTACGCTTTCTTATCCACTATCTGTAAAATGCCCACGTAAGGTCTTGGGGAACGCTCCATTACGGCTACCACCCGCCCCTCCTGTTTTCCCCGGCCTCGTCCTCCTGCTGCACGCACGTCCACCTGTACTTTATCTGCATGCAAAGCCCCGTTCAATTTTCCGGCGGGAATAAAAACATCCTCTATAGGATCTTGTCCCTGCGGCACATCTACCAGCAAAAAACCATAACCTTCCCGGGCCATGCTGATTGTACCCCGGTACGTTACGGAAGTGCTTTGCGTCTTTATCTTATGGGTTTGCTTTTGCCCTTTTTTTCCGGATCTCCCCGGCTGTTTTTTTCTCATATATTCCGCAAATGTACACAAAATCTTTTCGTAACTTTGTAGGCTTACCATTTGCTTTATGAAAAAAGTACTTCTTATGATTTTAGACGGCTGGGGCGAAGGAAAACACGACCGTACCAACGCTATTTATACTGCAGGACAGCCACATATTGATAAAATCCGCAACCAATATCCCAACAGTACGCTAAGCGCCTGCGGGCAGGACGTAGGGCTTCCGGAAGGCCAGATGGGCAATTCAGAAGTAGGACACCTGAACCTGGGTGCCGGCCGCATTGTGTATCAGGATTTGGTCAAAATCAACCGGGCCTGCCGGGATGGGTCCATTCGGGAAAACAAAGAAGTCAAAGGCGTATACCAATACGTGAAACACAGCGGTAAAGCTTTGCACCTAATGGGATTGGTGTCGGACGGAGGCGTTCATTCTTCCATGGAACACCTGTTTGCTTTCCTGGATATTGCCAAAGAATACAACCTTACCAAAGTGTACGTACATTGCCTGATGGACGGCCGGGATACCGACCCCCGCAGCGGATTGGGGTTTGTGGAACAATTGCAGGCGCATATGGATAAAACCACCGGAAGAATTGCAAGTATCATCGGCAGGTATTACACCATGGACAGGGACAAACGATGGGACAGGATCAAAGAGGGTTACGATTTGGCCGTACATGGTATAGGAACTCCGTTCCGCAGTGCCGCAGAAGGTGTTGCGGAAAGCTACCGGCGCGGCGTAACTGACGAATTCATCAAGCCCATCGTCTGTGTGGATGACAGTGGAATTCCTGTCGGGACAGTAGAAAAAGACGATGCGTTTATCTTTTTCAATTTCCGGAACGACCGTGCCCGGCAAATCACACACGTCCTTACCCAGGGAAACAAACCGGAGTACGAAATGTACACCATCCCCTTGTATTATTGCTGCCTGACCCCGTATGACGACACCTTCCGAGGGCTGCATATCCTGTTTGACAAAGAAAATGTGGAACACACGCTGGGAGAGATCATCAGCCGTCATGGATTCAAGCAGCTGCGTATTGCGGAAACGGAAAAATACGCCCATGTTACCTTCTTTTTTTCAGGCGGCCGGGAAGAAGTCTTCCCTCTGGAGGACAGGATTCTGGTACCTTCTCCAAAAGTAGCCACGTACGATCTGAAACCGGAAATGAGCGCTCCGGAAGTAGCCGAACAAGTTAAGAAGGCTCTTGGAAAGCAGGAATATCAACTGATTGTGCTCAATTTTGCCAACGGAGACATGGTAGGCCATACAGGCGTATACCGGGCCATCTGCCAGGCCGTTACCGTTATAGACCGTCTGGCGGCAGAAGTCACAGAAACGGCCGTGGCCAATGGTTATTCCGTATTGATGACAGCAGACCATGGCAATGCAGATCATGCCTTGAACGCAGACGGAACGCCCAACACGGCACACTCCTTAAACCGTGTACCCTTTACCGTCATAGACAAAGACGTGGCAGCTGTCCGGGACGGTATCCTGGCAGACGTGGCCCCTACCGTATTGGATTTGATGGGACTGCCCATCCCCCCGGAAATGACCGGGAAAACCCTTATTAAAAAACAATAATTTCATGTCTTCTTTCGTTCACCTTCACGTTCATACACAGTATTCCATCCTTGACGGCGCCGCCTTTATCCCCGACCTCTTTCACAAGGCACAAACAGACCATCAACCTGCCCTTGCCATCACAGACCATGGAAACATGTTTGGTGTGAAGGAGTTTTTAAATGTGGCCAAAAAATTCCCTTCCGTAAAACCCATCGTTGGATGTGAGGTATACGTAGCCCCTGAAGGCCGGCATTTAAAAAAGAATACGGAAGAAGCAACCACGTGCCACCTGGTGCTACTGGCTAAAAACCACGACGGATACAAGAACCTGATAAAGTTGGTGTCGCAAGCCTGGATAGACGGCTTCTATTACAAGCCCCGTATAGACTTTTCCTTACTGCAACAATACCACCACAACCTGATTGCACTGAGTGCCTGTCTGGCCGGAGAATTGCCGCGTTTGGCAGCCGCCGGAAAAATGGAAGAAGCTTCTGACCTTGTGGCTCAATACAAAGATCTGTTTGGAGAAGATTATTACATTGAACTGCAACGCCACAAAACCCTGCTGAACAACCCCAACGCCCAAAGCACGTTTGCCCTTCAAAAACAAATTGAGCCGCATCTGATAGCATTGGCGCAGAAACATAGTGTACAGCTGGTGGCCACCAACGATGTTCACTTTGTCAATTATGAAGATGCTCCCGCGCACGATCGGCTTATTTGCGTATCAACGAACGACGATGTAACGGATGAAACCCGCAAATTACGCTACACAGAACAGGAATACCTAAAAACCACGCGCGAAATGACAGAGTTGTTTGCAGATATTCCGCAAGCTCTGGAAAACACCCTGCACATTGCCGATAAAATAGAAACCTATTCCCTGGACAGGAAGCCCCTCTTGCCGCATTTTCCTATTCCTGATGATTTTTCCGACGCAGGCGAGTACCTCCGCCACCTTACGTACGAAGGCGGAAAGGTGTTGTACGGAACCATCACGCCGGAAATCAAAGAAAGGATGGATTTTGAATTGCGTACCATCCTCAAAATGGGTTTCCCCGATTACTTTCTCATAGTACGCGATTTCATCCATCAGGCACGCAAAATGGGTGTGTGGGTAGGTCCGGGCCGAGGGTCATCGGCCGGAAGCGTCGTGGCGTATTGTCTGGGTATCACCTTGGTAGATCCCATCAAATACGGCTTGCTGTTTGAACGGTTTTTAAACGAAGAGCGTATTTCTCTGCCCGACATTGATATTGATTTTGCCGACGACGGCCGCTCCAAAGTGCTGGAATACGTAGAAAGCAAATATGGCAAAGACCAGGTATGCCATGTAATCACCTTTGGTACCATGGCTGCCAGGAGTGCCATCAAGGACGTTGCCCGTGTACAACGACTGCCTTTGCCCGAGGCCGAACGTCTGGCAAAACTGATTCCGGACAGGCTGCCCGATAAAGACGACAAACCCCAAAAAATCACCATAGAAAACACACTCCACCACGTTCCGGAATTGCAGGCAGCTTTCAAATCAGAAGATCCCCTTGTGCGAACTACCCTGGAATATGCGTATAAACTGGAAGGTTCCGTTCGTAATACAGGTGTGCATGCCAGCGCCATCATTATCGGTCCGGAAACCTTGACCAACCACATCCCTCTTTCCACCAGCAAAGACAAAGATACCGGAAAAGACATCCTTGTTTCCCAGTATGAAGGAGGCCTGATTGAGCAAGTGGGTATGCTTAAAATGGATTTCCTGGGTTTGACGACCCTTAGTATTCTGAGAACGGCCGTAGAAAATATCAGCCAAAATCATGGAGTTGATATTGACGTCAACACCTTACCGCTTACAGATGTTTCTACTTATCAATTATTCAGCCGGGGCGACACGATAGGCATCTTCCAATTTGAAAGCGACGGCATGCGAAAATGGCTCAAAGAACTTAAACCCACCTGCCTGGAAGATCTTATAGCCATGACGGCTTTATACCGTCCCGGACCCATGGATTACATCCCCGATTTCATTGACCGCAAACACGGACGTACAGATATTGTGTACGACCTTCCACAAATGGAAAAGTTTTTAAAGGAGACTTACGGGATTACCGTGTATCAGGAACAGGTCATGCTTTTGTCGCAAGAGTTGGCCGGTTTCAGCGGCTTCAAAGCCGATTCGTTACGCAGGGCCATGGGAAAGAAAATGCCTGAAGAAATGGAGACCCTCAGAAAAGATTTTCTACATGGCGGTTCGGAACGTGGCATAGATGAAGAAGTACTTAATAAAATCTGGATAGATTGGACGGCATTTTCCAAATACGCCTTCAACAAGTCACACGCAGCCAGTTATTCCATGCTCAGCTATCAGACGGCCTATTTGAAAGCCAATTATCCGGCCGATTTCATGGCCGCGTTGTTGACGCGTGTGCGGGACAACATCGCCGATGTCTCCAAGTACATGGACGAATGCAAACGTATGGAGTTGAATGTGCTGGGACCGGATATCAACGAATCCATGCACGATTTCACTGTCAACAGAGCGGGGGATATCCGTTTTGGCATGGCCGGCATTAAAGGAGTTGGCTACGGTGCTGTGGAAGACATTGTGCAAGAAAGAAAAGCAGGGGGCCCCTTTAAAGATATTTACGATTTTATAGAGCGCATCAATTTGAATTCCTGCAACAAGAAAGTATTGGAAAGCCTTGTCTATGCCGGTGCTTTCGATTCCTTTCCACAAATTAAAAGGGTCCAATATTTCCTCCCTTGCGGAAAAGACGGAAATTTTCTGGAAAGCCTTATTGCCTATGGGGACAGGTTAAAAGCCGATAGGAATAAGGGGATGAACAGCCTGTTTGGGGATGGTACCGATGCTATGATTGCCGTGGAAAAACCGATCCCGGCTACCACCATACCGGAAGTGCAGGAAGATTTCCTGAAGAAGGAAAAAGAAATGGTGGGTATTTATTTGTCTTCACACCCCTTGGATGCTTTCAAATTTGAAATGGACCATTTTACCAGTCATACCCTGCAGCAAGCTTCAGATTTGTACGAAGAAAGCCAATCTGTCACAAATTTTGCACCACGCGAACTGCGTGTGGGTGGCATTGTTACACAAGTAACAGCGGCTTTGGCAAAAAGCAGCGGGCGTCCCTGGGGTACGTTCACGGTGGAAGATTATGCATCGAGTATGCGTTTTACCCTCTTTGGTAAAGAATACGAACAATTCCTCCCTTATATGCGGGAAAATGAGGTTTTATTGATCCGGTGCTCCCTGCAGGAGCGGTTTCAAAAATCTTTCCGCGACCGTGGTGCCGCCGCCGATAAAAAACCTCTCACTCTTCCGGGTCCAGCCCCCAAAGAATTTAAAATTCTTGATATTTCACTGTTGGCCAACGCCAAAGAAACCTTAAACGCTCTGACCCTTTATCTGGATATAGAGCAAATTACAGAAACGTTCCGCAAAGAATTGCTGGAGGTGCTCTCAAAAAACCGCGGCAAAGTCACTTTGCACCTGGTCCTGAAAGACAAGAACGAGAAAATGGCCGTAAAGCTCTTTTCCCGTTCCCATAAAATTGATCTCTCACCGGAATTGTTAAACTGGATAGACAAACAGGCTTTCGACTTTTTAGTGGAGTAGCCACTTTTCCAGTATTTCAATATCTTCCGGATACGTAATTTTCAAATTCCTTTCATCTCCTTTAATCAGGTAGATTTTCTCCCGGTACAAGTAACGCCGAACCACACCGCAATCGTCTGTAGCAGAAAATCCTTTGTCGTCCAAAGCATAACTGTATGCTTTTTTAAGAAGGCCTATGCGAAAACCTTGCGGTGTCTGAGCCCTTCTGAACAAACTCCTGTCCGGCACCCTGATGATTTGATTTCCACCCGGTCCCGTGAAAAAAAGCGTATCTGTAACAGGAACGGCCACTCCCACCGCTTTGAAATTTTTCAAAGCTTCCACCACGTCTGTAATGATTTTCTGACTCACTAGCGGCCGTGCTGCATCGTGCAAAATGATATTATCGTCCTGCCTGCTTGAAAAAGCCTGTACGGCTGCATAAGAAGACTGGTACCGATGTTCACCGCCTTGTATGATTTTTTGTGTTTTTTTCCAACTGTTCCTGCTTATAATTTCCTGTACCTTTTCCTTCTCCTCCTGGGCTGCAACTATAGCCACTTCGTCTATACCGGGATGTACGTCAAAAGCATCTACGGCACGCTCCAACACAAGCCTTCCGCCCAGTTCCAGAAATTGTTTGGGAATTTCTGCCTGTGCCCTGTTGCCTTTCCCGGCAGCCATGATTACTGCTATGTTCGCCCGTTTGCTCACTATTTGTATATTCTTACAAAAGGCCCCAGGTCATCTCCAAAATCAAAGGAGAAATTCTGAGCCCGGCCTAACGTTGTATCTACCTGGAAAGTAATGTCAAACGATTCGTCTCTTGCACGATAACGGAACGTATGACCGTTTTTATGTTCCAGGGGACCCGATACATCGTTGATGTCTAAATATAAGGAATTATTTTGTTCATACACAAGGACCTCACCAAAGATTTCTTTAAAATAAAGACCTGCATATGTTTTATTCTCAAATGGTTCTATATATTCTTCTTCAACTTTTGGTTTGCGAGGTGCGGCCGGTTTCATATAGTCTTCATAAAGCTTCGTAATCCAGTCTGAATCTACCTCTCTGTATAAATCAATGATTTGCCGGGCCAGTGATATTTCCGGAGTGGTGGTTGTTCCCTGATTCATGAGTACACTGACTCCCAGGTTCAATTCCGGCACCAGCACAACCCATGCCGTATACCCTCCGGCCAGGCCGGTGTGGTTGATCAACTTGCCTTGGACACCTTGTTCTATTCGCCACCCTTGTCCGTATAGAACGACACGCTCATTATCCCAGGAACAGATGGTTTCCGGCTTGAAAATGTTCTGTATGGTTTGTGGCGTTAAAATTTGCTGACCGTTGTACACACCGTTGGCCAGCCACATTTTCATCCATTGTCCCATATCGTGGGCGTTGGACATGACAAAGGCTGCCGGTGAAACTGCCTGCAGCCAGGCGTATGCGTCCTGACGATCATCCCGTGGGGAGAGCTCCAGCTTGCCGTCTTTTTTAACCAGTCTGTGTCCGTACGCAAAATTCTCTGCCGTAAAGTAAGAGTCCTTGCCTGTTTTGGTATGGTTCATTTCCAACGGTTTGAAAATATATTCTTCCAAAGCCTCTTCCCAGGTCAGACCGGTATATTTTTCTATAATACGCGCCGCGACGGTGTACAGCGCGTTACAATACGCATACGTAGATCTAAACCCATACGTAGGCTTAACAAGACGGAACATTTGATACAACTGGTCCCTGTCATAGCCTAACGCAGGTATCACATCCAATGCCTGAGGCTGGAATCCCGTCTTGTGATTCATAATATCTTTTACCAGATAATTTTGCGTCACCCAGGGGTCATACAGCCGAAAATCGGGCAGGTGATCAATAACACGGTCCTCCCACTGCACATACCCTTTGTCCACCATAACTCCCATCAAAGCACCCGTAAAGGCTTTGCTGGTAGAGGCGTTCACAAACAACGTATAAGGATTGGCAGATGGTGCATCGCGGTCGGTGGTCAAATGTCCCAATCCTTTGGCATAAACGGTTTCTCCGTCTTTTACCACGGTAACGGCCATAGCCGGAATGTTCCATAGTTCCTGTACTTTTAGCGCCATCTTCTCTATGTTTTTGGCGTAGTCAGGTTTTCTCTTTGGTGCGTGTTCTGCTACTGCGGCAACGGGGCCTTGAAACGCATAGAGTGCCGTTTGGCACCCTATGAGACAAAGCACCATCACCAGAATTTTAACTGGTTTCATGGTTGTTGGTATTTTATTTATGTTTGGCAACAGCTTTTTTGCTGCTTTTCACTTCTTTTGCCGCTTTTTTACTGCCGTACCTCCATAAGTCAAACACAATGGGGGTGGACAACAAGACCGAGGTAAAGGGACAAACTGCCACTCCGATAGCCAGCGCAACGGCAAAGCCGCGGATAACCTCTCCGCCAAAGATGGCGATAGCCAGCAGCACCACCAGCGTGGTAGCCGACGTGTTGACCGTTCGGGAAAGGGTAGAGTTGAGTGCCTCGTCAATATTTTCACGGACATCACGTTTTGGATACAATGTTCTGTACTCCCGGATCCTGTCAAAAATCACCACCGTATCGTTCAGCGAATACCCGATAATCGTAAGCACAGCGGCAATAAATTGCTGGTCTACGTCCAGTGTAAAAGGCAGGATACCGGTAAAAATAGAGAAGAAGGCCATCACGAACACGGTGTTGAACACCAGTGAAATCAAGCCTCCCGTGCCCCAGGTCCAGTTACGGAACCGCAAGGCAATGTAGGCAAAGATGGCCAAACAAGAGAGCAAGATGGCAATGATGGCGTCGCGCTTGATATCGCTAGCCACCGTCGGTCCAACTTTTTCCGAGCTGATGATCCCGTTGGGGTTGTTCATGGTTGACTTGAAATCCTCAAGTGTCATTTCGGTTAAGTAGAAATCTACTACGGCGTTGTACAACATTTCGTCTACCTCTGCATCGGCCTCGACGCTTTCGTCTTCAATGCGATATTTTGTGGTTATACGCATCTGGCTGCTGCCTCCAAACTCTTTCACTTCTACTCCACCCTGGAACGCTTCGGTTACTTTCTCACGGACGGCTTCTGCCGTTACTTCCTGGTCAAAACGCACTACGTACGTACGGCCGCCGGTAAAGTCAACTCCGTACGTAAAGCCCTTGAACAAAATAAAGCCAAGTCCTATGACCATGATGGCTCCAAAGGTGATGTAGTACTTTTTACGGTTCTCCACAAACTTGATTTTGGTATTCTGCAAGAAATTCTGCGTTATGGGTCTGTCAAAAGAGATGTTTTTGCCTTTGGCCAGCCTTCTGTCCATAAGCAAACGGGTAATAAAAATGGACGTAAGCAAAGAGGTTATCAGACCAATGACCAACGTAGTGGCAAAGCCCTGTACCGGTCCCGAGCCGAAAATCATCAGGATAATACCCGTAATCATGGTGGTCAGGTTTCCGTCTATAATAGCGGAGTAGGCGTTTTTATATCCGTCGGCCACCGCCAGACGCAGCGCCTTGCCGGCACGTACCTCTTCTCTGATCCGCTCATTGATGATAACGTTGGCGTCTACCGCCATACCCAGGGTAAGCACAATACCGGCAATACCGGGCAAGGTCAGCACGGCTCCGAAAGACACGAGTGCTCCAAACAAGAACAGTAAGTTGCATAACAGCGCCACCGACGCAAACACCCCGGCGTTGTTGTAAAATAATATCATATAGGCCAACACCAGCAAGAACGCAATGGCAAAAGAAATCAGTCCTAAAGTAATGGAACGTGATCCCAACGAGGGGCCTACAATGCTCTCCTGCACAATGCTGGTGGGAGCCGGCAGTTTACCGGATTTCAGCACGTTAGCCAGGTCATCGGCTTCTTCTGTAGTAAAATCTCCCGTAATCTGCGAGCGGCCACCCGTAATTTCCGTATTGACGCGAGGATAAGAATAAACCATATCGTCCAGCACAATGGCTATGGACTTGCCGATGTTGTCAGCCGTCATCCGTGCCCATACGCGGGCTCCCTCTGCGTTCATCCCCATATCTACAGCCGGGGCGCCTCCGCGTGTCTGGTCAAAATGCTTGCGAGCGTCCGTTACAACACCGCCGTCCAGGGGGGCTCTTCCGTCACGTGTGTTTACTCTAATGGCAATCAGCTCAAAATATACTTCGCTCACTTTATCGGGTTTTACCGACCACAAGGTGCGCAGGTCTGCCGGCAAAACAGCTTGTACTTGCGGCAACTCCAGCCAGCTGTTGATGGCTGCCGTATCCCGGTAATGGGCGCGGCCGATACACGGTCCGGGAGCTATTTGCCCTTCGTATACGTTGGGATTGAGCAGGTGGAACAAGGGGTTTTGCTTTGCCCAGGCAGTCAAATCGTCAGAAAGGGCATCCTCTTCCGCCAATTGCGCCAGCAACTCGTCACCTTCCGCTACTTTTTCCGTTTCTTTCTCCGGCACTACGGCTGCTACTTCTTTTGAGGGCTCCGTATCCCTCAAATATTCACGAAGCACCAGGTTGGCCTCCTGCAAAGCAGGGAACACCTCGGCGTTTTCATACGTTTCCCAAAATTCCAAAGAAGCCGTTCCCTGAAGCAGTTTCCGCACGCGTTCCGGCTCTTTGATACCGGGCAGCTCCACCAAAATCCGGCCGGTAGTTCCCAGGCGCTGGATATTGGGCTGTGTTACACCAAAACGGTCAATCCTGTTACGCAGCACGTTAAAAGAGTTGGCCATGGCCGATTCTGCCTCAGCCCGAATGATTTTCAACACTTCTTCATTGGACGTTTCCGGTTTGATCCGTTCACGCATATCGTACGTCCCAAAGATTTTTGACAGGCGTTCGCCGGGAGCCACTTCGTTCCAGGACTCGGCAAACAAGGTCAAATAATCCGTTCTGGAACCTTCTGCCACTTTTTTATTGGCCAATGCCAGAGCCTGGTCCAGTTCCGGTTCCTGGCTGTAATCGGACAGGGCACGGATAAGACTCTCCAGTTTCACTTCCATCATCACGTTCATACCGCCTTTGAGGTCCAGCCCCAGATTGATTTCCCGTTCTTTCACCTCTTTGTACGTGTACCACAGGAATACTTTTTCCGGCGTTATGGAATCGATATAATAGCTTTGTTTAGCGTTTCTGAGCGAATCCAGAAAAAAGGCATGATCCAATTCATCAATCTCCTGAAATTCCTTCGTTTTCTGAATAGAAACTGCGGCTCTTTCTGCATAATCGGCTGCCTTCTTCTCTTGTATCCTTGTGGCTGCCGTAAAAGACAACTGGTAAATACATGCCAGAGAAATGAGCAGTACCACCAGCCTAATGGCTCCTTTGCTTTGCATAATCTTATACTTACTTAAATATTAATATAATCGCGACAAAATAGGTGACAAATGTAATGTTTTTTCCCTAATTAGTTAACTTTGTGGTTCGCATTTACCATAAATATGTTCAGGAGATATCTCATAACGGCAAGCCTTGCGGCAGTTCTTTGTACGGCCGCTTCCGTTCCTTTTGCTCGAGCGCAAACAGCCTCTGCATTGCTTAAAGAAGGAGAGCGGCTGCATAAACAATACGAATTTGAACGTGCCATAGAAGCGTTTTCACGTGCCGCGGCTGCCTCGTACGATTCCTTGCTTACGCAGCGGGCCGAGCAATGGAAATTGTATTCGGAAAACGGCTTGATAATGAGCCGGTATGTCATCCGTCCCCATATCCTGGCCTATGCTATAGTTCCCGCAAAAGATTTCCCCCTTTACTACGACCTGGCTCCTTCCGGCCAATGGATCTGTCCGCCTGATGACCTTCTGAAACACGTACACGACAGCGGAGAAAAAATACTGCCTGTTCTATACAGACCGCTTTTAAACCGCATAGTTTTTGCCGCACGCGACAAAACCCAAAAGACCGGCTGGGATTTGTATATGGTGCAACGCACCACAGTCGGTGCGCCGTCAACGGCAGACAGCTCCGGTACCCTTAAAGATACCGTTTACTGGAGCCCGCCCGTGCGCTTGCCCAACACCATCAACACCAACCGTGACGAAATGTATCCCGTCTTGAGTCCGGACGGAAACACGCTCTATTTCTGCTCAGACGGCCTGCCGGGTCTGGGTGGCATGAACCTTTTCGTAAGCCAATGGGATAAAGACCTGGAAACATGGAGTGTCCCGGAAAATATGGGCATCCCGTTCTCCTCGCCCCATAACGATATGCTCTACCTGCTGTCCGACGATTCCCGGTATTTCTATTTTGCATCGGACCGCAATGCCCCCAAAGATTCTTTGGTACTTTACAAGGTAGAATATGAGCCCGGTCCTGTCACCATACGTCCCCAATCGGTACAGGAACTGAGAGAAATTGCCTGTCTTTCCGTAGTAAAGACCCCCGGTCTCCCTGCCGGCCAAAGCGATAGTACAACAGCCAAACCTCTTGTCCCGGAACGCGAACCGGTACGTGCAGATTCCGTGCTCCAGAAGACCCGCCAGGCCACGCAGCATTATGCGGAATTGAACAAAGCCGTTCGAAACCTCACGGAACAAGTAACCCGGCAAGAAGAGAAACTGGAAGAGTTGCGCCGGACATACGCCACGCTCTCCCGCGAGGAAGACAAACAAATTTATGCGAACCTTATCAGGGAACAGGAGTTCGCCCTTATGGAATTGCAGCAATCTCTGCGCGATACGCGGAAAGCCGCCCAGGCTATAGAAGATATGTTCCTGTGGCACGGTGTGCTGGACGTACCCGTACAAACCCCCGAAACACACCCGACCCCTGCGGCAGACGAAACCGACATCCCGCGCTTTCATCCTGTCAAACAGAGCCTTACCTCCTTGCGATGCCACGTGTTCCTGTCTCCCGTTCCGCCACCCCCGGGAGTAGACCTGTCGTTCCGTATAGAGAAAGAAGCTGTCATTATCCCTTGGGAAAACGAGCCCATGAGCCTCTATTACCGCATCCAGCTTTTCACCTTGAGCAATAAAATACAACGGAGGCATTTACGCGGCATCAGTCCGGCCTTTGAAGTCAAAGTGGGCAACAAATATGTCTATTACGCCGGCCAATTCACTACCTACGCGCAAGCCGCAGAAGCCCTGACCACCGTCAGAAGGCAGGGCATACAAGGAGCTGTGATTGTAGCGTTTTATGAAGGAAAATCGTTATCTTTACAAGAAGCGCGTAAAAGAGAAGCCCAACACAAAACGGAACCGGAAGGAGCGCGCTCGTATAGGATATACCTGGGATCGGACAGCATATCCCCGCAATTGGTGGCTGCCGTCAACTCCCTTACTGAAAAAGACATCGTACGCGTGGATAAAGACAATGTGGCACTTTTCTATATAGGTCCTTTTCCTTCCCGAATGCAGGCACAGGAACTGGCAGAAGAACTGCAGAAGAAAGGCTTCACGTCGGTATCCGTACAAGAAGAATGATAAAAACATTAACACACTACATATGGGATTGGTCATTACACTCATTTTATTAGGGATGGTACTGTTGTTTGCAGAACTTACCGTCATTCCCGGATTTGGGATTGCCGGCATCCTGGGACTGGCCGGTTACGCCGGAGGCATTGTCCTGGCGTTTACCCGGTTTGGCACTACCGTAGGCTTCATTGTGCTCTTTAGCGCTTTGATCCTGACCGGCATCCTGCTGTTTTTCACCCTCCGTTCGAAAACGTGGAAGAGAATTACCTTAAAAGACAGCATAGAAGAAAAAGCCCTTCCTGCACCGGAAGACAAAGGTATGGAGGTAGGCATGGAAGGCATCAGCCTGACGCGTCTGAATCCGGCAGGTAACGGCCGTTTTGGAGACGTGACCATAGAAGTCCGCTCCTCCGAAGGACTCATACAGGCCAAAACCCCCATCAAAATAGTACATATAGAAGGTTTGAGTATCTTTGTATCCCCTATTGAAAACAATTAAAACACACATATTATGTTAGGAGCAACGTTAATCTGGATAGCCGTAGGTATAGTCGGCTTCTTTATTTTATTATGGTTTTTCCCCGTCACCCTGTGGTTTCAAGCCCTGATATCGGGTGTTCGGATCAATCTCATACAACTGGTATTGATGCGTTGGAGAAAAGTGCCGCCCAGCACCATTGTCATGGCCATGGTCACCGGAACAAAGGCCGGACTGAAGCTGGACGCCAACGCCCTGGAGGCCCACTACCTGGCCAAAGGAAACGTGACCAAGGTAGTCAACGCACTGATTTCGGCCGACAAAGCCAACATCCCTCTGGACTTTAAAATGGCCGCTGCCATCGACCTGGCCGGAAGGGACGTATTCGAAGCCGTTCAGATGTCCGTGAACCCCAAGGTCATCAACACCCCGCCTGTTTCTGCCGTAGCCAAAGACGGCATCCAGCTCATTGCCAAAGCCCGTGTAACGGTCCGCGCCAACATCAAACAGTTGGTTGGTGGCGCCGGAGAAGAAACGGTTCTGGCCCGTGTGGGTGAAGGCATTGTATCCAGTATAGGATCGTCAACTTCGCATAAAACAGTGCTGGAAAACCCCGACTACATCTCTAAAGTAGTGCTGGAGAAAGGACTGGACTCCGGAACAGCCTTCGAAATCCTCTCCATTGACATTGCCGATATTGACGTAGGCAAGAACATCGGTGCCGTCCTGCAAATGGACCAGGCCAATGCCGATAAAAACATCGCTCAGGCCCGTGCAGAAGAGCGCCGCGCCATGGCCGTAGCCCTGGAGCAGGAAAAGAAAGCAGAAGCACAAGACGCTCGTGCCAAGGTCATCCTTGCCGAGGCCCAAATTCCCCTGGCCATGGCAGAAGCCTTCCGCTCCGGCAACCTGGGCATCATGGACTACTACCGCATGAAGAACATCCAGGCCGATACCGACATGCGCGAGCAGATTGCAAAATAAAATATATTCACTACCTTTGCGTTCCCCTTTAAGGAAACAAAAGTAGACAGGTGAGGTGGGTGAGTGGCTGAAACCACCAGTTTGCTAAACTGACGTACTCGCAAGGGTACCGAGGGTTCGAATCCCTCCCTCACCGCCAGCCGCGCCGCCCTGCTGCAGCGCGGTTTTTTAATTTGGCGGCCTTGCAACAAAACGCGGAAGCCGGGGGTTTTGCCGAGGTTTCCGTTTTTTGTTTCTACACCTGCTGCATTTTGCAGGTTGACAAGACTGCCGACTAGGTAGTGAGTAGCGTTTTTCCGCTCATCCTTCTACTAACCTGTTGTTCAGCCACTTGCCCCCGATCACCGTTTTAGGCCACTCACTACCCCGCAGCAAAAAGGCCGTTTTTCGGTGTTTTCGTGTCTGGGTAGTGAGTGACCTTTTTGAAGGCGGTGCGCTAACGCGCAGATATTCATAACGTTGCAACGTTTGGCGTTTTTGCACTACTCACTACCTAGTAACAAGAAAGCCTGCTTTTCGTTCTTTTTTCTGTTTTCCCTTTTGGACAAGCGATAATACTGCTTCGTATTGCAGTACTTCCCGCAGAAGCTCAAACAATGTAACTGCCACAAAAAAGCATTTTTTGAAGGCAGAACGGCACGCCATTTGGCGTGCCATGACTTGTAATAGTGTGCCAGCTTGGAGCTGGCACACCGCTTATGATATTAGTACTCCGCACCTAGATTCAGTGCCGGCAAGCAACAAAACGAAGAAACCTGGTTTTTCTTGCCGAGGCTTCCACTTGTTTGTTGCAATTCCGGCTTCTTTTTACAGGTTGAGTAACTATAAAACTCGTTAGAACTATAAAATGTCGGACATATCTTCTGCAGAAATTCCCAGGCAGCGTTGTATTTGTCCGGGAGTAGCCCATTTTTGCCTAAGCAATTTAGCCAATAGCCTTTTTTCACTCTTATTCAAAGTGACATAGGATGCTCCCTGCTTGTGTCTTAAAAGCCATTCATCAATCAATTGACATATTTGAATATCGCTGATCTTCTTTACCCTATTGTATAATTTCTCTTCCACAAGCAAGTTTTTCACTTGTTCTCCCATCCAAGATTCGATGTTTTGGATTTCCCATTCTTTAGCGGATGTTTTATTCATGTAATAGGTAAAATTCCTGACCGTTACATAATAGTGCTCTACCATAGCTGTTTGCAGTATTTGCTCTTGTAGAAGCAGTCCGCTTTTATCCAAGATTAAGCCTTGTGGCAACTTTGTGTTCCACGGGAGGTGTTTCCTTTGTTCCTTCCATGTTTGCACAGGGGAGTAATCAAATTGAAAACCCAATTCTTCCATAAAATAGTATCTGGCCGAACTATACGGATATCCACTCGGGAAATGTGCAATATTATGATGGACTCCGTTTCTTAATACATACGTAATGCCGTCCAGGATATGGTCTTGCGTAGTCAGTTCTACCAAATGAAAATTTTTATAACCCAAGGGCCCCCGGCGGCCGTATTTATGATTGAACCATTTTGTATACCCATTCCGGATAGCTCCAATATACATGTCCGGTTGAGCCGTTTCTGCAACAATGTGAAAATGGTTAGACATAAAAGCATACGCCAGTAGTTGTGTTTCGTGACGATACGCTGCCAAACATGCTCTATTGATACCTTGAATGTAATCTTCCGGAACACGAAACATTATTTCCGGAGCACTTGCGCAAAGATGGTATAGTTTTTTCTTCATCAGTCAGACCCTTCAGTTCAACTTCTACTTTTAGATGGTGTAAATATACCTTTTCGCTAGCGTTTTTACAAAGGTTTTCTGGGTAGTGAGTGGATATTTTTTGCATTTTTTCCTATCAACCTATCAGTCTGCCATTTGCGGGGCTCTCTATTTTTGCGCTACTCACTACCTTGCAGCAAAATGGCCGTTTTTCCGTATTTTCATGGCTAGGTAGTGAGTGACCTTTTTGAAAGCAGTGTGCTAATATTCAGATATTCACAACGTTGTGGCGCTTAGCGATTTTGCATTACTCACTACCCTGTGCCATTTTAACAGCAAGGACAACTGGCAGAGTATTTGCAAGAAGTGGTATTATGAAAACAGATAACACCTCTATAACAAAAGATTGGTTGAAGAATAAAAAGGAATTTCTTCAGTTTGACGTGCGCCCCATCAAAGGCAATTTCTTGCCGGCCATTATAAAAAAAGCCAAGGATGTTCCCCTTAAAGGAGGCATTACCATCATACAAAACTTTGAGCCTATTCCGCTTTACGAGACCATGAGAAACCTGGGTTTCACGTACCACACGGAAAAGCTAGACAAAGACATCTATTATGCCCATTTCTACCGGGAAGAAATAAAAGAAGACGATGCACAGGAACTCCCGCTCAAGCCCATAGTTATGCCCCGATACGCAGACATTGACCCGGCCGTGGCGGAGCTAACCGTTAATTTCTGGGACCACATCTGGAATAAAGAAAACCCGGCCATAAAACTGGAATACAAGCTCCTGCTGTCCCTGGCCAACGCCATAGGTGCCGGCCGCATGAAACAAGCAACACGTGAACTTATAAAAGCATACCACCTAGGCATCACCACAGAAGAATTTGACGAGCTGTTTGCCCTTTTTGTCTGGAACCAGGGCATCGGCCATTTCTCCTCGGAAATAGCCGGTTCTCCCCTTTTCAAAGCGTACCTGCTTATCAAAGACCTGGAGAAGAAAAACAAGACCCGATCCGAAATTACCACTGCCCTTACAGAGAAATTCAGCGAGCGCAACCCGGAAACGGGCTTTAATAGTTAACCCCTACATCTCGTACAATTACTCCCACCTGTGTGAAGTATGCATATCTTTCATATGCAGGATGGTGTCTTGGCTGGTTTTCAACCAATTGCTGTTACCAAATATCGTGATAATCTAAAATTATATTTTAGATATTCATGAATAGTCTTTATGTTATGAGATCTGCTTAAAAAAGATTCTCTGGTACCGGGCTCCCCTGAATTTGGACACTCCTTTGAACATCTGATTATGCAAGAGATCATAGCTTATTTAAGCTATTCCGGCTCAAAACACTCCTTGACATATTGGCGTACAACATCAGGTTACGAGATAGATGCAGTCCTTGGTAATGCCCATACTGCCATTTAAATAAAAAGTACCAAGGAGGTACATTCACACCATACTAAGAGCCTGAAGGCTGTGGAATAATGAAATTATTCCTTCCATCTGTAAGTAGTGTGCGCGTCTTTCTTGTGAAATGTAGTGTCCTGGGCAACCTTTAACCACAGCTCCTTCAAATAGGGGTTATTGGCACAGTCCAGAAATTGGCTTTGGTGAAGGCCGATGGTGTTGAGTCTCAAGCCCCTCAACAAGTTACTTCCGCATTGCAGCTGCAACAAATCTTTATTTTCAGATATATCCAGCCATAACAATTTGTTACCTTGACAATTGAGGTTTTGTAGCGATGTGTTGCCGCTTACGTCCAATTCCATCAGTTTGTTGTTGGCACAGCACAGCATCAGAAGCTTTTCATTCCTGGTAACGTCCAATTCTGTTAATTCGTTGCCTCCGCAATTCAAAATAACAAGGTTGCGGTTTTGCGTGACATCAAGATTCGTTAACCAATTGTTACTGCAATCCAGGTACTCCAGAGCGCTGTTATCGCTTACGTCAAGTTCCTCCAACTCATTATCTGCACAGATAAGCAAGGTCAAATGCTCATTATGCTGCACATCAAGAACCTCCAAAGCGTTTTTACCACAGTCCATATAGTGCAGCGCCGTATTGGCACTTACGTCCAGTTCCGACAACCGGTTACCCGAACATATAAGCATCTCCAACGCTTCATTATACTGCAAATCCAGCTCCTCAATATTGTTGTTCATGCAAATCAGCGTCTTTAACCCTGTGCAATACTCAATACCTTGTAAAGACATAATACCCCGATCAGATACGCTGATTCTTTCCAGGGCTGCCATCTGGTCGGACATAATCCGACCGCCGGTCCTGCTCACATCTATCACACTCAGACAATACGCCTTGAACGCCTTGTCCGGGATTACCACCGGAACGGATTTCTGCCGCGCCTCCTGTACCGATATTTCTTTCGCTACCCCTCCGGTATCAACACCTGACACATCCAAAACACCCACCACACACTCTTGTTGCATCGGGGGATTTATGAGTGACAAAGCACTTAGCATCAGTATGAATAGATGCTTCATGCAGTAAAGATAAAGAAAAATAAAAAAAGGAGGAACCTAAGCTCCACCTTCTTTAAAATCAAATAATTAACTATTTATGGCGTTGGGTTAAAAATCCTTAACGCAGCGCACGGAAATTGCATATTCCCTTCCAAGAGGATCACGTAAAATACCGTTTTGATTATGTGCCAATTCCCTATGACAAGCATCAAAATCACTATACGGAACAGATGCTGTCCACCAGAAACCTGAGTTCTTAATATTCTTAAAATTCCCATCTTTTGCACGCATTCCACCCGCACGTGCTGAAAAACCACTTGAATTAGAAGCACCATCGTTGGATGACCAATAATCAGTACCCACCTCTTTTAATTTTTTAGCTATTTCAACTCCAACTTCGCCTCCGTAAAATGTTCTATTGCCTCTTTTTTCCGCATCAACTCGATTCATACCTAAGGATACTTGCATATCTACCCATTCCGGACTACTGGGCACATGCCAGCCCGGAGGACAAACACCTTGTACACCACTGGGGTTTGTTTTACTATCAGGCGTATTTACACCATCCATAACTGCCGGCCAGTTATACAACACTCCGTAAGTTTGATACATGTTGACACCACCTTCAGTATGATTTTTTGCATCTGTTACAACTTCACCGTTATATCCATATACATAATAACGAGGCTCTAAAGTTTGATAATAAGAAGTTTTATCTCCACTTGGTCCAGCAGGATCACCCTTTTCATTGACCTTCGGTAAGTATCTTAAGTTCTCCGCCAGCCAGGTACGACCGTCTATCTCTACGATCCTATACACGGTTCCGTCGCGGGGGTCGGTCATCCTATCGTACCCATCCTTCACTGAAGGTTCTGACATCTCACCTTTTGCCGCTATAGCTAAGCTCGATTCACCGTTAACCTTTGCGTATAAGTAGTAGGCCTTGCCTGGTGCTACTTCTTTATTGTCATAAGCGTCTGGGTTGTTATAACCTACGACTTTTAATTTAGGGCTTGCCCACTCTCCTGCTACCATGGGAACCCAAGCCCAAAATTCCAAAATACCTTCCGGGTCAATAGTCGCAGGCTGTGCCGGGCTGAATGTCATGGTTTTTGTTTTCTTTGAATCATCAAAACTTCCATTAGTTATATCATAGATGAAATCAGCACCATAGGCAGAAGTTGTAGGTTCAGTGGTTTCCAGCTCTGCTTGTGTAATTGTCTCTGAAGCAGCAGATGTACTTGTATTTTTCAACTTAATGCTAAACAGGGAACCTATATGCTGGAATTCAATACCAGTTAGATTTGGACTACTTTTTTGAATACCTGTTTTTGAGAATACAAGAACAATAGCCTTATTGTTTTGAAGGTCTCTTAAATTGCTGGAAGTGGGATTTACACCAGCGGGTAAAGTGACTTTTCCATCTTCATCAATCTCACCACCATACACTCCGTATAAAGCAAAATTAGCCTCTCCATCAGGTAACGGATAATTGAAAGTAGCAATCTTAGGATTGCTCGTATTAATCTCTACTGTAGCTGTATATTGTATTGGATCACTACCTGTTTGTACAACCAACAAGTTCACCTTGTCTCCTTCTTGCCAAAATAAATCAATCGCTCCGGTCGACTGATTTTGCTCCAGAGAAATTTTGGTTTGGAGACCGTTTTCAGAGGCTCCACCGGATAAGGATACTTGAGCCGTACCCATTTCTGATGTCTTATCTTCAGGTTTTTGCAAGCTGTCAAAAATACAGCCGGACATCAATAGCACAGCTGCAAAGAAGGCTGTGGCTTTAAGCAAAACATTTGTTTTCATAATCCTCTTCTTTTTTAACTGTTACTAATTTACCAGGCACCTGGTTCAAAACCGGGAACTTCTTTAGCTGCACCATCTGAACTGCCGCTATCCAGGACATTTTGTTCTACCATGACATCCATTACCTCTACCTTGGGAGGTACGTACAGATCTTCCGGCACCCTGCCGGTTGTTTCTTTTGTTTTTTTCATACTCTTTTTGTTGTTTTGAGATTTCCGGGGGCAAAATACGACTCCTATTTCTAAACTAAATGTTCTTTTCTACATTCATCATCAATTCATCAATAAAACTGCGTTTTCTATCAACATTTCCCTAATAAAATGTTATAAAATTTCAGCCAACGTAGCTCAATCAACCAAATTTTCTGTCTTTTTACTCCTGTTTAATATAAAAAACACCATCCGTTGTTCCTTTTTCTTCCTTTTTTTCCGACTTTTATACAATTTCCTGCACACCTCAAGCCAACCTATTGAGAATCTACAACTAAACCAACAATAAATCGTAAGACACATCGTTAAAAGCCCATCACTTTAATCCTGATGTTAATACAGTTAACGGTGCCGGGATGGAAAATTATTTTCTTTTTAAAGATTTCCTGCTTGAAATAAAGAAAATAAGCAAGAACGGAAGCCCCAGAACGCTCCCTACCACATCAGCCGCCAGGTCGGCTATATCGCCCGTTCTATAAGGCAGATAATGCTGTACAATTTCTGTAAGGATGCCAAAAAGCAGCCCTGACCATAGAAGAAGGATTTTCGTGATGGCATAGCGCGGTTTAACGGCAGCCCATGCCAGGGGGACGATGGGAATAAAGAGGATTGTATGTAAGACTTTATCGGGCATAACTTTCAGCCAGGCGGCCAGCTGCATGACAAAACCCATTTTCTTGTATTGCGGCAAGCTGTCGCCCGTAGCAAAGAGCAAATAGGCGCTGGTCCCCAGGTAGGCGACAAACAGCCCTATAAACAACCACCCCCGGCCGGCTTTTGCGGATGTCTTTCTGCCGGTTTTTTTACCGGTTTTGGCCTTGGTATGGGCTTTGCTTTTGTTGCTCATGGTGGTTAGATGTTTCCTTTTATTGGAGCTTCTGCAGCCAATATTTTTTGTTCAACTTTTTATCCAGTAATGCAGGCAACTTATCAATGGCAATCCGCTCCTGTACCATGGTATCCCTGTCCCTGAGGGTGACGGTGTTGTCTTCCAGCGTTTGATGGTCTACCGTAATGCAGTAGGGCGTACCGACAGCGTCCATACGGCGGTAACGTTTGCCGATGCTGTCTTTTTCATCGTACAGGCAATTGTAGTCCAGACGTACGGTTTTCAATATCTCCTGCGCTTTTTCCGGCAGACCGTCTTTCTTAATCAGCGGAAATACAGCCAGGCCGATGGGAGCCAGGAACGGAGGCAGGCTCAGGACGGTGCGGGTTTCGCCGTCCGGGAGTACTTCCTCTTTGTAAGCGGCGGCAAGCACGGCCAAAAACATACGGTCCAACCCTATGGAGGTTTCCACTACGTATGGCACGTAACTCTCGTTAGTTTCCGGATCAAAGTAGCGCATTTTACGGCCCGAGAACTCTTCATGGCGGGCCAGGTCGTAATCCGTACGGGAATGGATGCCTTCCAACTCTTTGAACCCAAAGGGGAATTGGAATTCGATATCGCAGGCGGCGTTGGCGTAATGGGCCAGCTTTTCGTGGTCTTTGAAACGATACATCACCGCTCCCAGACCCAATGATTGGTGCCAGTCCATACGGGCCTGTTTCCAATACTCGTACCACTCCATTTCCTTGCCGGGCCGGACAAAATATTGCATTTCCATTTGTTCGAACTCACGCATGCGGAAGATGAATTGCCGTGCCACAATTTCGTTACGGAAGGCTTTCCCCGTCTGGGCAATACCAAAAGGAATCTTCATGCGACTGCTTTTTTGCACATTCAGAAAGTTCACGAAAATCCCCTGTGCCGTTTCCGGACGCAAGAATACCTGTCCTGTCCCTTCATTTGTACTGCCCATTTGCGTGCTGAACATCAGGTTGAACTGACGCACGTCGGTCCAGTTACGGGTACCGGATATGGGGCATACAATCTCGCAATCCAGGATAAGCTGCCTGAGCTCCTGCAGGTTATCGGTATTCAACGCGGCTACCATCCTGTCTTTCACTCGGTCTATCTTTTCTTGCTCCCGCAGCACGTTGGGGTTGGTGGCGCGGAACTGGGCCTCGTCAAAAGCTTCTTTGAAGCGCTTTTGCCCCTTTCGGACTTCTTTTTCAATGCGCTCCTCCAGTTTGGCAATATACTCTTCCAGCAACACATCGGCCCGGTACCGTTTTTTGGAATCTTTGTTGTCAATCAGCGGGTCGTTGAAAGCCGCCACGTGGCCGCTGGCCTCCCACACTTTCGGGTGCATGAAAATGGCCGTATCCAGCCCTACGATGTTGTCGTGGGCTTTGACCATGGCATCCCACCAGTAGTTTTTAATATTGTTTTTCAGCTCCGTGCCGTTGGGCCCGTAATCGTACACGGCCGACAGCCCGTCGTAAATCTCGCTCGATTGAAAAATAAACCCGTACTCTTTAGCGTGGGCAATGATATTCTTGAATAACTCTTCCTGCATGGTTTCCTATCTGTAAAAGTCTTGCAAAGATATGTCTTTTGGGAGGATTTCCTGCAACAGGGCCATGGCAAAGGGCCTTTCCCTCAGCCGGGGATGCGGAACGGTCAAGGTTGGGGACCGGTATTGCAGGCGGTCGTACAGCAAAATGTCGATGTCAATCAGGCGTGAGGAATACGTTCGCTTGCCGAGGCTCCCGTCACCACCCGATGCCCCCGCCTGGTGCTGTGCGGCAGCAACAGCCACGCCCGTACCTGCCGAGCCGGCTCCCTCCTGTGCGGCGCTTGCATAGGCGGCTTCTGCCGCCCTGTCCCGCCCCAGCTCCTTCTCAACAGCCTGGCAGGCAGCCAGCAATTCTTCCGGTTGCAAGGAGGTTTGCAACCGGAGGGCCTGGTTCAAAAAGGCCGGTACGTCTTCCGTGAACCCCCAGGGAGCCGTTTCTTTTCTTTGGGAAAGAGCGGTGATAGTGCCCAGCCGGGCCAGTTTTTCTATGGCTTGCTGCAACAGCGCGTCTTTGTTGCCCAGGTTGCTGCCCAGGAGCAGGTATGCCGTATGCATGGCGGTAGCGGTTAAATCATGCCGAACATGCCTGTGTCCAGCAGTGCTTCTTCACTCATCATGGAAGGCTCCCAGGGCGGCTCAAACGTGATGTTGACCGTAGCTTTAGCTACGCCGGGAACGCTTTCCGTCTCTTTTTTCACTTCTGCCACTATGAAGTCTGCCAGCGGGCATACGGGAGAGGTCATGGTCATGGTAACGACCACCGGATGTCCTTCCTCTGTTTGCTCTTTCACATCTATAGTATAAACCAGACCCAGGTCTATGATATTGATGCCTATCTCCGGGTCCATCACTTGCTTGAGCGCAAGGCGTATGTTTTTTTCTAAATCCATCATCTTTTGTGTTTTTATGCGTTGTCAGCCGTACCGGCCGCCGCGGCATACAGCTGGATTTGCCGGATCATGGACAGCAACCCGTTGGCCCGCGTGGGTGACAGGTGGTCTTTCAGGCCGATTTCTTCAATAAAGCCCCAGTCAGCCCCGGCAATCTCTGCGGGGGTATGCCCGGAAAAGACCTGTACCAGCAGCGATACAATACCGCGGGTAATCAAGGCGTCGCTATCGGCCGCAAAGACAAGCTTTCCGTCCGTAAGTTTTGCATCCAGCCACACGCGGGATTGGCAGCCGGGGATGAGGTTTTTTTCTGTTTTGGCTTCTTCGGGCAAGGTTTCCAATTGCCTGCCCAGTTCAATGAGGTATTCGTATTTGTCCATCCACTCGTCCAGATAGGAGAATTCCTCTACTATTTTACGTTGTTTTTCCTGTATTGTCATGATTTCAATTATCTGAGCATGCTTAAGGCTTTTTGTAACGATGTGATGAAATAATCCAACTCTTCTTCCGTATTATATATACCAAACGAGGCGCGCAGCACGGCCGTTTGTCCGTAGCGCTCCAGCAGGGGCTCTGCACACAATTGGCCACTGCGCACGGCAATGCCCATACGGTCCAATAGCAGGGCGATGTCCGTGGGGTGGGCGCCTTCCGTGGAAATGGAAAATAAAGGCGTTTTTTCGTACGTCTGGCCGTAGTACGTGCCCGGCTGACCGTACACTCTGCATCCGTCAATGTTTTGCAACTGCTGCAGCGCTTTTTGCGTAATACGCCCCTCGTACGCTTCCAGCGCCTGCGCATCCTGCGATTGCATAAATTCCACGGCGGCTCCCAACCCGGCTATACCGATGAAATTGGCTGTGCCGGCTTCAAATTTCAAAGGCAAATCGGCATATGTAGTTCCTTTTTTCAAAGATACAGAGGCAATCATATCGCCTCCGCCCTGCCAGGGAACCATTTCTTCCAGGAATTTTTCTTTTCCATACAAAATGCCCGTACCGGTAGGGCCGTACAATTTGTGGCCGCTGAATGCGTAGAAATCAACGTCCAGCGCTTGCACGTCCACTTGTTTGTGCACAATGCCCTGGGCTCCGTCCACCGCCACCGGAACGCCGTAATGATGGGCCACCTCTATAATTTCCCTCAAGGGATTTACCAAACCCAATACGTTGGAAATGTGCGGCAGGGAAAGCAGTTTGGGAACCGGTCCGGGGGCGTCCAGGATACGTTCCAGTTTGGCCGGATCCAAGGCACCCGACTCGTCGGATTCCCACACTTCCAATCGGGCCCCGGTACGCTGACAAAGCATCTGCCAGGGTACGATATTGGAATGGTGCTCCGTATCTGTAATGACAATGCGGTCTCCGGATTTTATGTACGTTTGACCAAAGGAAAAGGCCAGCAGGTTGAGCGATGCCGTAGTGCCGGAAGTGAAAATAACTTCGTTGGTCGATTGGGCGTTGATGTACCTGCGGACCGCCTCCCGGGCTTTGTCGTATTGCTCCGTACTCTGCATACTCAGGTAATGGACGGCCCGGTGTACGTTTCCGTTGAAATTTTGATGCATGGACTGGAGCACATCCAATACCCGCCTGGGTTTCTGGGCTGTAGCTCCGTTATCTAAATAGACGAGCGGCTTTCCGTATACGGTCTGCTGCAAGGCCGGAAACTGCTCCCGTATGTGTGAAATATTCATAGGTCAAAGATAATAAATGTATATTTGCAGTCTGCTTAACCCTAGCAAAAACCATGCTGCATTATGTATGAATACATCAAAGGAACCGTAACCGCCGCCGATCCGGCACACGTAGTCATTGAAAGCGGGGGCATGGGATACCACATCCTCATTACCCTTCAAACCTACGAAATCCTCCACGGACAAAAGGAAGCCCACCTGTGGCTGCACCTGCTGGTGCGCGACGATGCGCATCTGCTCTACGGCTTTGCCACACGCGACGAGCGGGAGATGTTCCGCCTGCTCAACGGCGTATCGGGTATCGGCCCTAACACTGCCCGCCTGGTCCTTTCTGCCATGAGTAATGCCGAGTTGAGGGACGCACTGCTTACCTCAGACGTGGTGCGCCTCAGGAGCATCAAAGGCATCGGTACAAAAACGGCTGAGCGGATGGTTCTGGAGCTGCGCGACAAAGTAGCTAAAGTAGGGCTGGAAGACGCCGAGGGTACCGCCCGGGCACCGATGTCAGCTGTGGGGGAAGAAGCCGCCTCGGCATTAAAACAACTTGGATACCAGCGTGCTGCCGTGGAGAAAGTGGTAGCGGCATTGCAAAAAGAAAACCCTTCCTACAAGGTGGAAGAACTTGTCCGCCAAGCCCTCAAAATGCTCTGATATTTTATCTTTTTTTATATTTGCATTTCAATTTTTAAAACGAATGATTATGAATTTTCCGGAAAATCTTAGGTACTCCAAAGAACACGAATGGATTAGAGTAGAAGGAGACGTGGCTGTAATAGGTATTACAGACTTTGCACAAGATCAATTGGGCGATATCGTATTTGTTGACATAACAACAGTGGATGAAACCCTGGACAGAAATGAGGTTTTTGGCGCTCTTGAAGCTGTTAAAACCGTTGCAGACCTCTTTATGCCGTTATCCGGAACCATAGAAGAACTGAATCCCCTTTTGGAAGACGAGCCGCAAAAAATCAATGAAGATCCGTACGGAGAAGGCTGGATCATCAAAGTCCGCATGAGCGATCCTGCAGAAATCGACGACTTGCTGGACGCCGCCGGCTATCAGGAGCACATTGCCGGGTAATGAAAACCAGCTTTGGGAGTGACAACCACTCCGGGGTGCATCCCAAAGTACTGCAGGCACTGACGGATGCCAACCGGGATTATTGTCTTTCCTACGAAGAAGATACGTACACGGCACGCGCCGTGGAGGTCTTCCGTACGCTCTTTGGCGAAGATACCCACGTATATTTTGCTTTTAACGGTACGGCTGCCAATGTGCTGTGCCTGCAGGCATTAACCCGCCCTCATCACGCCGTGGTTTGCGCCCATACGGCCCATTTGAACAGGGACGAATGCGGTGCTCCGGAACGGTTTACGGGTTGTAAACTGCTTACTGCCCAGGTACCGGACGGGAAACTGCGGCCTTCTGACGTACTGCCTTTGCTTACCGGCTTTGGCTTTCAGCACCACGTGCAGCCTCGGGTCATATCCATTTCACAAGTGACGGAACTGGGTACGGTCTACCGGCCGGAAGAAATCAAAGCCCTGGCGGACCTGGCCCACAGCCATAACATGTACCTGCATGTGGACGGCTCCCGTCTGGCCAATGCAGCCGCCTTTTTAGATACTTCGTTTGCCGCTATGACACACCATGCGGGGGTGGACGCCCTTTCCTTCGGAGGCACCAAAAACGGCATGCTGCTGGGAGAGGCCGTGGTCTTTTTTAATCCGGAGCTGGCTCACGATTTTCTGTACATCCGGAAACAATCCATGCAACTGTTCTCCAAAAGCCGTTTTATTGCGGCGCAATACCTGGCTTATCTGGAAAATGATTTGTGGCTGGAAAACGCCCGCCACGCCAACCGTATGGCCCGATACCTGGCAGAAAGCCTGGAAGGGCTGCCCGGTGTGCAAATCACACAAAAAGTGGAAAGCAACGCCGTTTTTGCGATTATTCCGGAAGAGGTATACAAAAAATTGTCTCAAAAACATTTTTTCTATATTTGGGACGAATCTACCGGTGAAGTACGCTGGATGTGTTCTTTCAATACACAAAAATCCCATATCGATGCTTTTGTCAATGATTTAAAAACCATAGTATTATGAAAAAAGAAGTGGAAATTACCCGGTTGTTTGATTTGCTGGAAAACCTGCAGGTCAACTATCCAAAAGAAGACATTTTGGCCGGAAAAGTAAACGGTGCCTGGAGGACCTACAGTTCAGAAGAGTATGCAACGCTTTCCCATGAGTTTGCATACGGCTTTCTGGAAATGGGCCTGGAAAAAGGCGACAAAGTCATCACCGTCATGAACAACCGCCCCGAATGGAACTTTGTGGACATGGGGACGGCCTTGGCACAGATGGTTCACGTGCCCATTTACACGACCTTGAGTCCGGACGATTACAAATACATCATTCCCCACTCCGATGCCAAAGTAATCATCATTGGGCAAGCCGGCATGTACAAACGTCTGGCTCCCGTACTGGAGGGTCTGGAAAATCCGCCGGTTGTATTTACGGCAGATGAGGTGGAAGGTGTCAAAAACCTGGAAGAAATCCGCAAAATGGGTGCCGCTAACAAAGGCAAATGGGAAGCTGCGATAGAAGAAAATAAGAAAACAATTACGCCCGATACGCTGCTGACCATCATCTACACCTCAGGCACTACGGGATTGCCCAAAGGCGTAATGCACGCCCACAGCAGCATTGTGTTCAATTTCCTGGGCCATGCGGCACAACAGATCAAAAACCACACCCACAAGTTTTTGAGTTTCCTGCCGTTATGCCACATCTACGAAAGGAGTATGAATTATGAATTCCAGGCGCTGGGCATCAGCATTTATTACGCAGAAAACATGGGTACCATAGCGCGCGATCTGAAGGACATTCAAGCCGACGGGTTCTGTGCCGTTCCACGTGTCATAGAAATGATGTACAAAAAGCTGGAAGACGCCGGCAAGAGCCTAAAAGGTATCAAACGCGTAATTTACCGTTGGGCCTGGGATTTTGGCAACACCTTTGATTACGAACGGCTTACCTTCTGGCGCGTACGCCTGAATAATTTGTTTGACAAACTGGTCTACAGCAAATGGAGGGCAAACCTGGGCGGCAAAGAGATGCTCATAGTTACGGGCGGCTCTTCCATCCGCGCCTGCGTAATTCGTTTGTTCTCAGCCGCCAAATTGTTTATCTATGAAGGATACGGACTTACGGAAACGGCCCCTGTGATTGCCGTGAACAACCCCAAAGATCAAATCCGCAAAATCGGAACGGTTGGAAAAGTCATGGAAGGCACCGAATTGAAATTCCTGGAAGACGGTGAAATCCTCACCCGTGGCCCGCATGTCATGATGGGCTACTACAAAGACCCGGAAGCCACACGTGAAGCCATTGACGAGGAAGGCTGGTTCCATACGGGAGACGTAGGTGAAATGGTAGACGGTATCTTCCTGAAAATTACCGACCGTAAGAAAGAAATCTTCAAGCTGTCCAACGGTAAGTACGTAGCACCTCAAATGGTGGAAGGCAAATTGAACGAATCACCTTATGTAGAAAGTAGTTTGGTAATAGGCAGCGACCAAAAGGTAGCCGCAGCCATTATCATCCCCAACGACGTACAAATCCAGGATTGGGCTGCCCGTCAAAGGATGGTATTCCAGGATGTGGAGAACTTGTATAAAACAAAGGAGGTAAATCAGCTGATTCATAAAGAAATAGAGCGCATCAACAGAAGTTTGGCTCCACACGAGCAAATCAAGTTCTTCCGCCTGGTAAACGACACCTGGTCCACGGAAAACGGATTGCTCTCTCAAACCCTGAAACTCAAGCGCTCAGAGCTGAACAAGCATTACGAAAAAATCATAGCGGATATTTATAAATAGCAAAGCACCTATAGCAAACAGTTTCACGTGATACGTACAGCAACCGTAAACGACAAAGCAGCACTCCGTGACATCTGGTGTGCTGCATTTGGTGACGACGTTTCCTATGCCGGTTTTGCCGTTGACAACTGCCTGGCTTTAGGTACTGTATTGTACCACCCGGAAGGCATGTCCTGTCTGACCCTCTTCCCGCTTACATTACACCGTAAAGGAAAAAGCCCTTTACAAGGAGCCTACGTATACGGCGTGGCAACGCATCCCGACCGTCAAAAACGCGGATACAGCTCCCTGCTCCTTTATCACGCTTCTAAATTGGCTAAATTCCTGGTCCTGTACCCGGCAACGGAACCTCTTAAAACTTTTTACGAAAAAAGAGGTTTCACAACCCCCTTGCTCATCCCGGCTCCTGCCACAGTTTCCGCAAAAAATGCACCCATAACAGACGTTGACCGCCATACTGCCTTAGGTGCTGAACATTTATTTGCTGCTTATCGTGAAGACGGATTGAAACAACCCGGTGTTTTCCTGTGGTCAGCCCCCTTGTTTGATTACGCTTACAGAGAATGTCTGTTCCGTGGCGGTTTTGCAGGGAAAGAAGCCTTTTACTATCCCGGTGCCGACGGTCTCCTGCAATGCAAACCGTACTTATCCGGGTATACCGGGAATGGTTTTCTGGAAGGATTGGCACGCTTTCACACACGGGTGCCGGGTTTGCACCTTATACCCCCGCTGTTTTATCTGCCTTTGGATTGAGTCTGGGTGTCTCTAAAACGTGATTCTGTAATAACCCAACGGAAGTATGCCCGTTTGGTACGTGGTCTTCATCCCTTCCAGTTTGACATCGTATTTGTAGGAATAGACATTCTTTCTGTTGGTGAAATTGCGCACTTCAATGCCCAATTCGTGCGTTATTTTTATTTGTTGAATTTTAGCCCAGATTTTCACATCCCCGCGCATATAATAAGGCAACCTGTGGTCGTATGCCTCTTCAAAAACATACACAGTCGAACGGGCTTCCATAGAAGCTTCCACATCTACGGGGATATAGCGTTGCCCACCCGCTATGGTAAATTTAATATCGCCCCCCAAAGACCATAACATTCCGGTGCTTTTAGCTTTGCCCATATCAAACTCTTTGCCAATCAAAGAGTTTACTATAAAATTGCTGTTGTACCTCGTACTCCTTAAAATATTATCTATACTCCTGAATTTACTTTCGAACAGAGAGCCGGCAACCATATAGTACCACCCTTCCGACAGAAAACGTTCCAAAGTCAACTCCAGGCCGTAATTGTATCCTGTGGCATCGCTCACGTACACCCGTCCATATTTGTCAAAATCCATTCCGCCCAGATTTAATGTGGAATAATACGGTTCATACAAGTCTACCGGTACGTTGTATAAATATTGGTAATACGTTTCTGCTTTCAAACGTGTGGTAGGTGAAAGCCGCAGTTGGTAACCCAGCACCAGATGGTGTGCTCGGATCATATCCAAATACTTGTTGGGATATATTTTGCTGTCTACGGCTTGCGAAAAAAGCTTGGTCATGTATATTTCCAGCCCCTGATATTGACTATGAAGCCCGTATCCAAACGTAAGCTCCTGTTTGTCCTTGAATTTCCAGGAAATGCCAAACCTGGGATCTATGTTCCACGTGTTATTTAACACCAGAAACTGAGCATTTACGCCGGCGTCCAGCGTCAGATTATGAGCAATCCTGTATGAAATTTCAGAAAACGCCTGGAATTGGTACGTATGACCGATTTCATTTACGTCTTTAGGATATGTGGTTTTGGAGTAATCATTGGAAAGGAAGCGGTAACCCAGTCGCTTGGCCGTAAGCCCGGAACGTAGTGACAGTCTGCTGGCCAGCTTGATGTTGTGTACGGCCTGGAGCGTTTGAAATTCCCTGGCAAGCATCGCATCCTGACTACGGTCTTTTTGCTGCGTTTCCACATTCATGGTGTCCATGAGTGCAGCAAATGAAGAATAAGAAGCGGCCAAAGAAATCTTTAACGACTGGTTGACTCCCAGGCTTTTATTATATTGAAGTCCGGCCACAAACATTTCTGACAGACTGGAAATGTCTTCTGCATACGTATAAAATTCGGATTCTCCGTCTTTCATACTTACCTGACCAAGACCACCAATGGTAAAAAATGAAAACGTTCCGCTCTTGGGCGTCGGAACGTGTACTTTGGCTGTCCAGTCCTGATAACGCGGCACTGCCGATCCTGCCCCCACATCAAATCCCATGTACTGCAAAGCATCCAGAAAAGAGTACCTGTAAGAGCCCATGTAAGAGGCTTTCCATTTTTTAGACAACGGACCTTCTACTCCAAACTCCAGACCGTTTATACCAATTTGTCCTGTAAACTCATGGATATCGTAATTTCCTTCCCTTAAATGGATATCAAACACTCCCGAATACGCATTGGTGTATTCTGCAGGAAAAGCACTTGTGTAAAAATCGGAGTTAGATAGTGTATTAAGATTCAGCATACTTATGGCTCCTCCGGTAGCTCCTCCGTCTGCAAAGTGATTGGGGTTGTATATATCTACCCCCTCCATGCGCCATAACATGCCAAAGGGAGAATTGCCTCGCACCACAATATCGTTGCTGGAATCGCTGGGTGTTCCTACGCCGGCAAAGTTTTGCGCCATTCGGGAAATATCGTTGATGGCCCCGGCATACCTTTCAGCATCGGCCACAGAAAACGTACGGGCCGATACGGACGCCATTTCGTTTACGGGGCGCAGCTTATCCCTTTCCGCAACTATAACCAGCTCTTGCACCGTCATGACTTCTTCCCGCATCTTCACGTTCATTATTAGCTCCTTACCGGTGTTCAAAATGATGTTTTCCATATAGATGGTTTCCATACCTATGCTGGAAAAAAGAATGGTGATTTTACCTACCGGTACGTTAGGTATGTGATAATAACCGTCGATGTCTGTGTAACCGGCCAGATAGCCGCTGTTGTTTATCACAACTCCCACACCTACAAGAGGTTGCTCAGACACATCGTCAACAACCCTGCCCTTTACCGTTTGTACCATTTGCTGGCTCAATAAAGGTAATGCTGCTAAAAGTGTAAGTGCGAGTAGAAGAATGGTCCGTTTCAAGATTTTATAATTCATTTTTTACCTTCCCAAAAAGAGTAATAATACCGAGATATCGGCCGGTGACACACCGGGTATACGAGAAGCTTGCCCGATAGTCTTTGGCCTGATCTTCTGCAACTTCTGCCTGGATTCAATGGACAGCGATGCTATCTGCATGTAGTCGAAATGTGCAGGTATGGGAACGGTATCTAAACGTATTATTTTCTCTGCAAATGCTTTCTCTCTGTCTATATATCCTTTATACTTAATGGCAATTTCTGCCGATTCGTAAATTTCAGCAGCCCGCGGATCTTCATCAAAAAGTGTTCCACGTGGAACAAAGGGTTTAATATCCTCCCATGTTATCTGTGGTCTTGTAAGTATTTCCGCTATTTTTCGTTTTGTTATTATAGGTGACGTTCCGGCTCTTTCCAATACCGGGTTCATTATTTTTGGGTCTACCCCATTATTTTGCATCCAGGCTAACAACGCATCTCTTTTGTGGACTTTTTCACATAGGGCATCATAAGCTTCCTGTTCTACTAGTCCAATGCTATACCCTAATTCCATAAGGCGTTCATCTGCATTATCCTGACGTAGGAGTATCCGGTATTCTGCGCGTGAAGTAAACATTCTATAAGGCTCATCTACCCCTTTTGTTACTAAGTCGTCTATCAAAACTCCTATATATGCCTGATCCCTTTGCAAAATTATGGGAGCCTGCTTGTGAATGCTTCTGTGTGCATTGATTCCGGCAATGATTCCTTGTGCTGCAGCTTCTTCGTAACCCGTGGTCCCGTTTACCTGCCCTGCAAAATATAGATTTTGTATATGTTTTGACTCTAAGCTGGGATTTAATTGCGTCGGTGGAAAATAATCGTATTCTATGGCATACCCCGGACGGTAAAATTGAGCTCGTTCCAGGCCCTTTATTTTTCTGACGGCACGGAACTGCACGTCAATGGGCAATGAGGAAGCAAAGCCCTGAAGGTAATACTCATTCGTATGCCATCCTTCAGGCTCCAAGAACAGTAAATGTTGGTCTTTTCCGGCAAACGTATTGAGTTTATCCTCTATACTTGGGCAATAGCGTGGTCCCCTGCCGGCTATTCTTCCCCCAAATAGTGGTGAATCATCAAATCCTTCACGCAATGTCTCGTGTACCTTCAAGTTTGTATACACCATGTAGCAATCAAGTTGTTTTCCTGAGCGTTGAATGGCAGAAGGCGTCTTTGCAAAAGAAAATTTCTGAGGGTTTTCGTCTCCCTTTTGTACTTCCATTCTCGAAAAATCAATGGACCTTCCATCTATTCTGGGTGGCGTTCCTGTTTTCATGCGTTCTACCTGTACGCCACAATCCTTTAATTGCTTGCTTATGCCTTCCGTAGGCGGTTCACCCATCCTGCCGCCCGGCGTTGCATTCCATCCTATAAATATCTTTCCGTTTAAAAAGGTACCGTTTGTCAAAATGACTCTTTTTCCACGTATTTGACTTCTGAAATCTGTTTTGACTCCTGTGACAACTCCTTTTTCAAAAAGTAGTTCTGTCACCTGGTCTTGCCACATTTCCAGATTTTTCGTGTTTTCCAGGATTTTCCTCCAACTTTCAGAAAATAGTAAACGATCGCACTGCGCTCGGGGGCTCCACATCGCCGGACCTTTTGAGCGGTTGAGCATCCGGAATTGCATGGTACTCTCATCTGTTGCCAAGGCTATAGCCCCGCCCAAAGCATCCACCTCACGTACTATCTGCCCTTTGGCTATGCCTCCCATGGCCGGATTGCATGACATCTGGGCCACTTTTGTTCTGTCCATAGTTATCAGGAGCGTTCGCGACCCCAAGCGAGCCGCCGCCCGTGCTGCTTCACATCCTGCATGACCGGCTCCTACAACAATGATATCGTACAATGTGTCCAAAATGCTGCTTTCCTTCAAATGATTTGTTTTATTTTAATCTTTTCCAGGGCCTTATCCTCCTCCATTCTCATCTCTTGCAACTCTTGTTCCGTCTCATCCCTCATTCCCGCTAAATGGAGTATCCCATGGATTATGACACGCAATAACTCATTGCTCGTCGTCTGTCGGTACAGTTTGGCGTTTTTTGATACTGTCTGGATATCTATAAAAATATCCCCGCATAATCTTTTCTCATTAGGCGATGCGTATGGAAAAGTGATTACGTCTGTGTGATAATGGTGGTTTAAATACTTCTTGTTTAGCTCCAGCACATATTCGGAAGTACTTAGGATGATATTGATATCTCCTGCTTCTTTTTCTTTTTCCTTAAGAACTACCTTTATCCACTCTTTTATGGCACGTCTGTTGCTTATCTTAATACCAGGCGCCTGTATGTGAAAAAGAATCATGCGGCAAAAGTACAAAATTGTTTTTTAAAAAAATTTATATACTTTTGCAAGTCCTACAGGGCCATTAGCTCAGTTGGCTAGAGCGCTTGCATGGCATGCAAGAGGTCGTCGGTTCGACTCCGTCATGGTCCACAACATTTATTCTTTTACAACTATGGAACTAAAAAAAAGCCCTAAGGCAAACCTAGAAAACAAGCGGGTCCTTTTCATTGAAATCGGACTCATTGCTGCTCTTGTCATCATACTTGCTGCATTTGAGTACAAAACGTACGACAAAGATATCAGCATGCTTACGGCAGAAGTACAGCTGATTATAGAAGAAGAGCAGATTCCTGTTACTATGGAAACTCCTCCGCCACCGCCGGAAGTGCCTCAGGCTCCTGTCCTTTCAGATGCTATTGAAATTGTGGACGACGATATTACCATTGAAGAGGATATTTTCATAGATACGGAAGACGATGCCAGTTTTGCTGTGGAAATCCGGGATTACATTTCATATACCCAAGAAGAAGCTGTGGAAGAAGAAGAAATTCCTCTTGCCATTGTGGAAGAAAAGCCCACTTTTATGGGTGGAGACGAAAACACGTTTACCAAATGGGTTTTTGAACGGATTGTTTATCCCGAGGTGGCCAAAGAAAACGGTGTTCAAGGACGCGTTATCCTGACGTTTATTGTAGACGCAGACGGATATGTTAAAAATGTGGCCGTTCTCAGAGGTGTTGACCCCTCTATAGACAAAGAGGCCATACGCGTAGTTTCCTCCTCTCCCCGCTGGAAGCCCGGCCGCCAACGTGATAAGGCTGTCAGGGTACGTTACAACTTCCCCTTGAACTTCCAGTTACGATAGGATTCTTTGTATACCATTGGATATTTCTTTATTGCGAATGGAGCGTCCGCCTTTGAGGGCGCTCTTTTTTTATGAAAGAAAGAGCCGATAACAAAAAAGCCGTTTTTGTGGGAGTTCTGCAACCACAAATGGATTCCCGTATTTTTGAAGACCATTTGGACGAGCTGGAATTCCTGGCCCTTACGGCCGGCCTGACATCCTCCGGCCGCTTTATGCAGCGTTTGCCTAAACCACTCGTTGCTACTTACCTGGGTAAAGGTAAGCTGGAAGAGTTGGCCGCCTTCGTCAAAGCAGAAGAAATCGGCACGGTTATATTTGACGATGAGCTGACACCCACGCAATTGCGCAACCTGGATAAAGCGCTCGATTGTATCGTGTTGGACAGAACCAACCTGATTCTGGATATTTTTGCCCAGCGTGCCAAGACGGCTTACGCAAAAACTCAGGTAGAACTGGCGCAATACGAATACCTGCTGCCTCGGCTCGTAAGGATGTGGACCCACCTGGAACGCCAAAGGGGAGGTATCGGTTTGAGAGGTCCCGGTGAGACACAGTTGGAAACGGACCGCCGGTTGATTCTGGACAAAATTTCTTTGTTAAAAAAACGTCTGGCAAAGATTGACCGTCAAATGGCTTCGCAACGGAGCAACCGCGGCACGCTCGTACGCATGGCTTTGGTTGGGTACACGAACGTAGGCAAAAGCACCCTCTTGAATCTTTTGGCAAAAACAGATCTGCTTGCCGAGGATAAACTTTTTGCCACCCTCGATACGACCGTGCGTAAAATTGTGGTGGACAACATTCCTTTCCTGCTGAGTGACACGGTTGGTTTTATCCGTAAATTGCCGACCCAGCTGATTGAGTCGTTTAAAAGCACCCTTGACGAAGTACGGGAAAGCGATGTGCTGTTGCATATTGTGGACATTTCCCATCCACATTTTGAAGAGATGATTTCTGTCGTAAACAACACGTTAAAAGATATCGGCTGTGCAGGAAAACCCACCTACTTGATTTTTAACAAAATAGACGCTTATCGGACCTCCGGTGCATTGGAAAACGAAGGCGAACCTGTGGATCTGGAAGCCTTACAAAAAAGCTGGATGTCCAAATTGCACGCTCCTTGCATTTTCATTTCTGCCAAAGAAAAAACCAATATAGACAAGCTCAGAAAAGACCTTTACAACATGGCTGCGGAAGTGCAGGCCGGACGGTATCCTTTTGGTACTTTCTTGTGGTAATGTCTCCTGTTCACATTTTTTATTATTTTTGAGGTGTTATGCGGCGTAACCCACATAAGGTCATTACCTTGTACTTTCTTCCGTGCCTTTCTGCGCTGCTGCTGTTGGGCAGCTGTTACGGAAACCCGAAGAAAGTGGTGGAAAATGCTTTCCTCGGCACCTGGCATATAGATACGTCACGGGTACATCTTTCCATATCTATTTCCCCCGGCGCCTCGGGAGATTTATCTGTATTAACGGCTTTTGTCAACAACAATTACCAGTCCTTCAGAGATTTGCTGAAAGAGCCTGAGAAAATAGTGGTTACACGCACATCTGCCGAAGACCCGTCCAGCGGCAGCTATTCTTTGCAATTTTCTTCCGGTTATGTATACACCGGCTTATACCGTCTGGTCCGGAATGTGCTCTTTTTTCAATTTTACGACACCAAAGGCCGCTCCTACACCATTCCCTGCCAGGCCGACGGCACTACGCTGCAAATCGTCTATTCCACCCCATATATGCGGGCTTTGCTGCAAGACTATATCGCCGAACATTATCCCTTGGAAAGCGAAAACCTGATTTCCCACCTCCACTCCCTCTCACCAACCCTGGAAGGCATCAGCGTTTACAGCACAAGATACCTGCCACTGAACAACAACGACCTGGAAGACTAAAAGCCTTCCTCTGCCAGAAGCGTAGTGAGTTACCTTAGCTCTTCGACCGTCGTAGCCTCTTATACTTCTGTGTGTTAGTGTTTAATTTTTAACATGGTCACTCACTACCTTTTGATGTTAAAAAAAGGTTTATATTTGTTAATACTTCATGAATTAAATACTCGGAAAATTCTAAGTTCCCTAAATACCTAAGAGCAAGTAGTAGTATTTAATTTCAGAGCCTTTGCTCCTTTTTGCTCCCCTTTGCTCCTTTTTGTTCCATTTGATCCAATACATTTTTGGTGTACTAATACCGGGTAGAGTCCCGGTTGCTTCTGTGTCTTCAATAGTTAATTAACTCTAAAGCTAAGTATGATGAAAAAAACTATTTTCTTTATCTTTTTGGGATTGCTCATTGCCTGTAAACCACAAGACGCACCTTCTACGTTTACAGATGAGCGCGATAGCACAGTCTATAAAACGGTGACCATTGGCAGTCAAACCTGGATGGCTGAGAATCTGAAATATTTACCTTCTGTTGTTGGCCCACAAACTGGATCTTCAACCGTTTCTTACTATTACATCTACGGTTACGACGGTACTAGTGTATCCGCTGCGAAAAATCATGAAGAAGGGGAAATTAACCCCTATGAGACATATGGCGTTTTGTACAACTGGCCGGCAGCCAATTCTGCGTGCCCTGACGGTTGGCATTTACCAAGCGAAGAAGAATGGGAAATTTTGGAAAATTATTTGGTAAATAATGGCTATAATTACGATGGATCCAAAGGTGGTGACCATGATAAAATTGCTAAATCTCTGGCTAGTGATAGCGGATGGGACTTCTATAACCAAACAGGAGCTGTGGGAAATATCGATTTTCCTGAATACAGAAACAAATCCGGTTTTTCTGCTCTTCCGGGTGGCTATCGTTTCTATGATTATACGTTCAAATACATTGGGTCTGAAGGCCTTTGGTGGTTTTCAACAGAGATAAGTGGGCAAACCGCCAGGTACATGGACCTGTGTAGTAGTTCCGTCGGTGTAGGTATATACACCTGGTCTAAGGCAAACGGTTTCTCTGTCCGTTGTGTCAAGGATTAAGGCTTTTTAAAACTTGTAATGATGAAAAAAACAATCTTCCTTATCTTTCTGGGATTGCTGGTTTCCTGTAAACCTCAGGAAAAAGTAAAGACAATTCCCTCGGTAACTACGGGTGATATTACAGATATCACGACTACTTCTGCCGTTTGCTCCAGTGAAGTGACGGAAGATGGAGGAGCCGAAGTAACAGCCCGCGGCGTTTGCTGGAATACATCAGAGGAACCTACCACAGCAGACGCTAAAACGGAAGACGGTACAGGTATGGGGATATATACGAGTGATATAACAGGCCTCACTCCCAACACAACGTATTACGTACGGGCCTATGCCACAAATTCTGAAGGTACAGCATACGGTGAGCAAAAAACTTTTACAACAAGGGTAGTACAGGCAACCCTGCCTACTGTTACTACAGGTGGAATTGCGGACATTACAACATCAACTGCTTCTTGCCCCTGCCAGGTGACTGATGACGGAGGAGCTGAAGTTACAGCCCGAGGTGCTTGCTGGAGCACATCAGAGGAACCTACCACAGCAGACGCTAAAACGGAAGACGGCACAGGTACGGGGAGCTATACGAGTGAGCTGACAAGCCTCACCCCCAACACAACGTATTACGTACGGGCCTATGCCTCAAATGCTGAAGGTACAGCCTACGGAAATCAGGTAACGTTCACAACAAACCAGGAAGCTTCAGGTGATACTTTCACCGATGCCAGAGATGGCGCTGTTTACAGAACGGTAACCATCGGCAGCCAAATCTGGATGGCAGAGAACCTGAGATATCTGCCTTCTGTTGTTGGCCCAGAAACAGCGAGCGACACACAAGCCTGCTATTATGTTAACGGTTACTCTGGCACAAACGTAGCAGAGGCAAAAGCCCATGCAAACTACACTCCCTACGGTGTGCTCTACAATTGGCCGGCGGCTATGGCAGGCGCAGAAACAAGAGCAGGCGATATAAATCCCGGTAAAGTACAGGGTGTTTGCCCCGAAGGCTGGCACCTGCCCGATGATGAAGAATGGATACAAATGGAGGAATATTTGGCAACTCATGGTTATAACTATGATGGTACCGATGATTTTGACCCGGACGACCCTGATGATCATGGTCCAAGAAAGAAAATTGGCAAATCCCTGGCTAGTGATAGCGGATGGAATTCTGATTCAGGAACGGGAACCGTAGGCAATACCGATTGTCCTGAATACAGGAACAAATCAGGTTTCACTGCTCTTCCGGCGGGCAAATTTGACAGGGCCAGCTCATTCTTCTACCCTGGTTACTATGCCTACTGGTGGAGTGCTACAGAGGACGGACACAATAAGGCTTGGGGCCGGAATTTGCACTTCAATTACAGACACATACTTAGATACAGCCGCTTCAAGGAAGAAGGGTATTCTGTCCGCTGCGTCAAGAATTAAGTTGTCCAGACTCAATCTGGTGCGCAAAAATTTTTAGTCGTTTCTGTAAGCGTCATAAAGTCAGGGTGTTGATGTTTGGCGTCTGGTTTCTTGCGCACCAAATTGAGTTTGAGTGCGCAAAAATAACGAACAGAAAGGGAGCTCGCCGTCTGGTGAGGAGGATTTTCCGTGCCGCCATAGTCCGTTTGCTATCCGGCAAACACTTATCTTACCATTGCTCCGACATGTTGTTAAATGTGTTGACATAGAAATAAATACATTGTAAAAATCTGTTAAGAGAATTTTTATTTCTAAGGAATAGCTTGTATCTTTAACTGGTTTATTATGGGTTTATAAGATGAAAGAACTAAAAAGATTCCTGGTATTATTACTGACCCTGTTGACAATTACAGGGTGCGAGTTGTTCCCGGAGTTCGATAAGGATCTTCCTCCTCCACCACCTCCCCCTGTTGAAGAAGAAAAAGAACCGGAAGAAAAAGAGCCAATCTTGGAGATTACTTTTCCAACCGATACTATTCCTTATGGTGATAAGGATATAGAGATTTCCTGGAACAGTCAAAATGTGAGTCTTCTATTTGTCAACAACCAGAAGCAGTTGAATCCAAGGTTTGGGACTATTAAAATGTCAGAAAGCTTATTCTCTGATACATCTTTTGTCTTCAAGGCCATTAATAAGAAAAAGGAAGTCATTAAAGAAGTTACCATCAAGGTGGGTAATTGGACGACATCTCTTCTTGGTTTGATTACATATTATCCTTGGAAGAGAAGCTGGCATATCATTACAGACTCAGAAGGTAATGTTATTGAGTCGTACCCTCCATCCCCTGAAACAGAAAATGATATTTTTTCTTTTTACAAAGATGGAAGTTATTTTTTTTCTAACGACCCTGATTGGATTGGAAGTTGGTATCTTGAGGATGAAAACTCCTTTGTTCTAGACGGGATAAAGATAAGGTTTGAAGTCAATGAAAAAGAATTGATTTTTTCTTGGTTATATAAGTTTACTGATAAAAATAAACAATCATTCTGGCGATGGAGCTATACACACTTTATTCACGCCTCGGATATTCCTCTAGGTTAGCTAGTTGTTCAGTTAACCTGTCCATACTCAATCTGGTGCGCACAAATTTTTAATCATTTCTATAAGCAGCATAGAGTCAGGGTATTGGAATTTGCCGTCTGGTTTCTTGCGCACCGAATTGAGTTTTGGTGCGCATTTTTTTTCGAAATTTCCTCTACTTTTGCAAGTAGCACTATCTCTTATCTCTAAACATATGAAAATGCAAAAGGCGCTCTTAGTTTTGCTTACAGGAAGTATTCTGCTTGCTTGCGATCCGGAGAATAAACTTGTGACTACTCCTACTGTGTTTACCGGCAAAATAACAGAGATTACAGCTGTTTCTGCCATTGCTGAAGGCAAGGTAACAAGAACAGGAGGGGCAGATGTAATGGCACGCGGTATTTGTTGGGGTACTTCCAAAAAACCCACAACAGATAACAATACGGTAGTGGCCGGAGAAGGCCTGGGAACTTTTACAGGACAACTTACCAATTTGAGCCCTGAATCTACCTATTACGTACGGGCTTTTGCCACTAATAGTGAAGGCACGTCTTACGGTAAAGAAGAATCGTTTAAAACTCTGGCATCAAAGGACAACAGCGACGGAAGCATTGTTTATGGTTCGTTAACCGATCAACGTGACGGAATGAAATATAAAACCGTTATTATTGGTCAACAAGAGTGGATGGCTGAAAATTTGAGGTACCTGCCCTCTGTTCATAAACCTTCAGATGGAAATACCACTGGTTCTTTTTATTACGTGTTCGGGTATGAAGGAACTGATGTGGCAAAGGCAAAAAATTCCGACAATTACAAAACCTACGGAGTTTTGTACAACTGGCCTGCCGCTATGGCCGGCGCTGAAACCAGCAAAGCCAATCCAAGTGGTGTGCAAGGCGTTTGTCCTAAGGGATGGCATCTGCCCAGTGATGCAGAGTGGACTCAAATAGCTGATTATTTAGGAGGAGACCTTGTTGCCGGAGCAAAAATGAAAGAATCCGGAACGGACCATTGGAATTTCCCCAACGAAGATGCCTCAAACTCCAGTGGGTTCACAGCGCTGCCCGGAGGCTGCCGCTACGAAGTTGAACCATTCAACAGCCTTGGTAAGTACGGCTACTGGTGGAGTTCTACAGAATTCGTGGAGAACGAGAATTACGCCTGGGCATGGATGCTGGGTTATGATTTCAACTACATAACCAGCAGCTGCAACTTTAAAGACTTTGGCTATTCTGTTCGTTGCGTCAGGGACTAACGCCGCCGTGCACCATCCTTAGGATGGTTTGCGCAAATTCGCGCAAGAATATAGCCGGACGTACAACAAAAAAGCGGAAGCCTCGGCAAGATATTCCGGCTTCCGCGTTTTGTTGCAGAGCGGCGAGAGCTTTGTTGCCAGGTAGTGAGTAGCACAAAAACACTAAGCGTTGCAACAGTGTGTATATCTGCGCATTAGCGCACCGCCTTCAAAAAGGTCACTCACTACCCGGACCGGAAAATACGGAAAAACGGCCTTTTTGCTTCCGGGTAGTGAGTGGCATAAAATGGCGAATGGAAGTAAGTGGCTGGGTGATAGTGCGGTAGAAGGGTGGGTAGAAAAACGCTACTCACTACCTAGTTGATAGGCTGGTGCGGCGAGAGCGGAAGCAGGGGCGTAGGCGGGGCCTGGAACTCTGAAGGAGCGAGTGGGGAGCGCGTCGGCGGGGCGTACTGTCGCGGCTAAGAAAAACGTTGGCTCCCGAAAAGGGAGGGGACCCGCCGTAAGGTGGGGAGGATTTTCCGTGCTGCTACAACCCGCTCTGGATATGGTGAGGCTAGTAAGGATTTACGGGTACGGGAGAAAAGGTAGTAGGTGCGGTGGGTATTAACGGCGGCGGTACAAGAATTCGCGGTTCAGGCGGGCGATGTGGTCTACGGTGATGCCTTTGGGGCATTCTGCCTGGCAATCGCCAATGTTCGTGCAGGATCCAAAGCCCAGGCGGTCCATTTCCCTGACCATGGCTTTGGCTCTGCGGGCGGCTTCGGGTTTGCCCTGGGGCAGCAGGGCCAGGCTGCTGACGCGGGCTGCCACAAAGAGCATGGCCGAGCGGTTTTTACAGGTAGCCACGCACGCTCCGCAACCTATGCAGGCGGCGGCATCCATGCTTTCCTCGGCCCTGGAGTGCGGTATGAGCATCTGGTGCGCTTCCGGGGCGGCTCCGGTATTGACGCTGATAAAGCCACCGGCCTGCAGGATTTTGTCGAGGGCTTTGCGCTCTACCATCAAGTCTTTGATGACCGGGAACGCCGCACTGCGCCACGGTTCTACCGTTATGGTGCTACCGTCGGGGAAGCGCCTCATGTACAATTGACAGGTGGTAATGTCGTCGTCCGGACCGTGGGGCCGTCCGTTGATGTACAAGCTGCACGCCCCGCAAATGCCTTCGCGGCAATCGTGGTCAAAAGCAATCGCCTCTTTACCTTGTGCAACCAAGTCGTTGTTCACGATATCGAGCATTTCCAGAAAAGACGTATCGGGAGAAATACCATCTACATCAATAGTTTGGAAATATCCTTTGGCTTTGGGCGAGGCTTGCCTCCATATGTTCAATGTAAAATGCATGCTCTTTGTATTAGTCGTTATACGTTCGTTCTGCCGGCTTAACGGCCTCAAACTCCAGCGGTTCTTTATGCAATACGGGCTCTGTCTGCGGTCCTTTGTATTCCCACACGCCCACGAATTGGAAAGCATCATCGTCACGTAACGTATTGCCGTCCGCCGTAGCGCTTTCTGTACGGAAATGGCTGCCGCACGACTCTTTGCGCTGCAGGGCATCCAGCACCACCAACCGGGCCAGGGTAAAATAATCCTGCAAATGGATGGCTTTTTCCAATTCCTGATTGACCGTATCCGTGCCTCCCGTTACGCCGCCTTCACGGAGCCATTCTTCTTCCAGCGCCTCTATCAGCGGCAGCGTCTGACGCAACCCCTCCTCGGTCCGGTAAATCCCGACGTTGTCCCAAAGGACTTTGCCCAATTTTCTGTGAAAATAATCTACCGGCTTGCGCCCTTTCATGGAAGCCAAACGGGCAACGTCCTGTTCTACACGTTGTACCGAATCCCTCATCAAACTTTGGATCTGCCCCGCCATCTCCTTGCTCTTAGCAACCGTCAGCCCGGCCAAATAATCGGGCAGGGTATAGGGCAAAGTAAAGAATCCGTCTGCCAGTCCCTGCATCAGGGCCGAGGCGCCCAGGCGGTTGGCGCCGTGGTCGCTGAAGTTGGCCTCACCGATGGCAAAAAGCCCTTCTACAGTGGTCATCAGGTTGTAATCCACCCACAAGCCTCCCATGGTGTAATGGATGGCCGGGTAGATCATCATGGGTTCCTTGCGGGGATCTACGTCGGTGATTTTCTCATACATCTGGAACAAGTTGCCGTACTTTTCTTCAATGTCGTCTTTGCCCAGCGTTTGCAATGCTTGTGTAAAGTCCAGAAATACGGCCCGGCCCGTAGGGTTTACCCCAAATCCGCTGTCGCAACGCTCCATCGCAGCCCGTGAGGCCACATCGCGCGGCACCAGGTTGCCGTATGCCGGATACCTGCGTTCCAGGTAATAATCCCTGTCGTGTTCCGGAATGTCGGAAGGCCTCAGGCGGCCTTCGCGGAGCGCCTCGGCATCTTCCTTTTTGGCCGGTACCCATATGCGGCCGTCGTTGCGCAGCGATTCGCTCATGAGCGTCAATTTGGACTGGTAGTCGCCTGTGACCGGTATGCAGGTGGGATGGATCTGTACAAAGCCGGGGTTGGCAAACCCGGCACCTTCCTTCCAGCATTGCACCAGCGCCGAGCCGTTGGACAGCATGGCATTGGTGGAAAGGTAATACAAGTTGCCGTAACCACCCGTAGCCAGCACTACGGCATGGGCCGGATAGCTTGTGATTCTGCCTGTTACCATATCCCTGACGGTAACGCCTGCGGCCCGGCCGTTATGGGTAATCAGGTCCATCATTTGCTGGCGGCTGCGCACGATAACATTTCCGGCGGCTACCTGCCTGTTCAAGGCCGAATAAGCTCCTATAAGGAGCTGTTGCCCCGTTTGGCCACGGGCGTAAAACGTACGGCTTACCTGGGCGCCTCCAAAGGAGCGGTTGTCCAGGTACCCGGCGTAATCTCGCGCAAAGGGTACGCCCAGCGCCACGCAATGGTCTATGATGTTGTTGCTTACCTCGGCCAACCGGTATACGTTGGCTTCACGGGAGCGGTAATCGCCTCCGCGGAGCGTATCGGCAAACAGGCGGTAGACAGAGTCGTTGTCGTTCCGGTAGTTCTTGGCCGCATTGATGCCGCCTTGCGCGGCTACGGAATGGGCTCGACGGGGCGAATCGTTCATGCAAAAGACGTTTACCCGATAGCCTTGCTCGCCCAGAGCCGCCGCTGCCGAAGCACCTGCCAGGCCGGTGCCTATGACAACTACATCATACTTTTTCCGGTTGGCCGGAGCCACCGTTTTGAGCGTTTCTTTGTGGCGCGTCCATTTCTGTTCAATAGGGCCTTCCGGAATTTTTGCTTGAATTTTCACTATGCGGTGTTTTGTAATTTACAAAAATACAAAACAATGCCGAGTAGCAATTTTTTCCTAACTTAGACGCATGAAACATTTGTACTATCTAGGAATTCTTTGTCTTTCCCTGTTTATGATTTCCTGTGGAAATGCCGGGAAAGAAGTCGCATTGCGCACCGGCGCAGAAAACACTGCCGCTTACCTTCCCTTGCTGGAAGGAAAAAAAGTGGGCATATTGACCAACCATACGGCTACCATAGGCACTACCCACCTGGTAGACAGCCTGGTATCGCTGGGTATAGACATCCGAATGATTTTTGGACCGGAGCACGGTTTCAGAGGAGATGCAGACGCCGGACGGCGTTTTGACCACCACGTAGATGAGGCCACCGGCATTCCCGTGGTGTCTGTCTATGGAAAAAGCCTTATCCCGGCAGACAGCCTGATGCAGCAACTGGACGTTGCCGTCTTTGACATACAAGACGTGGGCCTGCGTTTTTATACGTACCTTTCTTCCATGTATTACCTGATGGAAGCCTGCGCCCGCAACGACGTTCCGCTCGTCATACTGGACCGCCCCAACCCCAACGGACACATTGTTTCCGGCCCTGTGTTGGATGCAGAAAAATACACCTCCTTTGTAGGTATCGTCCCCATTCCCGTAGTACACGGCATGACCCTGGGAGAAATGGCCGGCATGATCAACGGAGAACATTGGCTGCCGGACGGTATGCAGGCCGACGTTACCGTTATTCCGTGTAAGGGCTATACCCACAGCACCGAATACATACTGCCGCTCAAACCGTCTCCCAACCTGCCCAACAACCGCTCCATCTACCTGTATCCTTCCATCTGTCTGTTTGAAGGCACTACCGCCAGTTTGGGCCGAGGCACGGAGTTCCCGTTCCAGGTGTACGGCCATCCGTTGATGGCAGGTTACAAATTTTCCTTCACCCCGGTACCCGTTCCCGGAGCCATGAATCCCGTTTTGAAAGATCAATTGTGTTATGGAGTGGATTTACGAACAGAACCCTCCAACGAATACGTCCGTGCACGCGGTTTTGATTTGTCCTACATTGTAGACGCTTACACCAATCTGAAAGAACACGCCGGTGCGGAAGATACCTTCTTTACCCCGTATTTTGAAAAACTGGTAGGCGTAGATTACGTACGTCCCATGATACAGGAAGGTGTCCCCATAGAAGAGATAGAAGCGCTGTGGCAGGACGACCTGGAAGCGTTTAAGAAACAAAGAGCTCCCTACCTGCTGTATCCCCTATAATAATTAGCTAAAAACATGAAACATGTTCTGAAAACGTATTTTTTGGCTGCTTGTTTTTTCCTGTTGGTTTTTCCTGTTGCGTTACAAGGACAACCCGAAAAAAAAGAACAAGTGAGCCGGCTGTTGGAAACAGGTGAGTTTACGGTAGAATTCAATAAGGCCCTTCCACTGGGCAAAACGGCCAGAAATTTATTTCCTGCATATGAAATGCATATCAAAGGAACGATTGTGGATACGTATTTGCCGTATTTTGGGCGGCACCACACCGCCCCCGCCGACCCCTCAAATTTGTCCATAGTGTTAAAAGACAGGGAAGTAGAACTTGTAAAAGAAAAAGGAAAAAAGGGTAAAACCGTCTTTCGTTTTTCGGCTAAAATGCCTCCCAACGAACTCCTGGATTTTACATTGACTATAGAAACCGACGGTACGACACAACTGTCTGTTACCAGCAGTGTCCGTTCTGCCATAACGTATTTAGGACAAGTGAAATTGTAATTATGCCTTTTTTCATTGCTTTTTTGATGTCTTCTCTCATACATCTGATACCGGCTCCCGTAAAACAGGCGCCGCACGACGGGCATTTTCTGATAAATGAACATACTGTCGTTTACATACATCGGGACGCAGCCCCTTTGGCAGAGGGGGCTGTATCTTTCCTTTCCGGAACCTTATATCCTTCCACCCGGTTGCCGCTGCGCCGCGTTGCGGAGCTTCCGGCGGCCAATGCTGTGGTTTTTGCAATAAACTCCACGGTACCTGCCGAGGGGTACACGTTGCGCGTGACTCCGGAAAGAGTGGAAATCGGAGCCTCGGATGCACCCGGCTTTTTTTACGCCGTGCAGACGCTCTTGCAGCTCTTCCCGCCTTTTGTGTATCGGCCCGTCTATGAACCGGACCAATACGCCTCGGCACGCTATGCCTCACTGCCCTGCGTAGACATTACCGATTACCCCCGTTTTTCTTACCGAGGCATGATGCTGGACGTGAGCCGGCAGTTCTACACAGCAGATTACGTCAAGAAGTACCTGGACTGGATGGCCGCCCACAAGCTGAACCGTTTTCACTGGCATCTGGCCGATGATACGGGATGGCGCGTGGAAATCAAAAAATATCCGGAGTTGACTTCCAAAGGCGCCTGGAGGGGACCCGATGAAGTCATTCCTTCTACCTACGGCCACGCAGGAGAGAGATACGGAGGCTTTTACACGCAAGAGGAGATCAAGGATATTGTGGCCTATGCCGCCACCCTTCACATAGAAATCATTCCGGAAATAGACCTACCGGGCCATTCCAAAGCCATCATTGCCACGTATCCGCAGATTCTTTGTGATTTGACGGATTACCGGGCCTTGAGCATTCAGGGGGTACCCAACAATGTGTGGTGTGTATCGTCGGAAGAAAATTACCAAATGTTGGAAGACATTATCGGGGAAATGGCGCAATTGTTTCCGTCTTCTTATTTTCACGTTGGAGGCGATGAAGTTGTGACTACGCAATGGACGCAATGCGCCCGGTGCTCGGCGTTTATGAAAGAGCACGGCATCAACAACCCCACCGAAATGCAATCGTATTTTGTACAGCGGATGCAACAAATCCTCAACAAATTTGATAAAACCCTGGTAGGGTGGAATGAAATCATGTACGGAGGGGAATTGGACCGCAACAAAACGGTAGTGCATGCCTGGCAAAGCGTGCAAAAAATTAAAGAAGCCGCAGAAAAAGGATACCATATTATTGCCCAACCGGCGCAATACTGCTATTTGGATATGAAACATACCCTGGTTGAAAGGGGAATGATGTGGGCTGCCATTATTGAAGTAGACCAGGTGTATAACTTTGATCCCATTACTACTTCCGGTCTTACGGAGGCAGAAGCTTCCTATGTACTGGGCGTACAAGGGGGCTTGTGGTCGGAGTTGCTGGACAGGCCGGAGCGGATTGCCGAATACCAGACCTATCCGCGTTTGTGCGCTTTGTCGGAAGTAGCCTGGAGTCCGCTTGAGCGTAAAAATTGGGACGATTTTAACAAACGCTTGGAGCAATCCCATTTTGACAGGCTCTATCACATGGGCATCCGTTTTCGGATACCGCCTCCCAAAGCCTTGTATGCGGACGGATCTATCCGGGCAGAAAACTCCTATCCCCATATGCCCATCCGTTATACATATGACGGAACGGAGCCGAATGCCCTTTCACCCCTCTACACAGGTCCCATAGAAACTACTACTCCGCAGATATATAAACTGGCTGCTTTTTATAAAGACAACATAAAAAGTACCACCGTAGAAGTTGAGCTACCCGGTGGCAGGTTTCAACAACCGGCTGTACGTGTGAGCGGTACCATGAATATCAATCCCCGTACTCCGCTGACCCACCTTGAACAATATAGAAACAACCATGTTTTTTGCTACGGACCTTTGGAAGAAGGACAATACCTGCAATTTGATTTTGAAGAACCTGTGTCTACTTCCGGTGTTCGTATTCAGACGGGCCTGCCTTTTGTGGATATCAATATCATTGATTTTGCCCATGTGGAATATTCCACAGACGGCATACGCTTTGAGCGTGCCGATTGTGTATGGATGAACGGAGGCTGCCGTTTTGTACCTGATGTTCCTTTCCGGGCATTACGCCTGGTGGCCGATATCGGAAACGATGCTTTAGTATATTATTTGCATTATATAAGAATTGAAAAAGAATGTTTATAACTTGTTGATTATCTCTTGATAAATTTTCACTTTTTGTAGATAACTTTTTATTTGTGGAAAACTTACCTTTTATCCCATTTTTATCACAAAGATTTCAACAGAAAAAAAATCTTTTGAATACCATAACTTATTCATTATTGCTTAGCTAAAATATTTTTCAACATATCAACACCTCATAATAACCAACAATTCTTTTTTTCTAAAAAATACTTTTTATTTATAATTGTTCATGAGCGAAATTGACAAAGATTTTGAAGAGCAGATAAGACCTAAAGAATTCATACAGTTTTCCGGACAGGATAAGATAACGGACAACCTGAAAATATTCGTGAAGGCGGCTTTACTGAGGGGAGAATCGTTGGATCATGTATTGTTCCATGGTCCTCCCGGTTTGGGAAAAACCACCTTGGCCCATATAGTAGCCAATGAGCTGGGCGTAAATATGCGCATTACATCCGGTCCCGTTCTGGATAAACCGGGTGATCTGGCGGGGTTATTAACAGGCCTGGAAGAAGGAGATGTTCTGTTCATTGACGAAATCCACAGGCTTTCTCCGGTGGTGGAAGAGTATCTATATTCTGCCATGGAAGATTATTCCATAGATATTATGTTGGACAAAGGTCCGGGAGCGCGTTCCGTGCAATTGACCCTGCAGCCGTTTACGTTGGTGGGGGCTACTACCCGGAGCGGGCTGCTTACAGCGCCGTTGCGGGCCCGGTTTGGCATACAATGCCATCTGGAGTATTACACGGCAGATATTTTGAAGAAAATTGTACTTCGTTCTGCCGGCATTCTGGATGTGGAAATTGATGATCATGCCGCTCATGAGATAGCTGCCAGGAGCAGGGGAACACCGCGTATAGCCAATTCTTTGCTCCGCAGGGTACGCGATTTTGCACAAGTCAAGGGTACCGGCAAAATAGATACGGAGATTACGCAATATGCGCTGGATGCGCTCAATATAGACAAAAGAGGATTGGATCAGATGGATAATAAGATTTTATCCACCATCATTCACAAATTCAAGGGAGGTCCTGTGGGAATCGGTACCATTGCTACAGCCGTAAGCGAAGAAGTAGGAACCCTGGAAGAAGTATATGAACCGTTTCTCATACAGGAGGGGTTGTTGCAGAGAACACCCAGAGGACGGGAAGCCACAGCTCTGGCGTATGAACACTTAGGTATTTTATCACAGGAAAACAAAACGTTGTTTGAATCATGAAACATTCTTATTCTTTTAAAAAAAGTCTTTTGGCAGTTGCCTTGTTTATGGGAATGATGGGGTATGTTTCCCACCTGGCGGCCTGTACATCGGCTGTCATTACCGGTAAGGTAACACCCAACGGAAAGCCTCTTTTATGGAAACACCGCGATACGGGAGAAGAACAAAACCGCATAGCTTATTTTACGACGGGAAAATATCCTTTTCTTGCGGTAGTCAATGCGCCAGATGAAGGAGGTATTGCATGGGCAGGTACCAACAGTGCCGGATTTTCCATCATGAATACGGCTTCCTATAACTTGAAAGACGACGACATAAAAGAAATGGACCACGAAGGCGTATTGATGTACAGGGCTTTGGAAATATGCGGCAGTTTGCAGGATTTTGAACATTTTCTGGATACGCTTTCCAGACCCATGCGGGTAGAAGCCAATTTTGGTGTGATAGATGCGCTTGGAGGAGCCGCTTATTACGAAGTGAACAACCACAGCTGGGTAAAAATGGACGCCAACGATCCGGCCGTGGCTCCGGGCGGTTATCTGGTGTATACGAATTTTTCCTATACAGGCCGATTGAACGAAGGTATGGGATATATGCGTTATCTGACGGCAACGGACTTGTTTCAAAAACAAGGAGCCCTGGCTGTTACGGCCCAAGGCGGGGGTTTTACGCCGCGTTGGATTTTTACCAACGTATCGCGTTCCTTTTACCATGCATTCTTAGGTATTGATTTAAGGGATCCGCTCTATGCTCCTGAAAAAGCCAATGGATGGTTTCCCGACCAGGATTTCATTCCGCGCAAATCGAGCAGTTGTTCCGTAGTGATTGAAGGCGTTCAACCAGGGGAAGATCCGTTGAAAACCATTATGTGGACCGTTATGGGGTATCCGCCGGCCGGAGTGGCCATACCGTTATGGGTACAAATGGGCGAACAGCAGCCGGCTTTGTTGCTGGGGCAAGGAGAAAAAAAACGCTCACCGTTGTGTGAATGGGCGGTAGCCTTAAAACACCGGGTATTTCCGGTAAAAAGAGGCAACGGGGCGCGTTACATGTATTTCAACGGCATTTATAACAGCGCCGGTACCGGTTTTATGCAGCAACTGGGTCTTTTGGAAGACCGGTTGTTTACCTTATACGATAATGTGATTTCTTCCCTGGAAAACAGCGGCCGCATAGGAAAAAAACTGGATAAAAAAAGAGTGTCTCAAATGTATGAGGATATTTCCGCTTTGATAGAACGTACGTATGATACCCTTTGATGTACGGGATATTCATAAATTCATCAAAGAACAAGGCCACAGGCAAAGTACAGACGTATTTCCTTTAAAAGGCCTTTCGGGGTCTGCTGTATACTTTCCTCTGGTTTCTTACTGTAAAAATCATTCGGGTGCCTTACATATAGTCATTCGGGAAAATTCCACAGAAGCTGCTTATGCGGCCGGAGATTTATCGGTACTGCTGGGTGAAGAGCAAGTTTTTTTGTTTCCTGCATCATATAGGGGAACGGGCAAAACGGCCCGTCCCGATCTTTCTTTCCAGGTACAACGTGCCATGGCGCTGCAAGCCGTTTCTGATAAGAAACGGGCCGGCCGGGACATGGTGTTGATTACGTATCCCAAAGCATTGGAAGAGGGGATACCGGCCGGCTCCGATTTAGAAAAAGAGGTGCTGAATCTGGCTGCCGGACACATAGTATCTCATGAACTTTTAAAAGAGTATCTTTTTGAAAACGGTTTTGAAAAAACAGATTTTGTGGCCGCACCGGGACAATTTGCCGTAAGGGGAAGTATCATAGACGTATTTTCTTACGCGGAAAACAGGCCGTACAGGATCAATTTTTTTGGGGACGAAATAGAAACCATCCGTCTGTTTGACCAAAACACACAATTGTCCATAGAAGAGCGAAAGGAAGTATGTGTTATGCCCAAGCCTGAGGGAACACGTCATTTGTTGGAAGAAACGGGCAAAAACACCGTTGTGTGGTCTTTTGAGCAGGCATTCGGACACATACCCTCGTCCATGCCCGTTTTGGCCTTATATCCGGTTTTAAAGGACCTTCCGCATGTAAGTTACCGAACCTCGCCTCAGCCCGTATTCAACAAAAATTTTCGCCTGCTTGTGCAAGACATAGAAAAACGCAAAGAGGCAGGTTACAAAGTGGTTGTATTGTGCGATAATAAAAACCAGATAAAACGCCTGGATGAAATTTTTGAAAGCCTCGGCTGCCGGCTTCCTTTTGTGGACTATAAAGAAATATCGTTGCACGAAGGGTTTTCAGACCATCACAATAAAGTATGCCTGTACACAGATCATCAGATATTCAGTCGTGTACACCGGGTATACCTGAAACGGGCCGTGGAAAAAAGCGAGCAAATCACCATCAACCAACTGTCCGGTTTTAAACAGGGAGATTACGTAGTACACATTGACCATGGAGTAGGTGTTTTTGCCGGATTGGTGAAAACCACAAAAGGAGACAAGGAACACGAAGCGGTCAAATTGTTGTACAAAGACGGTGACGCCCTGTATGTCAGCATTCATGCATTACACAGAATTGCACGATACAAGAGTAAAGACAGCGAAGCCCCGCGTTTGAACAAACTGGGCACGGGAGCCTGGAACAAGATTAAGCAGCAAACGAAAGACAAGGTCAAAGATATTGCGCGCGATTTGATCAAGCTGTATTCCGAGCGGACAGCGGCAGGCGGATTTGCTTTTTCTGCCGATACTTATTTACAGCAACAGCTGGAAGCTTCTTTTATATTTGAAGATACCCCAGACCAATTGCTGGCCTCTGAACAGGTCAAGGCAGATATGGAACGGCCCTATCCCATGGATCGGCTCATTTGCGGTGATGTAGGTTTTGGCAAAACAGAGGTAGCCATACGCGCAGCGTTCAAAGCCGTTGCAGACGGCAAACAGGCAGCCGTTCTGGTGCCTACCACCATTTTGGCCTTGCAGCACTTTCATACGTTTTCTGAGCGGCTGGCGGATTTTCCCGTGAAAACGGCCTTTATTTCACGCGTAAAAACGCCTAAAGAAGTAAAACAGTTGTTGGAAGAACTGAAAAGCGGGCTGATAGATATTATCATAGGCACGCACAGACTCCTTACGAAAGACGTAGTGTTTAAAGATTTGGGTTTGTTGATCATAGACGAAGAACAGAAATTTGGCGTAGCGGCCAAAGAGCGGTTAAAAATTCTGAAAACAAACGTAGATACGCTGACGCTTACGGCCACACCCATTCCCCGGACATTGCAATTTTCTCTGATGGGAGCCAGGGATTTATCCATCATACAAACGCCGCCGGCCAACCGGTTGCCCATCCATACGGAATTGCAGGTTTTTGATAAAGAAATCATTCAAAAAGCCATAGACAGGGAATTGGACAGGGGAGGGCAGTTGTTTTTTGTGCATAACAGGATCAAAGACATAGGGCAAATGGCCGATATGCTGCAGGAAATCCGCCCCGGAGTGAGGATTGCCATAGGTCATGGGCAGCTGCCGCCGCGCACCATGGAAAAAGTGCTGCTGGATTTTATCAGCGGTGATTATGATATACTGCTTTCCACAACAATCATAGAAAACGGCATCGACATTCCCAACGCCAATACCATCATTATCAACCGGGCACATCGTTTTGGCCTAAGCGATCTGCACCAGATGAGGGGCAGGGTGGGGCGCTCTAACAGGAAAGCTTATTGTTATTTGCTGGTGCCGGAAAGTACGCCTTTGACGGAAGATGCCGCAAGGCGGCTGGAGGCCATGGAAACATTTACGGAACTGGGCAGCGGTTTTAACATTGCCATGCAGGATCTGGACATTCGCGGAGCCGGAAATTTATTGGGCAGCGAGCAAAGCGGCTTCATTGCCCAGATGGGTTTTGAAACGTACCACCGCATTTTGGAAGAAGCCATGGCCGAGTTGCAGCTGGAAAGAGCCGGACTTGCCGAGGGGCCTGAGGCAGCAGCCAGAAGCACCTTGCCCGGTTTTGCCGCCTGGGACTGTGTGATAGAAACAGACCTGGAGGCCGTCATTCCGGACGATTACATTTCCAACACTACGGAAAAAATAAGGCTTTACAAACAAATGGACAGCATGAGGGATGAGGGGCAGCTGCAGCAATTTTTAACTGCACTGGAGGACCGCTTTGGCACCATTCCCGATCCGTTATACCAATTGGCCTATGTGGTACGGTTGCGGCAGTTGGCTGCAAAATTGGGTTTTGAGCGATTGGTTTTAAAAAACGGCATAATGCTTGCATATTTTATGGGTGACCAGGAGTCGCCGTATTACAAAACAGATACATTTGCCAACATTTTAAAAACAATAACAGGGTACCCCAAAATAATTCAGGTAAAAGAGCATAAGGATAAATTGTTTTTAAAAATTTCAGGAGTAAAGAGCGTGGAAGGCGCTTACAATTTGTTAAAATTATTTGCAAAACCCTGAAAAAGTGCGACATTTGCAAGCTATGCGAAAAAAAGGAAGCATTGTTTTAGCCCTAGGATTACTGGTTTTCTTGTTGGGCCGTATAGGTCTGCAAGCCCAGAACATGGACGCACTGGGCACATTTACACCGTACTCCATGTTCGGAGTAGGGGATTTGGTGCGCCCGGGTACCAGTTTGAACAGGGGGATGGGCGGCATTGGCGTAGGATTGCGTGATAACCGTTTCATCAACTACCTGAACCCCGCTTCCGCCTCGGCCCGGGACTCCTTGTCTTTCATGCTGGACTTTGGGATTATGCAAAGGAACTTCGTAAATACGGACGGACCCCGCACATCGGCTTATAACGCACTGAGTATGAGTCACGTGCTGATGTCGTTTCCCATTTGGAAAACTTCGGCCATGCAGCTGGGCATCATTCCGTACAGCCACGTGGGCTACCGGTTTGTGGAGGAAGAGAACAGGGAAGACATACTGGCCAACATCGGCTCGTTCCGCTATTATCAGTTTGGTCAGGGCAGCATCAATCAGGCTTTTGCAGCGTATTCCGCTACTTTTTTCCGTCATGTGGCGGTAGGTGTGCAAGGCACGTATTATTTCGGGTATTTGCAGAAAAACACATTCATACAAGCCATAACGTCTCCGGAATTATACGGGACGCTGAAAACGGGTTACGACATTACCATAAGTTCTTTCGGGGCCCGTTTTGGGGCACAGGTATTCGGAAACCTGGCACCGGGAACATCGTTTACCCTGGGGGCCACTTTCCAGCCCTCCGGTGTGCTGAAAGGAGATGTTACGCATTTTGCAAGGGTTGAAAAAGCATCTGTCATAGATACCGTATTTAGCAACGTGTCACCCGGCTCTCAGATGCATATCCCCATGGAATGGGAGGCCGGTTTTTCTATAAGAAAACGCGACAGTTGGGCATTTGGAGTAGATTATACCCGCTCTGACTGGAGCCGGTCGGAATTTGCGCAAACACCGGGCATTACTTTTCAGCCGGCAACAAGCCAGACTTTTAAAGCAGGTTTTGAGTTTACTCCGGACCGTTACAGCATCCGTTATTTTATGCGTCGCTGGACGTACCGGTTTGGTGCGTATTACGACAAGTCGTATTTGATGCTTAACGGGAAACAAGTAAATGCAATGGGTGTCACGTTTGGTTTTTCCGTTCCTGTTTTCCGCTGGTACAACTCTATTGCCGTATCTGTCGATGCCGGTCAACGGGGAAGTATTGAAGACAATTTAATCAGGGAACGATATATTATGTTAATTTTGAACTTCAATTTGCACGATATATGGTTTTTAAAACACAGGTATAATTAAATGCAACAGAATATGAAAAAGATTGGAATCCTATTTTCTTTGATTATGCTCGCTTTCGTAACACAGAGCTATGCACAGGCCGGAAGATTTGGGGCGACTCCGGAGGATAGCGTCGAGTGTGTGAAGTATTTGAATTTTTACAAGGAGTATTACAAGAACGGGAACATCAGAGAAGCCCTTCCATCGTGGCGCGGTGCGCTTAACAAATGTCCGCTTGGAGTAACGCAGGCGTTGTATCAGGACGGACAAAACATCATTAAGTTTTTGATCAATCAGACAAACGACCCTGCACGCAGAGCAGAGTTGATAGATTCTCTTATTTTGATGTATGACATACGGATAGAAAAATTTCCTGCTTTCAAATCGGCTCTGAGTGCCCGTACATTCAAAGCTTACGATATGATTACGTATTTTAAGGGAGATGACACAAAAATCTACCAGGCGCTGCAAGATGTGGTAGCTTTTGGACGGGATCAGACAGATCAGAACATTTTGGTATTGAACATGCAGTATGCCACCAGTTTATTTAAGGATAACAAGTTGGAAACAGAAGATGTCATAACTGTATATCAGGAAATCAGCAGTTATTTTGATAAAAAAATGGCAGCCGGTACCAACGAAGCACTGGAAGAAGCACGTAATAGTTTTGAAACGTTATTTGCCATAAGCGGGGTAGCCGATTGCGAAAACCTGCTGGCTTTGTTTGGACCTCGTTTTGACCAGAATGCCACAGAAGCTTCTTATGTAAGAAGGGTGGTGCAATTGCTGTCCAACGCCGGTTGTGAAACTTCGGACCTGTTTCTGAAAGCAGTAGAACGTTTGTACGAAATGGAGCCCACGTACAACTCGGCCTATTACTTGTACAGACTGTATTCATCCAGGGATGATTATGAAAATGCCGTAAAATACCTGCAGCAAGCCATTGATTCCGATAGTATAGACAACAAACTCAGGGGCGATTATATGCTGGAACTGGGAACGTTCTGTTTCAAAAAAATGAGCAACAGCACCGTAGCGGCGCAACATGCCCTTAAGTCATTTACTTTCAACGAGGAATTGAAAGGAAAGGCCTTCTTGCTGATGGGCCACATGTGGGCTATCGCCAAGGTGAAGGACAGTGATATGCCGGAAATTGACGACCGTGCCAATTTCTGGGTAGCGGTAGACTACTTTGTACGCGCCAAACAAGCCGATCCTTCTTTGGCAGAAGAATGTGACCGCCTGATTGCTACGTACAGACAGTACTTCCCGGCAGCAGAAGAAGCTTTCATGCATGATTTGCAGGAAGGAAGCAGCTATACGGTGAAAGCCAACGGTTTATCGGCAACCACTACTGTAAGAACTATAAAATAGAACGAACCGCAACATATCTTAAAACAGGGGTAGCTATGTGCTTGTCAATGGCTACCCTCTTTGTCTCTTGCAAAAACCGGGTGACAACGGTAGGGTCTTTTTCCAATCCTGACAGCATTCCAACGCAAAGTGTTGAAAATATGGTGGGCTGGCAGGTAGAAGACGGAATAATCCGTGGCAAACTTACGGCACCTTATATGGAAAAATATACAAGGGGTGAAGAACCGTATGAAATATTTCCCGAATCGTTTTTGGTAGAAGCGTATACACCGGAAGGAGAACTAGAAACGGTCATAACGGCACAAAGAGCCATGCACCGGAGCGGAGACGAACAAATCTGGATAGCTACCGGAAATGTGGTTGTAAAAAACCTGTTGAAAGAAGAGACAATGGAAACCGATACGTTGTACTGGGACCAGCAAAAGAAAATTATATATACACATTGTTACGTAAAGCTGTATTCTCCTGATTTTTTTGCGCAGGGATATGGGATGGAATCCGACGAAAGGGCTACCCGCGCAAAAATCCTCAAACCGTTTGATTCCTATGGATACATCAAACAGGACTCTTTGTCCAATGAAGAAAAAGAATTAACTTCGCGCCCTATTACGGAATAAAAAACTCAAAAAAAACACAATGGCAGTTTTGGAAAAAATACGGGTACAGTTGGGTATATTTATCACTGTGCTCATTGCAATAGCTTTAATTTCATTTATCGTTGACCCGAGCACCCTGCAATCTGCAATATCCATGTTCTCTTCCAGGAACGATGTGGGAAAAATGAACGGGCAAGGTATTACCTATATGGAATACAGCAGAAAAATGGAGAGTATCAAAAACCTGCAGCAAGCCATTACGGGCGCGGCTGCTCTGGATGAACAAGCCCAGGAGGCCGTGGAGCAGGGAACGTGGCAGGTTTTTTTGAAAGACCTGGTGTATATGCCGGCTATGGAAAAAGCAGGAATTCGTCTGGGTAACGAAGAGAAATTCGATATGGTTCAGGGACGTGATATTTCTCCCGTTATTTTAAACGATCCTGTTTTCTTTGGAGAAGATGGAGTATTTGACCGCGCACGCCTGACACAGATTGTACAATCGGCCTCTGCAGAACCCGGTGGTATTCCTGCCATGTATTGGAATTTTGTGAGGGAAAACATGGAAACGGACAGATACTTTACCAAGTATGCTTCTCTTTTGGAAAAAAGCAATGTGGTCAATGCGGTGGAACTACGCAGGAATATGGAAGAAAACAACATAGCCGCCACAGTCAGCTTTGTACTGGTTCCCATTTCCTTTGCCCGCGATACCACCATCAAGGTCACACAACAGGAAATACGCAAGTTTTACGACGAGCACAAGCACCTGTACAGGCAGGAAGCTACCCGCGATATAGAATACGTTGTATTTCCCATAGAACCTTCTGACAAAGACGTGGAACTGGCAAGAGGAGATATTGAAAAAATATATCCGGAATTTGTAACGGCGCAAAACCTCCGTCAGTTTTTAGCCCGCAATTCCGATAAACCGCTGGATACGTACTATTACAAAAAGGATGAATTACTCTCCGTATCGGCCAGGTTGGACAGCTTTGCTTTCCGCGCCACAACACGCGATGTGTTGCCGGTGTATTTGGAAAACGACGTTTACCGGGCGGCACGCATAGCAGATACCAAACAATTGCCCGACTCTGTTTTTGTACAGCATATACTGATTCAGGATGCTCCGGACAAAGCCCGGGCACTGGCAGACAGCCTTCTGGGTATTTTAAACAGGGCTCCGGGCCGTTTTTCAGAATTGGCCATGGAGTTTTCCGCTGACAGGAACCCCAATGTAGAACCGGGCGTAATAGGCTGGTTCGACCGCGTGGCCATTCCGGGCATGGAATCTGTCTTTGAAGCGTCCGTCAATAAGCCTTACATTTTGGAAACGCAATACGGACTGCACATTGTGAAAGTATCCGAAAGAACACGCCTGCACAAGAAAGTACAACTGGCCGTATTGGTGAAAGAAGCCGTAGCCGGAAAAGAAACGTACCAGACCATTTACTCCAGAGCCAACAACCTTTCTGCTAAAAGTAAAAATACACAGGAATTCAACAGCACGGCTATGAGCGCTTACATGTATCCCATACCTGCCATGGGTATACGGGAGGATGCCAAAAGCATATCAGGGTATGAGCACATGAGGGAATTGGTCCGCTGGGCGTTCGACGCCAAAGAAGGAGACGTGTCACCGGTTATCTCTGTGGACAATAAATATTTCTTTGTGGCCACGCTTACGGGCGTACATGAAAAAGGAACGGCTACCCTTAAGGAAAAGCAGGAAGAGATAGAAATCCAGCTTGTCCCTGAGAAGAAGAGGGAGCGCCTGTACAAGGAAATTAAAGAAGAGCTGGCCGCCTATCCGACGCTTGAATCCTGGGCCGAGGCAACAGGCCGCAACATTTCTGTTCAAACGGGTATTGCCTTCGGGTCTTCCGGGCAAACAGACCTGCTCTTTACCGGTGCTGTTGCAGCTGCCGAGCCGCACAAATTGTACGGTCCCGTCAAAGGAGAAATTGGAGTATACGTATTCCGCGTGGACGAAAGAGAAGACGGAGCCTTCTATTCAGAAACCGATGCACTCAGACAGGGACAAACCCTGGCCAACTATCAAATGCAAATGATTCCGCTGGTATTGCAGGAAAGCGCCAAAGTAGAAGACAAACGCGCCCGCTTCTTCTAACCCCCCCCCACTGCAAACCTCCGGACCACCGGCACTCCCCCGGGGCCCCAGCACGCAGACCCACACTCAGCTTGCCCGCGGCCCGTCCCGCCGGCTGCACCACATTCCCGTCCCTCGGCCCCCAACGCTCCGAGCCCCTCAGCGCGCCCCAGGCCACACAGCCCTCCCCCCGGGCCCCCAGCACGCCTCCGCCTCTGCACACGCAGATCCACATACTGCGCACCCAAACTCAATTCGGTGCGCAGCTTTTTTTTGCAACTTCCATAAAAGGCGCTGTTTCAACACATTGCAAAACTCTTGCTTTTTTCTTGCGCACCAGACTCAATTTGGCACAACCGGTCTTCATGCGTCGCATAAATTGCTTATATCTTTGTAACACAAGCAGTTGTTAGCTTTAGTCCCCCGTGTGACTATGTTGTATAAGCTACTGTGTGTCTGCGTGTTGAATGTTTTATGCGACGCATAAAAGTTTGTTGCGGGGTGACGCTCAGCGGCTGAACAGAAAGTGTATGATGTCGCCGTCGCGGACTACGTAGTTTTTGCCCTCGGCACTGATTTTGCCGGCTTCCCGGCAGGCTGCCTCGGATTTGTAAAAAAGGAAATCGTCAAATGTGATGACCTCGGCACGGATAAACCCTTGCTCAAAGTCGGTGTGGATGAGGCCGGCGGCTTGAGGAGCCTTCGTTCCTTCCCGGAAGGTCCAAGCACGCACCTCTTCGTTTCTTGTTGTAAAGAACGTTTCCAATCCCAGCAATCGGTAGGCTGCTTGAATCAGCCTGTTGGTTCCCGTCTCTTCTATGCCCAATAGGTCTAAAAATTCTTGTTGCATACCTGCATCTTCCATTTGAGCAATTTGTGCTTCTGCATCTGCGGCAATAATCAAGTACGGGGCGTTTTCCTGCTCCAGCCTTTCTGCAACGCGCAGCGTATGCTCGTTTCCGTCTGTCGCTGAATCTTCATCCACATTGCATACGTATAGTACCGGTTTGTTCGTCAACAGGAACAAGTCGCGGGCCATCCGTCGTTCTTCCCAGTTGGCAAGAGGTACCGTACGGGCATTTTTGCCTTGATTCAAGGCGTCTTTGTATTGCAGCAATAAGTCCACAAGACGGGCCGCTTCTTTGTCGCCTCCGGCTATGGCTTGTTTTTGTACTTTGGCCAGGCGGTTTTCTAAGGTTTCCAGGTCTTTGATTTGTAACTCTGTTTCTACTATTTCCATATCCCTTATCGGATCCACATGGCCGCTTACGTGTGCAACGTCGTCGTTGTCAAAACACCTGAGCACGTGCAACACGGCGTCTGTTTCTCTGATATTGGCCAAAAACTGATTTCCCAATCCTTCTCCCCGGCTGGCGCCTTTGACCAACCCGGCGATATCCACAAAATCTACGGTTGCCGGGACTACGCGTTTGGGCTTGACCAAAGCAGCCAGTTGCTCCAGACGCTCGTCGGGCACTTGTGTAGACCCGAGGTTGGGTTCTATAGTGCAAAACGGGAAATTGAAAGCTTGTGCTTTTCCGGATGATACACAATTGAACAACGTAGATTTTCCTACGTTGGGCAGTCCCACGATACCGCATTTAAGTGCCATGTTAACAAAACTAATGAATTCTGCGCACCCAGCCTCAAGATGGTGCGCAGCTTTTTTTTGCGACCTGCATAAATGACAAGAAGTCAACAGATTGCAAAAACCCTTCTTTTTTCTTGCGCACCATCTTGAGGCTGGGCCTGGGCTGGGTGCCTAACGGCTAAACAGAAAGTGCATGATATCGCCGTCGCGGACTACGTAATTTTTGCCCTCGGCACTGATTTTACCGGCTTCCCGGCAGGCTGCCTCGGATTTGTAAAAAAGGAAATCGTCAAATTTGATGACCTCGGCACGGATAAAGCCGCGTTCAAAATCGGTGTGGATGATGCCGGCGGCCTGAGGGGCTTTGGTGCCGCTCTTGAAAGTCCAGGCACGCACCTCGTCCGGTCCGGCGGTGAAGTAGGTTTCCAGGCCCAACAAACGGTAGGCGGCACGTATCAATCGGGCGATTCCCGATTCTTCCAGACCCATCAGGGCTAAGAATTGCTCCCGTTCGTCGGGATCTTCTATCCGGGCAATTTCTGCCTCGGACCCTGCGGCTACTATCAGGTATGGTTCGCCGTTTTGTTCCAGTTTTTCCTCAACTTGCTGTGTATAGTCGTTTCCTTTTACGACGGATTCTTCGTCCACGTTGCAGACGTAAAGTACGGGTTTGTTGGTCAGCAAAAACAAGTCGCGCGCCATGCGTTTTTCTTCTGCGTTTTCGAGCGGTACGGTACGGGCGTTTTGGCCTCGGCTCAGGGCCTTATGATATTGTTCCAGCAATACGGCCAGACGGGCGGCTTGCTTGTCGCCACCGGCAACGGCTTGTTTCTGTACTTTGGCCAGGCGGTTTTCTATGGTTTCCAGGTCTTTCAACTGCAATTCCGTCTCTATGATTTCCATATCCCTGACGGGGTCTACGCTGCCGCTTACGTGCGATACGTCCGGATGGTCAAAGCATCTGAGTACGTGTAAGATGGCGTCGGTCTCGCGGATGTTGGCCAGAAACTGGTTGCCCAATCCTTCCCCTTTGCTGGCGCCTTTGACCAGGCCGGCGATATCCACAAAATCAACGGTTGCCGGTACTACGCGTTTGGGATGGACCAAAGCAGCTAGTTGCTCCAGACGTTCGTCGGGTACGTGCGTGGACCCCAGATTGGGCTCAATGGTGCAGAACGGGAAATTGAGCGCCTGGGCTTTTCCGGAAGAGAGGCAATTGAACAACGTAGATTTTCCTACGTTGGGCAGTCCGACTATGCCGCATTTGAGAGCCATACAACTGACACAAAATTTTTAAGCCCGCAAAACTAACAACTTTTATCCAATTTGTCCTTTTTCTTTTTCTCAGCCGCTATATTTTGTGGCTATGTTTCGTCTGGTACTCTGCCTGGTAGTTTTCTGGAATGTGGAAAACTATTTTGACCCATTTGATGACCCGCTGACAAGGGACGAGTCGTTTACCCCGCAGGGGTATTTTGCCTGGACATGGAACCGGTTTATCAAAAAACGTAACGACCTGGCAAAGACCATTATCGCCTGCGGTTTGCAGGACGACGGGACGTGGGAGGCGCCCTGTATTGTGGGACTGTGTGAAATAGAAAACTTTTTTGTGTTGTACCAGCTGGTTACAGACTCTCCCCTGGCGCCTTTGGAGTACGGCATCATCCACCGAGACTCTCCCGACCCGCGCGGCATAGATGTGGCGCTGCTGTACAAAAAGTCGTTGTTCCGCCCTTTGAAAGTGGGTTTTTATTTGCCGAGGCGGGCCCCGGTTGGTGCATCTGCACCGGGTGCCTTGCCAGAGCCAGATGGTGCATTACCCACACGGGACAGTGCCTCCGCGTCGGGTACTTTGTTTGCTACGGGTGCCTCTGCGTCCGAACAGAATGCTTTGCATGACACAGCTTCTGACGCTGCCCATCAGAGCGTTTTAGGGGTTCCTGCCGCCACCCGCGAGGTGTTGTACGTCAAAGGGATTTATGCCGGCCGGGACACGCTTCATTTTTTTGTAAACCACTGGCCGTCCAAACTGGGAGGGACGGCGGCAGAGGCTTTACGCATGAGTGCCTCGCAGGTGGTACAGCAGGCTGTGGACAGTATCTTGACCGAGTGCCCTTTGGCCCGTATCGTAGTTATGGGAGATTTTAACGATTCTCCCAAATCGGCAGCTGTCCGCAGTTTGGAAAAAGACAGGCTGGTAAATGTCAGTGCCGGTAATACGTACAAATTCAGGGGGGCATGGGACTGCATAGACCAGTTTTTGGTGACTCCTTCCGTACAGGAATCTTTGGAATACGTAAAGGTAGTCCGTCTGCCTTTTCTGCTGGAGCCGGATCCTACGTATATGGGACAAAAACCCAGGCGCACTTATTTGGGCCCGGCTTATAAAGGAGGCATTAGCGACCACCTCCCCATAAGCTTAAAAATTATTACCTTTACCGACTATGTCCAAGAGTCCCGTAAACACCCCGCTTATGAAGCAGTATTTTGCCCTTAAGGCAGAGCATCCCGATGCTTTGCTGCTGTTCAGGGTCGGGGATTTTTATGAGACATTTGGCGAGGATGCCGTCAAAGCCGCCAAAGCCCTGGGCATCGTTTTGACACGCAGGGCCAACGGAGCGGCCGCCTATGTGGAACTGGCCGGATTTCCGCACCATGCCATAGATACGTACTTACCTAAATTGGTGAAGGCCGGTTATAAAGTGGCCGTCTGCGAACAGCTGGAGGATCCCAAGCTGACCAAAACACTGGTAAAACGAGGCATCATAGAGGTCGTTACACCCGGCCTTTCCTACAATCCGCAATTGTTGCAAGCCGGAGAATATAACTTCCTGGCCAGTATTTATTGTTCCCACGGGAGCGGGAAAATACAAGCCGGGGTGGCGTTTACTGATATTTCTACCGGCACGGTACAAATTGCCGAGGGGAGTCTTTCGTATATAGAAAGCCTGTTGGCGCAATACGGCCCTAAAGAGATTCTTGTGGAGCGAGGACGGGAAAAAGAATGGCGGGAGAAAGCGGAGAACTCGGCTTTTGTTTCTTCCATAGACGCCTGGGCTTTCGTAAGGGAAGCCGCTGAGGAAAAAGTGAAAGCACATTTTGGCGTGGAGAGCCTGAAGGGTTTTGGAGTGGAAGGTTTGCCCCTGGCCGTACAAGCCGTGGGTGCCATGCTCTTTTACCTGGAGTCCAACAAGTATGCACAATACGACCACCTGTGTACCCTGCAGCGCATTGATGGTCAGGATTACCTGTGGTTGGACAAATATACGGTACGCAACCTGGAACTCTTCCCGCGGCCGGAAAATCCGTTGAAAGGAGCCAGTTTGATAGAGGTGATAGACAAGACCCAAACCCCCATGGGAGCCCGTCTGTTGCGCCAGTGGATGGTAATGCCCCTGAGGAATAAGGCCGCTATTGAACAGCGCCACGACGGTGTGGCTTTATTTGTGGAGCACTACAAACAAGCTCAGAAACTGCAAAAGATACTGGCCCGGGTTGGCGATATGGAACGGTTGGTATCGCGTGCCGCCGCCGGACGGATCAACCCACGGGAAGCGGCTCTGCTGGGCTATGCCCTGGAGCAAACGGCTCAAGCCAGGCAGCTGCTGGAGCAGATGCTCGTAATACAGGCGCAAGCTTTCGCCGGGCAAGGACTCTCCAATAACCGGCTGCGTGTGGCAGCTGAAGAAACTCCCGCCTCGGCAAATAAAACCGTACTTCCGCAGGTGGCAGTACTGGACCCCTGTCCGGAGCTGGTGGACACCTTGCATAAAACGCTGGTGGAAGCACCTCCGGCTCAGATGGGCAAAGGACAGGTGGTGGCAGATGGTTTTGATCCACAGCTGGATGAACTGCGGTATATGGTGGCGCACAACAAGGAGTACCTGCAGGAGCTGCAGCAGCGGACAGCGTTGGAAACGGGCATTACTTCTCTGAAAATTGGTTTCAACAACGTATTCGGTTATTACATAGAAGTACGCAATACGCATAAAGACAAAGTGCCGCCTGAGTGGATCAGAAAACAAACCTTGGTAAGCGCAGAAAGGTACATAACGGAGGAGTTGAAGGTTTATGAAGAAAAGATATTGGGAGCAGAAGAACGCATAGCTCAGCTGGAACAGGAAATCTTTGGCAAACTGGTAGCTTACATACACACGTACGTACGATCCATTCAGGAAAACGCCCGGATGCTGGCACAGATAGATTGCCTGCTGGGTTTTGCCGCATTGGCCGTGAGCAACAAATACGTCCGTCCGCAAATGGATGAGTCGGATGTGCTGGATATACGTCAGGGAAGGCATCCCGTTTTGGAAACACTGATGCCTCCGGGAGAATCGTACGTGCCCAACAGCGTGTACCTGGATAACAGCACACAGCAAATCATCGTGCTGACAGGTCCCAATATGGCCGGTAAATCGGCGTTGCTGCGGCAGACGGGATTGACGGTTTTGCTGGCTCAGATGGGCTCTTACGTACCGGCACAGGAGGCCTCCCTGGGTATGGTGGATAAATTGTTTACACGGGCAGGAGCCGGAGACGATATGGCCCGGCGGGAATCTACCTTTATGGTCGAGATGTTGGAATCGGCCGCCATTTTGAACAACGTAACCGATAAATCGCTGGTATTGTTCGATGAAATAGGCCGAGGCACGAGCACATACGACGGCATTTCCATTGCCTGGGCCATAGTGGAATATTTGCACGAAAAACCCGGATCGCGTGCCAAGACGCTCTTTGCCACGCATTACCACGAGTTGAACCAGATGGCGGAACAATACTCCCGCATAAAAAACTTCCATATTGCTGTCAAAGAACGCGGGCAGAAGGTGTTGTTCCTCCACAAAATGATCACGGGCGGTATCCAGCACAGTTTTGGCATACACGTGGCCGGAATGGCCGGGATGCCTCGTCGCGTAATCCTTACGGCACAAGATGTCCTAAAGGACCTGGAGAGAGAAAAAGAACGTCCGCCATCCATAGAACGGCCCAAGCAATTGTCGTTCTTTCAATTGGAAGACCCATTGCTGCAAGCGCTTAAAAGAGATATAGAATCCATAGATGTAAACAATATAACGCCTTTGGAGGCTTTCGACGCCTTAAGGGAAATGAAAAGAAAAATAGGGCAAAAAGAATGAAAAAATTCATAAAAAATGCAAACATCTTTTTCAAGCTTCTGGGAGAAAGCTTTGCGTTTGCTTACGATTCCGTCAAAGGAGACAAGTTCAGGGCTTTTCTTTCCTTATTGGGCGTAACCATTGGTATATTTTCCATAGTCGCCGTTTTTACAGCCATTGAAGGCCTGGAAAAGAATGTGAAAAACATCTTTTCTTCTTTAGGTACGGACGTGGTGTATATAGATAAAATATCCTGGGATGCCTTCACTTCCGGAGAGCCCATCAAATGGTGGGAATACCGGCAGCGTCCCAACAATACGTACGAAGAATTTCTGTTTCTGCAGAAACAAGTAACACATGCCGACCAAATAGCCCTGTCGGCCACTACGCGCGCTCATATCAGGTATGGAAGAAATACGGTAAGAAATACCACGGTATATGGCGTGACGTATTATTGGAACAGGATTTCCTTTTTTGAAGTAGATGAAGGCCGATATTTCACAGCCGCAGAAACCGGAGAAAACATTCCGTTGGCCGTAGTCGGACGCAATGTAGCCGAGGAGCTTTTTCCGGATGGCATTTCGCCGATAGGAAATAACGTGAAAATCGGAGGCTATACGGTGCGTGTCATAGGGCTGATTAAAAAGAAAGGCGAATCTATGTTCGATCCGGTTGTCTATGACGATGCCGTAATCGTGCCCCTTCCTTTCATTCGCAATTTTGTAGATTTACGGCGTATTTCTCCTACCATAGTAGCGCACAAACATCCGCAGGCAGATGAGGAAGAATTCACGGAACAACTGCGTAATAACCTGCGTGCCGTTCGTCGTCTGAAACCGGTACAAAAGGACAATTTTGCCCTCAATAAAATGTCTTTTCTGGACGATGCCCTGGCGCAGTTATTTGGGGTGATTGCCATTGCCGGCTGGGTTATCGGAGGTTTTTCCATCCTTATAGGAGCTTTTGGGGTGGCCAATATCATGTTCGTATCTGTCAAGGAGCGCACCCATATCATCGGTATTCAAAAAGCCATGGGGGCCAAAAGCCTCTTTGTGTTGGCGCAGTTTCTGTTTGAAGCCGCCTTGTTGTCATTGGTTGGCGGTATCATCGGCATTCTCATTGTCTGGGGATTGACTGTTTTTGTCACCAACTATTACGATTTTCAGTTAACCATGTCTGCAGGCAACATCCTGCGCGGCGTATTGGTATCTGCAGCCGTAGGCCTCGTGGCCGGCTTCATACCCTCACTCCAGGCCGCTCGCATGGACCCCGTAGAAGCCATGAACCGTCAGTAACGGGACTATTGCGCACCGACGCACCGGATCTGATCCGGTGCGCCATAGTCATCTGATTATCTAAAGGTCAACGTGTTACAACATGAGTATCACGGATTGAAAAATGTATTACCTTTAGTACGAAAAATTAAGGCATATATGGAAAATACCCATGCGCTAACGGAAGGTCAGCGGGATGCGGCCTACGTTTCTCCTACGGTGGAGGTGTTGTACATCATCGTGAAACACAACGTGTTGGATGGTGGTAGCATTGATAAAGGACTTGGTGATTTTGAGTATGAATATTGGTAAAAATCTGGTGTTATGAAAACAAATGCATTACTTAGAGTAACAGCCCTTTTTGCAGCCGCATTATTGTTTGCGAGCTGTACGTTTGACGCTCCGGAAAGTCTTCGCGACTCAGGGATTCACTTTCATTTGCCCGAAATGACTCCACCAACGACAACGAAAGTTGATTTAAAGCAGGATGGACTGGATATCAAACTGAATTGGCAGGTAGGAGATGTGATAAACTTGTTGACAGTAGATAGTGAAAGTGAAAAAACCACTCTTGATTATACAGTAACAGCTTTGAACCCTGATGGCACAATAAAAACTTATACACTGTCAGATGCTTTTCCGGAAGGTACTTTTGATTTATACGGTGTATATGGAGGACGAGGCATTTTCGACGAAGATAAACGTTTAGCTATAATGCCGCTACCTGAAAAGGCTGCCACAAGCTGGCTGCAAAAGCTGGCAGAAAACAAGGCTTTTATGCTGGCTTTTGAAAGGAAAGGAATCACACAGGAAGAATTGGCAGGCGGATTGGATATTTCCCTTCAACACATAGGCTCTCTTTTTAACATCAAACTGAAAAACACAGGAGCCTCTCCGCTGAACAAAGTTACTCATGCACGTTTGGTATCTTCAACACCAATGCCTGCTTTTGAGTTTGGGAACACTTACAATCTTGTAGACAAGCAGTTTGTAGGGGCTAAAACCACTACTTTGACATTCCTGCCTGTATCCTCTTCCAACATTGTTCCCGGCGGCATTCTGGAGTTCTGGGGGTGGATTCCCATGGAAAAAAATGCTGAATGGCCTGCTCTTACCTTGGAAGTGATAAGCAGCGGACCGGACCTAACTTCTACCAACTCCAAAGCTGCACGGACGGCTACAGTGGGTAAAGTGTATTACCTGTTTGCCACATACGATGGCACCTCGCTGCAGTTTGTACCGGAAGGGCAGGAAGAAGCAACCATGACGGTGGAAGCTGGCAAACTGGCCGATTTCCGTGACGGGAACCTCTACAACACAGTTCAAATAGGCGAACAAATCTGGATGAAAGAGAACCTGAAATTTTTGCCCTCTGTTGTAAGTAGTGCCACACTCAGCACATGGGAACCCCTCTATTACGTAAATTGTTATATTAACACAGATGTTGCTGAGGCAAAAGACTTTAAAGATTACGACGTGTATATTTACAATACATACGGTGTTTTGTACAACTGGCCTGCAGCTATGGCCGGCGCAACAAGCAGCAATGACAATCCAAGCGGCGTGCAGGGCGTCTGTCCTCCCGGATGGCATTTGCCCAGCGAAACTGAATGGCAGCAACTGGAAACACATTTGGGAATGCTAACTGTAGAATTAGAAAAAGAGGATATTTGGGAAAGGGGTGTAGATGAGGGCAAAAAATTGAAAGAACCGGAAGCAGGGGGTCACTGGACTCCAGATCCAATACATGAGGGGACAAACGCAAGCGGTTTCACGGCACTTCCGGCTGGCTACATGGGCACTGGTTCCACTGGTTTCTATGGTCTTTTCAATTACGCCGGTTTCTGGAGTGCTACGGCTTATGATGGATGGGATACATGGACCCGGATGTTGTCATACAATAAAAGCACCGTATTTCGTATGCACCAATCATACGCTTCTGGTTTTTCCGTCCGCTGCGTGAAGGATTAAGCGAGATTTGTAAAAATAATTTATCTTTGCGGCTTTTAGTAATCTTTTAGAAAAGACGCAAATGAGAAAATTAGTGATTCTTTTATTGGCAGGAAGCCTTCTGGCAGCTTGCAAACCGCAAGAAAAACCGGTGACAAAACCTACAGTGGTTACCGGTGAGATAACGGATATCACAGGTATTTCTGCCACTGTTGAGGGAGATGTAACAGAAACAGGAGGAGCAGACGTAACGGAACGTGGTATTTGTTGGAGTCTTGCCGAAAATCCCACCAAAGATGACAATGTGGTAGATGCCGGAGAAGGCCCGGGGCAATTTACAGGAGACCTCAACGGTCTGGCTCCCGAGACTACTTATTTCGTACGGGCTTTTGCTTCCAATAGCGAAGGTACTTCCTACGGAGAAGAAAAGTGGTTTACCACTTTGGCCTCAAATGATAGTGGCAGCGGCTCGTTTACCGATGAACGTGACAACAGGGAGTACCAAACCGTCACCATAGGCGACCAGGAATGGATGGCTGAAAACTTAAAATATTTGCCGCAGGTGGATAAAGAAGTAAATAAAACCGGTCCTGCGTATTATATTTTAGGTTATGAGGGTGATGTCAATGATTTAGCGGCCGCCAAATCAAGTATATTTACATCAAACAAGCTGAAAAATGACATAGTTGCGTACGAGGAACTAGGGGTGTATTACAATCACATGGCAGCCCAAACTGCGTGCCCTGAAGGGTGGCGCTTACCTTCCATAACCGACTGGGACGGCTTGGTAACTCCCCTGGGAGGTAAATTTTCAGCCGGTTTTAAACTGATGCTGAAAGATGAGGATTTTTGGACTAATCCTGTTGCTAACGCAACAAATTCGAGCGGTTTTAACGGACGTATGACAGCGCGTCTTTGGCTTAATAAGGATAATCTTATCCTTGCAAGCTTTGGGGAAGAAGTTCGCTGGTGGTCTTCCACGTCCAATTCTGCAGGGAACTACCAAATTATACTCATTCACAAATCGTCTAGCCTTGAGATTTCTGAAATTAGTATGCAACAAGCAGAGGCTGCACCCGTTCGTTGTATAAGAGACTAAAGCCGCTGCGCACCATCTTGAGGGTGGGATGTGGAGGCTACAGGGCGGCTATCTGTTTGGTAAGTGCTATGAAATCTTCCACGCTCAACTGTTCTGGGCGGCGGTGAAGGCCGTAAATGACAGAGGATTGCAGGTTAGAACCGCTTCTACACGTGTTGTTTTGCAGAGAAGCATCCGGGTGGCCGGAAGCGGCCGGAAGTTGGGAGACTAAAAGGGGTTTTAGGCTGTTGCCCAGCATTTTGCGTCTTTGATTGAAGGCTGTTTTGATAACCTTTAGGTAGAGGTCTTCCGGACAGTCCAGGGTAGTGCGGTCGTTTCTGATCAGGCGGATAACGCCCGATTGCACTTTAGGCGGAGGGGTGAAAGCTCCGGGTGCCACGGAGAACAGATACTCGGCACGATACCACGTTTGCAGCAACACGCTCAGGATACCGTACGCTCGGCTGCCGGGAGGGGAACAGAACCGCTCGGCCACTTCTTTTTGCAACATACCTACTATCAGCGGAATTCGGTCTTTCAACTCCAGCACCTTGAAGAAGATTTGCGACGAGATGTTGTAAGGGAAATTGCCGATAAGGGCAAAGCGTCCGGGAAACGCATCGGCCGGCAGTGTCAGAAAATCGTCGCATACCAGCCGGCTTTTCAGTTGCGGATACGCTTTGTGCAGGTAATCCGCCGCCCGTCGGTCCAGTTCCACGCCGTAATAATCGATAGCCGGATTTTGCAGCAACAAATCCGTAAGAACCCCCGTACCCGGCCCCACTTCCAAAACAGGCCAAGGCCTATTGGTGACAGCCTTCGGCAGGGCCGGTGTACCTGACTGTGTGTCCGGCTGCAGCCTCGGCAATTCCTCCTCCAACGCCTCCACTATACGCGCGGCAATGGACGAATTGTGCAAAAAGTGTTGCCCCAGGGCTTTTTTAGGCTGTATAGGCATGTAGCAATGATAGTATTTTTATACCTTTACACAAATCTAATAAAACATCCTATGAAAAGAATTATTATTTACACGTTTGCGGCTTTATTGCTTGTTTCATGTACAGGCATAAAAGCACGGAAAGCAGATGCTCGTTTGGAAGAACTAAGAACAGAACTCAACGCTGTGGGGCTGTCAGTAGCCGTTATAAAAAACAACCAAATAATCTACACGGGAGCTACCGGGTATAAAAATCTGGAGACGGAAGAGCCGCTTCAGGTATCGGATCTGATGCGCATAGCTTCTATTTCCAAAAGCTTTACGGCCACGGCCATTATGCAATTGCACGAAGCCGAATGCTTTAATCTGGATGACGACATAAGTTGTGCATTGGGCTTTCCGGTCAGGAATCCCGCCTTCCCCGATATTCCCATAACGTACCGGATGTTGCTCTCCCACACGTCCAGTCTGAGCGACAAGGGTGGATACTTTTCCCTGGATGTCATCAATCCTGCTGTAAAGAAAGACGTGTCCGGTTCTTTTAACGATTATGCTCCCGGTGCAGAATATGAATATTGCAATTTGGGGTTCAACATGTTGGGCACGTTGGTGGAAATTCATTCCGGAGAAAGGTTTGACCTGTATATCAAAAACAACATCCTGGACCCGCTGGGATTGACGGCCTCCTTCAACGTGAACGATTTGGATGCAGAACAATTTGCCGTTATTTATGAATACGAAGAAGGAGAATTTGTACCGTCACCGCAGGCGTACAATCCCAGGACTCAGGAGATTGAAAAGTACAAAATGGGATATTCCACACCTATTTTCTCTCCCACAGGCGGCATGAAAATCAGTGCACCCGATTTGGCCAAACACGCCCTGGTACAAATGAACGACGGTACCTGGAACGGGGTAGAGATCCTGACACCGGAAAGCGTAGCCTTGATGCAAACCCCGCAGAGCCTGGGTGACAGGCGCAGCGCAGATCCTGCAGCTATGCAGGTTGCCGAGGCACAAGAAGGTATTGCCGAGGAGGCGGACGAGGAAGCCGCCGAGGAACCGGCAGGTATTGCCGAGAAGCCGGAGTCGCCGGCGCTTGGTTACGGATTTGCCCTGGAAAAAACGGACCGGTTGATTGACGGATACGTGATGACGGGCCACACGGGAAGCGCCTACGGGTTGTACTCGGCCATGTTCTTCCAGAAAGAAAAGAAATTCGGATTTATTGTCTTGTGCAACGGCTTTGACACCACGCTGCCGCGCCGGGACAACGGGTTTATGGCCGTACAGACAGACGTAATCAACGCTATGTATGAGATTTTCATGCGTCGCATGAAGTAATCAACTTGGTGTATCATAGTCACTTACGAAAAACGTGCCCCCGGGCACGTTTTTTTGTATGTAACAAAGAGCCAATAGATTAGCCATTTTATGCGTTGCATGCAAAGGCTGCCATCCATGCAATTTTAAAATAAAATCTTATATTTGCATGGAAGAAACCATTTTTTTATTAATAACATGTATGTTCATAGGTATATCCAACCGGCTTTATTGAAGTCCATTGATCATTTTCCCGTTACTGCTGTGACGGGGCCCCGGCAATGTGGTAAATCTACATTAGTCAGGCATTTGCTTACACAATATCCCAATAGTGTATATTTAGACTTGGAACGTCCTTCTGATTTGAGCAAACTAGACGACGCGGAATGGTTTTTATCTACACAAAAAGAGAAATTGATATGTATTGACGAAGTGCAGCGGTATCCGGAACTTTTTCCTTTGATAAGAGTTTTGGTAGATGAATGGGAAAGGCCGGGCTGTTTTCTTATTTTGGGATCGGCATCACGCGATTTGTTGAAACAAAGCTCAGAGTCTCTTGCCGGGAGAATTTCTTACAAAAGATTGACTCCCTTTTTATGGGAGGAAGTAAGTAATGATTGTACAGTAGAGGATTATTTTTCAGCCGGAGCTTTTCCTCGCAGCCTGCTTGCAAAAACAAAAGAGATATCCTTTGAATGGCGGGAAAACTTTATTACTACCTTTTTAGAGAGGGATTTAATGTACTGGACGAGATTTACCCCCACCATCATGCGGAGGTTATGGCAAATGCTGGCTCATGTAAACGGAGAGTGTGTAAATTTTACAAAACTGGCTTCATCTTTAGGCGTGTCTGTTTCTACTGTAAGGAATTATATTGACTTGTTAGCAGATACTTATATGGTAGAGGTGGTACCTCCCTATGTTTCAAATTTGGGAAAGAGATTGGTAAAAGCACCCAAAGTATATATAGCCGATTCAGGCATAACAGCTGCTTTGCTGGGACTGCGCAGTTTTGCCGAAATGCCCGGACACCCTGCGTTTGGTTCTTTTTGGGAGCAAATAGTGTTGATGAATCTCAAAGGGCTTTACTCAAATGCAGATTTTTTTTATTACAGAACATCAAATGGGGCGGAGATAGATTTTGTGATGAAAATTGAAGGGATTATACTTGCCATTGAGTGTAAAGCATCTTATTCCCCTTCCTTATCTAAAGGTAACTACTTTGCAATAGAAGACATAGCGCCCAAAAAGACATTTGTCGTAACTCCGGTACAAAATAGCTGGTCTATGAAAAAAGATATAGAGGTGTTGGGGTTACAACAATTGAAAACGGGTATAGACGAAGTACTTTCTCGGAGAGGTAGTGAGTGACCTTTTTGAAGAAGGTGCGCTAACGCGCAGATATACACAATGTTGCGACGTTTGTTGTTTTTACACTACTCACTACCTGGGAACAAGAAGCCCGGCTTGCGGTTGCGTGTAAGGCGGATCGGCAGTAGCGGCACGGAAAATCCTCCCCACCTGCGGCGGGTCCCCTCCCTTTTCGGGAGCCAATGTTTTCCTTTGCCGCTACAGTCCATCCCGTTTTCTGGACGATGTGGTAAGCAGATGTTTCCGGGCGAGGTGGTAAGTAGCGATTTTGCAATAGATGTGTTAACACGCAAAAAATCACTCGTTTACAGCGTTATGCAATTTTGTGGCACTTACCACCTCGTATTAAGGGGCACTGACGGCTCTGCAACAATTGCGCAGCCCAGAATCAAGATGGTGCGCAAGAAAACGACAGGCGTTTTGGAATGTGTTGAAAATGTGTTGTTTGTGAATAGCACACAAAATAGCTGCGCACCATCTTGAGGCTGGAAGTGCGCAGGCAGGGTGCGTGAGGGCTGTAGACCGGTCGCCTGCACGGCCGGGGGTGCGAGCAATACGCTACAGGCCCAGTTCTTTTTTCTGGGCGGGGTCGATGGTGGAGGGGGCGTCCAGCATGATGTCTCTTCCGGAATTGTTTTTGGGGAAGGCTATGCAGTCGCGGATGCTGTCCCGTCCGCTGAATAGGGCACACCAACGGTCCAGACCAAAGGCGATGCCGCCGTGCGGAGGGGCTCCGTAGCGAAAGGCTTCTATGATGAAAGAGAATTTGGAAGTTATTTCTTCTTGCGTCATGCCTAATACATGGAACATTTGTTCCTGTACGCGGGCGTCGTGGATACGGATGGATCCGCCGCCCACCTCGGTGCCGTTGATGACGAAATCGTAGGCGTTGGCGTGCACTTGTGCCAGACGCTCGCGGTCGTTGCTGAAAAAGGCGTCTCCGTCTTCCGGTTTGGGGGCCGTGAAGGGGTGGTGTTTGGCGTAAAAACGTTGTGTTTCCTCGTCCCATTCCAACAAGGGGAAGTCGTATACCCACAACGGGGCAAAAACGCCTTCTTTACGTAATCCCAGGCGATTGCCCATTTCCAGACGCAGGGTTCCCAATACGTGTTGGGTGGCTTCGCGTGGCCCGGCGGTGATAAGCAGCAGGTCGCCGTCCTCGGCACCCATGACACGACCCCAGGCGCTAAGGGCTTGCTGGTCAAAGAATTTATCTACGGACGACTTGTACGTCAAAGTTCCCGTTTCGTCCACAACAGAGCGCACGTATACGAGCAATTGGGCGCCTACGGTGGGTTGCTTGACCCAGTCGGTCAACTGGTCCAGTTGTTTGCGGGTGTAGCCGGCTGCTCCTTTTACGCAGATGCCGCCAACGTATTCGGCCGTGCTCAACAGAGCAAATTCCGTTCCGCGGGCCAGGTGGGTAATCTCGTGCAGGCGCATGTCAAAACGGATATCGGGTTTATCAGAGCCGTATTGATCCATGGCCGCCTGGTACGTCATACGCGGGAAGGGGGTGGAGATGTCTTTACCCAGTACGGTTTTGAACAGGTGGCAGGCCAGTCCTTCAAATTGCAGGAGAACGGCTTCCTGATTTACGAAAGACATTTCGCAGTCAATCTGGGTAAATTCCGGCTGGCGGTCGGCACGCAAATCTTCGTCCCTGAAGCAGCGGACAATCTGGAAGTATTTATCAAAGCCGCCTACCATCAGCAGCTGTTTGAACGTTTGCGGGCTTTGCGGCAAGGCGTAGAATTGCCCCGGGTTCATGCGGGAAGGTACCACAAAATCGCGGGCGCCTTCCGGGGTGGATTTGATGAGAAAAGGCGTTTCTATTTCCAAAAATCCGCATTGGCTCAGATAATTGCGCGTTTCTTGCGTCATGGCATGACGAAGGGCCATGGCCCGTTGGAGCGGTCCGCGGCGTAAATCCAGGTAGCGGTACCGGGCGCGCAGCTCTTCGCCTCCGTCCGATTCTTCTTCCAGCGTAAAAGGCGGAATCTCGGAAGGGTTCAGAATGTCGATGGCCGAGAGGGCTATTTCAATATCTCCGGTGGGGAGCTTGGGGTTTTTGTTGCTCCGTTCCACTACCACTCCGTGGACAGAGAGGACAAATTCGCGCCCCAGCGCCTCGGCAATTCTTTTTACCCCGGCCGGAGTGTCTTCATTGATGACCAGTTGGGTAATGCCGTAGCGGTCCCGCAGGTCGATGAAGGTCATGCCTCCCAATTCCCGGATGCGTTGGACCCATCCGGCCAGTTGCACCCGTTGCCCTACTTGGGACAGGTTCAAAGCTCCGCAAGTATGTGTTCTGTACATGGCTGAAAGTTTATACTACAAAGGTAAGGAGAAAAAAGCTACCTTTGTGTGCCATGAAAAACTATTTGAACTTGCTGCAGGATATCCTGGAAAACGGTACGGACAAAACCGACAGAACGGGCGTGGGTACGCGTTCGGTGTTTGGACGGCAGCTGCATTTTCCGTTGCAGGAAGGCTTTCCCTTGCTGACTACCAAGAAGGTACACCTGAAGTCCATCATTTACGAACTGTTGTGGTTTTTGCAAGGCAACACCAACATTGGGTATTTGAACGACCACGGTGTGACCATCTGGGACGAGTGGGCCGATGCGCACGGAGACCTGGGGCCTGTATACGGCAAACAATGGCGCTCCTGGCAAACGGCCGATGGGCAGGCCATCGATCAGATGACCCGGTTGGTGGAAGGGTTGAAAACGAATCCCGACGGGCGGCGTCATATAGTGAGTGCGTGGAATGTGGGAGATATTGAGCAGATGGCTTTGCCTCCGTGCCATACGCTGTTCCAGTTTTACGTGGCGGACGGGGCACTCTCGTGCCAATTGTACCAACGCAGTGCCGATTTATTCCTGGGCGTTCCGTTCAATATTGCCTCGTACGCGCTGCTGACGCTTATGGTGGCGCAAGTGTGCGGCTACACCCCGGGTACGTACGTGCATACGTTCGGTGACGTGCATATATACAACAACCACAGGGAGCAAGTCCTGTTGCAGCTCTCGCGTACACCGCGGGCTTTGCCGGTGATGCGGCTGAACCCCGGGCGCAAGGATTTGTTTGCGTTTGAATACGAAGATTTTGAATTGACCGGATACGATCCGCACCCGGCCATTAAGGCACCGGTGGCGGTGTAATCGGTGGTTTGCGCAAGAAAAACCCGGCACACAACAGGTACAGACCCCAAAGAAAAATGCCGGAAGCAAGTGAGGAAAAAGACATGATGCACTCAGAAAAACCATACACATTAGCGCTTATAGCCGCTTTGGGTCCCAACAACGAATTGGGCCGGGATAACCAATTGCTGTGGCACATATCGGAAGACCTCCGCCATTTCAAAGCCATGACTATGGGCAGCGTGCTGTTGATGGGACGCAATACGTATGAGTCGTTGAAAAAGCCGCTCCCCGGACGTATCAATATCATGCTCTCGCGCAGCGGTATGACGTTGGAACAAGGACTGGAGCGGGCGGCGCAATACATTCGTGATAAAGATCCCATATTGCAACCTATGCTGGAGCAATTGCCCACAGGGGCCTTACCGACCGTTTATGTCATAGGCGGCGAGCAGATTTACAGGCAAACGATAGATTTAGCCGACCAGTTGCACATCACTCATGTGCAGGCGCCGTTGCCGGAAGGCGGAGCCGATGTCTTTTTCCCGGCTATTCATCCGGACATCTGGCAGGAAACAGCCCGTACGGACCACAAGCACGGGGCTACTTTTCCGTATCCTTTTTCTTTTGTAACGTACCGGAGGAGAGTCGCAGGCGAATAACACCCAACACTATAGCTGCCAACAACGCTGCCAGCAAGCCCAGCGAGCTGATGCGCGAAACGAGTACGCCCGTAGTATAGCAAGCCGGTTTATACGTAAAGCGGATGTGGTGCTGCCCGGCCGGCACCAGCAACGTGCGGGTGATGTAATTGGAGCGCAGGATAGGCACTTCTTCTTCGTCTATGTACGCTTTCCAACCTTTGGGATAGAAAATTTCCGAGAAGACGACAACGCCGTCGGTTTCCATCACGGCGTGGTACTCCAGCGCATTGGGACTGTAGGCTGTCAGTTGTATGGCCGAGGCCGTGTTGTGAAGTTGCCCGGCAGGGGGTGCGTTGTCGGGGGCAGCGGCGGGAGTGTCAGCCGGTATGGCCGAGGCGGCAGCTGCCGGTGCGGCGTCAAGCCATGCTGCGGGGGGCCGTTGCATCACGGCGGTGGTGCGCAGGTCTGTGTGAGCAAGCGCTTCCAGCTCTTCCAGCGGGCTGTCTACCGGCAGGATGCGCTCCACCACCCAGGCGTTGCCCAAGGCATAGGGGTTGGTAACAGGCAGGGCCTCGGCCGCCAGAATGGTGTATTTGGTATTCAGCAAATTGAGTACGGGAGTGTAGCAGTGGTCATCGTGGCAGGCAAAAATCTCCGCGGCTTCTTCCAGGGTCCGGCATTGGTTGAGTTGTGTGGCAAAGGATTGGATTTCCGGGAGCAGGTGGTGGTCAATGATTTCCTGGTAGCGTTGCAGTTTGGCGGCGTTGTAGCCTCCCACGGATTTGTGGAAATAGGCGGCAGTGGCATCGCTGAACGTATTGCCGGTCAGGTCTAAGGTGCGGTAATACAAATCGGTATCTTGCAGGATGTAGTTGTCTACGGGACGTTCGGCAAAGAAACTTTTGTACTGGTTGCTGCTGACAAAATGGGAATCGTTCAGGTAACGCTTGCCTACAGGCAGGTAGTCTATCAACAGCAGCAAGCCCAGGGCAGCAATGGTAATTGCAGGTTTAAGCCGTTTGCGCAAGACGGGATGCAATACCAGTCCGGCTGCCAGGATGAGTGCGGCGGAGCGCAGGGCGTCTGCACGCAGCAGGTTTTTACGGTCTGCAATCAGCGCAGGAATCAATCCTTGCGGGAATTGCGCATCGGCAGGTCCGGAGAAGGGGCCGGCCAGAGAAGGCACCAAGGCCAGCAGCAGGCAGAGGCCGGCGGTGATGCCGCCTGCTATGTATAATTTTTTGCGGAGAGCGGCCTCGGCAAAATTCCCTTCCAATATTTTCCATACAGTATATACGCCTAGCAGAGGCAGGGTAAACTGCCAGACAACCAAGAACATGCTTACCGTCCGGAATTTGTCGTACAGCGGTACGTATTTGAAAAAGAACAGGGAAAACCATTCCAGATGGTACCCCCAGGACAGGAGCAAGGCCAGTACCGACACACCGGCCAGGGCCCATTTGAGGGGTCCTTTAATCAACAGCAGTCCCAGCAGGAAAAGGAACAACAAGATGGCTCCCATATACATGGGGCCGGCTGTAAAAGGCTGCTCTCCCCAATAGAGGGGCATATGGGAAATAAGGGCATCGGCGTTGTAGCCCATTTGTTTCAATTTGTCGTACGTTTTGGAATCTTTACTTAAGGGACCTGAGGAGGAGCCGCCCATAAAATTGGGAATGAGCATGTTGAATGACTCTTTGCGCGAATAGCTCCATTGGGTGGCGTAATCTATGTCCAGACCTTTGCGCGGGCTGTCTTCAACGGCCAGCTCCGTTCCGCCGCGCATGGACTCTTTGGTGTATTCGTACGTGGGTAACAGATGACCGGCGCTGGTGGCCATCCCCAACAAGCCGGCCACTACGACCAGCAGCGTGGTTTTTGCAAATTTTGGTACGGTACGCTCTTTTATGGATTGAATCAGCAGCCCTATTAAAATGGCCAAAATGAGATATCCCAGGTAGTACGTAATTTGCGGATGGTTGGCCGCCACCTGCAGGCTAACGGTTATGGCCAGAAAGAGTGCCCCCAACAAGGCGTTTTTTCGGTACATGTATGCCAGAGAGGCCAGTACCCACGGCGTATAAGCCAGGGCTACCATTTTGGTGACATGACCGGCCTGGATGATTTGCAGGTTGTAGGAGCAGAATGTGATGGCCACGGCCCCTGCGGCAGCCAGGGGTATGCTGATACCAAGTGCCAGAAAGAGTAAAAAACCTCCCAGCAGGGAAATAAACAGGTGCGAGGCCGGGGCTTTCCCAATGTTTAAGACGGTGTCAAACAGGAGAATGTGATTGCCCGTGGTGATTTTATTGATGGTTACCGTAGGCATGCCTCCGAACATGGAATTGGTCCAGAGGGCTTCGTCTTTGTGCGTCTTGTTGTAATCGGACGCCTCTTTGGACATGGCCCGCCAGGCGGTCGTGTCGCCCTGGTTCAGGACTTTTCCCTGAAACAGTTGAGGCAGGAACCCGTAAGAGAGGATGAGAAAAAATAACACGGCAGCCCCTGCGGCAAGCCCTTTTTTGATAAACTCTTTCTGCATAGTACGCGTGATTTCTAACAAAGGTAAAAAGAAACGGCGTATATTTGTCTATATGAAACGCGACGAATTTTCCGGCTTTTTTGGAGTTTTGGTAGCTACGGTAGGGTCTGCCGTAGGTTTAGGTAACTTATGGCGCTTCCCTTATTTGGTGGGTCAGAACGGAGGTGCGGCCTTTATCCTCATTTATCTGGCTTTTGTATTAATCATCTGCATGCCCATTATTGTATCCGAATTCATCATAGGACGCCGGACGCAGGCCAATACGGTGAAAGCCTTTCAGATTCTGGCGCCCGGCACTCCATGGAGCCTGGTGGGGGTGATGGGTGTGGTAGCGGCTTTGGCCATCCTGGCGTTTTATACGGTAGTAGGCGGCTGGACGTTCGATTACCTGGTGCGCTCGGTAATGTACGTGTTTTCCAAGCCGGATGTGACGTCGCTGGAGCAGCAATTTACACAAATGGTTACTTCGCCGGTCAGGCCCATTCTGTGGACCGTGCTTTTTATAGGGCTGAATGCCTTTATAGTCATGTGCGGAATAAAGAAAGGCATAGAAAAATATTCCCGTATCATGATGCCCGTGCTTTTTTTGATGGTGCTGGTGTTGGTCGTCCGTTCGCTTACCTTGGAAGGCTCTGCGGCCGGGCTGCAGTTTTTGTTCAAGCCGGATTTTTCCAAAATCACCACAAAAGCGGTGTTGGCGGCGTTGGGACAAGCGTTTTTTTCCTTGAGCCTGGGCATGGGTTGTCTGATTACGTACGGATCGTACATTCCAAAAGACGAGAATTTAAATAAATTGGCTTTTTTAACGGGCATTTCCGATACGTTATTTGCCGTATTGGCCGGATTGGCCATCATGCCGGCCGTGTTTGCATTTGGTATATCGCCGCAGGAAGGACCCGGGCTGGTATTTATTGTGCTGCCCAGGATTTTTGCACAGATTCCGCTGGGTAATGTGTTTGCCGTGTTGTTCTTTGTCATTTTGCTTATTGCGGCCATTACATCTGTCATATCGTTGATGGAGGTGGTAACGGCGTACATTACGGAGCGTTTTAATATGAAACGAAGAACGGCCGTGGCCCTCATTTCTGTTTTTGTTACGGTATGTGCCTCTTTCAGTTCTTTGTCGCAAGGCGTCCTGGAACACGTAAAAATCTTTGGGAAATCCATTTTTGACTTCTTCGACCACCTGTCGGCCAACATTTTGCTGCCTCTGGGTGGCTTCTTTATTGTTATCTTTATGGGGTGGTACCTGAAAAAAGAAGTGGTGTACGACGAATATACAAATCAGGGCACCTTAAAAGGCACCCTGTTTTCTATGAGTTATTTTATTTTGCGCTACGTAGCGCCGGTAGCCATAGCGGCAGTGTTCCTGGATCTTATTTTACGGTAACGCCCAAATGCCAGTTCCCGTGGTATCCCAAATCCTGTAATGTCAGGTTGTAGTCTGAACCAAGCACAATCATATTCCCTCCCGCAACAGGAGGTCCGTCGCCATCTGTCATCAATACGGGATGATTTCCTTGTTGCACCATGATCATATTCAGAACCAGGTCTTGCTTGTCGGTTAACTTGATGACATAAGACAAGTCTTTAATGGCATTCTTAATGGTCTCCCAGTGTTCGGAATTTTTAAACCCTTCAAGCATCATGTATTTTAAGCTGTTTTCTTGCTGCAAAACCAGGTTTGTTTTGTTTGCCTGCATGGGACCGGTAAATACAATACGTTGAGCCAGATCTCTGATGAAAGCAAGAAATTTCATTATTCCATCCAGGTCCATCTTTATGGATGTGCTGTCCTGTACGTCGGGAAGGTCTAAAAAGGCTTCATAAATTTCTTCCAGATGTTCTCTGCTATCCGCTATGATAACCATAGAAGAAGTAGTGTCTGCAGGACACAATAAAACGTTTTCCAAAACCTTTCCTTTGTATTGACTCACATAAGATTTGTCCATGGAAACCAGGGCAACAATGTTATCGTTGGCCACGGGAGAGGCAAAAGGTCTTATTCCGGCTTGCTGTCTGAACAGAGACAGGGTAGAAGACAAGGGGGACAAGGAGGGAATTCCGTCCAGGCTCAGGTTGTTTCTACCGGCTTCTACGGTAATAAGACTGTAAAAATTGTCTATCAGGCCATACGCTTCTGCCACGCGCACTCCGTACAAACCGGGTTCAATATTTTCTACCTGTACGCGTCCGTCTACGGAACTGGTCAGGCTGTATTCCGTTTCTTCCGCTCCTGCGTTGAAAGCAACGGCTCCGCGGGTGGAGGGTTGTACGGCATACCTGCTTGTTTTTAATCTTTCAAGATTGCGCTGTATCTCGGCCCTATAAGGTTTTAATTGTTGTGCCAGCCGGACGGCCACATCTTGCAGGAGTTCCTCCTGGTTTTGATACAGATTCCCGGGCCGGAATGTCCGGGCAATCGTTGTTCGCGCTGCTGACGGAGTGCGGGCGGCAGTTGCTGCCATCTGTGTGGCGGCCGGTTGGTCCGGCAAACGTTTGAGATATACCTTGGCAAAGGTTACGGCTTGGTTTTTGTCGTCTTTCAGGGCTAAAACCAATTGGTTGTACAAGGGTGTGGTTACGACCGTTTCTGGTCCGTAAGCCGTTCCTGCCTGACTGACGGCATAAGCCTTCAGGGTATATGTGGTGTTTTCAGAAAGATCAGTAAACGTGGCTGAAAATGAGCCCATTCCGCTACCCACCCGTCGTTTTGTGGCATTCAGCATGAACCCGCGTTCCGTGACCTTATGGCTTCCCTCCCTTTGTATGGCGGCAGAAGCATTTATTTTATTATGCGTCAATTCGGTAACGGAAACTGCGCCAACGGTGGGCAGAACGTGTTCCAGGTCCAGATATACACCGTTTTGCTGGGTTCGGAGGTAGTGTGTCTGTGTGTTGTTCACATGGGCATCCCATATTTCCCAGTTGGGATGCTCAATAAGAGCCGCCGGGATGGTTCCCGTCAATTTGTTTCCGTATACAGACAACCTGCGGACTGCCCGGGGCAGGTTCCCCCAGGCTGAAGGAACAGAGCCTGTGAAATTACATTCGTGTAAATATATGTCCAGTTCTTGGGCAGAGGTAGTCAGGTTTCCAAGGGCTTGCGGCAAAGAACCTGTCAGGTTGGGATTGTTGCTCAATAGTAATACCTGCAGGTTTTTCCAGCCCTCAAACAGTGCATCCGGAAGAGGCCCGGAAAGATTGGTGTGCGAAATTCCCAGCACGCTCAGGGCTGTCATGCCGGCCCATTCTTTAGGAATGGTTCCGTTAATTTGTGTATGGTCCAGACGCAATTCGGTCAGTTTTTTCAAATTGCCGAGCCCTTTGGGCAGCGGACCCGTAAGTCCGGTGGCAGAAGCTTCCAGAAGTGTCAGGTTGGACAGTTGTTCCAGTTCTGCTGGCAACGTACCCGTTAATTGGGGGTTGTTGCTCAGGTCAATGACTTTGAGGGAGGTCAGATAGCCGACACAAGCAGGGAGAGTGCCGCGCAGGCCAAAGCCGCTCAGATGCAATCCGACAATGGCGCTGTCTGCAATGATGACACCTTCCCATTGGTCGATATCCGTATCGGTTCCCCAGTATTTCCCTTTTGTCCAATTTTTACCGTCAAGATTATCGTACAAAGCCATCAGACATTCCCGCTGGGCATCGGGTACTTTTTCCAAATCCAGAAAAACATCGTTTTGTTGTGTGCGTATGGCGTGTGTTTCTTTATTCACCCAGCTGTCCCATTTATCTGCTGTCCAGGAAGCGTGGTTTTGTATGGGTAAGGGAACCGGTTCCGTAAGTTTGTTGCCGTACAGCAATAATACATCGCATACGTCCGGCAGTTGCTCCCATGCCTCGGGAATGCCTCCTTCAAAACTGCAATTGTATAAATACAACCGGAGCTTGTCGGCAGTTGTTTTCAGCTGACCCAGCTCTACGGGCAGGGGTCCTCCCAGTGCGGTGTTATCGTTCAGTTTAAAGACAGACAGGTGCTTCCATTCGGTAAAGATGTTTTTGGGCAGCGGTCCTTTTAATGCCGCTCCGGATGCGTCAAATTGTTCCAATGACACCATGCCTGCCCAGTCTTGCGGGATGGGACCTTCTATATAGGTGTTGTATAACAACAGTTCTTTCAACTTATTGAGATTTCCCATAGAGGCGGGAAGAGGGCCGTCCAGGCTTGTATGGTTTGCCCGGAGGATTTCCAAAGATGTCAGATTGCCTGTTTCCCGGGGCAGCGGTCCGGTTAATTCGGGGTTATGCCCCAGGTCGATTTCTTTGAGCGTTGTTAAATTGCCCAAAGCAGACGGCAGGACTCCTTTCAATGCAAACCCGTTCAGGTTCAGTCCGGTTATGCTACCCTTTTCTATAGTGACGCCTCCCCATGTTTCCAACGGCTCGTTTGTATTCCAATTTGTTTTTTTAGAGGAGTTCCAATTTTCTCCTTGCAGGGAGGTATATAATTTCATAAGGTCTGCACGGAGCGGGCTTTCTTTTTGTTCAAAAACAAAAGCTTGTGTCTGGGCCTTGCCTTCCGGGTCGCGTATTTCCACTTTACCCGAACGAGGAGCCCCAGGGTTGGAAGCTATCAGAAATTCCAGGGTGGCCGTGGACATAGCTCTTGTGCCTGTATACTGGATCCAGGATTTAGCTTGCGCTTCTACTTCTACCGTATAGGATGTATTGTGCTCCAGAGTTAAGGTGTATGATCCGCCTTCGTGTTCTACGGTATTTGTACCTTTTACAACAAACGTGCTTTTAGCGCTTTGTGTAATGGAAACAGAGGTTTGCATGGTACCGCTCTTGACGGTGAGTGTGCCTGTGACATCAGAAGAAGAGGTGGCGGGCGACGCTTTCAACTGTAGCGTGGCGTTTCCCGATCCGGAAGACGGACTCACGGAAAAACCTTTTCCGGAAACGGTTGCCTGCCACGAAATACTGTTGGTGGACAAGTTGATGGTTTGCGTGCCGCCTTCTTGTGAAAAAGAAACTGAGGTCGGATCGGCTTTGATGAACGGCTCGTCTTCACAACCAGCAAGACATACCAGCCCAAATAAAACAAGAAAAGGGATAACAAATTTTTTCATACCACAAAGACGTCAAATAAAGCCATTTGGTTGCTTATAGAAGCAACCAAATGGAAAGGAGAACAGCTGAAACTACAATAGCAATTGAATTACTTTGGCTGCCAGTTCTTTAAAAGCAGCTCCTGCCGGGTGCTTGTCGTTGGCCGAGGGAATACCTTCGTCGCCCCGTTCCCGAACGCTTTGCACCAGGGGAATTTCTGCCAGTACAGGCAGGTTGTATTTTTCCGAGAGGGCTTTTGCTCCGCCTTTCCCGAAGATGTAATACTTGTTCTCCGGAAGTTCTTCCGGTGTAAACCAGGACATGTTTTCAACCAGACCCAACACGCGGGTTTCCAGGTCTTTATGGAAAAACATGTTCAGGCATTTTTCCACGTCCGCTACAGAAATCTGTTGCGGAGTGGTTACTATAATGCCTCCGCTCAAGCGGATTTCCTGCATCAGACTCAGGTGGATGTCTCCCGTGCCCGGAGGCAGGTCTATAAGCAGAAAATCCAAAGTTCCCCAACGGGTTTGATGCAGTATTTGTTTTAAAGCACCTCCGGCCAGGGGTCCTCTCCAGATGAGGGCTTGCTCCGGTTTGGCAAAATACCCTATAGACATCCATTTGACACCATACTTTTCTATGGGGACAAATACTTGTACCTGTTCATCTATAGGTTCTACAGCCGGCTGCTCATCCACGGTTCCTGTTAGCGTGGGAATGGAAGGTCCGTAAATATCGGCATCTGCCAAACCCACTTTATAGCCTTCCAGTGCCAAGGCTACTGCCAAATTGACGGCAACGGTGGATTTTCCTACGCCGCCTTTTCCGCTGGCAATGGCTATTACGTGTTTAACGTTGGTCAATCCATCAATAAGTGGTTCATCCTCTTGTACTTTCTTTTTAGCTGTAGGTTGTACCGGCTTCATAGCCGAATAGTTGATTTTTCCCATGTTCTACTTTTTAATATCCATTTCTTTAAGCAGATAACCTGCTTCTCCGTACTTGTCCATGACAAACAGCACATATCTGATATCGACGGCAATGCAGCGTTGCAATTCCGGTTCAAAAATAACGTCGCCGCTCATGGACTCCCAATTACCATCAAAAGCCAGGCCAAGAAGTTCGCCATCTGCGTTCAGCACGGGAGATCCGGAGTTGCCACCGGTAATATCGGTGTTGGCAATGAAACCCGTAACCACTTCTTTACCCGGAGCAGCGTAAGGACCGTAATCTTTGGATTTGTATAATTGTTTTAGTTTTTCCGGTACCACAAATTCCCAGTTGTCCGGGTCTTCTTTTTCCATAACACCGGTCAGGGTGGTGTAGTAGTCGTAGATAACACCGTCTCTGGGTCTGTAGGTCAGCACGTTGCCATACGTCAGGCGCATGGAGAAATTGGCATCGGGGTATAACGCCTCGTCTTTTTTCATTTCCATCATCCCCGCAATGAAGTTACGATGCCCGCGCGCGTATTGACCCTGATAGGGCATTATGGCTTGCTGGCATTCCATGGCCTTGGTGTTGACGGAGCGGCCCAAGGCTAAAGCCGGGTCGGAGTCGACTTCCTTAAGGGCTTCTTCATACGTGACCTCATCCGCCAACCGGTCAATCAGCGCGATAAGCTTATCTTGTTCTGCAAAAGAAGTTTTGGCAAACAAGTCTTCTACGTAGGCATCTATGTTGCCGGAATATTCGTTTTCGATGGTTGCGTAAACGGATGGATAATGTTCTTTCTCAACTCTCTCCGCAAATATCTTCAGCATGGCTTTGGCTACCTTCACATCTGTGGGACGGTTGTAGTTGGCAAAGAACCGGGTTACCTGGTTCTTCAGGTTTTCTGCATTGACTTTTCCTTTTTCAGGCGTTCTGGCAAATAGTCTGGAGGCAAAAGCACTCACCTCTATGTTGCGTAAAGACTCTGTCAGATAGCGGCTGACGTATGTCATTTCCCACTGTCCTTTTACAGATTCCTCAATATCTGCGAGGGCCGTTCCGTATTTCTCACTTCTTTTCTTGTTGGTGTTGACCCAGACTTTAAATGCGGCTTCTTCTTCGGCTCTGCGGGCCTTTACGTTCAGTTTTTTGAACGTCTCGTTCATGCCGGTCCATTTCTTCCATGCGTTGGTACTTCCGGAATATTTGCTGGCGTATTGCAGTTGCACTTTGGGGTCGGCCAACATGTCTTCCAGCAGTACGTTTTGGCGGATGGTACGTACTTCAATGCCGATGCCGTTTGTCAGTTGCTCCTGACGGTCCACCTCTATGGAAGTCATGTAACGGGTGGTGCTTCCCGGGTAGCCCAGGGTCATCACAAAGTCACCTTCTTTTACGCCTTTCAGGCTTATGGAAAGGAAGCGTTTGGGGACGTAGGGTTTGTTGTCCGGACTGTAATCTGCCGGCTGGTTATCGGCTCCGGCATAGATGCGGAACATGGAAAAGTCGCCCGTTTGGCGCGGCCAGATCCAGTTATCCGTATCGGCACCGTACTTGCCGATGGAAGAAGGCGGGGTGCCTACCAGGCGTACGTCGCGGTATGTTTTATAGATGACAAAGTAATACTGGTTGCCGCCGTACATGCTGTACATGCGTCCCATAAAGTGCGCGTTTTCTTCTTTGGCCCTGTCTGCATATTCTTTGTTCAAACGGGCTTCTTCAGCCAATCGGCTTGCTTCCGTTGTACACGTATCTAAAACGGCCAGGACTTCTTTAGTGACATCTGTCATCCGTTCCATAAAAATGACTTGTAATCCGGGAGCCGGGATTTCCTCTCCCTTATTCTTTGCCCAGAAACCATCCTGCAGGTAGTTGTGTTCTACGGAACTGAGTGCCTGTATGGCACCGTATCCGCAATGGTGGTTGGTAAGAAGCAGTCCTTCTGCAGAAACGACCTCGCCGGTACAGCCTCCGCCAAATATGACAATGGCGTCTTTCAGGCTGGGTTTGTTAATGTTATAAATATCTTCGGGACTTAATTTGAGTCCTGCCTGAGCCATGGCTTTGCCATTAAGTTTGTTTAGGAGCGGCAGCAGCCACATCCCTTCATCTGCCCGCAATGTGCTGCCGGTGAGCAGCAATGCGCATAAAATAAAAGTTATTTTTTTCATAAGGTACAATTTTTCATAAAGTACAAAGGTAATCAGATTTGATTGAAAAAGATTTTCTGTGTTCTTCGCACGGCCCCAGCCGGGCCAACGCTTTGCGGTGGACTGCGGTAGGATACCCTTTATTGTTTTCCCATCCGTATCCCGGGTATTTGTGAATCAGTTCTTTCATGTGCCGGTCCCGGTAGTTTTTGGCCAAAACAGAGGCGGCGGCAATAGCCGCATAACGGGCATCGCCTTTTACAAAACATTGATGCGGGATAAAATTTCCCGGCAGAGGCGCTTCTCCCGGTGGCAGGTAAGGGGTAAAATGATTCCCGTCAACCAGCACAAAATCAGGCAAAAAAGGCAAATTGTCCAAGGCCCGATGCATGGCTTTGATGGATGCCCGGAGGATGTTCCAGGTGTCTATTTCCCGGGCAGAGCAAAATCCTATGCCAATGGCCAAGGCGTGGTTTTTTATGTATTTCTCTGTTTCAACGCGTTGTTTTTCACTCATTTTCTTGGAGTCCTGTAACAATGGGTGGTAAAAATTTTCCGGTAAAATTACGGCTGCCGCAACAACAGGACCGGCGAGCGATCCACGGCCGGCCTCGTCACATCCGGCCTCTTTTCTCCCGGCTATAAGGTGCGGATATAAAGGAGAATACATATGTACAAAGGTAAAGGAAAAATGATTACCTTTGCTGACTAATTTTTAATGGAATGAAAACTTATAAAACAGAACAAATTCGCAATGTGGTTTTGATGGGGAACACAAAATCGGGCAAGACCACACTTGCAGAAGCCATGATGCTGGAAGGCAAAGTGATTGACCGTCGTGGAACCGTGGAAGCCAAAAATACCGTATGCGACAATACGGAAATTGAACAATTGTATCAGAGGTCTATTTATCCTACTCTTTTCTACTCGGAGTATGAAGACCACAAGCTCAATTTTATAGATACACCGGGCTCCGACGATTTCATTGGCGGTCTTATTTCGGCTTTCAGAGTAGCAGATTCGGGTGTCATGCTGGTTAACGGCCAACATGGCGTGGAAGTGGGAACGGAGATATTTTCCCGTTATGCAGAACAACATCATATACCGCTTTTCCTGGCTGTCAGTCAGTTGGACCATGAAAAGGCCAATTGGGATGCCGCTTTGGATTCTTTGAAAGAAGCGTTTGGCAGCAAAGTGTGTCCTTTGCAGTTTCCGGTAGAAACAGGGCTGGCTTTCAATGCCTATGTAGACGTACTCAAAATGAAAATGTACCGCTTTAAAGATGAGGGAGGTGTACGCGAAGAGCTGGATATTCCTGCCGAGTTGGCAGATAAAGCGGAAGAACTGCATGCCGAGCTGGTAGAGCGCGCTGCCGAAGCAGATGAAACTTTGATGGAGACTTTTTTTGAGGAAGGAAACCTTACGCCCGAGCAGATCGTACAAGGATTGACCATGGGATTCCGCAAATGCGAAATCATGCCCCTGGTTATTGTATCGGGTAAAAAAGATATCGGTGTCAGACGTTTGATGGAACTTATCACGCTCATTGCTCCACATCCGGGATTAACAAGTGCCAAGACGGTCTCCGGTGAAGAAGTGCCGTGTGATGTGAACGGAGCACCTTCACTTTACATTTATAAAACTAGTCAGGAACAGCACTTGGGTGACATCGCCTATTTTCGGGTTATGTCCGGAAAAATCACAGAGTCTATGGACCTGGTGAATGCCAATAACGGCAGTAAAGAAAGAATTCCCGGACTTTTTGTGGCAGCCGGCAAAAAACGGGAGAAAGTCACCGAGTTGGTAGCCGGCGATATGGGTTGCACCGTCAAGCTTAAAAACGCCAGGTCCAACCACACGCTCAACGGATCCGGCAAGGATTGGGAATTTGAACCTATAGCATTCCCGCCTTCCAAATTCAGAACGGCCATAAAAGCCAAATCGGAAAAAGACGATGAAAAATTAGGGGAAATCCTGAACAAAGCAGCGGCAGAAGACCCCACCATCGTAGTGGAATACTCCAAAGAATTGAAGCAACTTCTGCTGAGCGGTCAGGGTGAACACCACATCAATACGCTTAAATGGCATATCAACAACACCCATAAAATGGAAGTTGATCTGCTAACCCCAAAAATTCCTTATCGGGAAACCATTACCAAAATGGCAGCCGCCAGTTACCGCCATAAAAAACAATCAGGGGGAGCCGGACAATTTGGTGAAGTACACATGCTCATTGAGCCGTACGTAGAAGGAGCTCCTGACAATTCCCGCTTCAAGGTGGATGGCAAGGAATTGGTGTTATCTATAAGGGGGAAAGAAGAGCTCACCATGGAGTGGGGTGGCAAGTTGGTATATTACAACTGTATTGTTGGAGGTTCCATTGACGGACGCTTTATGCCGGCTATCCTTAAGGGGATTATGGAAAAAATGGAAGAAGGACCCCTTACCGGTTCTTACGCCCGTGATATCAACTGTTACGTATACGATGGCAAAATGCACCCGGTAGACTCCAACGAAATTTCTTTCAAATTGGCAGGACGTAATGCCTTTAGAGAGGCCTTCAAGAAAGCAGGCCCCAAAATCATGGAGCCCATCTACCAGGTGGAAATCATGGTACCTTCAGATTGCATGGGTGATGTCATGAGCGATTTGCAAAACCGCCGCGCACTCATAGAAGGTATGAGCAGCGAGAAAGGATTCCAGGTGTTAAGGGCCAAAGTGCCTTTGGCAGAATTACACAAATATTCCACTACGCTCAGCTCCCTTACGTCGGGACGTGCCAGCTTTACCATGGAATTGGCTGAATATACACAAGTGCCGGCCGATATCCAGGAACGCTTGCTCAAAGAATACGAGGAGGAAGAAAAAGACGAATAATTGCCTTTCGGGCAACGTATGATAAAAGCAGATTATATTACAAAGACATTCGGCAGTGTGCAGGTGCTTAAAGGAGTTACCCTGGAAGTGGCACCTGCCGAGGTACTTTGTATCACCGGAGCCAGCGGTGCGGGAAAAACCACGTTGCTACAAATACTGGGAACGCTTTTAAAACCCGATTCCGGTGAAGTCTGGATAGACGGCATTCCTGTTATGGAACTGGCTAGCGATCCGTTGGCTGATTTCAGGAACAAGCATATTGGTTTTGTCTTTCAGTTCCACCACTTGCTGCCTGAATTTACGGCACTGGAAAATGTGTGTATACCCGGTATGATTGCAGGAGACCCTACAGAAAAAGTCCGTGAAAGGGCAAAAGAGTTGCTGGACTTTTTAGGCTTGGCGCACCGTATGGAACACAAACCGTCTGAATTGAGCGGAGGAGAGCAGCAACGCGTAGCCGTAGCCCGGGCGTTGGTCAACAGACCTAAGGTATTGCTGGCAGACGAGCCGTCCGGCAACCTGGATACGCATAACAAAAACGAACTGCACCGGTTGTTTTTCCAATTGCGTAAGGCCTATAAACAAACGATTGTGATTGTATCCCACGATGCATCGCTGGCTACCATGAGCGACCGCAGCCTGACCATGCGTGACGGCCTGATTGTCTGACGTGGAACCGTTCCGTTTTAAATATTTTTCATTATGCCACCACCGTTCGGCTATGCCGGTCACCACGGATAGCGTCCTGCTGGGCGCCTGGGCCTTTTCCGGCAGCCACCTCCGGCCCAATACGCCTCTGGACACACTCTCGGGCGCATCCCCGGGCAGCCATCCTCCGCCCAATACGCTCCAGAAAGCAACACCAGGCGCATCTCAGGGTACTGTACCCCTCGGCAGTAATTCCACGCTAAAAACGGTGTTGGATATTGGTACGGGATGCGGCTTGCTGGCCTTGATGATGGCACAGCGTTTTCCACACGCCAAAATAGATGCCATTGAAGTGGACGGGCCCTCTGCAGAAGAAGCCGAGGAAAACGTACAGTCCTCTCCATGGAAAGATAGGATATCGGTCATTCATGCAGATTTTAACACCTATAATTTCCCCGGTACCTACCAGGCCATTATTTGCAACCCCCCTTATTTTCAACAGGCATTGGAAAGTCCCCGCCAACGTCGCAGCAGGGCACGCCACAGCAACCCCTCCGGTTTGACATACCAACTATTGATAAACGGAGTATCCCGTATTTTGAGAGATGGCGGCAAGTGGGCTCTTGTCTTGCCCGCATCTGCCAAGGCTGCCTTTTTAAAAGAGGCCCTGCAAAACAGCATTCCACTCTACCCAAGTCGTATCACGTATGTGGTAACAGACAAAAAGGCACCAAGTGATTTTCAGGTAGTACATCATGACACACTTTCCGGGTTGCAAGATTTGCAAAAGGTTCAGACGCGTGCCGTCTCTTTGGTGCTACTTGAACTGACTAAAAAGCCAATAACACCCCGGGTTGATACATTGTATTTGTACGATGATAACGGAGCAGATTACCATCCTCAGTACCGAAATCTGGTACGCGGCTTTTACCTTTGGGCTTGACAAACGCCGCACCGGATCTGATCCGGTGCGCCACTTACGCTACAACCGGCCGCTTCCCCTGTCAAAGGGTAGTAAGTGCCACCAAATGGCGTAATGCTGTAAATGGGTGACTGCCTGCTAGTTAATGCCTCGGCGCAAAAACGGTTACTTACTACCTCCCCCGAAAAAGGCGAAAAACGGCTTTTTGCTGCCGAGGTGGTAAGTGCCACATAATGGCGTAGTACTGCAACACGTTGACGTCCTGTGTGTTAACGACTTGACCCGGAAAATGCTACTTACCACCTCGTCCGGAAAACGTTGAAAACCTCCAAAAACGAGGAAAGCGGCTGGCGCAACTCTCTTTTACTTCGATTTCTTTTCTACCTGCTTGTTGACAAAATCCCGGAACACCTTGTGGCTGAATTGTTCTTCCGCAAAGTAAAAAGCAGCTACTTGTTTTGCGGTAACCACTTGCAGGAATTTTTGGTGGTATTCTGCGCGAATACGGCTTTCTTCTTCAAAAGTGGCAATGAATGTATCTAGCGCATTTTCTACGGACATCACGGACTTTCTGTCTTTACGGGCAATAGAAACGGCTGCATCCCTGTGATCTCCGGCCAGGGTGCGCCCCTCTTCCGAGCCGCGGGGATTCAGAGCCCGGTACATGGCAGATTTGGCGGCACCTCGTTCGGTGTGTATGGCTTTTATTTTAGCATCCAATTCGTTATACAGGGGCCAGAATTTTCCTGCTTCCTCTGCCGTAAAGCCTACTTTCTGCGTAATGTAGGCTACCTTTTGCGCCTTAAATTCTTCCTGATAAGCACTTCTATCTTTATCGCGTTTTTGCGGTTCTTCCTGGTTTTCTTTGATGTCCATTGCCGGCGTTTCTATGGTAATGTTTTGTGCGTAGGTTGTCAAAGAAGCTGCACACAGCAAGCATACGAATAACATACGTTTCATGGCAAATGTCTTATATCATATAGGGTGTTCAAATCTACATATACAGGGTCAAATCCCGGGTAATCCATGTAATCCAGGAGTTCTTCAATATCCAGATCCATCGGGAAACGGGCGTTGTTATCTTCCGGGACCCCTTCTTGTACCCATTGGTAAAGGGTATGGTGATCAAATCCCCAGGAAGACAACTCATTGAGGACATACAGTTCATCTGCCGGGGGAGTATCAAGTTTGTTTCTTGTTAAAGTAACCACAAAAAGATACCCCAAACCAAAGAGCAATGCAAACGCGGCAGCCAGCTGCAATTGCGGCAGCAGCAAGGTGCGTAGCCGTTTGTATTTGCTTGCCGAGTCTACGAGTGCAGCTTTTTCCCGGCCGGCAGGCGTGGCGTCGGTTCTGGCCTTTTCTGCCGGTGCGGAGCCAAAGAGTGCCTTCTGAGCTGCCTTTGTGTGCAGGGCCGGTTCTTCTGCCTGTGCCGTAAAACGGGACCAGCGGGCTTGTACTTCTTCAAAGTAGCCCTCCGGAACCGTAAAGGGGTTCTCTTTCAGGTGTGGGTTATGTAGTTCTTTGTGGCTCATTGTTCAATCGTTAGACAGATTAGGTGTGCAAAGGTTTAAAGCAGCATTTCTTTGAGGGTTTTCTGGACTTTTGTGTACGCATGGTGGTACGAGGCTTTAAGGGCGCCAACGGACGTACCTAAAATAGCGGACATGTCTTCGTACCGCATTTCATCAAAATAACGCATGTTGAAAACAAGCCGCTGTTTGGCCGGCAAGCGTTCAATGGCTTTTTGCAAGGCCGTTTGGATTTGGTCTCCGTTGAACAGAGGCGCATCTGCTTCTAACCGTTCTTCCAGCGGCATTTGTGTGTACGCTTTGTTTTTTTTGATGAAGGTGAGCACTTCGTTGGTGGCTATCCGGTACAGCCAGGTAAAGAGCTGCGATTCCCAGCGGAAAGCAGGCAGTCCGGTCCAGACTTTCATGAGGGTGTTTTGCAGAACGTCGTCTGCGTCGTCGTGAACAAGAACTATTTTACGGATATGCCAATACAAACGCTGGCTGTAAGCACGCACTATTTCTTCAAATGCTTGTTTGTACGAGCCGTTTTGGCAATACTCCTGAATGTTCCGGTCCGTGTCCACGTTGGTCTATTGACTGTCTTTTTTCAACTCCAGCGCTTTTTCCACAATAGCGGCTGCGTTCAATCGGTAATGCTCCATCAATTGAGCCGGCGTGCCACTTTGCCCGAACCCCTCGTCCATGGCTACCATCCTCATGCGTACGGGATGGTGTTGCGCCAGCAGCCCGGCAACGGCTTCTCCCAATCCGCCCGCCGCCAAGTGCTCTTCTGCCGTAACCACAGCGCCTGTTTTCTTTGCCGAGGCCAGCACGGCCTGTGCATCCAGCGGCTTGATGGTGTGGATGTTGATCAGCTCGGCCTGAATCCCTTGAGCGCCGAGGATTTTAACGGCTTCCAGCGCTTCCCAGACCAGGTGGCCGGTGGCCAGCAGTGTGATGTCTTCTCCCGGATGTACCATCCAGGCTTTCCCTATTTCAAAAGGGCCGTCCACAGGCGTAAAGTTGGGGACGGAAGGCCTTCCAAACCGCAGGTAGACGGGACCTTCCCATGCGGCGGCGGCCAGGGTGGCCAGCCGCGTCTGGTTGAAGTCGCAGGGGTTGATGACGGTCATGTGCGGAAGGGCCCGGGTGAGGGCAATATCCTCCATCGTCTGGTGTGTGGCACCGTCTTCTCCCAGGGTGATGCCGGCGTGCGAGGCGGCGATTTTCACGTTGGCTCCCGAATAACAGACAGACTGCCGCAGCTGGTCGTACACCCGTCCGGTGGCAAACTCGGCAAACGTTCCCACAAAGGGAATGTGTCCGGTGATGGCCAGTCCGGCGGCTGTACCCACCATGTTGGCCTCGGCAATACCGCATTGAAAAAAACGATGGGGATACGCGGCAGCAAAAGCGTCCATTTTTACGGAGCCTGTCAAATCGGCCGTTAAGGCTACTACGGCGGGATTCAGGCTTCCCAATTCCAGTAATCCGGCACCAAATCCGGAACGTGTATCTTTATTTCCTGTGTTTTCCATGATCGTTGTCTGTTAAAAATCTCCCAATGTTTCCGGTAATTGCGCCAGGGCGGCGGCTTCTTGCTGGGCCGAGGGGGCTTTTCCGTGCCAGGTATGGGTGCCTTCCATAAAGTCAACGCCTTTGCCCATTTGTGTATGCATGAGTACCATCATGGGTTTGTTGCGGGGCTTAAGGGTCTGGCGGAAAGCACGGCGCAGGTCGTCTGCATCGTGCCCGTCGCATTCCATCACCAGCCACCCAAAAGCCTTCCATTTGGCAGCCAAATCTCCCAGGCCGGCTACGTTATCCACGTTTCCGTCAATTTGCTGCCTGTTCCAATCGGTAAAGGCCGTCAGATTGCCCAGGTTGTTGTGTGCGGCAAACAGGGCGGCTTCCCATACTTGCCCTTCCTGGCTTTCTCCGTCACCCATCAGCACATAAACTTGATACGGGTCGTTGTCCAGGCGTTTGCCGAGGGCGGCTCCGCAGGCAACCGACAATCCCTGCCCAAGCGATCCGGTGGCCACATGAATGCCGGGCAGGCCGTCTTCTACGGCAGGGTGTCCCTGAAGTCGGGTTCCCAACTTGCGGAAGGTGTTTAATTCCTCCAGTGGGAAGTAACCCATTCTGGCCAGTACGCTATAATAAAGAGGTGTGATGTGCCCTATGGAAAGAAAGAACATGTCCGTATTTTTACCTGTACGGTCCCATTGATCGGGTGTTTGACGGAGGAATTCCGTGTAGAGCAAGGTCATAAAATCGGCGCTGCTGAGGGAGCCGCCGGGGTGTCCGCTTTTGGCAGCGGTTACCAAACGTATGATATCACGGCGCACTTGTTTGACTAATGTGGTGAAAGGGGGATTTTTCTGTTGCTGCATGCTGTCTGAATTTGATTATCCAACAAAGATAAAAATTATATTTACCTTTGCGGCACTTATGAAGAACATCAGAAACTTCTGTATTATTGCCCATATAGACCACGGAAAGAGCACGTTGGCAGATCGTTTGTTGGAGCTTACACATACGGTGGAACAAAGAGAAATGGAAGCCCGGGTTTTGGACAATATGGAGCTGGAAAAGGAGAAAGGGATTACCATAAAGTCTCACGCCATACAACTGGATTACGAATACGGCGGAGAAAAATACATACTGAACCTGCTGGACACACCCGGGCATGTGGACTTTTCCTACGAAGTGTCGCGTGCCATAGCTTCTTGCGAAGGGGCGTTGCTGGTAGTAGATGCCACGCAAGGGGTGCAGGCACAGACCATATCCAACTTGTACCTGGCCATTTCCAACGATCTGGAAATCATTCCCGTGTTGAACAAGATTGACATGGAGTCTGCCATGATAGACACCGTAGAAGAGCAGATTGTGGATTTGCTGGGGTGTGGCAAAGAAGACATATTGCACATAAGCGCCCGTACGGGACAAGGCGTTCCCGAGCTGCTGCAGGCCATCATAGAGCGTGTTCCTGCACCGGAAGGAGATCCGGACGCTCCGCTGCAAGCCCTCATTTTTGACTCGGTGTTTAACTCATTTCGCGGTATTATAGGGTATTTCAGGGTTATGAACGGCTCTATAAAACAAGGCGATAAAGTCAAATTTTTCAATACGGGCAAGGTGTATGAAGCCGATGAGGTAGGAATCTTAAAAATCAAAATGATGCCACGTCAGGAAGTTTATACCGGAGATGTGGGGTATATCATTTCGGGCATTAAAACGGTTTCGGAGGTTAAGGTGGGCGATACCATTACCACGGTAGCCCGTCCTTGCAAAGCGGCTATTGCCGGTTTTGAAGAGGTGAAACCCATGGTTTTTGCCGGATTGTATCCGGTAGATACGGACGGATATGAAGATTTGCGGGCGGCATTGGAAAAATTGCAGTTGAACGATGCCTCACTGACGTTTGAGCCGGAATCTTCCCTGGCGCTCGGTTTTGGATTCCGTTGCGGGTTTTTGGGATTGCTCCATATGGAGATTGTTCAGGAACGCTTGTTTCGTGAATTTGATTGCGATGTAATCACAACCGTTCCTAACGTATCTTATAGGGTATATACCACACAGGGTGAAGAAACCGAGGTGCACAATCCTTCCGGGCTACCGGCCGTAACGCTCATAGACAGGATAGAAGAGCCGTATATACGGGCACAGGTCATTTCCAAGTCGGAATACTTTGGAGCCATTATGAAACTTTGCCTGGATAAAAGAGGCGTTTTGATCAACCAGCACTTTTTGACATCAGACAGGGTAGAGCTTACGTTCAAGATGCCGCTTTCAGAGATTGTATTTGATTTTTACGACAAACTCAAAAGCATATCGCGCGGCTATGCATCTTTTGACTATCACCTGATTGGTTATGAGAAAGCAGATTTGGTCAAATTGGACATTTTGTTGAACGGAGAGCCGGTAGATGCACTTTCCAGCCTTATACACAGAGAACATTCCTATACATTTGGCAGACGGATGTGTGAAAAATTGAAAGAATTGATACCACGTCAACAATTTGAAATTGCCATTCAGGCGGCTATCGGGTCAAAAATCATTGCCCGGGAAACGGTAAAAGCCCTGAGGAAAGACGTAACGGCCAAATGTTACGGAGGTGATATCACCAGAAAGCGTAAACTGTTGGAAAAACAGAAGAAAGGAAAACGCCGCATGCGTCAGATTGGTAACGTAGAAGTACCGCAGTCGGCCTTTATGGCCGTCCTCAAGCTGGACTAGTTATTCGGATACATGGAGGTTTCTGAGGGCCTTTCTCACTTTTCTGTCCATTTCTTTTGCCGCAACGGTTGTGCATATCATAAATACAATACTTGCAAGGCTGATACCTACGAAAAACCCACGCAACAAATCAGTGACAGGATAGAAGTGCCAGTATGTGAGGCACAAGAGACAACCTCCGGAAAAAACGAGCAGCCGGGTGAATAAGAATCGTAGTTTATAAGTAAATTTTTGTGCTTTCAGGGTACGAACCAGCTGCTGCAGAGCATGCTCTTCAGAGCCCATCACATGCTCTCCCCGTCGGCTGCGCAGGTATATCCAATACCGGCTACGAGCCGCTATTTCTACTCCCGATTCTTTAAGAAAGTCTAGATACCCTTCACGACTGCCGGCGTAAGGATCTTTTTCCGGCAATTCCAGGGTGTACTCCCAGGTGCCGGGGGTGTCTTTCTCAAAATAATAAAACACATACCTTATTTTATTCAACATCCAGCCTTCCAGGGCCATGTCGTTTATCCAGGCTTCTTCCTTTTCAAAATTCCATAAAAAGAAGGGTTTTAAAATGCATTTTTTTTCCATAGTCTTAGATATTTAATAATTTTTCACCATTTGTAACAAGCTCTTTCAGCCGCCGCCATTCTGCCTGCACCACTTCTTTACCTTTAGTGGTGATGACATATTCCTTGCGTCGGCTGTCTTCTTCTACGGGCAGGGCTTTTATCCATCCCTTTTCCAGCATGGCTGAAATGGCCCCGTACAGCGTACCTGCAGATAAGGATAATCTGCCGTTTGTCAATGCCTTTGTTTCCTGCATAATTCCGTAGCCGTGTAACGGTTCATGCAAAACCAGTAAAGTGTAAAAGACGGCTTCTGTCAATACTATAGTACTCATAATTTTGTTTATATAGGGCCCCGTTATATCGGGAGCCGATACAAAGATATATAAAAAAAGGAGACAAACAAATTATGTCTCCTTTTTGTGTAAGGTGTAAGGTTAAATGGGTATATGTTTAACGGTATTTGGCAAACTCAATATCTTTTGACGCTTTTTCTGCAAGAGCAGGCACTTTGTTAATTTCTTCCATCAATTCCTGAACTCTGGCATCTTGTCCTTTGCGTGCAGCAATAACGGCTTTGATATAGTTACCACCGGAGCATTTGCAGCTTTCCATAGCGGCTTCTGCCTGATCCAGGTTACCGTTCAGCAAATGAGCCAAAGCTCCGTTCATGTGGGTTTTATCGTACAATTTATCCAGAGCTTCTGCATATTTTCCGTTGAGGATATCTAATGCACCTTGGTTGTATTTAGCAGTCTGGCATCCCGATTTGGCAAAATATTCAGCAGCTTTTGCATAATTGCCTTTACGCATTTCAATAACACCCAGGTTGTTGGCTACAACAGGATTGGAAGCGTCACACTTAGCCAGTGCCGTAGCGGCTTCGTTTACCTTACCGGCGTTCAGGTAAGCTGCAGCCAGGTTGTTATACCCGCGTTTGCAGTTGTATTTCTCAGCTGCTTTTTTGTACAGAGCAATTTTTGTATCGTTATCTCTTGTAAGTGTAGCGGCATACAAAAGGGCTTCGTTACCCATGGCGTCCATGTTGTTAGCTGTCATTTCAATCAACTCTTCATCGGAGTAGTTTGTGAACTCAACGTTGGCAATCAGACGGGCACGACGCAGCTTGGGCAGTACTTTGTCTTCCAGAATTTTATATACGGCAGACATGTTCCTGATTTCACGCTCGCGTACCACAGGGTCTGAATACATGGTCAACACACGCAGGATCAGATCTTTGTCACCCAAATCTGTTTTGGCAACCAGCTCTTGGAATCCTTCCCAGTCTTCTCCAATTGTCTGTAGGTTAACGTCACCTTCCGGATTGATTTTGCGGGTAATGGATTGAAACGCTTTTTCAGCGCTTCTCATACGTTTTTCAGACAATTCTTCATTGAAATCAACAGGTCCTTCCGGCGATGCGTAAGCAATGATATCGGTTCCTTTCATAACACGCCTTTCGTCTTTCGGCAAGTTTTTGAGGAAATTCTGGAACTCTTTGATTTCTGCTTTCGTCAATTCACGAGGTCTTACCTGTGCCGAGTTTTTGGCATACATGATGTTTGTCTCTTCGGTTTCGTGAATGATTTTTTGGTAGTTGTCTGCAATAATGGCAGTCTCTCCTTTCAGCTCTACCCACTTGTACGTGATATTCGCACCATCTGCTATTTTATAAGCAGCAGGGAAAGGCCAGACGTTGTCTTTGTGGATGACAGCCGTGCGTAATTCCAGGTGAGATTTGGCCATGCCTTCCACATAGTCAAACCGGATCTTGTGTTGGACACTTTCACCATCAACACCTATAACGTTGTAGTTGTCTAATACTTTTTCTCCCTGTAGCTTAAGAGGTTGCGCTGCAACTTCTCCGCCTTCGTAAACCAGTACGGGAGTTACTTCCAGTATGGCTTTGGGATGGAAATACCCTTGTGGAAAAGTAAGGGTGTAGGTTACATCAATTTTATCGGCTATTACTTCAAGGATTTCCGGATTGCAGGTAACGTTTACTTCGTCTGCATATTTTACCATGTCCTTTGGGTTGTTACAAGCCATAAGCATCACTCCAAAAGCGGCAATGCCCAAAAAGCGCAATAAAGATTTCTTCATAATACGTAGTTTGATATTCAACTGACAAATATAAGACAAAAATCATATCTTTGCAAAGATGGATGTAACAGCAATTAAGCAAAGATTTGAAATTATAGGAAACAGCCCTTTGTTGGACAGGGCGCTGGATATAGCCGCGCAGGTGGCCACTACGGACCTGTCTGTTTTGGTCACGGGAGAAACGGGTGTAGGCAAAGAATTTATTCCTAAAATCATACACACCCACAGTATCAGAAAACACGGCAATTATTTTGCCATAAATTGCGGTGCCATTCCGGAAGGCACCATAGATTCAGAGTTGTTTGGACATGTCAAAGGCTCTTTTACCGGTGCGCATGAAGACCGGAAAGGGTATTTTGAGGTAGCCGACAAAGGAACATTGTTTTTGGACGAAGTGGCCGAATTGCCCCTTTCCACGCAGGTACGTTTGTTGCGGGCGCTAGAAACAGGCGAATTCATCAGGGTGGGATCTTCCAAAGTCCAGAAAACGGATGTGCGTGTTATTGCGGCCACAAACGTACATTTGCACCACGCCATAAAAACGGGGAAATTCAGGGAAGATCTTTATTACAGATTGAATACCGTTCCTATTGTTGTGCCGGCATTAAGGGAGCGGCCGGGTGATATTCACCTGTTGTTCAGAAAATTTGCTGCTGATTTTGCAGAAAAATACAAAATGCCTGTTATACGCCTGACAGAAAGTGCAAGGAATATGCTGGAACATTACCGCTGGCCCGGTAATGTGCGGCAATTGAAAAATGTGGCTGAACAGCTGAGCGTCCTGGAGCAAAACAGAACGGTAACCGCAGAAACGTTGCAACGCTATCTTCCGGCAGACAGTCCCCTTCATTTACCCGTGGTGTACGATGGAGCAAAAGGTACCGGTGATGATTTTATTTCTGAAAGAGACATCTTGTACAAAATCCTTTTTCAATTGCGTTCAGAAATGGATGTGTTGAAGAAAAAGGTAGAAAAGATAGAAAGTAAAGAATTTATTCCTTCAGCGTCTTCTTCTGCCATGCTGGCCCGAACGGTTAATGACCATCACGTATTGGAAGATGAAATCACAGAAGGAGAAATTCTTCCTATGGATACGGTGGAAGAGAAGCAGGACTTATCTTTAAATTCTTTGGAAAAAGAACTTATTACCAAAGTTCTTCAGAAAAACAAAGGACATCGTAAATCCACCGCCAAAGAATTGGGCATAGCAGAACGTACCCTTTACCGTAAAATCAAGGAATATGGCATTGAATAATCCGACCAATCACCGTAACTTGTATTTCCGGAAGGCAGTTGTCCATCCTCTTCTGGTATGGGTAGTGTTTCCGCTTATGATGCAAAGCTGCTGGTGGTATTCTTTTTCCGGTACATCTATCCACCCGGAAGCACAAACCATCAGTGTGGGTTACATAGAAAACAGGGCAGAACGTATCAACCCTGCTTTGAGCAACACTCTTACAGAGGCTTTGATGGATAAATACACCAAGCTGACCCGTCTTTACGTATTGGGTGAAGACGGCGATTATGCCGTAGAGGGGAGAATAACAGATTATAAGGTGGCACCCATTGCCGTTACTTCGGATGAAGTCGCTTCCATGGCACGCCTTACCATAGTCGTGCAAATAGTGTTTGAAAACAAATTGGATCCTTCAGAAAATTTTGACAGAAGCTTTTCTGCTTATGAAGATTACGATTCAACCCTTTCCCTGGATGCTGTGGAAAGCAGTTTGGTAGATGCTATAGTGGAAAAAATAGTGGAAGATATTTTTAACGCAACCGTAGCCAATTGGTAAATACATACACCATGGATATTTCTAATTTTTATGAAGAATTTTTGAACGCAACCCCTCAGGAACTGGCTCCCCGAGGGTATGTGCTGCAAGATCTGGTACACCGCTATCCTTGGTTTTCTTTGGGACATTATTTGCTCTTCAAAGCCCTTTGTGGTCTGGGTGGCGATGCCAGTCTTTCTCAATCAGAAAAGACGGCCGCGTATGTATATTCGCGTCAGGAGTTATTTTTCATTTTGGAGCAAAGCAGGAGGGAGTTTGAAAAATTAGCCGAAGAAGAGTTTTTCATACTTGATCTTCCGGTACAAGAGCCGGAAAATAAAGAGCAAAACGCGACAAACAAAAAAACCGAAACGACACAAAATCCGGAAACCCGTCATACCAAAGGGGGAAAAAAGGACGCATTCACAGAGGCCCCGGTCCGGGAATTTGTTCTGGACCTTCCGCAAGAGCGCACTTTTTATCCGGGGGCCGATTACTTCGGCAAAGAACACATGGACACAATCCAGCTGGATGTCAGTACTCCCATTGACCGTTTTATTAGTGAAAACCCGCGCTTTACACAAGTCCTCAAAAGAACGGGAGAAGATCTGGATACATCTCAACAAGACGCACCTCCGTTATTGGAAGACGATGAATTTGTAACAGAAACGCTTGCAAAGATTTATGCAGATCAGGGGTACCATAAATTAGCCATCGCCTGTTATGCAAAACTTATTTTGCTATATCCGGAAAAAAGCGTTTACTTTGCGACCCTTGCAGAAGAAATAAAACAAAAATCCGACAATTGATATGTATACAGTAACCGCCATTCTCATAGTTATAGCGAGTATTTTGTTAACCCTTGTTGTTTTGGTACAGAATTCAAAGGGAGGCGGACTGGCAGCCAATTTTGCTACAGGTAACACTACTTTTGGCGTGCGTCAGACAGCCGATTTCCTGGAGAAAACCACCTGGACCCTGGCCATTACCATTTTGGTACTGTGTCTTCTGGGAACCACTTTTATATCTACCGGACGTCGGAAAAAGGCTTCCGATCTGGAGCAGCGCCTGGAGCAAACGGAACAACCCACAGGCCTTCCGCAATTCCCTACGGGAGCAGAAGACCTGCCTTTGCTGCCTGTAGATTAAAACACTCCTTTTACAGACATTTTTCTGGACTCCGTTTTTCCAAACTCGTGGTATACGGGCTTTTTGACTATGACTACATGGTCAGCAGGCACAAATATTTTTAGAGAGTGGAAATGGCCATCCCAGGGTGTTTCTTTCGTTATTTTTACAGGAGGAACGGATAGTACGTTACCGTTGATTTGGAAAACGTCTTCCGCCGGTACCGGCTTATAAGGCATGTTTTTGCCCTCCGTGCCCAGCGTATAGGTTTTCACCCAAATGGTGGGGGTGGCTGTTTGTGATTGCCGTACCAGTGTAAGCGTGGGGAAGTATACCATGCCCGGCTCTGTTTTCTTCCCTTCAAACCAGCCCATTCTGTAGACAGAAGCATCGGCTTCCAGCCAGTAGCGTTCAAAGAGAAAATGCTCTCCGGCTTCCAGATCTATGTACAACGTATCTGTTGTCAACGTAACGGGTACTTGTTGCTCAAACGTTTCTCCGCCTTTGAAAGCAATGGCTTTTCCGGCGACGGTTATGATGAAACCTATAAGGGAGATTAACCATGTGAAAAACAGAAAGCCTCCAATCCATTTATGACGCCGAATATTGAATATCAGGACAGATCCCAGATAGATAAAACCCAGTGCGGGTAAGACAAGAGCAAGGACTCCAAACGTTTTTACCCAAAACATGTTGCCGGTAAAACCCATTAAATCCAACAAGGCAGCCGGTGTAAAATGGAGGGTGTATTTTGTAACGGCAAAGCCAAAGACCAGGCTTATCAAAACAGCCGAACTACCAACAATGAAGAAGACGCCTACTATTACGGCAACTGTCCGCATGAGAACCCATAGGGCGCTGTTTCGTCTGTTGCTGTGTGAGGAACGGGATGCGCTATAAGCTGTCGCTGTTCTTCTGTCTGAGGAAGAGCGGGATGTGCCGTGTGTTCTGCGTGTGCGTTGCACGCCTTTTGCAGAAAGAGGCTCTCCTCGCATGGCATATTTTTCTTCTACCGTAAGAGCAGCCGGTATGATAATCCACATGATGATGTAGGCAAAAAAGAAAAACCCACCAAAACTTACGGAAAACCTTCCCCATTTTACAATGGAGTGGGCAGCCTGTATGATGTTAGGTAAAAACAATAAGGCAACGGCTATCAGGCGTATGATGACAACGTCAATATGAAAGTAGGCAGACAACCCGGCACAAACGCCTCCTATGACTTTATTATCCAAGTCTCTGTATAACTTTTTAGCGGCAGGAGGGTAATTTTCTCCCTTGTATGCACCATTACCGGACACTCCGCTTTCTTCTTCAATCACTTCCAGCGGACCCATGATATCCAGGATTTCATTGACCATTTCTTTGGACACTACGTCAATACCGTCATGGGTACGTTCTGCCAGCAGTTCGGCAATACGCTCCTCTATACCGTCCACAATTTCATTTCCGTTCTCGTCGTGTGAGTAATACCTGCGCAAATGGTCCAAATACACCTTAAGAATATTGTAAGCCTCTTCCGATAGGGTGAAGGCTGTTTTGTTGATACTGACTTTTATTACTTTTTTCATTTTCTTAAAATATCAATAGTTTCAACCAATTCGTTCCAGGCTTGATCCATTTCTGCCAACATCATCCTTCCCTTGTCTGTCAGGGAATAGTATTTGCGCGGAGGGCCCTGAGTGGATTCTTCCCATCTGTAGGTAAGCAGCCCTTGGTTTTTTTGACGGGTAAGCAAGGGATACAAGGTTCCTTCCACCACAATGATGCGTGCTTCTTTCAATTTGCCTATCAATTCCGAGGCGTATGCATCGCTTTTATCCAAAATGCTTAAAATGCAATACTCCAGTACGCCCCGTCTCATTTGAGATTTTACGTTTTCTATATTATTTTGACTCATAATCTTGTCTGTTAATGTGTAAAGACTTAACGGTATTCACTGTAGCGGCGTAAGTTTTCCGCCGTTACGGGAAGGCCTCGCATTTGCAGTTTTTCAGAGGCCGATCTGGCCTTTGGAACGGCTATCCATAAAATGATGTAGATCCAGAAACCTGCACTTCCCATAAAGAAAGAAGCCACGGCCAATACACGAATTAAAACGGGATCGGCATCAAAATAAGCAGCCAACCCGCTGCACACACCGGCAATCATGGAATCGTCCGGATTTCTGTACAACCTTTTTATGGGCTTTTCTCCTAAACCGTCGTACCTGTCGTAACCGGAATAGTTGTGGCGTTTTTTAGTTTTACGGTCGGTTTCTGCCGGGGTATCTTCCATTGTGTCCGATGGATAACCCAACTGCCGGATGACACGCTCCACCACCTCTAAGGAAACCACTTCTGTTTTACCTTTTGTATACTCATAGAAAAGTTCGGCAATCCGCTGCTCTACGTCTTCCATGACTTCGGCAGCATCTTTACTGTTCATTTCACCTTTGAACCGCTCCAGATACAAGTCTAATTTTTGGTAAGCATCTTCTTCTATAGTGAAGCTGCTTTTGCCAATACCAATGTTTAATACTTTCTTCATGGTGTTTTTTATGACAAAGATATATAAAAATATTTATACCTTGCAACACAAGGTACTGAAAATTGTAAAAAAACTTAAAAGAAGTGCTTATATAACTATCTTTGTAATGTATGGAAAGTATCAAACAGATTTTTAAAATAGGTAACGGTCCTTCCAGCTCCCATACCATGGCCCCGCGTTGGGCGGCTTTGGATTTTGCAGAAAGGAACCCCGGAGCGGCTCGTTTTCAGGTAACATTGTACGGCAGTTTGGCGGCTACGGGAAAAGGCCACAATACAGACAAATCCCTGGAAGACGCCTTTGCCCCCAAACAAGTGGAAATCATCTGGGATTACGATACAGTACTTCCTCAGCACCCCAACGGAATGGAATTCCGCGCGTTGGACAGCATGGGAAAGGTATTGGATAAATGGCTGACTTTTAGTATAGGCGGAGGAGATTTATCCGATACGGGAAAACGAATACCGCAGAAACAAATATATCCTTTGCATAAAATGGCAGACATTCAGGCGTATTGCCAGGAGCACGGGTTGCAGTTCTGGGAATACGTCAACATGTATGAAGAAAGCGATTTGTGGGATTATTTGGACGAGGTCTGGCAAACCATGAAAGCGGCCATTCGCAGGGGGCTGGAAAACGAAGGCGTGCTGCCGGGCCCGTTGAAATTGGCCCGCAGGGCTGCCTCTTATTATATAAAGGCACAGGGATACAAAGGGTCCATGCAGCGTAGGGCCGTTGCTTTTTCCTATGCCCTTGCCGTTGCAGAAGAGAATGCAGAAGGAACGAAAATTGTTACAGCCCCTACCTGCGGCAGCTGCGGTGTGGTACCTTCTGTACTGTATCTGAATCAGACGTCCTATAATTTTCCGGAAAGCCGAATATTAAGGGCTTTGGCAACCGCCGGGCTTATCGGCACGCTCATTAAGCACAACGCGTCTATTTCCGGAGCCGAGGTGGGGTGCCAGGGAGAAATCGGCTCGGCTTGTTCCATGTCGGCCGCAGCCGCTGTGCAGCTTTTTGGGGGGAGTGTTTCCCAGGCAGAATACGCAGCAAGTATTGGAATGGAACATTTTCTGGGCCTCACGTGTGATCCCATTCATGGATTGGTGCAAATTCCTTGTATAGAAAGAAATGCTTTTGGTGCTACCCGTGCTATAGATGCCAATATGTACGCGTTGCTTTCCGACGGAACACACAGGGTAAGTTTTGATACCATCATAGAGGTAATGAAAAGAACAGGACACGATCTGCCTTCCATATATAAAGAAACATCGGAAGGAGGATTGGCCGTTGTTTCACAAACATGATTTTTTATACATTTACAAAAAATATAAAATATGACTCAAATAGTAACGGACGAAAACTTCAATTCGGTAGTTTTACAATCAACGGTACCTGTTTTGGTTGATTTTTGGGCTGCGTGGTGCGGTCCCTGTCGTCAGATTTCTCCCATCGTGGAAGAACTGGCAAAGGAAATGGAAGGAAAAATTCTGGTTTGTAAATGCGATGTGGACCAGGCAACGGAAGTGCCTGCCAAATATATGATCAGAAGCATTCCTACTTTGCTTTTCTTTAAAGAGGGAGAACTGGTACATAAAATAGTAGGAGCCACCAACAAGCAGACCATACAGGAAAAATTAGTTTCATTAATAAACGAATAATCATGAAAAAGCATCTGATTGCGTTATTACTCGTGCTTGGCATGGGTACGGCATTGTGGGGACAGGAGACTTTAGTAATCAAGGCCGGCTTAAACTTTAACAAGTTGGATGATATCCAGATTGGAGAGTTGAAAAAATCCTGGGAAATGCAAACGGGGTTTCATGCCGGAATTGGTGGACAATTCAAATTTCCGCGCATAGGGCTTTCTTTCCAGCCGGAAGTACTGTACAGTCGTATGCGTACGGATATGACGGGTGGCATTACCCAGAGCTCTTACGGTATGCGGATAGATTACATTGATGTACCCTTGAACGTTCAATGGGGTATCAATATTTTGTTTTTGCGTCCCTATATATTTGCGGCACCTTATATTCGGTATGCACTTGCTAAAGGGGATATGCTGGAGAATGTGTCCTGGGATAACTTAAACCGCCTGGACTACGGTTTTGGCCTAGGGGTTGGTGTGGAAATCTGGAAATTACAAGTATCGGGAAAATACAACTGGAGTTTTGGCAAACTGGCCAAAGACGGCAGTCTTAACCTGGATAAAGACAAATGGAAACTGGGTGACTCTAATTTCAAGGGGGTTGAACTCTCCGTTGCCTTTCTCTTTTGATTTATAGAGCATTTATGGATCGGATAAGGCAGTTGCCGGAATCAGACAGGAAAGCGTACGAAGAAGTTTTTAAAGCTGCCTTGCACTCTCCTTATGCCTTGTTGTCGTCCATGGATGCATACGTTCTGAACAAACCCGGAAAACAAATAAGGCCGGCGCTGGCTTTAGCTGCGGCAGGTGTTTGCGGTACGCTTGTACCGCTCACCTATGCCGTTGCGGCTATTGCCGAAATGATTCATACGGCTTCCTTGCTGCACGATGACGTGGCCGACAATGCGCAGACAAGGCGCGGTGAAAACAGTGTGCAAAAGCAATTTGGTCCCAGAGCCGCTATTGTTTTGGGCGACTTCTGGCTGGCCCGGGCTTTGCAATTGCTGGTGAAACATGATGGTGAACATTTGATGTATGTATATGCAGATACGGTAGCAGAGCTTAGCCAGGGAGAATTGATGCAAATGGAGAAAACCTGCAAAAAAGACATTACTCTTTCAGAATATTACGCCATTTGCAAAAAAAAGACAGCCTCTTTATTCAGGGCGTCTGTATTGACCGGTGCCAGGTCAGTACCTGAAAAAGAGCGTGCGGCCCGGTTTATTCCTTTATTGGACAAAGCTGCATACCACATGGGGATGGCATTTCAAATCAACGACGATATTGCAGATCTGGAATCGGACCTTTCAGATGCAAAGATTACATTGCCTTTGTTAGGAGCTCTTATGCAGGAGAAAGAAGAGAACCGCCTGATGGAAGCACGTACGAACATAGCTGCTCTGGGTAAGGATAATCCTGAGGCAGTAGCTTCTTTGTTGGCTTTTATTGAGGTGAACAAAGGAAAAGAGTATGCACAAAAGATTGCCGATCATCACACAGAACAGGCACGCAAACACATCAGGAGCCTTCCCGATTCTGTGTGGAGGGAGTGTTTAATGACAATTTCAGGTATGTGATGATCTATTAAATGAACAGCATACAAAACTTCTTTACAACGCAAAGTGTTTCCTCTACTTTGCTCTACTTAAGCCTTGCCATTTTTACCGGAGCTTTGCTTGGGAAGATTAAATATAAAGGCATTGGCTTTGGGGCGGCGGGTGTGTTGTTTACAGGTATACTCATTGCCCATTTTGGTGCTCCTATAGATGTACAAACGTTGCATTTTGCACGCGATTTTGGACTCATTTTCTTTGTGTACAGCATAGGCCTGAGCATGGGACCGCGTTTCTTTTCTTCGTTCAAAAAAGATGGTTTACTACTGAATCTATTGGCAGTAGCCATAGTTTTTGGAGGGTTTGGGATAGCTCTCTTGATTTATCGCCTTACCGGCATATCGCGTGTTGCCGTTGCGGGGATTATGTGTGGTGCTGTAACCAATACACCTAGCCTTGGGGCTGCTCAGGAAGTACTTGCCGGTCAAGGCGCAAGTGAGACTGCCATTGCTCAAACAGGCATGGCGTATGCCAGTACCTATCCGTTTGGTGTTTTGGGAGTTATTCTTTCTATGGTGTTGCTAAGGTTGTTTTTTAACGTGAACATTAACCGTGAAATACAGAAATGCACAGACTCTCCCAACGTGGGCCATGCAAAGGAAGAAACGTGGGAAGCTACTAGTATTCTCTTACTTTTTCTTGGAATATTTATAGGAGTATTGGTGGGTGGCATTCCCATCTTTTTCCCCGGTTTGCCGGCACCTGCCAAATTAGGTCTTGCCGGAGGCCCTTTGTTAGTGGCCATTCTTTTGGGACATAAGGGGCGCATTGGTAAGGTGAGTTTTCATATGAGTCCCCAAGTCATTTTTTTTATGCGTGATTTGGGTATTCTTCTCTTCCTCTCTTGCGTAGGACTGCTTTCCGGTGGAACGTTTGTAGAGACTATACTAAGCGGAGGATGGCAATGGATGTTGTACGGGACTGCCGTAACGTTTATTCCCGTTATGATAGTGGGCGTTATTGCCAGGCTGATGAAAATAAATTACCTTAAAATATGCGGTATGCTGGGAGGGGCCACGACCAATCCGCCTGCACTGGACTTTATCAATGGTATTGCTCCCGCTCAGGCACAGGCTGCGGCTTATGCTATGGTGTATCCCCTTGCCATGCTTCTTAGAATTTTTCTGGTTCAGGTTTTTATTCTTTTAACGTAGCAATATCTTGCTGTGTGTTTATTGAAAACTTGAGGTATGTGATGGGTTTTCCTTCTGCTAAAAACAGGTTTTCATAAAATGTTTGTACAGCTATAACAAGATCGTTGGGAACTCTTTGGCTGTGATAGATGTCGGCATCTGCTTCCAGCAAAGTCAGGGCCTTGTGCGATGCTATTACCTCTAAGGTATAGTCGTGCAAAGGACGGCTGTCCGTTTTCAGATGAATCAAAGAGCCCGGTTCCAGAAAGGTAAGGTAAGCGTTAAGAAAACGAGGTGACGTAAGGCGTTTGTTTTCTTTTTTTGGCTGCGGATCAGGAAAAGTAATCCAGATTTCAGATACTTCTCCCGGAGCAAAAAAACGGGCGATGAATTCCAGCCGCGTACGTATAAACGCAACGTTTTTGATTTTTTCTTCAAAAGCCGTTTTTGCACCCCTCCACAGGCGTGCTCCTTTTATGTCAATGCCTATGAAATTTTTGTTGGCTTCACGTTGTGCCATGGCCAGCGTGTATTCTCCCTTTCCGCATCCCAGCTCCAGCACTATGGGGTGCTTGTTTTTGAATACTTTTTGATTCCATACACCCTTGTACGGATGGTCTTTTTGAAACACTTCTGAAAAGGAAGGTTCAAAGAGATTGGGAAAGCTTTTGTTTTCCTCAAAACGGCGCAGTTTATTTTTTCCCATTGATTTGTTGTTTCAGGAGGATTCCTGTTTTAACCAGTCCTTTCAAACTGTGAACAGGCATATGGTGCTGCAGCTCCCACGATAAAACAGGTCCTTTTGCTTGTATGCCCATTGTATCTACAGGGAACCTGTAGTCCAAAAACATACCTGATTGGATGGCTTGTTCCTGCAGCAGAGGCAGCCACAAGGTGTCTGCAGGCTGCCATGACAGGGAGGGTTTCTGCTCATCGGGAGTACCGTAATGGACAATAACTGCCAGGTAGGGATAAGGATAATTTTTGGTTGTTCTTATGTCCAGAAAAGCATGGTATATACCGGTGGAATCGGGTATAGGTATGTGCAGTTCCAAGGGGGTATCTTTGTTCCAGGTATAAGCAGGCAGGATAACCTGCATTTGCGCGGAAGTAGGACGCGTACAGCTGTGACTCATTAAAATTACAGCCGGAAGGATAAGAAAAAGCCTTTTATGTTTCTTTGGGAACATTTTTTTTGCGGCTTGATTTTTTACGTTTGTTTTTGCTTTTCTTCTTGTTTTTAGTATCAAAACGCGTAATGCTTTCTTCACCGGCAGAAGATGTGAAGTCGGGCTCTTCTTTTTCCTGTGTATTTGTTATGCGGAGTGAGTCGACTTTCTCTCCGCGGCTGTTGGCGTCCAGCATGAGTTGCACTTTTTTGGCCGATACAGGTATCATGTTGGCCATGCTCTGGTTGTCGTAACTGAACCACATGGTTCCTTTAAGAACGTCTGTTTTTACCAGATAAACAGGTCCGTCCTTTGTTTCTATGGGCTGGTTAACTTCCGGGATACTCTGTAAGGCATCCATGTATACAGCTGTTTCATAGTCTATGCAGCATTTGAGTTTGGAACATTGGCCGGCCAGTTTTTGAGGGTTCAGGGAAAGGTCCTGAATCCGGGCAGCCTGCGTGGTAACAGAATTGAAATCCGCCATCCAGCGGCTGCAACACAATTCTTGTCCGCATACGCCAATGCCTCCTATGAGCCCCGCTTCTTGCCTGGCTCCAAATTGTCTCATTTCTATACGTATGCAAAATTCAGCCGCGTACAGTTTGATGAGTTTCCTGAAATCAATGCGCTCGTCTGCGATGTAGTAGAAAATGGCTTTTGTACCGTCTCCCTGAAATTCCACGTCTCCGATTTTCATGGGCAGGTTTTCTGCTGCAGCAATCTTTCGTGCACGAATCATTACCGGATATTCTCTGGCAATGGCTTCCTGCCATTTTTCCAGATCCAGCAGTTTGGCTTTTCTGTAGATTTTTTTGAATTCGTACGTTTCCGGATTTAAATTGTGGCGTTTCATTTGTTTGAGCACAAGCGGTCCCGCCAAATCAATGAATCCGATATCATGTCCCGCAGCGGCTTCTACGGCTACCAGATCGCCTATTTTCAAAGGCGTTTGCGAAGCGTTACGGAAATATCCTTTATGTGTATTTTTAAAGCGGACTTCAAATAAATCGTCGTATTTGGGATCTTGTAATCCCTCCAGCCAATCGTAGGTGGACAGCTTGCTGCAACCCGATAACAACTCGCAACGCAGTTCTCCGGTAGGCATCCTTTCTATGTGACAGCCTCTGGAGCAATCTGTCAAAATATTTTTCTTTTCCATAGGGTTTGCTGTCTATTGCTGCAAAGATAGGAAAAAGTCAAAAGCCAGCGAAGTGAAGAGGACTTTGGCGTTAACGTGGCGCTCCAGTCTTTCGGCCGTCACGTTCAATTGTTCTGTTACGTTGATAAAAAAAGTTTCCGACATCCGGGCCGCATACTTTTGTGCCTTTTCTTGTACGGAAGCATCTAAACGAGCCAAAGAAGGGAGTCTTAGAGTCAGCATATAGTATTGACGGAGGATGTGCAGCACATAGTGGACAAAATTCTTTTGTTCTTCCCGTTTAAGCCCGCCCATATCTTCTGCCCATTCCAAAACACCCGATGGTTTTCCCGATAAACATAAATCGAGCAGACTTTCCAATTGCGTACGCACTTCTCTTGGAGGCGGCACTTGTTCTTCCGGACTGACCTGTACGTACAGGCAGCGGCTTCTTATGGTGGGGAGCAATTGGTCCGGCCTGTGGCTGACTAAAAGGAAATAGGTTCCGGCAGAGGGTTCTTCCAGGGTTTTAAGCAGTTTATTGGCGGCTGTAGGGTGCATGCGTTCGGGCAGCCAAATGAGGATTACACGTGAACCGCCTTCAAAAGGTTTGTATTGCAATTTGTTCAGCAAGTTGCTTGCTTCTGCAACGCTAATGGCTCCTTGTTTGTTTTCCAGATCGATTTTCTGATACCACTGCTGCTCTGTCATTCTTTCGTTTTCAAGCAGGGCTTCCCTCCAGAGATTCAAAAAGTCGTCTGTTACGGGATTGCGGGAATGTGCTATGTGGGCAGAGCGGTTGACCGGGACTATAAAATGCCAGTCCGGGTGGACATAGCTTCTTGTTTTTCTGCATGCGGCACAGACACCGCACGCTTTGTTTTCTTTTGTTTTGTTGGTGCAAAGAATGTATTTAGCCAACAAGAGGGCTTGCGGTAAACTACCGGAGCCCTCTTCTGCGCTAAAGATGATGGCGTGAGACAGGTTGTCTATTCGCACTTTAATTCTGTTTTTATCTTGTATTCCGCTATGGATTTAAAATTGGGATCGTTGGCAATTTTTTTGTAATATGCACAGGCGTTTGCTTTATCTCCCAATCCTTCATATACAACTGCCAAACGGTAATATGTGGTATTGATGTCTTTGGCATTGGGGTTATCATTCATTACCTTTTCCCAGGCTTCCAAAGCTTGCGGAAAACGCTTCAGCTCCATGGCGGCCAGGCCGAGCAGTTTGTTCGCCTGGACGTTGTCTGCATATTCCGAAGCTTTTTGTGCGGCATTAAACACTCCTTCCCAGTCTTTGTTTTTCTGTGCGCCTACGGCTTGTTTTAGAAAAACCGAGGCCAGCAGGCGGTTGGCGTTGGCTTCCTGCCCCAGGGCAGCTGCTTTTTCCAGGGCGGCAATACCGTCTTCTTCTTGCTCGCTGTTAATAAAAGCCTGTCCAAGACGCAAGAAGGCAATTCCGTTGGAGGGATCCAATTCCAATACTTTATTGAAATTTTCAATGGCGCCGGCAAAGTCTTTTTTTCCAAAAGCTTCGTTGGCTATGATATAAAATACTTTTGATTTCAAGTCTGTTACTTCTTCTGTAATGCCTCCTTGTCCAAAGGCCAGGGCCGTTTCTGACGCTTTATCCAAAAAAGGAAGTGATTCCGGACCTTGTCCGCCTGCGGCCAATTCTTTGGCGTGTCGCAAATACAGTTGAGGAATAAGATTTTTACAGTCTTCAACAACAGACAACCCCTCTTCACCTAAGACGTTGGCTAAATCAAGGGCACGGTTCAAGTTGTCGATAGCAGAGATGTAATTTCCTTCTTGTGCGGCAGTTGCTCCCAGGTTGTAAGCTTCTATGGCGCTGTTGAGGTCTTGTGCATGCAAGACGTTTACGTAGGCTACTGCAAGCAAGGCAGCAAATAAAATCTTGATTTCTTTCATGTTTCCGTTTTTAAATTTGCCGACAAAAGTAGGGCTTTTTTTATACCTTTGCAATTAAAGCAACGATAAATCTTTCTTATATGAAATGGCAAAGTCTGTTCATGGGATTGGTTTTTCTGACAGCTGTCACGAGCTATGGAGCAGCGCAGGGGACGACCGTCGTTCCGCAGGACAGCAGGTATAGAACAGGGAGGCTGGACAACGGGATCATGTATTATATACAGGAAAACAACCTTCCCGGAGGGCAGATGCATTTTGCCCTTGTGCAAAAACCTGTGAGAACGCCTTTTTTTGAAAAGGTGCTTCAGGCGCCCGACAAGGCAGATGTGGAAGAGGGAATTGCCGGAATGGAGCGAACGCTCAAAGAATTGCTTATCACGGCTCCCAGCAGGTACAGGCCGCACCTGACGGGGGTGTTTCTGGCAGGAGCCTTCCGGGCCGACTCGGCAGAAGCTCTTATACGCAGCCGTTTGGGAGCACTGCCGGCGACAGTGGATGTGATGAAAGCCCAGGAAGTGCCTCAAGGGGCCGACTCGGCTTTTGTTACCAAGGCCTTCTTGGCCAAGCCGCTGCCACCCGTCTGGCAAGAGGGTTATCCACGTATTGCCATTTCGTTTCCTTTACCTCCGCTCCCCAGAGAAATGCGTTCGGGCAGTGAGTTTTTTGTAATGGATTTTTTGAGGTATGTCATGGAATTTGCCGCATCACAACCTTTGGGGCATCCTGTGAAAGTCCGTGCAGAAACGCATATGGTCTGGGAAGCGCGGGAGCATCCCGACAGTCTGGAGGCAACGTTCAACAAAATGGCCGGAGAATGTATACGTTTAGCCCGTAACGGTGTGTCGCAAGAAATGTTTGATTTGGCACGCAGCAATTATCTGATGAATGAAACGCTGCGTTACCGGAGGAGTAAGGTGCGAACCAATCGTCATTTCATCCGGGAACATATAACGCATTTTTTCGACGGTATGCCGGTTGTACAAGCCTCCTGGAGGTATAATTTTGTGAGCCGAATGGTGCCGTACGTGACGTTAAGGCATGTGAACCAATATATAAAAGGCGTATTGCTTGCCTCGGAGCCGGAGTTCACATATATTCCTGCAACAGGTCCGGAGGACAGCCTTGTTACGCCTGTCCGGTATCTGCCTTCTTTTTTACAAGAGGAAAGAGCACGCCTGGAAGAAGAACTGTCCGGCATATCATTTCCTTTTGAGGAGGCGCTGCTTATGGAACTTTCAGAGAAAATCCTGGATATAGACCTGAGGCTGCAGCTGGACAGCCTGGAACGCAGCCAGGTAGTGCCTGTGATAGATGCAGACAGTTTACAACATTTGTACGGTACGTTGCTGCAGGTGCCGGCAGGCCCTCTTATGCCACCTGTAAAAGCAGCTTTTCCCGATAAGGTCAGAGAAGGGGAAATCGCACATCCCATCCCCACGACCTATGAGGGTGTATACGCCTGGCGGCTTTCCGGAGGCTCGGTTTTTTATGTCAGACCGGATACGTTACAGCCGGGTTCTGTTTGTTTTTTGGCCGTAGAACGAACTCCTGCATCGTGGATGCCCTTTATTCCGCAAGAAGTATTTTATAAATCTCAAGGACCCTTGCTGTGGAAACAGACTCCACAGGGATTGTTGCTGCAGGGAGAGACGACCTCCGATTCGTTGCGCACGTTTTTACAACAAGCGGCTGTGCAAATAGCCGATGTATTGGAGCAACCGGCTAAAGTACAGGGTATGCGGCTGGAAAGAGAGAAGTATGTACAAGCAGGACGGAATCTGTCCAGGAATATATTATTGGATAGTTTGCGTACCCTGCTTTTTGAAAAAAGACCTCCGGCATATCCGGTCCGGCCAAAGGGTTTTGATTTTGTATGTACCGGAGATGTAAGGATAGATTCTCTGGAGCTATGGGTACAGCTTTTTTTGGCAGGAATGCCTGTGGAAGAAACGTTGTTGAGGGAAGAAATACCGGAAGAGGAAGGCATTCGAAAGGGCATATACGAGCACACCATTTCTTTCCCCAATCCTGCACAAGAAAGTAAAGCAGCACAGGTGTATTCCGGGCCTTGTCCATACACGCTGGAGCAATACGTGTTGTTGCAGGTGCTGGAAAAATTGATGCAACAAGATACCGACGGAGCCGTATTTGTGCAAACCTTGCTGGAATATTATCCCCGGGGTCATTATTTCCTTTATACGGGTTTTTCTTCAGATGCAAGGGATCTGGTTTACAACCGCCACCGATTGGAGCAAACCCTGGCCGACCTGGCCGCTTTTGGCCCTGAAGAACAAGCCCTCGAAAAGGCCAAGCATGCTTTGCTGGCGTCTTATGAAGAAAACAAACTTCGTGCAGCATGGCATGCACAAATGCTGGTGTTGTACAGCCGCAGCAAAAGGGATTTTGTGTCTGACTACGTAACTACATTACAGCAAACGGATAAGGCTATGATAAGGGACTTTGTGAGACAAATTATGGAGTTTGGAAACACAGCTTCCATAGTGCTTTCCGGTGCAACAAATGAAAGCACAGGTACGTCTTATGAAAAAAAACCGTAACTTGCACCTCTTAACGCAAAGTATGCTAAAGAAAATATATATGTTACGCAGATTTATATTTCGGATGGCGCTCCCGGCGTTGTTGGTATTTTTGAGCGGGTGTATTAAGCCGGGGAGTGATGAAGTTTTAGTAACTCCTTATACTAAAATGGACTTTCCGGCTGAAGGAGAAACAAGCAGTTTTGCCATTTCTTCAAATTTTCTTTGGACTATAGAGATATCAGATACCTGGATTACCATAAATCCCATGAGAGGTTACGGAGACAGGACTATAGCGGTGACGGCCGCTCCCAATACAAAACTTACGGGCAGACAAGCCACATTCACCATTTCGGGAGAAAAAGCTGTCAGAGAAATAACGGTTACACAAGAAGGTGAGGCACCGCATTTGTCTTTGGATAGTACCAGAAAGACGGTTGTAGCCGCAGGAGATACCGTTTCAGTGGCCGTTACTACCAATTTGGACATTTCCGTTACGCCTGATGTACCCTGGATTACATACCCGGAAACACGTACGGTAGAAACAAACCGCTATGTTTTTTCAGTAGAACCCAATACGGCTTTGCAAGAAAGGCAGGGGAGCGTGCTGTTTAAACAGAAAGACGGTACTTTATCGGCAGTATTGCATATTGTTCAAAACGCAGAAGCTCCTGCCATAGAGTTAGATACAAAAGAAATAATCGCTACCTCAGAAGGAGGTATGTACAAAGTGACGGTTGTGTCCAACATTCCCTGGCAAGCGGCCAGTAAGTCATCCTGGATAAGCATTGTAGAAACTAAACTTATGCAGCCGTCCGAGTGTACTTTCCTTGTAGAGCCCAACCGGCGTGTGGAAGAAAGAACAGGCTATCTGGCCATTTCTTCGGCAGAATATCCTCAATTGGGTACAACTACGGTTTCTGTGGTACAACAGGGAGCACCGGCACAAGCAACCCTTACGCCGGAAATTTTGCAAGACATACCGGCAAAAGGCGGTAGGTACACGGTAGGGGTGGAGGCAAATTTCAACTGGCAGGCAGACCTTTCTCAAACGGAAGACTGGATTTTGCATGTGGAGCAAACAGCAAGTGGTTTGATTATAGAGGTAGGCGAAAATGAAAAAGTAGAAAGCAGATCTACCTTTTTACAGATTACCAATCAGGATAAATCTTACCGTAAAACATTGGTTATCCAGCAACTGGCCGGTGAGCGCAGTTTGATCCTGTCTCCGCAGGAAACCATTCGTAAAATGGAAGCTGAAGGAGGGACACTGGCGGTTCGTGTTTATTCCAATGTGGCCTGGAAAGCTTATGTTTCTGAAAATTGGCTGGATATCTTAAGCGGAAGCGGAGAGGGTTCAGGAGTGGTGACAGTTCGAGTTAATCCCAATGAAGAAATAACTTCCCGCCAGGCTGTGTTGACCGTCGTGACAACAGATTCCCTGGAAGTGCCGCTTACCGTTTCACGTATTATAAAACAAGATGGAGCCACACCTTTTATAACTGCACAGACTGATACCATAAAAGTACCTTACGAGGGCGGCGATTTTGAAGTAAATGTCATGGCCAATGTTCCGTGGGATGTAGTGGCCCGTCCACCTTGGGTAGAAAATGTATTAAAAAGCCAGATAGATAAATTCAACACTACCCTGTTCTTTACTGTACAGCCCAACAGGCAGACAAGCTCACGAACATCCCGTATAGAACTGAAATCTACAGACAGTCCTGTTCTGCGTGCCGGATTTGTTATACAGCAGGAACCTGAGCCGGTTTTTGTACACGCCAAATTGAACGCTCCGGATGTGTTACACAACCGGGGAGACACTTTTACATTGGAAGTAGAAGCCAATACACCAACAGAATATAAGCTGAATGTATCCTGGATTGTACAGAAATCAGTAGAAACAGAAGACAGGACAACTACCTGGACGTTTCAAGTGTTACCCGTACCTACGGTAAGCAGCCGCCAGGCTATACTGCAGGTACGTAAAGCCGGTACAGACCAGGTTGTCAAGTCGTTTGACCTTGTTCAGAGGGGTGCTCGTATAGCAGAAAGAGACAGTACGGCATTGGTTACGTTTTATAACAATATGGACGGAAAGAACTGGAGGGATACGTACCTGTGGAATTTGCAGCTTCCCGTTGACCAGTGGCCCGGAATAGTGCTGGAAACAGCAGTACGGAACGGAGAGCGCTATGTAAAGAAAATTACTTTGTCCAACGCACGCCTTAAAGGAGCCATAGGCGATGGAACAGAAAAAGATCCGCTACATGTACTCAGCTACCTGGAAGAACTGAATTTGTCACACAATGACCAAATTACCGGTTGGCTTCCCGTATCCTGGAAAGATCTGAACAATTTGGAAATGATGGACTTACAAAATTGCACCATTGGCAATTACCTTTTGTTTGGACACAACATTCCCTTGCAATATGGAACAGGACTGAGAAGTTTAAAAAAACTGGTGTTGAAAAACAACGTGCTCAATGGAGAAATTCCCTTGTTATTGCTTAACCATCCTTATTTTACGTTATGGAATTTTGAAGAAAATATTCGGCCGCAAAAAGGCAGCAATGAATTAAAACTGCCGGCAACAGACTAAAAACTTGGAAACACAAGGGTTTTTAACAAGTTTTCAACAAAAATTATTTTGCAGTTTCAAATTATCGTTTAACTTTGCATATATATATATACATTGACAATCATATAAACTTTTGTTTAACTTAAAATTTTTAATGCATGAAAAAATTTTTAAAATGGAGTACAGCCTTTTTAGTATTGGGCGTACTCGCTGTTGGCTGTATTAAGAACGAGCCTAGCAGCGGCATTGAAGCCATGCGTCAGGCAAAGGCTGAATTGCTGAAAGCTCAGGCATCGCTTTTACAAGCCGAAGAACAAGTTAAGGCTGCTGAAGCTGCTCTTAAGCAGGCCGAAGCAAAGGTGATTGCTGCACACATAGCCATTATTGAAGCACAAGCAAGGCAAATAGATGCAGAAACAGCACTCAAGAATGAGCAAAAGAAATGGAATGAAGCTTTGAGAGAATTCCATACGGCAGCATGGGCAATTAGAATCCAGGAAATGGAAGAAGACCTGCGTGCCAGAAAAGCAGAAACAGACCTCCTCGTTGCTCAATGGGAACTGCAGATAGAACAATTGCAAGCACAATTTGTGGAGGCAAGACAGAATTATGAGGAAGCTCTGTTGCGCTTTGAACTTTGGAAAATGGAAAACTTGGGTACTTTGTCTCAGGCTTTGATAATCGCTCTGGATGACCTCACAGCACAAATTCAGGATATTTTGTTACAACTTGGAGAAGCTGAAGTAGACTTGAACTACGCCAAGGCAATGTATCTGTGGTATACCAAAGTAACATATCCTGAAGACATGTCGGAAATACGCCTTGATCTGGAAACTTATAAGATGTTGTTGGAATGTGAAGTTGAATACCTGACCGGAATAGTGGCAGCTTATCAGGCCATTTATGACAATTACCATGGAGAACTACACGGCTTAATGGCTGAATTCCAGGATATGATCAATTTCTTACGTGAAGAAATTGCCAAAATGGAGATCAGGTATATTGAGCTGCAGGAAGAAATTTTCTGGCAACAACAAACGGTAGCAGCTGCTCAAGCACCATTGACGCTAAGCCGTAAACTTACTCTGAAAAATGTGTTTAGCGATAAAGGTGGCGATCCCAACATTCGCGTTAACGGCAAAAGTGAGTACATAGTTCAAGGGCCCTGGTCAGGAAGCGGAAACATGTTCGCCCTTATGAGCAGGGACTTGTATGTCATAAATGATACCCGTGTGCAGATGCAAGAAGACCAGGAAAGCGGACTTGTGCAAGCTAATATTAAGGCTAAAGAAACGGCTCGTAATAACGCAGCAGCGGCTTACAAGAAAAACTGGGATGCATGGCAATCGAACTACGACAAAGCCCGCATAGCATCCGACCACGTAGGTTCTTTGTATACCGCCTGGATAAGTGCATGGCAGGTATATGATAAAGAAAAGAAGGATTATTTTACCCATCTTGGTATATACGACAGCATGTATTCCGACGCCGACAGTTTGATTAATTTATTCATGGATCACCTGGATAATTGGCTGTTGGGACAAGGAAATCTTGTTGTGCCGGGAAGCGCTACCATTTCAGAAATTCTGGGAGGAATTAAATTCGACGCCGGTACGCTGGCTCAATTTATATTTGAAGGTAATGCTCAGGCTTTCATTGATGTGTTAAACACTATTATTGCCATCATAGATAAACCGGCAGCCATGGATGCCATTGTCACAGAACTCAAAGGTCTGATGGACGGAACTCATCCCGAAGGCTATCCCCCGTTCTGGGAACATGCCACATCATGGAGGTATGATCTGGCCAAGAACGAGGTAATGCCTTATAAGGACATTATGCGGGCTGTATATGGCAGACAGGGCCGTGAGTTGACTGAAATCACCAAGAACGAGTGGTATGTATGGTTGTTCCTGTACTGGCTGTTTGAAGACAGAACCGTAGAGCTGGGTCTGGACGGTCCTAATGGAGGCCCCGTTGTTACCATCAATCCGGGCAAATATGATGATGCTGCAAAACAAGTATTGTGGGATTTCTTCGGAAGAATGGATAAAGCTGCATACCAAGCAAAAATGAATAGTGAGTCAAGTTATTCAAAGAATCCCAAGACAGCTCTTTTCAAAGCCATAGAAAATTATTTTAAGGCAATAACAGCGTTGACAGGTTTGGAAGAAGCTATGTTCAATCCCTTTGGCAGGTCATGGTACGTGGTGGCTCAAGACACCAGAAACCTGAAAGGCAAAAAAAGCAATAACATTAATGAGCAAGTGCCTTTTGTAATAACGGAGAATATGGTACAAACATCTATAGATGGTTATACCGGTCTCTATTATTATGAACTGTCCCCGTTCCTGATAGGAATTGCTCCTAATCCCTCCAAATATACACCTCCCAGATTCAATGATACGCTCCCTTATGCAAATCAGCCTTCTCCGACAGACGCTACTCAGTTCTTCTTTAAGCTGGAGGCTTATAAAGACAGAACAGGTCCCATTCCGTCCGTGGATTTTGACATCACCTATTTGGATGACGACTGCAACCTGGTGGTGAATTTCACTGCCCTTGTGGGAGTTACAGATGATTGTGGTGTTGCTGATGTTCATTGGACCGGTGATATGATTCTTTGGGAATGGGCAAATAAAGGAGCATCTTATGTAAAATCCGGACACTATTTCTATGCCGTTGTTCAAGATCGTGATTACAAATCGTATCAAACAATTTACAACCGTGTAGTGAACGGAGAGTATGACGATCTGTATGACAGAATTGAAGCTCTGTATATAGAGCAATGGGGTCTGTACCAGGCAGCATTGTCAAAATACACCGCTGAGAACAATAAGCTGACCACAATGAACAGAGAGCGTACCTCATTAAGCTCCACAATTGGAACTTATGAGCTATTGATTTCTTTCTACCAAGACTTGATTGATCAGGCCTGGGATGCCCATAACGGTGGCAATTTGGCAGATGATGGTTTGTTGTCAGCTTTGTACAGAGCTAAAGAACGTTTGTTAGAAAAACAAAATGAATTGAATAAGGTAGTTGTTGCACTTGAACTTCTGGATGAAGAATTTAACAACGAAGCACCTATATATCAAGCACAGATTGAAGTCATCTTGCAGGAAATCATCAAATTGCAGCAACAACTGCAAGCATTGGAGGCTATCCGTGCAAAACTGCTGGCTGAATATCTATAATAAACATACGGATTAGATTTGCGTATAATGAGTAAAAAACTTAGCATATTTCTGATAGCTGTTCTAACGGTTGCGTCCCTGGCGGCGCAACCGGCGGAACGCTCCGGAAGTGCTGTATATGCTCCGCGTGCAGGACAAGTGCAGGTCTCTGCGGTTTTAGGGAGTAGTTTGTGGTTTGAATTCCTGGACAACCTCACACCCCTTTTGCCCGGTTATTTGCCGGGTTATGAATTGGGCATAGACCCGATATACGGGAATAGTGTGGGGTATTACCTGCAAATGGGCAGCCTGAACAAAAACTTGGCGGCCAATATTGCGGGAATTCAAACAAAATACTTTCTGACAAACCGCTTGGCGTTGCACTCCATGTTTGCTATGCAAATAGATGTAACCCCGCAGCGTGATTATATTGAAGGCATTGACCTGGAGAGCGGAGGCTTATTGGATCTGGGCGGCATACAGTGGGTGGAAGGCAGACTGACCAACAAATACCTGGTAAATCTTGGTGCAGACTACTATTTCAACAACTGTAACGGCAGGCTTTTCCCTTATATAGGTGTATTGGGAGGTTTCCAACACGCCAGGGTACAAGCCTACCTGCCTTATACCGGTATAGAAATCCCGGTAGATGGCGGCTATGATCCTATAGAACTTTATGCGCTCGATAGACGTGCAGGAGAAGCATATGCAATATCCGGAGCCATTACGGCCGGGGTGGAATACAATTTCTTACCCGGAATGAACATAGCTCTTGAGGTACGTCCTTTCAATTATTACTATGCTGCAGTCCGTATGTATGCAGATGGGCAAGAATACAATGCATATGAAATGCAATTTAAATTCTTTGCCTTTCCGCAACTGAAAATAGGATTCCGCTTTTAGTAATTATTGAATATTCTTATAGAACCGCCCCATAAAAGGGCGGTTTTTTTATTACCTTTGTACCTGCAACAATTAATAACTATGAAAAGACTTGTATTGCTGGCAGCCGTTATAATGGGATTAACGGCTTGCCATAACCAACCGGAGGTGCCCGGCCTGAATTTGGAGCTGCCTCAATCTTTAAAGAAAAACAAAGAGTTAAGGGAGTTTGTTCTTCAGGCGCAGAAAGATGCCAATAACCTGGCAGCGGCTTGTGTGAAGATGCACGCAAAGGCGCAACCTTTTCTGGAAGCTGATTTTGACCGGATGGATCCGGAACAGCAGGAAGCATTAGTCAAACTGGATTACGAATACGCAGAGTTGTGGTATACACATAATGTAAAAGCAGTCGCAAGAGCCATGAAACTTATGCAATACATTGAAGACAGAAATATGCCGCAGGAGGAGAAAGTAGACCTGAGTAAGACTATGGCGCAGATTAACCAATTTGTACAAGATTTAAAAGATACATATGGTGAGGATATGCAATTAGATCCGTATCCGGCAGAGGTAGAAGGACAAGAGGTTCCTGATATAGTATCTGAAGAGCTTGAATTTTCCGGTACGTAGGCGGTGGTTATTGTTTCTGATAAAATTATAGTAAGCGAATTAATTCTTACAGAATATTTTTGTTGCGACCTGCAGGACTGCAAAGGTGCTTGTTGTATAGAAGGAGATAGCGGAGCACCTTTAAGCAAAGAAGAATGTAACCTCCTGGATGCAGCATGGGAGCGCTATCTGCCTTATATGCAAAGGGCAGGAATAGAAGCCGTAAAACAACAAGGACGCTGGGTTGTTGATATAGAAGACGAAGCCGTTACGCCGCTTATAGGGAAGGGAGATTGTGCGTATTCCTATATAGATAAGGATACATGCATGTGCGCCTTGGAAAAGTATTGGACAAAATACGGTTCGTCTTTTCGTAAACCCATATCTTGTTGGCTATATCCCATACGTGTTCAGAAATTGTCTAATGGCACTATTGGTTTGAATTACCACCGTTGGCATGTATGCAGTGCCGCGCGTGAATTGGGGGCAAAAAAGAATATAAAAGTATTTGAATTCTGTAAAGACCCGCTTATACATAGTTTTGGAGAAGATGTGTACCGTGCCATCAGCATGGCAGCAGACACTCTCTGATGATGTAATCGGACATAAAAAGAGCATGAGCAGGAATGTAAACACGTTCCTGCTCTTTTATAAGCAGTCCTTGTTCTTGCAAAAGGCGTGTTCTTCTAAGAAAATCGGTTACGGCCTCTTGACCCTCCCGTTCCTGCAACCCCTTCAGGGAAAAGCCTGCTGTAGTTCTCAACTGCAGCAGAATCCACTCGTTATGAACGTTAAGGGGTTGTAAACGATCGTACGTGCGGTACGGGGTCTGTTTACGTATGCCTATTATGTATTTCCGGATATCGGCAACGTTTTCGTAGCGGTCTTTCCCGTTAAAAGAATGAGCGGCCGGCCCCAGCCCTACATAAGGTATGCGTGCCCAGTAGGCACTGTTGTGAACGGCTTTTTTACCGGGCATACAGAAGGCGGACACTTCGTATTGTATGTACCCGTGCGCTTCCAATATTTTTTGCAATAAAGTATATTGCTGTAAGCATGTTTCCTGTGCAGGCAGCGTTTGGCTCTCTCCCCAGGGAGTATCGGGCTCCAAAGAGAGCTGGTAGGCCGCTATATGATCCGGTTGTAAAGCAACAGCCTGCAGAAGTGTTTCTTCCCATTCTTGTTGGGTGAGTCCCGGAAAACCAAATATCAAATCTATGGATATGTTGTCAAACCCTGCTTCTCTTGCCGCATGAAAGGCTTCTTTACCCTCTGCAGCCGTGTGGCGCCGCTCCATATGCAGCAGGTGTTTGTCAATAAACGATTGAATGCCTATACTTAATCGGTTGATGCCCATATCTATAAGGTCTTTACAATAAGATACGGAAAGGTCTCCGGGATTGGCTTCCAGCGTACATTCTGCCGGAGCCTTTCCTGAGTGGGCTACAATGTCATTAATTAATTCAGTTACAAGGTATTGTAAGTCTTTTACAGGGCAAATACTGGGTGTGCCTCCGCCTATATATAAAGTATTGTGTGAAGATGCTGCAGGGTATAACAGCGGTATCCATTTATAACGCTCCAGCAGCCACTCCTGACGTATGGCCGCCAGGACGTCCTGCATGTCGTCCGGTGCAGTGACAGAATAAAAACTACAATAGGAGCAGAGGCTTTTACAAAAAGGGAAATGAACGTAAATCAACGTAAAAGAATATCTGCTGTTCCAATTTTACCGTCAGAAGTAAAGACTTCAGAAGTATACATACCACGGGTAAATCCAACCCCTCCAAAGAAGATGCAGAATTCCACTTCACTTCCCTGGTAGTCAATTTCCCGGACTGCAGAATAAATCAATTGTTCGCCTGCAGCGTTGAACACTCCCTGGTCCGGATTGGTAAGCAAAATACCATCCGGTCCTTTAACCCGTAAATACACCAGGGCAGGACCTCTGGGAGCGATGGCATTTTCAATAAGGCTTCCGCATACTTTAAGTTTAGAGATGCGGCTGGAACGGTTAGATTCTTTGCCGGTTTCCGTAATACCGGTCATTATAAAATCCCGGCCTTTTAATTGGGCTCCCAATTCTACCTGACGTGCATATTCCTCTGTAGTGCTTTGCAATTCCTGATATTGCCGCGTAGCACGGCTGGCTTCTTCACGGGCTTTTGATGCATCCTGGCGCAGAGCAATATTCAGGGTGTTCAGGGAATCTATCTGATGGATGTAACTGCGCATGATGCTGCGCAAGGTTCCCAGTTCCTTTTCGTACTCGCGTATTCGTACCCGGTTGGTAGCTTCTGTTTTATTGATACGCTCAATGAGCAGGTCTATCTTTTCCCTTTCCTCCATCAATCGCATATTGAGGGTATCGTTGGTAGTACTTAGAGAATCGTACTCAGCACGCAATTGAACCATTTGTTGAGTAAGGTCTTCCTTTTCCAGGTTCAGTTGTTTAATGACACCGCCGCGTTCAATCCATATCCATGTAAGCGCTCCTGCTAACAGTATTGCTACAATGGATAGGATAATGATAATGGTTTTTAGTTGTTTTTCCATGTTTGAAAAGTGTTAATCATACAAAAGTAGTAAAAAAGACCTACATTTGCTCAGCAATCAAAACCTTACGCATATGAAAGGCTTTAACATGGGAATTTACCTGCGCCGTGTAGTAAAATACATAATTTTCTATACGGTTTTTATACTGGCTTTACTGGCGCTTGTTTATTTTACATCCAAGAACCAGGAAATTACCTTTTGGGAACTCATACGCCCCGGCTCCCAAAGGAATTTGATTTTATTGATTATTGCTTTTTCAGCGGTGTATCCATTCATTGGCTTTATCAGAAAAGACATAACGGTACCCAGGTTTAACGCAGAAGATAAAGAAATGGTTTGCAAGTTTTTTGCAGAAGCCGGTTTTTTATTGGTATCGGACGAAAGCAGTATGATGGTATTCAGAGCAAGCCGGTGGGATATGCGTTTGTTCCGCGTTTTTGAAGATAAAATCATACTCGATTATAATGAGAATCCCCTTTTGATAGACGGCATGCGTCGTGATGTCATGCGTGTGGCACGCCACATGGAGTATTATTTCAGGCAAGTGGGGAGGGAATAAACAGGCACCGGATTACAACCAGAGCAAAAACCACAAAAAGAAAGGTAGAATAAACAAAGGCTGCAATCCTCAGAATCGGCAGCCATCTTTTGCTGCTCAGGCCCAACGTTTGAAAAGCCGACCAGAAGCCGTGGTTGATATGCATCCACAGGGCCGCAAACCAAATGAAATAACAAGCGGCAATCCAGGGTGTCCCCAATGTGTGGACAACTAATACGTATCCGTTTTGAGGATTGCCTCCTATCCATTGCTGCCATTGCATTTTTACCCAGAATTGAGAAAGGTGCAAGACTATAAAACCTAAAATTATTACTCCAAGTACCAACATGTTGCGGGAAGACCAATGCCCAAATCCCAGCCCCTTTGACTTGTGCCCGGAATGGTATCTTTCAGAACCCCTGGCTCTCAGGTTGGTATAGGATATCCAAAAAGACAGGCCAATGTGTATTACAAACCCAAGGGCCAATACGGGAACCATGATTTGTATGAACGGATGGGTTCCCATAAAATGAGTGACGGCATCGTAAGCTTCTTTTCCCCATAAAAGTGTAATATTGGCCGTGGCATGGAGCGTTAGAAACAAGATTAAAAACAATCCTGTCAGGCTCATAACGGTTTTTTTAGCAACGGAAGATATCATGGCAGAGAGCTGTGTAAAGCAAAGATACACGGATTTTTATATATCTTTGTGTACAATCATTCATTAAGGTATGAAGTATTCTTCCATTTTATTAAAATTGAGCGGGGAGAGCCTGGCCGGAAAAAACGGCATCGGCCTGGACCCTGTCGTATTGCAAAATTATGCCGGAGAAATAGAGCCTTTGGTACGTGAAGGTGTATCTGTAGCTCTTGTAATCGGAGGCGGAAATATTTTTCGTGGATTGAAAGGCATGGAAAAAGGTTTTGACCGTGTAGACGGCGACAAGATGGGTATGTTGGCTACAACCATCAACAGTCTTGCCCTGGCCGGAGCTTTGCGGGACCGGGGGCTGAGGGCTTTGGTTTATTCAGCTACGCTTATGCCGGCTGTAGCCCTTTATTACCAAAGGGATAAGGTTAAGGAAGAAATGCAAAACGGTACGGTAGTACTTTTGTCGGGAGGTACAGGCAATCCGTTTTTCACGACAGATTCCGCAGCAGCTTTGCGGGCGGTAGAATTGGGCGTAGACGTAGTGTTGAAGGGAACAAGGGTTGACGGAGTATACAGTGCAGATCCGGAAAAGGATTCGGGTGCCGTTTTGTACCAAAATTTGAGTTTTGACCGGGTGTTGCAAGAAAATTTACAAGTAATGGATGCCACGGCATTTACCCTGTGCAGGGAAAACAACATGCCTCTTGTGGTGTTCAATATGAATGTTCCCGGAAATTTGGCAAAACTGGTGAAAGGGGAACAGATAGGAACAATAATAAAATAAATATACAATATGGAAATTAGTGATGCGCAACTGGTACTGGAAATGGTCAAAGAAAAGATGGCCAAAGCAGTAGAATACCTGGATAACGAATTGGCTACCTATAGGGTAGGCAAAGCAAATCCTGCTATTTTCTCCGGTGTTACGGTAGAGTATTACGGTACACCCACGCCATTGGCCCAGGTGTCCAGTATTTCTGTTCCGGATGCCCGGACTATGATTATTCAGCCTTGGGAGAAAACACTCATTCCAGCCATAGAAAAAGCCATTATGGCTGCCAATCTGGGCTTCACCCCTCAGAACAACGGGGAAGTCATTCGTATTTTAGTACCGCCGCTTACGGAAGAACGCCGTAAGGAATTGGTAAAAAAAGCCCGCGCAGAGGGTGAAAACGCCCGTATAAGTCTTCGTAATGCCCGTAGGGACGGTGTGGATCAATTGAAAAAATACCAGAAAGAAGGACTATCGGAAGACATTGTCAAAGACATGGAAGGCTTAATCCAGAAAGAAGTTGACGCCTTCTCCAAGAAAGTAGAAGAAATCCTTCACGACAAAGAAGAAGAAATCATGACGGTCTAGCCGGCGCACCGATGGCGCTGGCGCACCGGATCAGATCCGGTACACCGCACCAGCGGATGGACTGTATCGGCAAAGGAAAACGTTGGCTCCCGAACAGGGAGGGGACCCACCTCCAGGTGGGGAGGATTTTCCGTGCCGATACAGCCGGTCCTGTGGAGAAAAAATGGCGCACCGGATCAGATTCGGTAAGTGCGGATGGCGGCTATGCCGGGGAGTTCCTTGCCTTCCAGGTATTCGAGCATGGCTCCTCCTCCCGTAGAGACGTAACTCACTTTATCCGCATAACCCATTTGGGTAACGGCGGCAACTGAATCGCCTCCGCCTACCAGGGAGAAAGCTCCGTTTTGTGTGGCTTCTGCTACCATGGTCACCAGTTGCCGGGTGCCGTTGGCAAAAGCCGGCATTTCAAAGACTCCGGCCGGCCCGTTCCAGAGCAGGGTTTTGGAGCCAAGTATCACCTTTTCCCACGCAGCCAGGGTTTGCGGACCGGCATCCATGCCCATCCATTCGTCCGGGATGCTGTCTATGGGGAATACTCCGGTTTGGGCGTTGTTATCGAACTTTTCGGCTGCCACTACGTCTGTGGGCAAATGTATCTGAACGCCTTTTTTGGATGCCTGCCTGAGGATATCTAATGCTGTATCCATCAATTCGTCTTCACAAAGGGATTGACCTATATGTCCGCCCCGAGCTTTTATGAAGGTAAAGCTCATGCCCCCGCAGATAATCAGGTTGTCCACTTTATCTAATAAATTTTCCAGTACGGCCAGTTTGCTTGATACTTTGGCACCTCCTAAGATGGCCGTTACAGGATGTACGGAAGAATTCAGCACTTTATCCATGGCCTGAATTTCTGCAGCCAGCAGGCACCCGAACATTTTGTCGTTCGGGAAATGGGCGGCTATGAGCGTGGTGGAGGCGTGTGCCCTATGCGCCGTGCCAAAGGCATCGTTGATGTAACAGTCTGCATACGAGGCAAGGGTGGAAGTAAAACGCTTTTGGCTTTCTTTCAGTGCCGTTTTGGCCTCGGCTTTTTCCTCTTCGGAAGCATTTTCCGGCAGTCCTCGCACTTTGCCTTCTTCTTCTGCATAGAAGCGCAGGTTTTCCAGCAGCAGCACCTGTCCCGGTTTGAGGGAGCGGACCATGGCGGCTGTCTCTTCTCCCATGCAGTCGGGAGCAAAAAGTACAGGAGTGCCCAGCTGTTCTTCAATGGCAGAAAGGATATGGCGCAGGGAGAACCGGGCCTCGGCCTTTTTGGGCCTTCCCAAATGCGACATCAGAATGAGCGAACCGCCTTTTTCAAGCACTTTTTTAAGGGTAGGGACAGCGGCGCGGATGCGTGTATTGTCGGTCACGCGGAATTGATCGTCCAGAGGGACATTGAAGTCAACACGCACAATAGCGCGTTTTCCTTGAAAATTGTAGGTATGGATATCTTGCATTTCTTCTTGTATTAAAAAACTTATGCAAAGGTACATTTTTTCTATCTTTACATAATGCAATACAGGTTATTGGATTGCGGTGAAGGCGAAAAGCTGGAGCAATGGGGGTCGTATGTTACTATACGGCCGGAGCCGCATGCCCGGTGGCCCCGCTCTAAGCCTTTGGCATGGTGGAAAGAGCAAGCGCATTGGTTTTTTGAACAGGGCCGAGGCAAAGGTGTTCCAGGCAGGGAAGACAGCGGTACGTGGAGGCAGCTGAAGGAAGCCCCGTCTTTGTGGACTATAGATTATAAAGGGCTTTTTAAAATGCGGGTGGGACCTATGGAGTATAAACACGTGGGTATTTTTCCGGAACAGGCGCCCAATTGGGATTTTATATATAACAAAATCGAGGCGGTTAAAATAAAAACGGCAGGAGTTGTTCCTTGGGTGCTGAATTTATTTGCTTATACAGGAGCGGCTTCTTTGGCGGCCAAAGCCGCAGGGGCAGAAGTGGTGCATCTGGATGCGCTGCGGCAGATGGTTTCGAGAAGCAGGGAAAATATGGACCTGAGTGGTTTGTCCGGAATACGGTGGGTAGTGGAAGATGCTTTAACTTTTGTGCAAAGGGAAGTGCGCCGAGGTAACACGTACCATGGAATAATCCTGGATCCGCCTGCTTTTGGGCATGGTCCCGGAGGAGAACGATGGAAATTGCAGGAAGATTTGCCGGTACTTTTGGAAGGTTGTTTCCGGATACTGGATGAGAAGCATGGTTTCCTGGTGCTGAATGTTTATGCACATGGATTTACTGCGGAAGAAGCCGCCCGAATGGTAAGAAAATTTTTTCCCGGAAAAGGAAACATTACCTTTGGAACATTGTATTTAAAAGATAACTATGGGAAAAAATTATCTGCAGGTATTTTTTCCAGACTAGAATTATAAAAGTTTTTGTCATGAATATATTAGCTATAACATGGGATGTAAATCCGGAAATTATTTCTTTTGGGAAATTGGGGATACGTTATTATTCCCTGTTTTTCATTATTGCTTTTTCCATAGGATATATGTTGTTTAAACACTTCTTCAAAAGGGAAGGAGTGCCGCTGACCTTGTTAGATCCGCTGTTGTACACCCTGGTGTTGGGTACGCTGGTGGGTTCCCGTCTGGGGCATTGCTTATTTTACCAACCGGACTATTATCTGGCAAATCCTATTGAAATTTTGTACGTATGGGAAGGAGGTCTGGCTTCTCACGGAGGGGCCATAGCCTTGTTGTTGGCTATGTGGTGGTTTGCCGGACATTACGGCCGTAAACACCATTTTAGTTTCCTGTGGATTATGGACCGTTTGGGTATTACGGTGGCGCTGGCCGGCTTTTTCATCCGTATGGGAAACCTTATGAATTCGGAAATATATGGTAATCCGACCGATTTACCGTGGGGTTTTATTTTTGTGCGTAACGGAGAAATAGTCCCCAAGCATCCCACGCAGTTGTACGAAGCTTTGTCCTACCTGGCACTTTTTGTCGTACTGCTTATTTTGTACAGAAAAAAATTGCATAGCTTGAAAGAAGGCACACTTTTTGGCTTGTTTCTGGTCGTTCTTTTTGCGGCTCGGTTTTTTATAGAATACATCAAAGAACCGCAAGTGGCTTTTGAACAAGGGATGGCATTGAATATGGGACAATTGTTGAGCATCCCCTTTATTTTTGCCGGAGCTGCTTTGCTGGTGTACAGCCTTATGCGCGGCAAACCGGCTTTACGACAAGCCGGACAGGAGGAAAAGAAAGAAAAAAAGGAACCGCTTAGCGGAGCAAAAGGAACGTATTAAGTACAAAAAAGAAACGTTTTTATGGCAGCAAAAGCAAAAACCGGAGTAGTCATACAAAACAAACGTGCCGCTTTTGAATATGAGTTGCTGGAAACGTTTACGGCCGGGATTGTTTTGGTCGGGACGGAAATCAAATCCATCCGTGCCGGTAAGGCTTCTTTGGCAGATGCGTACTGTTATTTTGCAGGGAATGAACTGTATGTAAAAAACATAAACGTCGCGGAGTACGACTACGGGTCGTACAACCGGCATGAACCGGGACGTGACAGGAAATTACTGCTTACACGTCGCGAACTCAACAAGTTGTTTAGAGCCACGCGTGAAAAAGGAATGACTATTGTGGTTACCCGTCTTTTTATCTCTGAAAACGGCTATGCCAAACTCCGTATTGCATTAGCCCGCGGCAAAAGACAATACGATAAACGTCATGCCATAAAAGATAAGGACATGCAACGCGAACAAGACCGTATGGCCCGTCTGTAATACTTTTATACGGCGGCTTGTCAGGTGGGTCTATCTAAGTCCGGATAGGGTACCAGAAATGCAAAAGCCAGAACGCCTGCGATGGCCACAAACATTATTAAGGCAGCCCACCAGGGAATTCCCATGGCTTCTAAAAATCCCAGTATTCCGCCGTCTAACCATCCTAAAGCCCATTCTCCGGGTGTTGAAAGTATCATAAATATTTCTTTTTAAGGGGTTTACATTTAAAAAAGAGTACAACAAACTAAATTTCTGTCTCCGTACGCATTGTCAACACGGGTGACAATGGGCCAGAATTTATGCTGTACAATCCAGGGTAACGGATATACGGCTTTCTCTCTGGTGTATTCATGTGCCCATTCGTTGGCACAAGCTTCGGCTGCCGTATGAGGAGCGTTTTTCAGCAGACTGACTGACGTCTTGCATTCTTCCATAATGGTAATCATAGCTTCTGCAAAACGGTCCAGCTCTTCTTTAGATTCGCTTTCCGTAGGTTCAATCATCAACGTTTCATATACGGGGAAGGACAGCGTAGGCGCATGGAATCCGTAGTCCATCAATCGTTTAGCTACGTCCGTGGCGTCTACTCCGTACGTTTTTGAGAAATGGCGTAAATCGACGATGCATTCGTGAGCAACGTAGCCGTTTTTCCCTGTGTACAGCGTGGTGTAATGACCTTTCAATTTGCGGGACAAATAATTGGCGTTTAAGATGGCGTATTCCGATGCACGTCGTACACCCTCTTTACCCAGCATCTTAATGTAACCGTAGGTAATGGGGAGCAGCAAGGGGCTTCCGTACGGGGACCCGGCTACGGTATGCCCTCCTCCGCAATCTACCAGCGGATGACCGGGCAGGTACGGTTGCAGTTCTTTTGTACAACAAATAGGACCTACACCGGGACCGCCACCGCCGTGAGGCATGGAAAAGGTTTTGTGCAAATTCAGATGGCATACGTCTGCTCCCGTAATACCCGGATTGGTAATACCGGTCATGGCGTTCATATTGGCCCCGTCCATATATACCAAACCGCCGTTTTTATGTATGATTTCTGTTATTTCACAGATGGTTTCTTCATACACTCCGTGGGTGGAAGGATACGTAATCATGATACAGGACAAACGGTCTTTGTGCAGTTCTGCTTTCTTTTGTAAATCTTCAACATCCACGTTGCCTTGTTCGTCACAGGCCACAATGACTACTTCCATTCCGGCCATAATGGCGCTGGCCGGGTTTGTCCCGTGGGCCGAGGAGGGGATAAGCGCTATGTTGCGATGTCCTTGTCCTTGATCTTTCTGGTAGCCGCGTATAACCATCAGACCGGCGTGTTCCCCCGATGCACCGGAATTGGGTTGCAGCGAGCAAGCATCAAAGCCGGTAATGATGGATAGCAGGTCTTCCAGTTCATGTATCAACTGCAAATAGCCTTCTACCTGCCAGGAAGGAGCAAAGGGATGAATGGCGTTCCATTCCGGCTGGCTCAGGGGCATCATTTCAGCTGCTGCATTTAGCTTCATCGTGCAGGAACCGAGCGGAATCATGGAGTGTGCCAGGGAAATATCCCTTGTTTCCAGGGTTTTGATGTACCGCATCATCTCTGTTTCTGAATGGTATGTGTTGAAGATGGGCTCCCTGAGTGCCGCCTCTTTCCTTTCCATGAAGGCCGGGATTTCCGGGTTTTCAGGCATTTCTTTGGTATCGATGCCAAAGATGCGTAGCACTTCCTGCACCTCGGCCAAAGTTGTCAGTTCGTCAAAAGAAATGCGTACCGCATCTTGAGCCGGGTAGAAGAAATTGATTTTTGCGCTTTCCGCCGTTTCTCGTATTTGAGACGCATCTACGCCTGTGATTTCAATAGTATCAAAGAAATGTTTGTTTTTTAGGGCAAATCCGTTTTTGGTAAAAACCTCTGCCGCCAAATGGGCATAGTACCTGCCGTTTTGAGCAATTTCTCTGATGCCTTCGCTGCCGTGATATACGGCGTACATACCGGCCATGGTAGCCATCAGGGCTGTGGCCGTACAGATGTTGGAAGTGGCACGTTCGCGTTTGATGTGCTGTTCCCTTGTTTGCAAGGCCAGGCGGTAGGCCGGGTTTCCCAGCCGGTCTTTGGAAATACCCACAATCCTGCCGGGCAGGTTACGACGGTATTCGTCTGAACAGGCAATATAGCCGGCCGTAGGTCCTCCGAACCCCATGGGAAGGCCAAAACGTTGCGCACAGCCGGCGGCTATATCGGCACCCCAGGCAGCCGGTTCTTTAAGGACGGCCAGCGACAGCAAATCGCATACAGCCGTTACCATCAATTGGTTATTATGCGCTTCTTTACACAAATCTGTGTAATCACAAACCCTTCCGTCTGCACCCGGGTATTGAACTACCACTCCAAAAATACGCTCTTGGTGTTTTTTTAGTACCTCCAGAGGTTTTTCCTGCAGGTCTTCCAAAATGATTTCTATACCTAGCCCCAGGGCGCGTGTTTCCATGACGGCCAAGGTTTGCGGGAAGATATTCCTGTCTGCCAAAACGGCGATGCGACCTTCTTTTACCAACGATCTGGGACGCAGGTCCAACATCATGCGCATGGCTTCTGCCGCAGCTGTGGACTCGTCCAGGAGTGAGCTGTTGGATAAGTTGAACCCCGTCAGGCTGCATATCATGGTTTGGTAATTGAACAAAGCTTCCAACCGGCCTTGCGATATTTCCGACTGGTACGGAGTGTAGGAAGTATACCAGCCCGGATTTTCAAAAACGTTCCGCAGGACAACGGGTAAACTGGCGGTACCGTAGTAGCCCATGCCTATGAGGGAGCGGAAAGGCAGGTTTCCGGATGCCAAATTTTTAAGGTGCATGGTAAATGCGTATTCGCTCATCCCTTCCTCCAAAGGCAGCGGGTCTTTCATGCGGATTCCTTCAGGAACAACTTTATCTATAAGTTCTTCCATAGATTCTACCCCAACAAACCGTAACATTTCCTGAACCTGTTCGGGACGGGGACCGATGTGTCTTTCTGTAAATGATCTTGCCATAGGTGACTGTGTAAATATATTTTTAATAATTAGATGCGTCTAATTTTAACAAAATAAACAAAAGTAATGTAAAAGTCCATAACGAAGAGCCTCCGTAGCTGATAAAAGGCAGTGTTATGCCAATAACGGGAGTAAGTCCTATAGTCATGCCAATGTTTATGAAAATGTGGAAAAACAAACAAGCGGCCACACCGTATCCATAAATGCGGCCAAACGGATGGCGTTGTCTTTCTGCCATGGTAATAATACGGAACAGCAGGAATCCGTATAAGGCTATAACAATCAGAGCTCCAATAAACCCCCATTCTTCTCCGATGGAACAGAAAATAAAATCAGTACTTTGCTCCGGAACAAAATTGTATTTTGTTTGTGTTCCTTGCAAAAATCCTTTACCTGTCAAGCCTCCGGAACCTATGGCCACTTTAGACTGGTAAACGTTATATCCGCTTCCGTAAATGTCCGTGTCAATGCCCAGGAGCGTTTCAATACGGGCTTGTTGGTGTGGCTTGAGGGCCTTGTTGAATACGTAATCTACAGAAAATACCAAAAGGACAGAAGCTGCAAAAACAGGAACCAGCACTTTCAGGTACGTTATTTTTTTTCTGAAAGCTATAATCAGAAGGGTAACAGATAAAACACCGGCCAGAACAAGGAACCATTGATACCGTTTTATATATGCAAAGAGATCCAGAGAAAAAAGTTTGAGAACAAAGGGAACGAAAAAATATACGCCTGCAAAAGAAGCCAGCATGATGAAAGCCGCTCTTTTTCTTGACGATTCCAAAAATCCAATAAAGGTAGTGACACCCAGACAAAGCCATAAGACATATACCGGATCCCACAAGATGGACAAGAGAAAAAGAACGACAGCCGCAATACCCATAAACGGCACCCACCCCGACAGTCCTTCTCTGTATAATACAATAATAAAAGCAGTCAGCACAATGGCCAGCCCTGCTTCTTTTTCCAAAAAAATGAGCGCCATGGGAAGCAAAACAAGAAAAGCCGCTTGCAAAATACCTTTTCCGCTCTGAATATGAAAATGTGGACGGCTCATGACTCCTGCCAGTCCTATGGAAACGAAAACCTTTGCCATTTCTGCCGGCTGAAAATGTACGGGTCCCAGTAACAGCCAGGAACGCGAGCCGCTCCGCTCCACACCCAGGAAGAGTACTGCAACCAGCAACAATATTCCCAGAATATAGAGGAGGTTTGAATACAGTACATACGTACGCGCCGGAATAAGCAGGACAACAAAAGCCAGGAGCCAGGCCCCGAACATCCATATCATTTGCATGCCGTAACGTTGTGTTGTATCAAAAATATGGTTGTGCTCCGGATCGTATACGGCAGAAAAAATACTAATCCATCCAATGAATACTAAAATCAGGTAGGCAGCCACGCTCCACCAGTCCAGGTTTTTGAAAAACAGGTGTTCTCTTCTTCTCATGGTAAATGCCTGCTTAATAAATCTTGTTCCAAAGTTCTTTCATACAACCATTTGCGGGACGGATGTATATCTCCGTTTATATATTTTTCTACCAGCAAAGAAGCCACGGGAGCTGCTTGTGAAGCACCAAAACCACCTTGTTCAATATAAACAGCCACGGCTATTTTTGGATCGTCTTTTGGAGCAAAACAGATAAAAACAGAGTGGTCTTCTCCGTGAGGGTTTTGTGCCGTTCCCGTTTTTCCGCACAAATCCACCCCGGGAATAGCCGCCAGACGGGCAGTAGCACCGGAGCCGGCCGGACTGTTCACGGCTAAATACATACCTTCTACGACCGGCGCAAAATGTTCAGGGTCAATAAGTGTATGGTTTTTTGACGCTTTAGGGGTGAGATAATTGTTTTCCGGTATTTCTTTTACTAAATGGGGTGTATAATAATATCCCCGGTTAGCCATTATGGCTGCCAAATTGGCCAATTGGAGAGGTGTTGTTCCAATCTCACCTTGTCCTATAGCCAGAGAAATGACGGTCAAAGATCTCCACCCGTTTTTACCATAAACCTTGTTGTATAAGGTTGAGCCGGGCAAAGAACCTGTCAATTCCCCGGGAATATCTATACCCAGACGAGTCCCGAAGCCAAAACTTTCAACGTAGCGTTTCCATTGGTCCATGGATTGGGATATGTTGTCGTACACGGGATTGTCTAAAATAGATCTTAACACATTGCAATAGTATGCGTTACACGACATCATGACAGATTGCACCAGGTTGGTGGGGCTTGGATGCGCATGGCAGCCTACCGTCAGAGAACCTGCTTTGTATCCCAGATTGCAAGAAAAACGCGTTTCGGGTACAATTACTCCCTCCTGCAACCCTATAAGAGCATTCACCAGTTTGAAAACAGAGCCGGGAGGATAAGAAGACATAATGGCTCTGTTAAAAAGCGGTTTAAGTGGATCTGAAATGATTTGTGAATAATGGGCACCAAAATTTGTTAAATATTCTGTGGACAGTCCGGCGGAAGTAATCAAGGTCAGTATCTCTCCGGTTGCGGGATCCAGGGCAATTATGGAGCCTACTTTGTTTTTCATCAATTCTTCACCAAACAACTGTAACGGCAGGTCAATGGTCGTTACCATATCCCTGCCCGGTACAGACGCTTTGTCGTACGTTCCGTCTGCATAAGGAGATTTTATGCGGTTCAGCACGTCGCGCAAAAAAATGCTATACCCTTTTTCTCCTTTCAATTGGCTTTCATACGCTTCTTCCAGGCCTGTCCTGCCTATATAATCTCCGGCACGGTATTCCGGGTTTTTTTCAAGGTACGTTTTATCAGCCTCTACTATATATCCCAGTAAGTTGCCACAAATGGCAGAAGGATAATGACGCACACTGCGGGTTTGTACAGAAAAACCGGGAAATTTATAGGCTTTTTCCAGGAAATGTGTGTATTGCTGGTTGCTTACCTGGCGTAAGAATATAACGGATTGGTAACCGATGGATTGACGTTTGGCATGTACGTCGGCAAGCATGTTGAGTAAACGTTCCCGGCTGATGTTGAAAACAGCACAAAAATCTGAAGTGTCAAAAGGGGCCAGCTCCCTGGGTGTGATAAGGATATCGTAAGCAGTCTTGTTACTGGCCAGGACATGTCCGTTTCTGTCGTAAATCAACCCCCTGGAAGGGTATATGATTTCATATTTCAATACATTGTTGGCTGCCGTTACCTTGTATTCTTTATTGACCAGTTGCAGGAAGAACAATTTGCCAATCAACAAGAGTAAACTAACCGCAAAAAAAGCTATGATGGCATTTTTACCTCTTTTGTTCATAGAACGTTCTTTTGAAAAGCAAAATCAGAAACGTATTGAGCAGCAGACTGCCCGCAAGGCGGGCCGTGGTATGCCAAAACAGCAGAAAGCTAAAGGCTTCCAGGAAAAAATATACCGTGTGGTGTATACCTGTACATATAAATACAAAAAATATAAAGCGTACCGTACCAAACTGATTAAAACCGGGAACGGAAAGGAGGTCCAGATCGCCTTTGACGGTAATGGCCTTAATCAAACCGTTTCTGAAAGCCGCTAATGCCACGAATGCAGAAGTATGTAATCCCATAATACCGGTGCTCAACAAGTCAAGCAGAAAACCAAACGTAAAAGCCCATAACATAAGGGCACCGGTACCATACGTACAAGGGAAAAGCAGCAAGAATAAAAGATACGGCATGGGATACAGGTATGATCCCAGGTCCAGGTGTTCAAAAAGCAGTAGCTGTACAACCAGAATCAGAAGAAACCGAAGGAACATTTTCATGCCGGTGTTCATAAGGATTCCTCCTCTTTTTGTGTTATTTCATTTAACTCATCCGCTCCGGATCTGCTTACCACCTGTACGTAACGAAGGGTTTTAAAATCCTGAAACAGCTCAATTTCAAGTTCTAAAGACGTCCCTTTCTTAAGACTTTGCGACAAGACGGTGCCCAAAGGAATACCGTCCGGGAAAATAAGGGAAAAGGGACTGCTTATAATGGTATCGCCTTTTGCCACAACCGTGTGTTGAGGAATTTCAGACAATTGAACCCTTTTGTAATGCACTCCGTTCCATTGGAGGGTGCCGAACGTTCCCGTGTTTTTATGCTCGGCGGTAAAACGCTGCTGAGTGTTCAAGAGAGAAATAACGAGTGCATAATGTTCTGCGGCATACGTTACGACGCCTGCAATACCTCCCGGCCCGATGACACCCATGTCGGGGCGGACTCCGTCTGCCAATCCTTTATCAATGACAAGATGGTTGTGCCTGTGGTTGACGGAGTTTTTAATAACCCGGGCGGGGATAAAAGAAAAAGTATCAGATACAGCCGGTTTTCTTTCACCATCTGCCAACAGGACGTGCTTCAAAGCAGAAAGTCTGGCGAGTTCTTCTTTGAGCGCCATGTTTTCCAGAGTAAGGGCATCGTTCAGACTTCTCAGGTTGGTGAACGCAATCCAGGAAGAACGTTTTTCCCATGCCGCCGCTTGCCATTTACGTACTATTTGTAAAACTGCGTTTTGCTGAAAGTAACTGTTGTTGACCATAAGAACAATGGCTGCTGCCTGCAACACCAGAAACAGGAGCAGTGCCAGTATCTTTTTGAGCAAATGGGGTAGGCCGGCCATGCACAACCTTTTAATTTATCTTAATAAAAACGGGAAATTCCCAATATTTTTCAAAGCAATGCCCGTTCCTCGGGCTACAGAATGTAACGGACCTTCAGAGATGTGAAACGGGATGTTTATTTTATCTTGCAAACGTTTGTCCACACCGCGCAGCAAAGCGCCTCCTCCCGTGAGGAAGATACCGCGTTGTACGATATCTGAATACAGTTCCGGTGGTGTTTGTTCCAGCACAGCCAATACAGCCGATTCAATTTTTGCCAGAGATTTGTCCAGGCAATGGGCTATTTCCTGACTCGTCACAGCTACTTCTACGGGCAGGGCCGTCATCAAATTAGGGCCGCGAACGAGCATGGGTTCCGGTTGTTCTTCCAAATCGGAAAGGGCTGCTCCAACACTGATTTTGATATCTTCTGCGGTACGCTCTCCAATTTTTATATTGTGCTGGTGGCGCATGTATTGCTGGATTTCTTGCGTAAATACGTCACCCGCTACCCGGATGCTTTGGTTGCAGACTATACCGCCGAGAGCAATGACTGCGATTTCTGTTGTACCGCCACCTATGTCGACCACCATGTTTCCTTCAGGAGCCGTCACGTCAATACCAATCCCCAGTGCAGCCGCCATAGGTTCGTATATCATATAGACATCACGACCTCCCGCATGTTCTGAAGAGTCACGTACGGCACGGATTTCCACCTCTGTACTACCGGAAGGAATGCACACGACCATCCGCAGACTGGGCATGAAAAATTTGTTTTGAGGATTGATCATTTTAATCATGCCCCTGACCATCTGCTCCGCCGCATTGAAATCTGCAATGACACCGTCTTTCAGAGGGCGTATGGTCTTGATGTTTTCGTGGGTCTTTCCCTGCATCAACCGTGCAGTTTTACCAATGGCCAGAGGTTTTCCCGTATTTTGGTCAATGGCGACAATAGAAGGTTCATCAACGACAACTTTATCGTTGTGGATGATAATGGTATTGGCGGTACCCAGGTCAATGGCCAATTTTTGTGTTAAAAAAGAAAAAGCCATAAGGTTATATCTAATGTTTAAAATGGCGTATGCCTGTATGAATCATAGCCATGTTGTGGTTATTACAATAATCAATACTCAATGGGTCTTTTACGGAACCCCCCGGCTGGATAACTGCCGCTATACCTTCTTCATGAGCCAATTCCACAGCGTCGGGGAAAGGGAAAAAAGCATCCGAAGCCATAACGGCTCCTTTAAGGGAAAGGTTGTTTTCTTTTGCTTTTATAACGGCTTGTTTCAATGCATCTATACGTGAAGTCTGCCCCATGCCCGCAGCCAGCAACATGCCTTTTGCGGCCAGAACAATGGCGTTGGAACGCGTGTGTTTTACTATTCTGTTGGCAAACAACAAATCTTGCATCTGCTGTTTTGTGGGAGCCTTATGGGTAACAACGCTGCCTGCTTCTTCTTCTGCGCAACAGGTATCTGTATCCTGAACGATGACGCCTCCCAGCAAGGAGCGGAATTCTGTAACGGGCCGAGGTGTTTGCGGATGGTATTCCAGCAGTATCCTGTTCTTCTTGTTTTTCAACAGGGTTAAAGCTTCCGGTTCAAAGGAGGGAGCCAGGATGATCTCCAGGAATACCGTATCCATTTCTTGTGCAAGTTCTTGTGTAACAGGACGGTTTGTGACGGCAATTCCTCCAAAGGCGCTGATTGGATCTGCTTGCAAAGCTTTTTTCCAGGCAGTGACAATGTTGGGGTGCATGGCGCATCCGCAGGCGTTATTGTGTTTTAAAAGAGCAACTGCCGTTTCTTCAAATTCTGCTATCAATTGTATAGCCGCCTGTGTATCCAGCAAGTTGTTGTAGGAGATGGCCTTGCCGTGCAATTGACGGGGAAGGGTCTCTTTTTTGCCAAAAAAACGGGCTTTCTGGTGCGGATTTTCTCCGTATCTTAAAACTATGGGCTGGTTGTCCAGGCAATAACTAAAGACAGGAAGGTCCATGCCTTGGTTGAAATAATGGAATATTTCCGAATCGTAACGGCAGCTGACTCTGAAAGCATGCGCAGCAAATATTTTACGTTCCTGCAACGTGGAAGTGCAATGTCCTGTTTTCAACAGATCCAGAAGAATTCCGTAGAGATGTCTGTCCGGAACAACCAGAGTGTTTTCGTAATTTTTGGCGGCAGCCCTGATGAGCGATATGCCTCCAATATCAATTTTTTCAATAATATCTTCCTGCGAAGCCCCCGACGCTGCTGTTTGGGAAAAAGGATACAGATCCACAATAATCAAATCAAAAAAATGCGCTTGCAAACGCTGCAAGTCTGCCAGGTCTTCCGGATGGTCTTTTCTGGCCAGGATACCTCCAAAAATTTTGGGATGCAGCGTTTTTACCCTTCCCCCTAAAATTGGAGGATAACCCGTGTACTCTTCAACGGAAACGGGTTTTGCACCCAGGTCTTTCAGGTAAGCTAGCGTTCCTCCGGTTGCGTACAACTGCACGCCGGCTTTTACCAATTGTTCTACAATCGGTTCCAGACCCTCTTTATGGTATACAGACAGGAGGGCGTTGCGAATAGGTATGTTTTTGATCTTCTCTGTCATTGTTTAACCCAAACCTGGCGTTCAATAGCCTGATCCAGAGAGATTAAAGTTTCTGTTTGTATGACAGAAGGAATGTTACGGATAATATCAATCAATACTTCCATCAAATGGTCATGATCCCGGCAATACAATTTGAGCCATAAGGCATATTTACCTGTAACAAAATGGCATTCAACCACTTCAGAAATGCTTTTAAGGGCTTCGATAACGGTTGGGTATTGGTTGGCCTGTGCCAGTTGGATACCTACGAAAGCACATACGTTTAAACCTAACGTCTGCGGTTTGACCAGCAGCCGGGAGCCGGTGATGACCCCCATGGCTTCCATTTTTTTAACTCTTTGATGGATGGCTGCTCCCGAGACTCCACATTCACGTGCAATTTCAAGGAAAGGCATACGGGCATTCTGAACCAGGAAACCTAAAATTTTCTGGTCAGTAGCGTCAATTGCGTATTTGGACATAATAATTTTTCATTAAGTGCGTAAAGTTATGAAAAATTATTAGACTTTTGGTAGTAAAACAGCCATTTCATGGGTATTTCACCCTTGCACGCAAGAGCGTAATCGTTGATAGAGCAAGCGATGTAGGTGGGTTGGGCGGGGTGCTTACTATTTGGAACCTCTATCCACCACCGACCGCTTTTTCCCGATTGCAAAAAAACAATTTCCCGACCGTCTTCTCCCATTTGAACGGCTTTTTTAAGAAAGGCAGCCGGATGACTTTGCGGATGTTCCGGCACGGCCACGGCAAGTCCTTCCGTAATATGCCAAAGGACTTGTGCCAGCAGTTGTGCGGCCTGGGAATCTTCATGACAACCGGAGGGATATCCATACAGAACCGCTTGGTGAAATGATTGGGATAATCCCATATACCGGGCTAACGTACAGAGCTCTTCTGCATACAGACCGTTTGGAGACGGAGAGATCCCGTCCGGCAAATCGGCATTACGAACGGCTCGCAAATCCAAAAAATGGTGTGTGGCTTCCCGCAGTAAAGGTTCCGCATCCAGGGGATTTTCCCTGAAAGTCCCCAAACGTAGTACTTCTACGTAACGCTCGCTAAGCAAATGCAATACGTCAGGATGCGTCAGATATCTTTGAAAACCAATCCAGGCCATATATTCCGGAGTGTTTTTCCCGGAAAGATCTTCTATGGGATGCTTATCTTCCGTTCCTCTGGAAATAAGACTGATACGTGCTTTGTTGTGCAAAAAGGCATGCATGGAAGGAGTGTCTTCTCCGTGCAGGACGATGAGCGGTATTCCACTTTTTTCTGCAGATGTAATAATTGCGGGCAGGCGTGTAGTCAGCGGGTCTTCTGTATAAAATACCCGGCCCTGGCTTTGGCGGTACAATTTTTTTAAAGCTTTTACAATTCCGTCGGATGTACCCGTAAAGACTATGAGTGCCGTACAGGAAGGCATAGTTTCAGAAAATGCCTCGGCATGCAGGTATTCCAAAGGAAATGAAAAATCATTCTTTTCCCTTTTTTGATTCATTATCTTTTGTTTGAATGATAACCATACAATCTTCCAGGGTCATATCTTCCGGGTTGGTACCTTTGGGAATTCTGTAATTCTTTTTGTTGTAACTGATATAGGGTCCGTAGCGGCCCCGGAGTACAGATATGCCTTCTTGCGGAAACTCCCGGATGTGTTTCTTTTCTTGCAATTCAGCTGCTTTTTCTATCAATGCCACGCCTCTTTCCAAAGATACTTTGTAAGGATCGTCTGTCTTCTCCAAAGATACGTTTTTGTTCTGCCATTTAATGTAAGGCCCATACCGTCCTGTCGCGACCCATACAGGCGCGTCTTTATACGTTCCCAGTTCCCTGGGCAGACGGAACAGCTCCAAAGCTTCTTCCAGTGTAATGGATTCTATGAGTTGCCCTTTTCGCAGACTGGCAAAACGTTTGTCTGGATCTTCCCGGTCTCCCAGCTGAGCCATGGCTCCGTACTTGCCAAAACGTACCGATACCGGCTTCCCTGTTTTCGGGTCCGCTCCCAAAAACCTCTCTTCTGCTGCTGAACGGGTAATTTCCAAAGCCGAATCCAAGGTCTTGCGGAAAGGATTGTAAAAGTTTTCAAGCATGTTGTTCCATACCAGCTTTCCGGAAGCTATGCGGTCAAAATCTTCTTCTACGACGGCTGTGAAGTGATAGTCTACAATAGACGGAAAATGTTCCATCAGATAATCGTTTACCAGGATGCCCGTGTCTTGCGGGAAGAGCTTCCCTCTTTCTTCTCCGTATTTTTCTTTACCCTCTTTCTGTTCTATGCGGTCGTCTTGTAAGATGATTTCCACATAATTCCGCTCTTTGGACGGGCGGTCAGCTTTTACCACATAATCCCTTTGTAGTATGGTAGATAAGGTAGGAGCGTAGGTAGAAGGACGCCCTATACCCAACTCTTCCATTTTTTTGACAAGTCCGGCTTCTGTATAACGGAACGGAGGTTGTGCAAAACGTTGAACGGCACGTATTTGTTCAGCTTGCAACCGATCTCCGGCCTGTACCGGAGGCAGCAGACCTCCCTTGCCGTTGTCAGCATTTTCCGGTTCGTCATCGACAGATTCTTTGTACACTTTCAGGAAACCGTCAAAAACAACTATTTCTCCGGTGGCTATATACAGATGCGGGGAACGGTCTGTCTTGATGGTGATTTGCGTTTTATCTATCAAGGCATCGGCCATTTGGGAGGCCAACGTTCTTTTTCTGATCAGGTCGTACAACTTTTTCTCTGCTGCCGAACCTTTTATTTCTTCCGTTTCCAGAAATGTCGGACGGATGGCTTCATGAGCCTCCTGTGCTGTTTTGGATCGGGTGGCGTATTGTCTTGTTTTGCTGTATTGGCTGCCGTATGTTTCTGTGATGATTTTTTTGGCTGTTCCCAACGCCAGGGAAGAAAGCTGCGTAGAGTCTGTACGCATGTAGGTAATCTGTCCCGATTCGTAGAGACTTTGAGCCACTCTCATGGTTTGGCTGACAGAAAAACCCAATTTGCGGGAAGCTTCCTGTTGTAAGGTAGATGTCGTAAAGGGCGGAGCCGGGCTTTTTCGTCCTTTTTTCTTTTCCACCTGCGTAACGCTATACGTTGCACCTATATGGGTTTGTAAAAATTCATAAGCTTCTTCCGCTGTTGCAAAACGCTTGTCCAACACAGCTTTAAACGGATTTTTAGGACCGGAAGGATTAGTGAATACGCCTTCTACCCTGAAAGAAGAAGAGGGTATGAATTGCTGGATTTCCCGTTCTCTGTCCACTACCAGTCGTACGGCTACCGATTGGACCCTGCCGGCTGACAATCCCGGTTTTACCTTTTTCCAAAGTACGGGTGACAGTTCATAACCTACCAGACGGTCTAAAATTCGACGAGCCTGCTGGGCCAATACCAGGTCCATGTCTATGTCCCTGGGATTTTCCACGGCTTTTTTTATGGCTTCTTTGGTAATTTCATGAAAAGCGATACGTCTGACTTTGTGGTCGGGGAGGTTGAGGGTCTCCTTCAAATGCCACGCAATAGCTTCTCCTTCACGGTCGTCGTCAGAAGCAAGCCATACCAGATTGGCAGCCTCGGACGCTTTGGAAAGATTCTTTATCAGTTCTTTTTTCCCCCGGTCTACTACATACTCCGGAACGAATCCATGCTCAAGGTCTATGCCTAGTTTGTTTTTTGATAAGTCTCTGATATGACCAAAACTAGATGTAACCTCAAATCCTTCTCCCAATGCCCTGGCAATGGTTTTTGCCTTTGCAGGTGACTCTACAATAACAAGGTTTTTCTCCATACACGTTCTCTTCTGTCGGTGCAAAGTAAGACATAATATAAGGTATATTCCAAATATTTATATGTAATTTTGTCGTGTTACACAATTGTCTTATGCAAGAAAAAACAAAGAAAAACATCATTAAGTGGCTGTGGATTGTGGTGCTGGCTTCTTTGGCCGGGCTATTTTTTATGTTGTTTCTGGTAGGTGTATTTACCGATATTCCCTCTTTCAGGGTGCTTGAAAATCCACAAACCAACCTGGCTACAGAACTGATTTCGGAAGACGGGGTAGTCATAGCTACATATCATATAGAAAACCGCTCATACGTACAATACGAAGATTTGCCTGTGGCACTCAAACAAGCTACCGTTGCGACAGAGGATATTCGTTTTTACCGCCATTCCGGCATAGACTTTCGTGCGTTGGCCAGGGTGGCTGTAAAATCCATTTTACTGCGGCAATCAAGTGCAGGCGGAGGCAGTACCATTACGCAGCAAGTTGCCAAAACACTGTATCCCAGAGATACCACAGTATATAAATTTCCCGGTGGCAATGCTTTTAAAATGGTGGTCATAAAGATGAAAGAGTGGATTACCGCCGTAAAACTGGAACGGAACTATACGAAGGAAGAATTACTGACCATGTACTTGAATTCTGTGTTTTATGGAAGTAATGCGTATGGAATCCGTACGGCATCGTCAACGTTCTTTGACAAGCATCCCTCGCAATTGACGGTGGAGGAAGCAGCTACGTTGGTAGGCATGGTCAACAAACCCACGCGCTACAACCCCGTTTTGAATTACGAACATTCCTTGCGCAGGAGGAATTACGTCTTGTCGCAAATGAAAAAATACAAATTTTTAGATGGGCATACGGCAGATTCGTTGATGACGCTCCCCATCGTCCTGAGCTTTGCCACCCAGGATCATAATGCCGGGCTGGCTCCTTATTTCCGGGATATGTTGCGTCGCGTCATGGCGGCCGGTCCTCCGGAACGGAAAAATTACCAATACGAAGAACACTACCTGGCCGATCTGGACTTGTGGGAAAACGACCCTTTGTACGGCTGGCTGCACAAGAACAGAAAACCGGATGGCTCTGTATACGACCTGGACAGAGACGGGTTGAAAATTTATACTACCATCAATGCCCGTATGCAATTGTATGCCAATCAAGCTGTGGAGGAACATTTGGGTACATACTTGCAACCTACGTTCAACCGCGAGTTACGGTATAAAAAGAACAGACCTTTTTCCGATGATGTTCCTCAAGAAATACGGGACCTGGTCATGCGTCAGGCCATCCGGTGGAGCGACCGATACCGTAATATGAAAGCCATTGATGCAACAGAAGAGGAAATCAGGGAAGCATTCCGTACCAAAACGCCTATGCGCGTTTTTACCTGGGCAGGTAAAGACGGGATGTACGCAACCGATACGGTACTTACACCGCTCGATTCCATTCTGCATTACAAATCTTTTCTGAGAGGAGCCCTAATGGCTATGGAACCACATACCGGTCACGTAAAAGCGTACGTAGGAGGTCCCAACTACAGGTATTTCAAATACGATAATGCCAGGCAGGGCAGAAGGCAGGTAGGTTCCACCATCAAGCCGTTTTTGTATGCCTTGGCCATGCAGGAAGGCTGGACGCCATGTGACCAGGTAGTCAATGTGCCTCAGACGTTTATTGTAGGGGACACCACCTGGACGCCGGAAAGTGTTGATAAGGAAGAATGGATTGGCCGTCAGGTGACGCTGAAGTGGGGGCTTACCAGAAGCAGCAACAACATCTCGGCTTTTTTGATGAAACAGTTTGGGCCGCAGGCCATGGTAGCCATGAGTCACAAATTGGGTATCAAAAGCCATCTGGATCCGGTAGTATCATTGTGTTTGGGCCCGGCGGACCTGCGGCTGTATGAAATGGTGGCCTCATACAATACGTTTTCCAATAAGGGAGTGTACGTAGAACCTTTCCTTGTGACGCGCATTGAAGACAATAGCGGCAATTTGCTGGGGGCTTTTACTCCCCGCAAGAGAGAGGCCATTGGTGAGCATACGGCTTATTTGATGATCAACTTGTTGCAGGGGGTTGTCAACGAGGGAACGGCCATTCGTATCCGGGCGCTTTATCTGCCCCAGGGTGCTGTTGCCGGAAAAACAGGAACTACAAACGATCAGGCAGACGGATGGTTCATGGGCATTACCCCGAGCCTTACGGCCGGAGTATGGGTAGGAGCAGAAGACAGGCAGGTGCACTTTGAATCGCTTGCCTTAGGTGGTGGTTCCAATATGGCATTACCCATTTGGGGTATTTTTATGAAAAAAATCATGAACGACCCATCGCTGGGTATTTTCCATGAAGATGAATTCACCGCCCCTCCGGGGTTCAACATCTCTTTGCATTGCGATGGTTCCGACGAAGACCTGGACACACAACAACGACGTAGTGACGGTTTCTTTAATTAAAGCGTATGAACGTAGCCTTAGTGTATGGAGGAAGTTCCTCTGAGCGTGAAATTTCAATTTTGAGTGGAAAACATGTGGCCCGGCACCTGCAGGCGCCGGACAGGCAGGTGTTTGAAATAGATTTGTACAACAGCAGTTGGAACCTGGTAGCCGTCAACCTTATATCCGTACCTGAAACACCCATAGACAAAAATGATTTTACGGTACGTTGGAAGGGAGAGAAAATTACCTTTGATATAGTGGTTCTTATGGTGCACGGAACACCCGGGGAAGACGGCTTGTTTATTTCTTATTTGCAAATGCTGGGAATTCCTCATACCGGTTGTCAGGCCAGGGTGGCTTTACTGGCTTTTGATAAATACGCCTGCAAATGTTTTTTACGTACACAAGGGGTACTCATGCCCAAGGAAATTCGTGTTACAAAAGCGACAGAAACCGGTTTATGGGAAGATCCGGCAGGCTGGCACAAGCAAGCCGAAAAAATACTTGGTCCCATGCCTTGGTTTGTGAAGCCGTCGGCGGGAGGATCCAGCTTTGGCATTTCCCGTGTACACAGTCCGGAAGCATTGCTCCCGGCCGTGGAAAAAGCGCTGAAAGAAGATGTGGTGGTATTGGTCGAAGAGTATATAGAAGGTGTGGAAGTGACGAACGGGTATATGAAAACGAAAGAAAAGGAGTTTGTTCTGCCCGTAACAGAAATAGTACCTCATACGCCAACCGGTTTTTTCGATTACCAGGCCAAATACAAAGGTGCTTCCAGTGAGATTACTCCGGCACGTATTTCTGAAGACGCCGCAAAGCAGGTTCAAGATACTACGGCATTTATATACCATGCCCTTATGTGCAAAGGCGTGGTACGGGTAGATTATATTTTACGGGGGGACAAGTTGTTTTTTCTGGAAGTAAACACGGTTCCCGGAATGACGACAAAGAGCCTCGTCCCACAAGAAATTGAAGCAGCCGGAATGACCCTGAAGGAGTTCCTGGACTACCAACTGCAATCTGCAACAGATGAACATAAAGTATTTTAAAGAATATGCTGCATTACGCCTGGGAAGGCAATACAAAACTCCGGAACTGCAGTTTTTCATAGGCAGTCTGTTGGAAGGCATTGCCGGCATTCCCCGGTATGCTTATTATACCCGGGAAGAAGACGTGTTGGACAATCAGCAGCGTAAAGCACTTTTGTTTGCCGTTGATCAGGCGGCTGCCGGAAAACCGCTCCAGTATATTTTGGGAAGCGTAGTGTTTGGCAACTGCCGTATAAAAGTAGATAAGCGTGTTTTGATACCTCGTCCGGAAACAGAAGAATTGTGGAGCAGGGCGTCAAAGATACCGGGAAGGGTTTTGGACGCCGGAACAGGCAGTGGATGTCTGGCCATTGCCCTAAAAAAAGAAAGACCGGAGTATGATGTTTTTGCTTTTGACAGCAGTGCCGGAGCTTTGGATTTGGCCAAGGAAAATGCGGTACTTAACAACGTAGAAGTGCATTTTTTCCATGCCCGAATGGAAAATGACGATGGGCAGGAAACAACAGAAGGGACGGAGAAAACCGGGAAAGTGGAAACGGCAGCCGCCCAGGTGGGCCTGGAGGCGGAAACGGTAGATTTACTTGTATCCAATCCCCCGTATGTAACGGAAAAAGAAAAGGAGCAGATGCTCCATCGTGTATTGGCTTTTGAGCCTGCCGAAGCTTTGTTTGTTCCCAATGAAGACCCGCTGGTGCATTACAGAGCCTTGGCTTCTGTGGGTGTCCGGTTTTTACGTCCGGGAGGTGTCCTGCTGGCTGAGATTAACGAAGCTTATGGCTCAGACGTTGGGCAGTTGTTTGAGGAAAGAGGTTATACGCAGGTACAGATTCATGAAGATTTGCATAAAAAAGATCGTTTTGTGCAAGCAGAAAAGAGGCAGTAATAAATATTTTTCCTATGTTTGCACCTAATGAAAAAAACAATCGGGTTAAACAGATGGTGGTGGCACGGAAAAAAATCCTTCCGCGCAGCACCTGTGGCATAACCTGAGAGATTATACAATTATTAACCAAGAACGCCCTCTTGCTACGCAAGGGGGCTTTTTTATGATGAAAAACGTATGAAGACGACAAAGAAATTCCTTCTGCCGGACGAACGTGTACCTAAGGCGTGGTATAACGTACTGGCAGATTTGCCGGAGCTGCAACCTATGTTACATCCGGTAACGCGGCAGCCTGTTCAGCCTTCTGATCTGGAGCCGCTATTTGCCAAAGGGCTTATTGAACAAGAGTTTTCAAAAGAAAGATGGATACCCATTCCTGAGGAAATTCGCACTTTGTACAAGATTTACCGTCCCACACCGCTTGTGCGGGCCAGCGGTCTGGAAAAAGCATTGGATACACCGGCTCGTATTTACTTTAAAAACGAAAGTGTTTCTCCCGTAGGTTCGCACAAGTTAAATACAGCCATTGCACAGGCTTATTACAACAAAACAGAAGGCGTCAGGTATTTGACTACAGAAACGGGTGCCGGTCAGTGGGGTACGGCCCTGAGTATCGCCGGTAAACACTATGGCCTGGACGTAGAAGTATTCATGGTACGTTTGAGCTATGAGCAAAAACCGTATAGAAAAATAGCCATGCAGACATACGGAGGTACGGTTCATCCGTCGCCCGGCACTTCTACAGAAGCGGGACGTAAGTTTTTGTCCGACAATCCCGATACGCCGGGAACGTTGGGTATGGCTATCTCCGAAGCATGCGAAAGAGCCCTGATGCAGCCGGACACCAAGTATGCACTGGGCAGCGTTTTGAACATGGTGATGCTGCACCAAACCATCATCGGCCTGGAAACGGAAGAGCAATTTGAAATGGCGGATGACTATCCCGACGTTATTATCGGATGTTTTGGCGGAGGATCCAATTTTGGGGGTATCAGCCTGCCGTTCCTCAGGCACCAGCTGGCAGGAAAAGCCACATTTGAGTGCATAGCGGCAGAAAGCGCCGGATGTCCCAAGTTGACAAAAGGTACCTTCCGGTACGATTACGGAGACTCGTCGGGCATAACACCGCTTATTCCTATGTATACCTTAGGTGCCGATTACCAGCCGGCTGCCATCCATGCCGGTGGATTGCGGTACCACGGAGCCGGCGCCATTATGAGTCAACTGCTGAAAGACAACGTAATACGGGCTGTGGCCGTAGAACAAGACAGGTGTTTTGAAGCCGGAAGCCTGTTTGCCAAAGCAGAAGGCATCATCCCTGCCCCGGAATCCAACCACGCCATAGCCGTAGCCATAGACCAGGCCCTTTTGGCAAAGGAAGCGGGCCGGGAAAAAGTCATCCTGTTCAATTTATCGGGACACGGACTGCTGGATTTGCCGGCGTACGAGTCGTATTTGGCGCACCGGATCTGATCCGGTGCGCCACTGCGGCGCGCCTTGGCACGCCGCAGTGCGTTATTTGCGGGCGGCTTCCACTATATAGCGGAAGAGCGGCAAGAAGGAGTCGTCTCCTTCAGACACGAGTCCTTCCGGATGGAATTGTACCCCCAGCACATAAGGGTTGCCTATCATCTCGATAGCTTCCGGTACTCCGTCAAGGGCGTAGGCACTGATCCGGAAACCGGGTGCCAGGTCTTTCACGGCCTGGTGGTGGTAAGAGTTCACACGGATGGTGTTGTCTTTTGTCAACACATCTTTCAGAAGACTATGCAATACAGTGCCTTCCTTCACTTTGATAGTATGTGACCCGTATTCCCTGGGGGCTCTTTGACTGTGTTTAACAGACACGTCGGCCCGTACTTGCGATGGTATATCCTGGTACAATGTGCCGCCAAAGGCTACATTCATAGTTTGTTCGCCCCGGCAAATACCCAGTACGGGAATACCGTATGCCACAGCCGTCCTGACCAGGTTAATATCAAAGTAGTCCCGTATGGGAACAATGGTTCCCATGGCCGGCAGCGGTTCTTCTCCGTACCATTTGAGCGGATCCAGGTCTTCTCCGCCTGTAAGAATTACGGCGTCAACAGCTTCTACCATGCGGGCGATGATATCCGGATTATCTGTTACGGGGAGTACTACGGGAATGCCTCCTGCTTTTCTTACGGCCATGATGTACGTGTTGGGTACGGTATTTTGCCCTGTTTCATACGTGGCCGAGAGTCCTATGATGGGGGCTTTCTTTTGTGCAGCAGGTGTGTGTTGCGCCCATGCCGTAGTCGAACAGATAAGGACTGCCAGCACAAGCATCCATACGTGGTGTATAAATTGTTTTTTAGGTATCATTTCAGGGCCCTCCAAAGTCCCATATTTTCGTTTTGTCTTAAGTTCAGGTCAAAGACATTAATGTTGTTTTCTGTAGAAAAAGTCAATGTAAAGCCGCTGCCGCCGGAGCGGAAACTGAATTGTTGTCCGTTGATATGTGTCAGCCGGTGTTTGCGCACCGGGAAATCTTCCGGTCCCAAAGCGATGTACAACTCTCCGTTTTCCAGGGTGATATCAGCTTCTCCAAGAGCGGGGTGCGTATACGTTCCCACGTATTGCTCATAAGGAGCGGCCGGTTCCGGAATCCTTGCTTCCAGGTCTTTTATTCTTTTGGCTTCCTGCTCATCAGCCGCGTCCAGATAGATTTTCAAATCACGGGTACTGTAGTCTTCACCGGGCAGATCCATATAATAATCAATGATATGGCGCATAATGGCGTACCGCGGCTCTGCGGGAGGACTGCTGTTGCTGAGCCACATAATACCCAGATTCAGTTTGGGAACAAAAGCACAGATGGCCGTAAATCCCCAGGTGGTTCCGGTGTGGAACCAGACCCTGTATTGGCTGTTTTGTTCTACAAACCAACAAGGTGAATAGGTATTGGTTTTGGCGTCTGTATGGGATGTAATCGTTTGTCCGCGGTGCAGATAAGCCATCTGGGCGGAAGAGAGCAATGTATCTCCGTCCACCACGCCGTCCGAGAGGTGGAACCGGCACCATTGCATCATGTCCATCACAGTGGAATTGATGCCTCCGGCGGCACTGATAACGGTCAGCCAGTGCAAGGCACGTTCTTCTCCCTCCAGGGGAAGGGTTGTGATAACCCGGTCTTTCACATACGTGTCATGCGGGGTATTTCCCTCACACGTAGCCAGGAACCCGTCTTCGTTCATGGTGGTATTGTGCATGCCCAGGGGGATGAAAATGCGCTCCTGCATGTTTTCCTCCCAGGTCTTTCCCGTAACGGCCTGTATGATTTTTTCTGCCACAATGAAAAGTACATTGTTGTAGCCGTACGTTGTCCGGATGCTGTTGGCCGGCGGTATGTACTTAAGCATATGGTACATCTGGTCCCTGTCATACCCCAGACAAGGGATGTACGTTGCAGCCTGGTTGGGCAGTCCGGACCTATGCAGCAACAAATCCCTTACCTGCATGTTTTCCGTTACCCAGGGGTCGTACATTTCAAAATCGGGGAGGTACTTTTTAATGGGGTCATCCCAAGATACTTTCCCTTCGTCTACCAGCATAGCTATGAGCGTTGCCGTAAAAGATTTACTGACCGATCCAATTTGGAAGACGGTGTTGGCGTCTACGGGCAAGCCGCTTCCTTTAAGTTTTTCTCCAAAACCTTCGGCAAAAACGATGGAATCGTTATGAATGACGGCTAAAGCCGATCCTGTGATGTTCCAGTCTTTGGCCACCTGCCTTGCATAGGAACCAAAATCTTGTGCCCATAAAGAAAAGGGTAACAAGAGCACTAAAAGCAAACCGTATTTTTTCATAAAGTAAAGATAGAATAAATTATCTTTGCAATATGGCGAAAGTAAAAAAAGCATGGTTCTGCACCGAGTGCGGAGCCGAATCTGCCAAGTGGCTGGGCCGATGTCCTTCTTGCGGAGAATGGAACACGTATGTGGAGGAAATTATTCAGGCACCTGCCGCCGCAGGGGGAAAGTCTTCCGGAACAAGAGCAGCTACGGGAGCTCGTGCCGTTCCCGTTGGAGAGATTTCCACACAGGAACAAGAACGTATTTTTTTAAATAATGCCGAGTTGGATCGCCTGCTGGGCGGAGGTCTGGTGCCCGGTTCCGTGGTGTTGATCGGAGGGGAGCCCGGCATCGGCAAATCTACACTCAGCCTGCAAATTCCGCTGCATGCTCCGCATTTGCTGACACTGTACGTATCGGGCGAGGAATCGGCCCGTCAAATCCGCATGCGTGCCGAGCGGCTGATGCCCGGTGCCGGCCCTGCAGTCAATCCGTCTGCAGCCTCCGGTGCTGCTCTTGCCGAAAGTTCTGCTGTTGCCTCTGCAGCTTCTGTTGCAGGAGGTAACAATTGCCTGGTACTGTGTGAAACGATGCTGGAAAACATTCTGGAACGGGCCCGGGAGATCAATCCGGGACTGCTTATTGTGGATTCCATTCAGACGGTATATTCGCAGGTATTGGATTCTTCACCGGGCAGTGTAACACAGGTGAGGGAATGTGCCGCCGCATTGTTGCGTTACGCCAAAGAAACGCATACGCCGGTCATTCTGGTGGGCCATATCACAAAAGACGGCAGCCTGGCCGGTCCCAAGGTGTTGGAACATATAGTGGATGTGGTTCTGCAATTTGAAGGTGACAGCACGCATACATACCGCATGCTGAGGAGCTTGAAGAACCGGTTCGGGTCTACGGCGGAACTGGCTATTTTTGAGATGACACAGAAAGGACTGCGTCAGGTAACCAACCCCTCGGAAATGTTCATCCCCATGCACCGGGAAAATTTGAGCGGCATGGCCGTGGCCTCCATGATAGACGGTACGCGTCCTTTTTTAATTGAGACACAAGCTCTTGTCAGTACGGCAGCTTACGGCACGCCGCAGCGCTCGGCCACCGGATTTGATATCCGCCGTATGAATATGCTCCTGGCCGTTTTGGAAAAAAGAGCCGGATTCCGGCTGGCGGCCAAAGACGTATTTTTGAACATGGCCGGCGGCCTGAAAGTGACCGACCCGGCTATAGACCTGGCGGTGGTAAGTGCCATATTGTCTTCTTCATTCGATTTGGCCGTTCCCGGCCGGTGGTGCTTTGCAGCCGAAGTGGGCCTGAGCGGAGAAATCCGTCCCGTGCCCCATCTGGAACGCCGGATTGCCGAGGCCAACCGTCTGGGGTTTGAAAAGATATTCATCTCGGCCCACAGCCAAGGCGTTCACATCCCTAAAGAAACTCGTATTGCCGTTGAAAGAGTAAGCGGAGTAGGACCGTTGGCACGTATGCTTTTTAAATAGTGCTTTTTTTTGATACGCTCAGGTAGATGACGGCAAACAAGCCGGTCAGCAACATGGTGAAGGCCTGTGCTTCGTGGCTGATGGTGGCAAAAACCATTCCCGTTGTTTGGGATAATCCGTAGACGGCCGTCAAGGCCAGCGAAACTACAAAATGAAAAGCACCGAAGCCTCCCTGTACAGGAACTACCCAGCCAAAACTGCCTACGACCATAAGAAACAGGGCATCCGTAAATGTAAGCGTATGACGTAACGACGTGGCTAAAATGGTGCAGTAGCCGGTGCATACAAAAAGAAACCACATAAAAACGGTAAGCAGCAGAAACAGGCCTTTCTGAGGCATCCGGAAGCTTTGTACCACTCCGTCACGCATGCCTTTGAAAAAATCGGTTATTTTGTCTGTGATTTTGAACGTTTTGATGTATTCCCTGAAAATCCACCACAATACGGCAAATACCAGGGGTACTCCGACCACTAGAATCAATGCGGCTACGGTATTGTTTTTTACGAGTGCAGAAAACGGGGCCCAAATCTGGTGTACCAAAAACTCACCAAAAACATCCATTCTCAGAAAGCCAACCACTATTGTTATAACGAGCAGGCAAAACATGTCGAATGTTCTTTCCAGCACCACCGTCCCCAGGACTTTGTCAAAAGCAAGACCTGTACGCCGGGCCACTACGCCGCAGCGGGCTACTTCGCCGGCCCTGGGAAGAGCAAAGTTGGTCAGATAGGCAATACCTACACCGTTGAACGTGTCTATCCTTTTGACCGGCTTTCCCAGTCCCAGCAGGAGGATACGCCACCGGGCAGCCCGAATGTAAAAAGAAAGAGCGCCCACTAAAACAGACATGAGTACCCAAAAATAATCGGCTGTACGCAATCCTTCCAGAAACTCACCCCAATGGATGCCTCGGAAAGAAAAATAGAGCAGAATCAGAGCCAACAGGGCAAACAGTACAATCCGCAGGATTCTTTTCCATTTCATAACCGTGTAAAGGTACGAAAAAAGGACAATCGGAAAATTTAGATTACATTTGTAGTAAAGTAAAACCGTATGAAATCTATTCTGGGAATGGGCAATGCCCTGACCGACATTTTAGCTTTGTTGCCGGATACTTCTCTGTTGGAAAAGTTTCATTTGCCGTACGGAAGTATGCAGCATGTGGATGCGGCTACGGCCGATACCATTTGGCGGGATCTGAAGCCGCTGGGTGTACAATATGTAGCCGGCGGGTCTGCTGCCAATACCATAACGGGAACGGCTGTCTTGGGCATGCCGTCCGGATTCGTGGGAAAAGTGGGAGACGATGAATTGGGCTCTTTGTTCTTTGCAGACCAGCAGAGGAACGGTATCAAATCATGCCTGCTGAAGGGCAAACATGCTTCCGGCCGGGCGATGGTATTTGTTACGGGACCTAATGCGGACCGTACGTTTGCCGTGTACCTGGGAGCGGCTCTGGAATTGGGTCCGGACGATCTGACACCGGAGATGTTCCGCGGTTACGACTACTTCCATCTGGAGGGATATCTGGTGCAAAACCAGCATTTGGTCCGGAGGGCGGTGAAGCTGGCCCGGGAAGAAGGGATGATTATTTCCATAGATATGGCCAGTTACAATGTGGTGGAAAGCAACAATTCCTTCTTGCACGATATCGTGGAAAACTACGTGGACATTGTGTTTGCCAATGAGACGGAGGCGTTTTCCTATACGGGCAAAGAGCCGGAAGATGCCCTGCATGCCATTGCACAAACGTGTGACATTGCCATCGTCAAGCTGGGCAAAGAAGGGTCTATGGTACGGACGGATAACAAGACTTATTATATAAAACCCTGGCCCGGTATAGCCAAAGACGCCACAGGAGCCGGCGATTTGTACGCAGCCGGTTTTCTGTACGCTCATTCACTGGGGTTGTCTCCGCAAAAATGCGGTGACATAGGCTCCATAATTGCTGCCAAAGTGGTGGAAATGGTGGGGCCCAAGCTGGACATTCCGCGCTGGAAAATTGTGAAACAACAAATCCGCGAGCGCATTCAAGATCCCGAGTGATGCATCCTCCCATTGTCATTGCCGGTCCCTGCAGTGCGGAAACGCAGGAACAAGTACTGCAGACAGCTCTGGAGCTGAAAGATTTCCGATTGCCTGAATCGGCCGGAAGCGGCGGTGTATCCTTTTTCCGCGCCGGGCTGTGGAAGCCCAGGACACAGGCAGATACGTTCCGCGGTGTGGGGGAGGAGGGGTTGTCGTGGCTGCAGCAGGTCCGCGGGAGCACCGGTCTTAAGGTGTGTACAGAGGCGGCCTCGGCCCGTCATGCAGAATTGGTGCTCCGGGCAGGTCTGGACGGCATATGGCTTGGTGCGCGTACAACGGCCAATCCTTTTTTGACGGAAGAAATTGCCCGGGCCCTGGAGGGTACGTCGCTGCACGTGTTTGTCAAAAATCCCATCAATCCCGACCTGAATCTCTGGATAGGGGCCGTTGAACGCATCTTGCAACATCATCCGCAAAACGTGTACGCCATCCATCGCGGCTTCAGCCATTATTATACCGGAAAACTCAGAAACGCTCCGTTATGGAGGATTCCTGTAGAGTTTAAAGTACGGATGTCCGGTATACCGCTGCTGTGCGACCCGTCCCATTTAGCCGGCAACACACAATACATTCAGGAGCTGGCTCAAAGGGCACTCAATCTGGGTTTTGACGGTTTGATGGTGGAAGTACATAATAATCCCGATTCGGCCTGGTCAGACGGAGCGCAGCAAATACGGCCGCAAGCCTTCAAGGATCTGATGCAGGCATTGTCATGGCGTAGAAAATTTCCTTCTGATAATCCGCAAGAAGATGAAAAACAGGTATTGGATGCCCTTAGGGCCCGGATAGATGTGCTGGATGATGATTTGGTGGAGCTGCTTGCACAGCGGATGACGCTCTCAGATGCCATAGGAGCCATGAAAAAACGGAGGGGCATAGGCATTGTGCAGGCAGGCCGCTGGCAGGAAATATGCGAAAGATTGGAAAAACTGGCTGCAGAAAAAGGGCTGGACACAGGTTTTATAGAAGAAATCTACAAAGCCATCCACCAGGAATCCATCAAACGGCAAGAAAAAATCATTGGAGATGCATAAACCTGGACAGATAGTGCTTTCGGAAGATTTTGCGTTGCTGCACAACCTGGTACCGGAAGGCAGCCGCGTGGCAGTGCTGTACGACCGTAACGTAGAACAGTGGCTGGAGCGGATGGCAGACATGCGGTTGCTTCCTATGGACGAAAAGGAAAGCCTGAAGCCCCGGCTGCTGTCCATGGAAGAAGACAAATTCCGGGAGCCCTGGTTGCTGCTGCCCCTGGACGGTGGCGAGGACCTGAAACAATGGGTGCATGTGGAGCAGGTGCTGGAGGTTTTTTTAAGCCGAGGCGTAGACCGCTCCTGGTTTGTGGTGGGCATGGGAGGCGGAACGGTGTGCGATTTTACCGGATTTGTGGCTTCCGTGTATATGCGGGGTCTGCCTTTTGGACTGGTTCCCACTACGCTGCTGGCGCAGGTAGATGCGGCGTTGGGCGGTAAAAACGGCATCCATTGGGGACCGTACAAAAACGTCGTAGGCAGTACGGTATTGCCCCGTTGGGTATACTGCAACCCGCAGGTACTGGAAACGCTGCCACCGGAAGAGTTCCGTTGCGGCCTGGCCGAATGCATCAAACACGCCGCCATTGCCGATGCATCCTATTTTGCTTTTATCCGTGATCGGGTAGTCCCTTATCTGCAAGCCGTTCATGCACCGGTTGATCCAAAGCAAGCACCTGTCCGGTTGCCGCTACCTGTTCTCAAGGAACTGATTGCCACATCGCAACGGATTAAAATGTCGTTTGTGGAGGCGGACCTTACGGAACAGGGAGTACGCAAAGCCCTCAATTTCGGCCATACGTTCGGGCACGCCCTGGCTGCCTGCCGTCCCGGCATACGCCATGGGCAGGCCGTAGCTTGTGGTATGGTCCTGGCGGCAGCGTCAGCCTCAGATCTGCGTCATACTCACTGCGAACAGCCTGGGGCGTTTCTTTCCCGGCAGGAATACCTGGATCTGGTGGAGTTGTTGAAGGCTTGCGGTTTGGAAGTATCATTGCCTTGTCCGGTCAGGGAAATTATTCCCTTTATGCTTGCCGACAAAAAGAAACAAGGAGATGAACTGCAGTTGGTATTGCTATCCCGTTTGGGACAATACGTGTTTGTAAAAGAACCGGTCATCAAATGGCGTAACCGTTCCATGAATCCCGGGGTGAGTTTGGGTACCGCTGCCGCCCTTCAGGTTACGGAATGGCTGGATAAGGCTCCTTGGGTAGAAATGCGTCTGGATCTGATAGAGCCGCTATCCCCAATAGCGTTGGTAGCCCTGCGTATGCAATGCATGGGCAAGGAACACCGCCTGATGCTCACGCTTCCTGCGGCAGCTGCAACTACACAAGTACCGCCTGTATTAGCCGAGATGTTGTCATGGGGGGTAGGCTGGGTGGATATTCCGCTCGATGCTCCGGCCGGCTATGAACAGGAAGTGACAAATCTGGCTCGGCAATACGGCACACAAATCATCCGCTCCGCTCACTTTTGGCAGGAGCCGCAACCAAACGCACCGGCCGGCACCTCGGCACAGGGTATGCACGATGCAGTAGATTCCGGCATAACAGCAGATTTTGGCTTAACGGCAGGCTCCGGTACTACAACGGCGGGTTCGGGCATAAGGTCGGGCGGATCTTATGGCCTGCCTTCGGAAGAAGTGCTGGATGCTTTGACAGCAAGGGCTTTTGCGGAAGGAGCCGATTTTTTGAAAATTGCGGTACAGACGCAAAACCGGCAAGAATCGGATGCGTTGCTGGCCTGGTGTGACCGGCAAAATACGGCTGACAACAGCTACAAGGTGACGTTGATGATTATGGGTGACGATGCGCTCAGGGCCCGGCGGCATGCTTTGCGCAACGGGTATCCTTTTGTGTATGCGGCAGCAGAAGAAGGACAAGCTACGGCACCCGGTCAGCCATTGTATGCAATATTAGACGAGTAGCTCCCGTATTGCGGAGTACGTATTCCCGGGCCGTTTTTTCGGCTTTTTCTCTTTCTTCCGTTTGTTCCAATCCTTGCTTTACAGCGGTCAGCAGGCTGTTGTAGCCGGTAACACATAGGGCAGCCTCCAGATGTATCAAATCTTGTGCTTCTTTGGCCTTGTGGTGATGGGGTCCGAAGAGCAGGGTTTTACCATGAACGGCCGCCTCCAGAATGTTATGGATGCCGGCTTTCCGGAACCCTCCGCCCACGTAGCAAAGCGTGGCATGACGGTAAGCGGAAGACAGGATGCCCATACGGTCGATGATAAGCACAGGTGCAGAAACATCCCGGGTTGTTGCTGTCTGTTCCTGCCCCGGGTAGAAAAACCGGGTAAGCTTTCTTTTGGTATGCGGATGGATTTCGTGCGGGGCAATGACTATCTGCAATTGCGGACAATCTTTAGCCAGCCGTTTGAGCAGCCGATGGTCTTCCGGCCAGGTACTTCCGGCTATCAGCAGGGGCTTTTTGAACAGCTGCCTGAGGTCTTCCGGTGTGCGATCTTTGTCAGCCGCTGCCGTTACACGGTCAAAACGCGTGTCGCCGGTTACCGTTACGGGTGGATGAGCAGAGAGTGTTTCCACCAAATGCAGTGACCGTTCGTCTTGCACAAAAATATGGGTAAAGCAGGTGAGCATGGTACGGAAAACAGTTCCGTACCATTTGAAAAAAGGTTGGTTGGGCCTGAACCGTGCCGATACCAGGTAGGTGGGAATATTTCTTTTCTTGAGGGTTGTCAGGTAGAAATACCAGAATTCGTATTTGATGAAAACAGCGGCTTTGGGTTGTACGGCATCCAGGAACCTGCGGGCGTTTTTGGGTGTGTCTATGGGCAGATAGAAGACGTAATCTGCCAAAGAAGTATTTTTCTGTATTTCGTATCCGGACGGCGAAAAAAACGTAAGTACAATTGGGTTGCCCGGATATTGATTTTTGAAAGCTTCCAGCAACGGCCGACCTTGTTCAAACTCTCCCAACGAGGCGCAATGTACCCATATGGATTTTTGCTGCGCAACGAATTGTTGCAGCCGCTTCTTCTGCTTTAACCGCCCCGTAAGGAATGACCGAAATTTTCCCATGGTTTTGCAAAGGTATCCAAACTCAATTCGGTGCGCAACTTTTTTAAGGGTTGTGGCGCACCGGATCTGATCCGGTGCGCCAAAAGTAAAATGTGACGATGTTTTGGATACCTTTGTGTTGTGGTAAAGAAGAAAAACAGGTGGTTGTGGCCGGTCATTGGGGCCGGGGTGTTGCTTCTGCTGGCAGTGCGGCAGTTGCCGTTGTACGAATCGGCGGAGGCGCAGCCGTTTGAAGGACCGTATTGGTACAATCCGTATGAGCAGGTAAACGGTGCCGGAAGATGGTTGCGGGCGAATTTTCATGCACATTCCAATGCCTGGGGCTTTGTCACAAACGGCAGAAAGAACACGGTAGCAGACGTATTGCAAACGTACGACTCTTTAGGGTATGACGTTATAGGGATATCGGATTATCAGCACATTACACTGAAACACGGAGTGTGGGAAAATGAGCGGACAGGTAGAAGCATGTTGTTGATACCGGCGTATGAGCACGGGTACAATATCAGGAAAACGCATCAGGGGGTAATTGGGGCGTGGAAGGTATATGGGAACGATTACCTATTGCCGCAAACGCTATCGCAAAAACAGCACGTCATCAATAAGTTGAAAGAGCGTGGCCGGTTGGTGGTGCTGCACCATCCCGATTGGATGGGTGGGTATAACCAAAGGGATATGCGTGTGTTGACCGGCTATGATTTGTTTGAGGTGCTCAATGATTTTTGGATATCGGAAGATTTATGGGATACGGCATTGTCCGCCGGGCGTCCGGCTATGCTTCTAGCCGGGGATGATGCACACAATGTGTTTAAACCTACGGACATAGCCCGCGATTTCATCATGATTTTTGCCGAGGCGGAAGGTGGTGAGCGGGAAAAAGAAACGGCTTTGCTTGCCGCCGAGGGGGTGTATCGGGCGTTGGAAACGGGGGCGGCGTATGGGGTGGAGGTAACAGAACGGCTGGCATACGGTACGACAGCACAAAAACGTGCCGGCCTGGATGCGTTGCCGGTGCTGGAAAGCTGCCGGATATACGGCGATACGCTTAAAGTGGTGTTAAGCGGACGGGCCCTGTGGTTCCGTTTTATAGGACAAGATGGCCGGGTGCTGGGACAAAATGGCCGGGTGCTGGTTGAAAGAAACGGCAGCGGCGACTCGGCTTTTTACGTACTTGGGGAAGAAGATACGTATGTGAGGGTGAAGATATGTCTTCCGGACAGTACACACCTGTATTTGAACCCCGTTATGCGCACAAAGGTAAAAGGTGAAAAACCGCCCATGCCTGAGATTAGAAAACGTCGTCTATTTACTATCTTTGGGCATGATTAAAAAAACCTTTGAACTGATCGGGGAATATTTTCTGCTCATGAGACGGGTTTTTACCAGGCCGGAAAAATGGCGTATTTTCTGGAAACAATGTTTGGTAGAGACGGAGAAGCTGGGGTTGACTTCTATTCCTTTAATCGGCATCATTTCTATTGCCATTGGAGCTGTGCTGGTCATACAGACGGCTTATAATATTGAAAACCCTTTTATACCCAAGATGTACGTAGGGTATATGGTCAGGGAAAGCTTGATTCTGGAGTTTTCCTGCACCATGGTGGCTTTGATTTTGGCCGGCAAGGTAGGGTCCAACATTTCTTCCGACATCGGTACCATGCGGCTGACAGAGCAGATAGACGCCATGGAAATGATGGGCATCAATTCCGCCAATTACCTGATACTCCCCAAAGTAGTATCTGTTTGTCTGTTCAATCCCTTGATTATGTTCTTCAGTTTAATGATTGGGATTGTGGGCGGATGGCTGATTGTGGCTCTAACGGGTCTGATAACGCTCAGTCAGTATACTATGGGATTGCGTTTTGCCTTCAACGGGTTTTATATAGTATATGCCTTTGTGAAAATGGTGTTCTTCAGTTTCATCATTGTGACTGTTTCTGCTTTGTACGGATATCTGCCCAAGGAAAATTCCCTGGAGATAGGGCGCGCCAGCACGCGTTCCATTGTGGCCATCTGTTTACTCATTCTGATTACAGACCTGGTAATTACTCAACTCATGCTCAACTAAATGATTTCTGTACAAAACATATATAAGTCTTTTGGTGAACAAGTGGTGCTGGATAATGTGTCTGTGGAGTTTGAAGAGGGGAAAACAAACCTGATTATCGGGGCCAGCGGTTCGGGGAAGACCGTTTTGCTAAAGGCCGTAGCCGGATTACACACCATAGATCAAGGAGAAATTTTTTACGACACCACGGAATTATCTAAACAAAGCGCAAAGGAGCGTAAAGAAATTCATAAGCAGATGGGGATGTTGTTCCAGGGTGCTGCCTTGTTTGATTTTGCAACGGCTCGTGAGAACGTTCGTTTTCCTCTTGATTTTTTCACGGATTGGTCACTGGCGGAACGAAACGAACGGGCAGATTTTTGTCTGGAGCGGGTAAATTTGATAGAGGCGCGTGATAAATTTCCATCTGAATTGAGCGGCGGCATGCAAAAACGTGTTGGCATAGCCCGGGCTATTGTTTTGAACCCCCGCTATTTGTTTTGTGACGAGCCCAACTCCGGGCTGGATCCTCAAACGGCCATACTCATAGATCATCTGATTAGTGACCTTACGCATGAATACAAGATGACGACCATCATCAACACCCACGACATGAATTCAGTGATGGCCATAGGAGAAAAACTGGTATTCCTGTATCAGGGCAAAAAAGAGTGGGAAGGAAGTAAAGATACCGTCCTGACAGCAGATAATACCTATCTGAATGATTTTGTATTTGCCTCGGAAATGGCGCGCTTGCTAAAGGAGCCGCGTTAATTATATCCGGAATCGGATACCTACTTCCATTTTGAATTGAGTAGGCTGAATGGTACGTATACTCTTGGGCTGATTATTGTCAAAGTAATGAGACACAGAAGGTTCAACGTAAAGGCCCATCCATTCTGTCCATTTGTATTCTATGCCCAGGCCTCCGTATACTGACCATTGCACACCGTTTACGGGATTGAACTGGCGTGTGGCCACATCGTTCAATTGACATACGTATTCATCGGCAACGGCACGGTCCACAGCGCCTCCTCCTACGGCATATACCGTAAGCGACCTTGTATTCACGGCGCGCAGATAGATGCCCACCGGGATGCCTATGTAATGTGTGTTTTGATTGACGATATAGGATTTATCAGCCGTATGCACCTGATATTCCCCACGCAGCAACGTATAGGTAAGGGAGAACCCTACCGATAGCCATTTGTTGATTTCTTTCTGAACGTTTACTCCGGCAGACATGGGGGTAGAAAAATGGGCCGAGATTCTGTTCCTGTCATCCTCTCCAAATTGCGGTGTCATGTAATCGGGGATTCCCAGGTTTGAAAAGTCACTGGCAGCCAGGCTAAGCGGGGTTTCCCATTTGGTGGTATATGTGGAAGGAGTGAAAAGATAGGTGCCGTTGATGGCTCCCTGGTAGGAAAAATTGGCGGCCGTAATCCATTTCTTATTGATGCGTGAGGGTTTGGGAGGTTCTATCGGAAAGAAAGGAGAGTAGGCTTCGTCTTGCTTTTTTGATGCGTCTTTTGTCTGGCCGATGGTTTCGTGTACCAGGTCCGGTGCGTGTACCGGCTCCGTGAAAGCCGGCTCAATAGCCAGCTGGTCAGCTGCGGCCAAAACAGATTTGGGCAGAGGCGGCAGGAGCAGGTCTGAAGTGACTTCGGATACCTCGGGAACCCTGGAGGCGTTGCGCAGCATATCCAATCGGGATTGTGTCAGAATTTTCGCAATAGGATCCGACGGGAAAGGTGTTTCTACTCCTGCAGGTGCCGGAATGATGGTGCATGTTTGAACGGGGGGAACAGACAAACGTCCGGTAAAGGGCATAAATAAGAACAGGAACAACAGAAAAACGGCTGCGACGGCCGATGCCGACAAAGCCCACCTGCTGCGCCTTCTTAAAGCGGCACGTCTTGCCATACGCAAAGCCAGCGCGTCCCAGTTGCCTGTTTCCTCAGGGACGGCATAATGGTACATTTTTTCCCGTATTTCCTTTTCAAAATTATTCATACACCAGAGGAGTTAGAGATTTTGTGACGGTCATATATGTTCTTCCGAAGAAATGTGCTCCGTATTCCAGGATATCGCCTTGTGCTAGATTAAAAGTAGGCAGCATGAAGTTTACGTACAATGTTTCCGGTGCATACAAGGGGTTATGGTGTTTTCCATGGGGATTGATCAGAAGCCTGAATTCCTGCGATGTGGGAAAGGCAATGGTTTTTGCCGAAAACGCTCCCTCTTCATTGGTGAACACGGTATCTTCCGAGCGCAGGATAAGAGGCAGCTCCGGAATGGGCTCTTCTGTGAGCGAATCAATCAAAGTTCCGTTGACAATAAAGAAAGCATGCGGAATCTGACGTGTGGCCAAAGAATCGGGTTGTGAAGGCATATAGCGGAACGGGATGGTATCCTCACAGGCAAAAGCAAACGTGAGAACCGTCACAATCATGCTTATGTAGTACCACTTCTTCATGTCAGATTTTTTAGTTTTTGCTGCAGCCATACCCTTGCCCTGGAATATTGAGAACGTGATGTGCCTTCATTTATATTCAGTATTTCTGCAATTTCATTGTGTGTGTACCCTTCAATGGCATACATGTTAAAAATGGTTCTGAACCCTGCTGGCATCTGTTCTATGCAACGCATGATATCCGCAGCGGATATGTTCTCCAGGATAAGCCCCGAGGTTACTGCTTTGCCGATGGATGTCTCAATGGGCTGGGTGAACCTTAAGGCGTCTTTTTTCCTTAAGTAGGAAAGAGACAGATTGACGAAAATCTTCCTTGCCCATCCTTCAAATGAGCCTAAACCGGCGTACGTTCCAATCTTGTCAAAGAGTACCACAAAACCGTCTTGCGTAATATCTTTGGCGGTATCGCGGTCTCCTGTGTATCTTTGACAAACCGCAAGCATCTTAGGGTACAGACGCTCGTACATAACCTTTTGCGCTGCCGCATCTTTTTTTTTGCAGGCAGCAATAAGATCACTTTCCGGAGTGTCTCTGTTTAGATGAAAATTTTGGCCGGAATGTTGCATGAATAGACCTGAAAATGTACAGGGTAAACAAAAGTAGAATAAATAATTGAATTGTGCGAATTATGGTAACTTTGCAATTCCTGTGATGCGGTAGGACTATGAAAAAATTGGTATTCTTGTGGATAACGGTGTTGGCTGCAACTTCTTGCGGGTATAGAGCGCAAATGGCGGGTAACGAAGCCGACGCATTGTTTCATCGGGGAATGCAGGCTTTTTATCAGGGCGATATTCCTTCTGCAGAGGATTTCTTTACACTTGTGGCAGCAAGGAATAAAAACAACGATGCCGCTTTATACCATTTGTCGCAGATTGCGGCTTTTCAAAACGACTGGAAAGCAGCAGACAAGTATATCCAAAGAGCCATCAAACTGCAGCCGGACAATTACTGGTACCGTTTCCACTATGCCAAAACGTTGATGGCTGCGGCAGAGTATGAGAAAGCACTTGCCGTATACGAAGAACTGTGGAATGCTTACCCTGCTAAAACGGAGTTGCTGTACGACCGTATAGGGCTGCTTATGAACAACGGCCAAAACAGGGAAGCCCTTGATTTGCTGGATACGCTGGAGAAAAGAAACGGCCTGACAGAATCAGTCATGCTCCTGCGTTTCAACTTGCTGGCAGAAGAGGATACAGAACGGGCCGAGGCTCTGCTGCGCTCCTACGCCAAAGATTACCCCTCGGCAAGAATAATGAGTATTTTGGGAGACATAGAGGCGTCTGCAGGAAGGATTGACAGCGCAGGAACGTATTACAGAAAGACGTTGGAAATGGATCCTTCATTTATACCGGCTGTCTTTGGTCTGGCAGAAACGTACCGGCTTAAACGGCAATTTGATTTGTTTTTTGAGAACATCAATGTGTTTCTTGCCTATCCCGACATTGACGTGCGTATGAAAACAGACTATCTGGAACAAATTCTGGAAACACGGGGTTTTGTGGCGACGTTTCAACCTCAGGTAGATACTATGTTTTTGAGTACGCGTGATGCACATCCGGCAGACAGCACCCTGGCCTATATGTATACAGGATACCTCATAAGTACGCAACGTCCGGATGAGGCCGTAGCCACCATAACGAAAAACATCACCTACTATTCTTCAGATTACAAAGCCTGGCACCAGATGCTGGGGATTCTGTATTACCTTAAGGACTGGTCACGGCTTTGTGAATACGGTCAACGGGCATTGGAGGTATTCCCCGATGATGTGACTTTTGGCAGCCTGTACGGCCTGGCTTTATGGCAGACAAAAGATATAGAAGGAGCTATAGCACGTTTTGAGCGCATTTTAAGCCGTCTTAAGAGGAGCGATGTGGAAAACAAAGTACAGACGTTGTCTTTATTGGGAGATTTATACCATGAAAGGGGAGATATGCGTCAGGCCTACATAATGTATGAAAAGACATTGCGGCTGGATAAAGAAAACCTTCCTGTCCTGAATAATTACGCCTATTTTTTGTCGCTGGAAGGGAAGCATCTGGAGCGTGCGCTGTCCATGAGCAAGGTGACGATAGATAAGGAGCCAAAAAATGCCACGTATTTAGATACGTATGGATGGATTTTGCACAAATTGGGACGAACGGAAGAGGCCAAGACAGCCATCCGGCAGGCTTTGGCGTATGGAGGGAAAGAAAGTGCAGAGATTCTGAATCATTACGGAGATATCCTGCATGCACTCAACGAGCCGCTCATGGCCATTGTGTATTGGCAGCAAGCCTACGACCTGGAACCGCGTGAAGATATTTTAGAGAAAATTAATACGAACAAAAAAGCCGGACAGTAAAAATCGGCAGGAGAGCGGTACGAAAACAACAAGCAGGCGACAAAGCCGGAGGAATAACAACACAGATAAGGCATATGGCAAGTGCAAAGGCATACGAAGCAAAAAGGCAGCTTGTGGTACTGGTTTTTATGCTTTTTGCCGGAGTAGCAACGGCACAGGATGTGGGTACTTTGCAGGCACGCAACAAGCGGTTGAAAGATGAGATTGCCGCCTTGGAGCAACGTATCCAATCCACGGCCGGCACCATTCAAGGACAACTGACGCAATACCGTATGGGTCAAAGTCTTTTGAAGAGCCGTCAGGAACTTATTGGAGGCATTGAAAAAGAATTATCTGCACTTAACAGTCAAATCACAGAAAAAACCCAGGCTGTAGCGTCCTTGCGCAACCAACATGCGGAACTTTTGACGGCTTATGAGAACCTGCTGGTTCAGGCGTACAAGCATAGAGATAAAAAGCTGTGGATTATGCATATCCTCTCCAGCCGGTCGGCATCTCAGGCATACCGTCGGTGGCGTTATTTCCGGAATTACAGCGATTACATGCAGGTACAGGAGAAAAAAATCCGGATAATGGGGGACAGTCTGGCCGGAGAAGAGGCACGGCTGCTTGCTTTGCAGAAAGAGCGGATGGCTTCGCGTGATTTGCTGGCAGAAGAAATAAGCCGTCGGCAGGAAGACCAGAAAGACCTGGACCGCCGTATAAAACAGCTCCAAAAAAATGAAAGGCAATTGAAACAGGAGTTGCAGCAACGCATCAGGGAGCAGAAAAAGTTGGACGGTGAAATACAGAAAGCCCTGGCTGCTTTGGAAAAGAAAGATTTGGAGCGCGACCCGGCTGCCATAGAGGCTGCCCGCGTCTTGTCTGCTGATTTTGCTGCCAATAAAGGCAACCTTCCCTGGCCGTTACAAAATGCGGTGGTCATTGAATCTTTTGGGCGCATAACGGATGCTAAATGGGGCTTTGTCTTTGACAATAAGGGCGTAACCTTATCGGGACCCAAAGGCGGTGACGTGAAATCAGTTTTCAACGGTACGGTATCTGCCGTTTGGATGGATAACCGCGACAGCTACCTGATAAGAATTCTGGTCAGCCACGGTGCGTACAGCACCATTTATTGCCATATGGTGGATGTAGTGGTAAAGGAGGGAGATGTGGTCAAAACAGGTCAAAAACTCGGCTCCCTTTCTCCCTTGGGAGAAGGAAACAGTTATTTTCAGATGTTGTATAACGGGGTCCCCGTCAACCCGGCCGATTGGTGCCGATAAATTCCCTGACAACAGACTCATAAGGAATGAACTGCTCGTCAGCAGGGTGGATTTGTGTAAAATAGCTTAGGAAATTAAGCAGCCGTAAGGCTTGGGGATAAGCCGGAGAAACGGGCAGGATTTGATGAAGCAGCGGCTGGGCGTACGTTTTTAAAACAGCCAGTTCGTACAATAACGCCGAGTTGAACATCACATCCGCCTGTTCCTGAAAGGGGAAAATATTTTTACGTTCCCCCGCACTGATGCTTGGCCAGCGGAGGATGGTCTCTTCTGCCGTCGCACCACGGAATTGAGCATCGCGGACCACACGGCGTATCATGCGGGTGTCTGTGGTGGAAATGCCGTTGTTTTCGTCCATGGACAGGGAGGTTAAAGCCGAGGCGTAAACCCGGAATTTCATTTCCAAAGGAATGTTCTCCGTAAGAGCGGGGTTAAGCGCATGGAGGCCTTCCATGATGAGGATTTGGTCGTCTTCCAGTTTCAGTTTTTTACCACGGAAAGACCGGGTACCGGTGAGAAAATCAAAATACGGGATTTCTACTTCCCGGCCTTCCAGCAATGATGTCAGTTGCTCGTTGAGAAAAGGCACGTCCATGGCACGGATGGTTTCAAAATTGTACGCTCCGTTTTCATCCCGGGGAGTCTCTGTCCTGTTGAGGAAGTAATTGTCCATTTCTAATATCACGGGACGGAGTCCCAGCACTTTCAATTGCGTGGCAATACGTTTGGACGTAGTTGTTTTGCCACTGCTGGAAGGTCCGGCAATCAACACCAGTTTAAGACGGTTTTTATGCTTGTATATGGTGTCCGCAATCTCTGCATAACGGCGGCTGTGAAAAGCTTCTGATGTGAGTATCAAGTCTTTGGTCAGTCCCTGCTGAATTTTTTGGTTTAACGTCCCTATATCTTTTACACCCATGATTTTGGCCCATTGCACATGTTCTTCAAACACTTCCACCAATTTGTGCAAGCGCGGTTTCCCGTCTAGCCGCTGCGGATTGTCGGGCTGGGGGTATTGCAACAAAAAACCTGTGTGGAAAAGGCAAAGACTGAAGGATGTAAGATAGCCGGTAGAAGGAACGAGCGGTCCGTAAAACGTATCTGACGTGTTTCCCAGGTAATAGACAGATGCATAAAAATGCCCTCTTGTTTTTTGCAGCAAAGCCTTTTGAGGAAATCCGTTTTCCAGGAAAATGCGTTGCGCTTCCTCCGTAGGGACTTTCTCCCTTTTGAAGGGAAGATTTTTCCGGACCAGAGCCTTCATGGCGGCCTCTAGTTTTGCCATATCTTCCGGGGTTACTTCCCTGTTGTCCGGAAATTCCAGGTCACAATACAACGCGTTTTCTACGGAATAGGATATGCGCAGGTGTGCTTGCGGGAAAACCTCCCGAACGGCTTTTTGCAACAAGAAAGAAAGGGAACGGATATAGGTCCTTCTCCCATCGGGATGGGAGTAATCCACAAACGCTACCTGATGGGGATTATACAATATGTAATCGAGGCTTTTAAGCCTGTTGTCCACCAGGGCAGCCAGGTAATTCCCGGCTTTTTCTCCGTGGAGTTCTTTATTTAATGTATGTAGTGATTTCTTCATGGTTTTGCTTTTTTAAGCCATTCCCTAAGGAATTGCCCTGTATGGGAACGGTTGTTTTGGGCCAGCATTTCCGGTGTGCCGCAGTCTACCACCCGGCCTCCTTCTCCTCCGCCTTCCGGTCCCATATCTATGATGTAATCTGCTCCGGCAATGATATCCGGATGGTGTTCAATGATCAGTACCGTGTTGCCTTTGTCTGTCAACCGGTACAGAATTCCCAACAATACTTTTACGTCTTCAAAATGCAGACCTGTTGTGGGTTCATCCAGGATGTACAAGGTGTTGCCCGTAGAAGTACGGGACAATTCCGCGGCCAGTTTGACACGCTGGCATTCCCCGCCGCTCAATGTGGTAGAAGGTTGCCCCAGTTTGATATACCCCAATCCAACGTCCTGCAGGGTTTTGATTTTTTTAATGATGGAAGGTACGTTTTTAAAAAAATCCACAGCTTCGTTTACAGACATATTCAACACCTGATGGATGTTTTTGTCTTTGTACCGAACGGCCAGGGTATCGCTTTTGTAGCGCTTGCCTTGACATTCCGGGCAGGTGATATGCACGTCAGGCAGGAAATTCATTTCTATGACCTGCACGCCGGCTCCTTTGCAGGCCTCGCATCGGCCCCCTCGGACATTAAAGGAAAAACGAGAAGCTTTGAAGCCGCGTACGCGGGCATCGGGCGAAGCCGCAAAAAGGTTGCGGATTTCACCAAATACGTTGGTATAGGTGGCCGGATTGCTGCGAGGTGTTTTACCGATGGGAGACTGGTCCACTTCCACTACTTTATCTATATGCTCCATGCCTGTGACGGATTCGTAGGGCAGGGGTGTTTTCTTTGACCGGTAAAATTTATGTGTCAAAACAGGTACCAGGGTCTCGTTGACAAGGGAAGATTTGCCACTGCCGCTGACTCCGGTTACGCAAATAAAGCAGCCCAAAGGGAAATCTACCGTTATGTTTTTCAGGTTGTTGCCGGTGGCACCGGTTAAACGCAGGATATGACCGTTGCCCGGACGTCTGTGTTCAGGAATGGGAATGCATTTTTTCTCTTTCAGGTATTGCCAGGTAAGGCTTTCCGGATGGGATGCCTTCAGGAATTCCTGCATGGGGCCGGAATAGAGTAAGGCACCGCCGCGCCTACCGGCACCGGGACCCAGGTCTACGAGCCAATCGGCATGGCATATGGTTTCCTGGTCATGTTCCACCACAATCACGGTATTTCCCGTATCGCGCAATTTCATAAGCGCATGAATCAGTTGCAGGTTGTCGCGCTGGTGCAGACCGATGCTGGGCTCGTCCAGAATGTACAGGACATTGACAAGGGTAGAACCAATTTGTGTGGCCAGCCGAATCCGTTGACTCTCCCCTCCGCTTAAGGTACGCGTGCTTCTGTTGAGGGATAGGTAAGAAAGTCCCACATCCAGCAAAAACCGCAGCCGGTCCCGCAATTCTTTGAGTATATCAGCAGCAATGGCCCTTTGCCGGTCGGAAATTTTATCTTCTATGTTTTCCAGCCATTGTGAAAGCGGTAAAATATCCATGGCCGCCAGCTCGGCAATGTTTTTGCCGGCAAAACGAAAGTGCAAAGCTGTGGCATTCAGACGTGTTCCATTACATTCGGAACATGTTATTTGCTCCAGATACCGGTCGTTGGCCAATGCTTTTCCTTCCGTATGCTCGTTCATTTGTTCCATACGGTGGATCAGTCCCGGAAAGGTGATGGTGTGGGTCCCGATGGAAGATTTCACGTAAATGAGCTCTTCGCTTCCGTAGAGCAGCGTATCCATGCCTGCTTCCGGAATGTCTTTGATGGGCGTAAGCAGGGTAAATCCGTACTTTTTGGCAACGCCTTCCAGGTGCTGAAACAGCGTAGTGTCCCTGTATTTTCCAAAAGGCTCCAGGCCGCCCTGAGCAATGGACAAGGAAGGATTGGGGATGATTTTATGTAAATCTATGCGGGTAGTGTAACCCAGCCCTTTGCAAGCGGGGCAGGCTCCCTGGGGAGAGTTGAACGAAAAGCTGTGCGGTGCCGGTTCCGGAAGAGATAATCCGCTTTCCGGGCACATCAGGTGTTTGCTGAAATGGTCCATTTTTCCGCTGTCGGGGTCCAGAACGGCAAAGGAGCCGTTGCCGTGGTACAGCGCTGTTTGCACAGAGTCCCTGAGCCTTGCCAACAAAGCCGGCTCCGCATCTTCCCGTTCCGGCGGCACCAGCTTGTCTATCACAATTTCAATAAAATGGGACTTATACCTGTCCAACATCATGTTATGGGTAATCTGGGTAATGGCTCCGTCTATGCGGACTTCCAGAAAACCTTTTTTCAGGATTTGCTCCAACAACTCCCGGTAATGGCCCTTCCGGCCCCGTACCACGGGAGAAAGCAAAATACATTTTTTGCCTTTGTATTGCTGTGCTATAAGCGCCACCATTTGCTCTGCCGTGTAACGGATCATGGGTTTACCCGTTGCCGGTGAATAGGCTATGGACGCTCTGGCAAATAGCAAGCGTAGAAAATCGTAAATCTCTGTGATGGTACCTACGGTGGAACGCGGATTCCGGGTAGTGGTTTTTTGCTCTATGGCAATGATGGGGCTCAGACCTGAAATGTGGTCTACGTCGGGTCGTTGCAAGATGCCTAAATATTGACGTGCATAGGAAGAAAGCGTTTCCAGGTAACGCCGTTGCCCTTCTGCATGGAGCGTGTCAAATGCCAGGGAAGATTTTCCACTGCCGCTCAATCCGGTAATTACGCAAAGGGCGTGTCTTGGAATCTCCAGGTTAATGTTTTTCAGATTGTTGACACGTGCTCCTTCTATCCTTATATAGGAATCTGTCATAACAGGAAAGGGTTGTGGGCAAATTCTTGCGCCAAATCGGTTTCCGGACCGTGTCCGGGGTATACCAGGGTAGCAGCAGGCAGCGGTTTGATTACATGGTTGAGAGAATCCATAAGTTGCATATAATCGCCGCCCGGTAAGTCGGTACGTCCTACGCTCCCGGCAAACAATAAATCGCCGGTAAACAAAATACCTTCCGGTGCATAATATAAACAAACGCTGCCCGGACTGTGTCCCGGCGTATGCAGGATTTGCAGTTCCAAAGCGCCGCACGTTAGGGTCTGCCCGTGGCTTAGTGGTTCATAGGAAAGGTCGGGTTGGGTCATGCGGAATCCAAAAAGAGAGGCGTGTTGCGATGCGCGTTCCAGATTGCCCTCTTCCAAAGGATGTGTATAGAACGGAATGTTGTATTGCTCCAGCACAAAGGGGAGTCCCATCAGGTGGTCAAAATGGCAATGGGTAGTTACGGCGAATTGCGGTATCAGGTCGTGCTGTGTTATATAGTCTGTCAAACGCTTTTCTTCGTTGGCTCCAAAACAGCCCGGGTCAACAATAAAACAATGCCCCTTTTCATCATGTACAACATAACAACAGGTACGCAGGGCGTTGAAAAAAAATATCTTAATGTGCATAAACCTTCTATTTAGTCGTCCCCTCCAGCATAGGGACAAATTGGTAAAAACCGAATTCTTCCGTACGGTATGTATTTTCTTTTGTTCTTGTAATACGCAGCATGCGCTGTGTGTTCCGGCCTACGGGAACCACCATTTTTCCTCCTACGGCCAATTGCTCTTTCAATTTCTCCGGTACCTCCGGTGCTCCACAGGCCACAAGAATTCCGTGAAAAGGAGCAAATTGAGGAAGTCCCTCAAAGCCATCCCCAAAGATAATATTTGATGCGTCAAATCCTATGGCCATCAAATTTTTTTGGGCTTGAATATACAATTTTTTTATACGCTCTATGGAGTATACAAACATACCCATGGCCATCAGGATGGCTGCCTGATACCCGCACCCCGTTCCTATTTCCAGTACTTTATTTCTTTTTTGGCAATCCAGCAAATGTGTCTGCATGGCCACGGTATAGGGTTGCGATATGGTTTGCCCCGACCCTATGTTCAACGGCCTGTCTTTGTAGGCCATATGGGCCAATTCTTTTTCCACAAACAGATGCCGCGGTACTTGTTCCATAGCTTTGAGAACGTCCGGTGAGAAGTTGTGTTTACGGGCGAGATCTGCTACCAGGAGCCTGCGCTGCCCTTTAAACTTCGGGTCTTCCGATTGGTACATAGCGTAGTTTTGAAATGAGTAAGCCCCCTCTCTTTCGAAAGGAGGCTTGTATAGGGTTTAGGAAAAATGGTTCAATAAGCTATGAATTGTAAGGAGGGATCAAGCCGGAAAGCTTTTGCTTTATATTCTTCGGCTTTTTCTGCTTCATTCAATCGGGCGTATGCCACTCCTGTAGCATAGAGCACGTAAGGATCGTCCTGATCCAGACCTTGCAATACACCCAGGGCTTCACGTACTTTGTTGCTGTTGAGCAAAGCCACTGCATAGTTAATGTCTTTAGTATCGGCCAACAGCTCAATAGCTTTGTCGTTTTCATCCCTGTAAATAGCCAGTACACCCTTGTAATAGCGTGCTGCATGAGCATCTTCTACCTGGTTGAGAAGGGCCTCTGCCGCATTGTAATTGCCCTGTTTCATGGCTATACAAGCTTGTTGCAGTTTAATCATGTCTATGTGGTCTTGTTCTGTGGCAACCAAACCGACGTCTCCCAATGTTTTGAGCGCATCATCCAGGTAGCCGGCCTGGATTTGATGGTATGACAGGTTGATATACAGCTCAACCGACTCGGGATAGCGATCCAGTCCTCTCTTGTACAGGGCTATGACATTGTCGTTTTCCATGTCTTTGGAAGCCTGGATAATATCATTGGGAGTCAGGTATTCCGGCTGGTCGGCTGCAATGGCACGTACTTCTTCTGCTGTCAGCTTTAAGGGATCGAAGCTTACAGATACCGAGCCGTAGCGCAGCAACGGCATCATGACGTTTTTAACCTCGGCATTGGAAGCGATTTCATAACGGATTTGTTTTTCAGCTTCTGCCGGGTTAGTGGCAAGCCTCAGGAATTTTTCTGCGAGTTCTTCCTTGTTGCCAATGGAGGACTCTTTCATGGCGGTGTAGAATTCATTCCAGAATCCCATACCGGAAGTACTTGTTACGGTCCATGCATCTGCAGGAATGGTTTTGGCGTATCCGTGTTCTTTGAGCGCTTTGTCAAAGAAGTTGCGCGTGTGTTCCGCACGTCTTCTGGCCAGCGGGTCGTTGATACGGGGTGTTCCTTCCGGCGATGCGTTTCCTTCTACCGTAATGCGTGTGATGTTGAAATCGTCACGTTGAATGAACCGTTTAAGGGAATTAAGCGTACGTGTGATTTCCGGCTGCGTGGCAATGGAAGAAGTTACGATATATCCGTTTACCGGGAAGAATATTTTTCCTTTCAGTGTTGCCCTGGTGGTTGATTCATCAACGCTTTGCGCCTCATATACAGGCAGAACCGGAGCCAGCGGTATGCGGATTGCATAGTCACCGAAGTCGCACAAGGGTTTGAGCATCTCTTCACGAGTCAGACAATTTTCTATCCAGGCTTCTGTTCTTAAAACAGCAGTTGCCAGTCCGTCGTGGTACGGGATGGAAGTTTGATAGGTTAAGACTTGACGCTTAGACCAATCTACCACCGGGAAATTTGTATCAACAACGGCAAATCCTTGTACTGTATAGTAGGGGAGTGTTTGAACTTCACCGTTAGCGTATACAATAGAGGGCATTATGCAAAAAGTGATTCTTTTGTCAAAATAATTTGCAGGAACTTCCACCTGAAACTGAATGTTTACTGTCTGGTCTTCCAGTATTTCAATCACAGGTGTTCCGCAGGAAATGCCGGAATAATCTGCCGGAATCCTTGTTGTTGCACAAGATGCCACAATAAGTGATATTGCGCCAAGGATAAGGACATTCACAATTTTCTTCATGATTTATTAGATTTGAATAGTAGACATTTATTAGGCTATATATGCAAAGTTATGTAAAATATCTCCAGTCAGCAACATTTTTTTGTATATATTTGTTATCAGTAAAACTCTTAGGAAATGCATATAGCCGTTGCCGGAAATATTGGAAGTGGAAAAACCACCTTGACCAGGCTCTTGTCTGCCCATTACGGATGGATTCCCAAATATGAAGAAGTAGCTGATAATCCCTATCTTACAGACTTTTATGAAGACATGCAACGTTGGTCTTTCAACCTGCAGGTGTTCTTTTTGAATCGTCGCCTGGCCGGCATCGTAGAGATCCAGAAAACAGGTGCCACGGTTATACAGGACCGCACCATTTATGAAGATGCCAGCATTTTTGCCACCAATCTGCACGCCATGGGGCTCATGTCTACCAGAGATTTTGACAATTACATACGGTTGTATGAGTTGATGATTTCGCTCATACCGCCGCCTGATTTGATCATCTATCTGAGGGCGTCCGTTCCCACTCTTGTTAAACGCATCCAGAAACGAGGCCGGGAATACGAAAACTCCATACGTCTGGACTATCTGACAGGATTGAACGAGCGGTATGAAGCCTGGATTACCAAATATGAAGGTCCCAAACTCATTCTGGAAGTAGACGACCTGCACGTAGAAGACAATCCGGAGGATTTGAGCAAAGTCATAGACAGAATAGACGCCCGCCTGCACGGCCTGTTTTAAGAAAACTCCCGCACATTTACGCATGCATCCCACACGCAGTGACCTGTGTTTTTGCGTGCTGCCGTTGTAGTAACAGAATTCCGCACATCACATAAATAAAGATTGTTCGTATGTTGGTGAAGACATATGCAAGTGCGGTATTTGGCATAGAGGCCCTGACCGTTACCATCGAGGCCGATGTGTCTCCCGGGTTAAATTTTCATTTGGTGGGACTGCCCGACAGCGCGGTACGGGAATCTCTGCAGCGCATTGCCACGGCCGTTCAGTCAGTGGGACTGCGTGTTCCGGGTAAACGGATTGTCATCAATATGGCACCGGCCGATATTCGTAAGGAAGGTTCGGCGTACGATCTGCCGTTGGCTTTGGCCATTTTGGCTGCCTCGGAACAAATAGACGGCTGCCTGCTGGAGGGTACAGTCTGTATGGGCGAACTGGCGCTGGACGGTACGCTGCGTCCCGTCAGAGGAGCCTTGTCCATGGCACTCCACGCCAAAGAGGAAGGATTTCAGCGGTGCATCTTCCCGCTGGAATCCGCCCGGGAAGCCGCCGTAGTGGATGGACTGCAGGTGTACGGCCTTACGCACCTTGCCGAGGTATTGGACCTGCTGCACGGTCACCCCGGTATCACGCCCCTGCCCTCGGAAGATCCGGCACATCTTCCTTTTGCAGATTCCCCCGCTGTTCCCGTCTCTGCCGCTCCCGCTTCTGCCGCTCCCATCTCTGCGATACACACCTCTGCCGCTTTCCATTCTGCCGCCCCCGCTTCTGGCGTTTCCACTTCCTCCTCCCCAGCACCCACTGCCCTCCCATCCACCGTCCCAGATTCCCCCTTTTCTGGTTCTGAGTCAGTGACCGACACTACCCTCGGCACTCCTCCCGGCTCGACCTATCCCGATTTTGCACAGGTTCGGGGACAGGCGCAGGCACGCAGGGCGTTGGAGGTGGCGGCTGCCGGAGGACACAACGTGTTGATGACGGGTCCGCCGGGTGCCGGCAAGACGTTTATGGCCCGCTGCTTGCCGGGTATCCTTCCGCTTTTGACTCGGGCCGAGGCCATAGAAACCACACGCATCTGGTCTGTAGCCGGGTTGCCTCGGAAAGAGCAAGGGCTCATGCGGTACCGGCCTTTCAGGGCTCCCCATCATACGGCTTCCATTGTGTCTTTGACCGGAGGCGGAGCACATGCCCGGCCGGGTGAAATATCCCTGGCGCACAACGGAGTGCTGTACCTGGACGAATTGCCGGAGTTTTCTTCTTCCGCTCTGGAGGTTTTGCGCCAACCGCTCGAAGACGGCACCATACGTATCTCACGGGCCGGCTACAAGGTGGACTATCCGGCTCGCTTCATGTTGATAGCCTCCATGAACCCCTGTCCGTGCGGCTTCTACGGACATCCCACCCGCGAGTGTGTATGTCTGCCGCACCAGATACGCCGCTACGAGAACAAAATATCAGGTCCCCTGCGGGACAGGATGGATATCCACCTGGTGGTTAAAGCCGTTGATGTCGAGGACTTGATAGCGGGTGTAGGGGTGCGGGCAGGGGTGCAATCGGAATTCTTGCCAGAGAATTCCGAATCCATCCGCCACCGTGTAGAGCAGGCTCGGGCTGTTCAACAGAAACGCTTCCGTGATACGCCACACCTGCACACAAATGCACAGATTCCCGTGGAGCTGCTTTCCGTTTTTTGCCCGCTGGACGCTCCTTGCCGCTCTTTTTTGAAGCAGGTGCTGGAACGGCTGCACCTCTCGGCACGCGCCCACCACCGCATCTTGCGTCTGGCCCGTACTATCGCCGATCTGGACGGTTCGGAGAATTTGCAGATGCAGCACTTAGCCGAGGCGGTGCAATATAGGTGAGGGTAAGTCGCTGCATGGTTGGCTGGCCGCTAGGAATTTATGCAACGCATAAAAAGGTTAAATTGCTGATTAATAAACGATTACAGAAAATCATACCCCCGATGACCATTTTGCACAACTATCATAAACACAGTTGATTAAGCACTTTATGCGACGCATAAATTTCGCATAGCAAGAGGTAATTCGGTCAACATAATGACGAAATTTATGTAAATTCTGTCAACGTATTGACGGAATTAACGAAAAACGGCGTTAAACGTGATAGTTTACCTATTTTTGCACCATGGAATGGATTTTTTCCCTGGAGAACATACAGCAGGCAGCCGAGGCGGTGCTGGAATGTACCGGCAAGGAAGGGGTGCTGGCTTTTTACGGGCCCATGGGTGTGGGAAAAACTACGTTCATCAAGGCCTTGTGCCGGGTGCTGGGGGTGCCCGACACGGTCAACAGTCCGTCGTTTGCCCTGGTCAATGAATACCGGACGGCAGCCGGAACACCGGTCTATCATTTTGATTTCTACCGTATAAAAAACATTGCCGAGGCCGTAGACATGGGAGCAGAGGAGTATTTCTATACCCCCGATGCCCTCTGCCTTATAGAATGGCCCGAGCGCATAGAGCCAATGCTCCCCCCGGAAACGCATCTTATCACGATGGAAACTTTGCCGTCCGGAGAACGGAAAATTAAGGTTAGGCGCTAGGTCCAATCCGGCATAAGTAAAAACCGGGTGATGTGGAGATGCTTAACTCCTTTTACCGACCCCTGCCAAAAATCATCCAGTGTGATAACGTATTTTGGATACTGATCGGACACCGCGAGTAAGTTGCCAAATTCTCTGTCTATAGTGGCTTGATTGTCTAGTTTATAAGCTACCTGGATGTACAGTTTGTTACCGGATTTGTCGGCAACAAAATCAATTTCTGTGGCTCCCTGTTTACCCACATACACTTGATAGCCTCGTCTTTTTAATTCCAGAAATACTATGTTTTCCAGTATGCCGGGAATGTTACTGTCTTTGAACCCCATTGCAGCATAGAGTAGTGAAATATCGGCCAGGTAATATTTTCCCATTGTTTTCAAGATCTCCTTACCTTTAATATCATAACGGGGTGTTTTGTAAATAAGAAAAGAACTCTCCAAGGCATTTAAGTAATTATAAACCGTATTGAGATCTACTTTTCTTTGTTGATTCTTGAAATAGTCTGCTATGTTTTTGCCAGAAAAGATGTTTCCAATATTATCAAAGAGGTATTTTACGACTCTTTCCAATAGCTCTACATCTCTTATTTTGTAGCGCTGTACCGTATCGCGTAATAAAACAGAGGAATATATATCAAATACGATCTTTTGTGCAGATTCAACAGAATAATTGCCTTTATGGATAACAGGAAAACCACCGTAGCGGAAATAACGCTTGAATGATTCAGCTTCCTTTTTTTTAATGCTGTACTTTTTCTGAAAATCTAAGTATTCGCGATAAGACAGAGTATATACCGGAATCTCTATATAGCGGCCTGCCAGATAGGTGGATAATTCGGAGGAAAGCAACCGGGAATTGGATCCTGTAAGAATGATATCTACATGAAAATCCACGGTAAAAGAGTTAATGGCTTTTTCCCATTCCTGAACTTCCTGAATTTCGTCCAGTAGCAAGTAATACTTTTCCCGGTTTGTGATTTTTTCACGTATATAGTTGTATAATGCCGGGGCATTAAGAAGATGAGCCACCTGAAAGCTTTCAAAATTCAGGGAGATGATTTGCTCTGTGTTGACACCCTTCTGCAGCAACCTTTCTTTTATCATGGAAAGGATGGTTGATTTGCCCGACCGCCTGATACCTGTCAATACTTTTATGATTGGCTTATCTATATATGTTTCCAGTTCTTGTATATAATGCTCTCTAAAAACCATTTGATAAAACTTTTTAAGGTTATAACCGCAAAAATAAATAATATATTTGACTTGTTATGGGTGTAACCATAAAAATCTTAAATAAACTCATTTATTTAGGGTTGTATCCCTAAAAATTTTGCATTTTTATTCCTTTTTCTTTGGAGGTAGTAAGTGCTAAATAATGGCACAACGCTGTATCTTGCTGACGGATTGCCTATTAGCGCTTTTCCCTAAAAACGGCAACTTACTACCTCCGCCGGAAATAGCGGAAAAGGGCTCTTTTTGTCGGGAGGTAGTAAGTGCCACAAAATGGCGTAGTGCTGTATCGTGTTGACGGACTGTCTGTTATCGCCTCGGCCTGAAAATGGTTACTTACTACCTCCGCCGGAAAATGCGGAAAATGCGGAAAATGCAGAAGCAGGAAGGCAAGGTGCTAATAATTCGTGCCGTACTCCTCGTTGTGAAGTTTTTTAACGAACTCTCTGATGAGGTCTGTCATTTTTTTAGGGGGTTGGTTTTTATCGGTTTTGGGAGGGACGTAGTCACGGATTACATACCTGTCCGTGATAGCCCGTACTTCCGGGGTAGCCCAAAAACCATTGTCTTCTAATAGATACATTAACACTTTTGCAGCATTAACCCGGGTGCCGTCTATTCTGTGTGTGCATCCCAACATTTGTAATTCACATTCTTTCATATAATCGCCAATGGTCACTTTTTTTCTTTCTTCTTTCATAATACAATTCTTTAAAAGTTAATAATTCAATTTCTTCTTGTTTTGCTTGAATACGGATGACACTCTTTTACAAGAGCTGACTCCGTGCATGGTCAGAAGATACCATGGGAAACCAATACGTCAAAGAACGACAGGTAACCATACAGTTCACCCGTGGACACGTAAAAAGTTTTAAGTGAGCAACTAAAAAATCAGAGGATTAAAGAATATATGAAAGAGAAAGTATTCATTTAGTTGCGATTGCTGAATCTGTGCAAAGGTAGTTATTAAAATGGAGAGTGCAATAATTGGCAGAAAGAATCTTGCAATTCTCCTGTAAACAAAATATTTGTAGTAAGTTTATGTATTCAATTTTCTGAGATTTTATGGCCAATCGTGACCAGTCACTGAACGAGCGGAATGAAAAGCGGATTCAGCGTATTTTGGACGCCCCCATCTTTCAGGTAGAAAAAAAGACCTTAAAGAATGGTCTTACCGTACTTTTTAATAAGACTTCGAAAAGAACCTACGTTACTTTGGTAGTTTACGTAAGAGTAGGATCTGTCAATGATCCAAAGGGGAAAAAAGGCCTCGCCCATTTGTATGAACACCTGACTTTCAGGGAAACGGGCGACAACAATAATATTCAGGAGATGTCTTTGATTACACGGCGGCTGAATGCTTCCACTTCTCATCACGCTACTATGTATGTATCTGAGATGTTAAAAGTGCATCTGCCTAAGGTCATGGAGCTGGAAGCTCTACGCCTTGGAAATATTGCGAGAAATATTACACAACCGGAGATTGACAAAGAGGTTGAGGTCATCAGGGATGAGTTCATGAACAAACGCCTTTGTGAAACAACCATAAGAGACCGTATTACAAGGCGCGCTGTTTTCAAAAAGAGCCATCCGTTATGGTCAGACATACATGGTAATTACCACGATTTATGCTCTATTACCCCGGAAGACGTCTTGGATTTTGAAAAAAACTACAGCCCAAACAACATGACCGTAATTGTTTCGGGAGATTTTGAGGCGAATGAAGTATTTTCTCTTGCAGACAAACATTTTGGTACGAAAGAGAACCAGGCAGAAGTTATTAAAAAAACGAGTACAGGCCCGGATGCTAAAGAACCAAAACATTTCTTTTATACAACTGAGCCGGAAGAGAATATGCTATGCATTTGTTATGAGAAGCCCAATGTCTATACGGTAGATTGGGTGCCTGTAAAAGCAGCTCTGTATTATTTGGCATACCATTATGAAGCTCTGGATAAGAATTATATAACATATACCGGATACAAAGAAGGGTTATTTTACTTCCGATTAATGTCTGACGAGCATGAAACCGTCTTTCAACACTTTGTTCAGGCAATGGCCAATATCAATTACGATTCAATAACTGATGTACAATTATCTAAAATTCAGTACGAGCTGCTGGGGGATTTATTGCCCGCCTCAGATGATATTTTTGCATTGATTTCTTTAGCCGAGCTGAACATTGAGGTGGGGCAACCTTCTTATCAAAAAGTCATTCAGCAGATAAAAGACCTTACAAAGGCAGATATCCGCTATGCGATAGAAAAGTACATGAGTCCCAGGCACCTAAGAACATTGCATATAGCCGACGATTCTTGTGTTAACCCTGGCGTATCCGGAGCAAAAAAGATGCTGGAAGAGAGGTCTTGGCTGAGTCCTGCGCCCAAAAGAGAAAATCACTCACCTTCACAACTGCCCTTTTTGAGGATTGAACGGATCCCTGAAATAAGCACCAATTACCCTTCCCCTTGGAGGTTTACGCTTTCCAATGGGATTAAAGTTTTCGGCTCGACCATAAAAGGGGCCGAGGTGATTAAAGGAATAGTGTTGATCAGACTGGAAGGCAGGCTAAGGGGAGTTGGGTTTTCAAGAATAAACTATTGTTGTGCGCAGGCTATGAGGGGTACTGCAACATTGCCGCCTGACAAATTTAGGGAAAAGGTCCATAAGCTTGATTCGAGGATTAGTGATATTTCAACACAATGCAAAAGTATTGAGATACGCTTTGTAAGCTCCAAAAAACACTTAAAGGCTCTGTTTGAATTGTTGGGCGATGTCCTTTTAACTCCCTATATTACTGAGAACTCGGTAAATGAAAGTAAGGATGATATACTTTATAATACTCTTTTGTCAGATGAAGACCAGGCGGCTGCCGTTATATTAAGCTTGTTCTCACAGCTTTCGCAGGAGGGTAACGAAGCGTTTTTCAGATCTCGTGCAGGGTATTTTAATAATATGGATAAGATTTCTGCTGCCGTTGTCAGGGAATATTTTTCTGATTATATCACACCCGATGTTACTGATATATGTCTGACAGGAGATGTGACGGAAGAACTATGCCGGGAAGCATTGGTTTCCCTGGAAACCAGGTGGCAGGGAAAACAAAAATTATTTCCCCTGCCTGCAAAATATGAAACGGACATCAAACCTGAACCCAAAGGAAGGATTTATATTAAACAAAACAACCTGGACCATGAAAATGTTCACATTTCGTTTATGAGAACCATACCGTCAAAAAAGACGAAAGAGTTTTATATCATTCGCTTACTTAATATCTTGCTTGGAGAAAATGGTGTGTCGTCCTATTTGTTCAGAAATTTAAGAATAAAGCATGGTCATACGTATCAGGTCAGATCAGCCATCCACTCCTTGGACAGCATGTCTTATTTTATAGCAAAAGCCAACACAAACATAAGGAACGTAGCTGCTGTTTTTAAAGTTATGTATGACACAATTTTTGGATATGCCCAAGCTTTTAACGAAGAGATGTACAAATATGTTTTACATAAAGCCATTAGCAAGAATAATATCTTATTGGAAAACATGAGTGTTGAATTGACAAATCTGCGGGACACGGCGTTTTACAATTTGGATTATAATCTTAGTAAATGGCAGAATGAAATTCTGAGGAATATCACTCTTTCAGAGATGAAAGAAGTTGCAAGCAGCTTTTTCATCCCGTCAGAGTTTTATTTTATTGTGCACGGGAACAGTGAGAAGGTCACAGATTCGTTGACGGGTTTAGGATATGGAAACCCACTCCAAACGGTATGCCATCATTTAGACGGCAAACTTCTTTTTATAGGGGAGTGGTATCCGGACTAATACATGTTGTATTATTTATTCAGGATTTAAAGAGATAAGCAGGGCGTTACCCGTCTGGGCATATCATTTTTTATAGCAGAGGCTAAAAAAGACATAAACAGTGTATCCAAAGTGTTCCGCATAATGCAAGATACGGTTTTTGGATATGCTGATATTTTTAGTGAAGAAATGTTCAAATATATATTACATAAAACCATCGTTGAAAATAATTTAACCTTCTCAGAGATGAAGGAGGTTGCGGCTAATTTCTTTTCCCCTTCAGAGTTTTATTCTTTTGTAGACGGAGACTACGAAAATGGAATTATGGATTTACTGATACGCTTAAAATATGGTAACCCAATAGAGGTCATAACTGACATTGACGCAACGATTGCCGCCTCGTATGAATGGGATATTGACAAGAATTTTCAAGGTAAGGGGGTAAAATATATCATCTCTGAATTGCAATTGGATTAACCCTTCGGGGGTGAAAATTTTGTTTATCCTGGCAGTCTTGTGTTTAGGTGCGCTTATTTTGTCTTTAGGAGTGCCACTCCAACGGAATACGGATTGGTCTATAATAACCTACACTTCCAGAGTTAATAAAAACCCATTGTCCTTCAAGAGCCTTATCATTACTGCCGTGGCGCTTACGCAGCTTCCACCAGTTTTTTGATACGGATTATCTAACTGTGCAAATCTTTTTGAAGGGTCTCATTTTTAATACCTCAAAGAACGGCAAGTAACCATACAGTCCAATTGTGGATACGTAAAAAAGTCTATGTGAGCAACTAAAAAATCAGAGGATTAATGAAAATATCAGAAAGAATTATTAATTTAGTAGAGAATTCACTTACGATAAAATCTTGATAGTGTATTCTGTTCTGTTGCGCCCCAATAATACTGTAACGAACAAACAAATGATTGATTTTTCAAATACTGTTTTTCTTTTAGGGGGCTATGATCTCGAGATGGTTGAAATTAAGAACATGTTAGAAAAACATGGACTTAGCTACTGTGATAAGAAATTACGTTGGGATAATGCTGATTTAAGCCAGTATAAGGAAGAATTAGAGGCTGGGAAAATTTATTATGGGATTGAATTAAATGAAGATTATATACCGGATGTAACTTATTATTCAATCAATCATCATGACGATAGTATTGGTAACAAATCGGCAATTGAGCAAGTAGCTACTTTAATTGGTATACCACTATCAAGAGAGCAGGAACTGATTGCTGCCAACGATAGTGGATACATTCAGGCAATGCAGAAAAAAGGTGCAACAGAAGAAGAAATTAAATCAATAAGACAACGAGACAGGCGCGCACAAGGAGCAACAGAAAGAGACGATCAGTTGGCGGCAGTATCAATTAAAGACAATCTGTCTTTTAGGCACGATGTTATGGTTGTCAAATCGGCTACTTCTTTTTATTCTTCAGTAACAGATCTTTTATTTCCTTATGAAAAACTAATTATTTATGATGACGAAACCCTTGTATATTACGGACATCATATTAATAGGTTGGTAAATGAATTCTCATCATTGATTACCAAGGGTGGTATTTACTATGGAGGTTCACTTTCTTTCGGATTTTGGGGATTAAAGAAAAGAGTATTTACAAAAGCGCAAATTGAAAATATTAAAGATAAAATAATTAATACTGTTATGGATATACATAGCAAGCATATTTTTCTCTTTCCTTTTACTATACAAAATAAACCTTATAATAAGGTGGAATTTTTGACAGATCTAGAGAAATTTGGATGGAAAAGCCCAGATAATCTGGATACAAATGAAGTTAAAATATATGAGTACAACGAGAGGCAATACTTTCATAAATTTGCGTATAATGCCATCTTTAGTGGGGGAGGAAGTGTCGAGAAGTATCTTTATGATGGAATTCATGAAAATGAGAGTTGGACTTATAGTATCGAGATAGAAAAGAAAATAAAGAAAATAAAGAAAGAACGGTTTGGATTTGAAGAAGAAGAAAAACCCGATTTGATTACTAAATATACCAATCAAACATATGATCTTAGTATAGAAAAAATAACATTAATAGTTTATCAACAACAGGGCATATGTGTTTTTGGTTTTCATTTGAATAATTATAAGTATAACAATCCGGAAGATATATTATTAATTAATCAATACGGACGTAGATTGTACCCCCCGTTTCTTGATTTACATGTGCCTTTTACGGGTGGGGCGGATCATTTAAAAGGGACACAACTCAGGGTTTTCCCTGTTTCCATTAAAATAAAAAAGAATCAGAACGAAGTTATTGTTAATGAAGATTATTCATTATTTAAGACAATTCCTGTAGCGAAAATTCAATACTTACCAGGTCACATAGCATATTTTTTTACAATAAAAGAAGAGCCTTTTGAGAACGAAAACTTTTCAATTAAGAATGAAGATGGTGGTACTTGTATAAAGATTATGAATAAGTATGATATCAGCTATTTATTAAATGACAGAATGTTTGTCATCGGCTGGTATGGAGCTGAACAGCTTACCTACGATTACAGGAAGCTTAAAAAAACTCGTTATGAGGAATTAAAAGAAAAAAAATATGTCTTATCTGATTTATGTAGAAAAAACAATGAGTCTGGAACTATATCATATAGCAGAGACAGCTATGATAGAAAAGTGTTATTAGTTGATAAAAAACAAAGTGATTATGGATACGTTTCCAATGACTTCTGGTATCAATATCTATTTGTTGATGCTGACAGTCCCTCTTGTACAGACTCGACAATGAGGACAAACTTGGTTAAAGATCACACTTATTCCAGATGGGTTGAGTACGGTACATTATATGGAATATCCAGATATTCTTTTGTTAGTATCACAGAACCTCAAAAAAACTTAGCCGCTCGTTATCCCAACTCTCTTTTTCTTTTAGATCATATTGATACTATGTATCATGATATGGTTTCTCTCATTTTGGCTCAAAGGGTTATGATTTTAAAATTCTCTTTGAGAGCAACAGAGCTGAATGTTTTGGATGAGCCAAAAATGTTGGCAATAGAAGAATTAAACAGGGAGTACAAAGATTTTATAAACAAAATCTTATATACAGAGATTTGCTCCGAAGACCAAGGAATAGAATTATACGATATGCTGAAAGAGCACACTCGTGTTAATGAACAAGCAAAGTCTCTTGAAAAACAAATACACGATTTGTACTGGCTTCAAGAAATGGTGGCATCCAACAGACGAAATAAAAAACTGGATACCATTCAGATAATGACAACTTCATTTGCTGTTTTTTCACTACTTTTTAGCTTAAGGGATCGACTTTACGACAAAAGTTTTACACCTAAACAATCAACCCAAATATTTGAGCAATGGCCTCTCAATGCAGACTTCTGGTATACAATTGTTGGGTTAGGAATTATTTCTGTTTTACTTCTTCCTTCGTTATTAAAATGGAATAGTCCAAGCTGGAAAACACGCAGATGGATAAAACTCACTATGTCTATTGTGGCAGCGCTTTTTTATTTAGTTCTCTTTGGATTCGAACTGAGCCCTTGGTTTATTATTTTTATGGGAATACTTTTCGTCTGTTTGCTTATAGAAGCTGTTCATCAATACAAGGGTGTAAAATAATTACTTACAAGTACAAATGAAAATATTAGAATATAACGTTGCGTCAAAAAACTTTGAGTCATTTGAGAAAGAACATGAAGGGGCTACCCTTAGAGTATCTGAGGTAAAACCCAAGCTTGACAGATATTTATTTAATGTTTTGGGTAACGATGATTATTACAAAGGAGTGGCAACAGCCCAGCAAAAACAATGGTTGATTAAAGATGCTCCCCATCCGGCACTGAACTATAAAATGAAGATACTAAAAAGTAACCCCTCTCACAAGATGAGAACTAGGGCAAATCTCATTATTACAGTTAGGGATGATGGTTTAGGAAATCTTATTACAAATAATATAAAAAAGTTTATTAAAACTGCAAGATTTGGAAAAGGCCAGAACAAAGGCAAAGGATGTTTTGTTATTAATACTAAACAAGGAACACAATAATGAATCTTTATTTTGCATTAACAATAGGTCCTATTTACAGAACCATGGGTATGGCACGGTCCACCAGAGAGATTTGGTTATCTAGTTATATTTTCTCTTATCTAATGGCAACAATATGTGAAAGTCTTAAGAAGTATGGGGAGATTTTAATTCCAAATGTTCCTGAAGATACGGAGCTCGCCAATAAATACAAGAACAGTCAGGCGGGGTTGTTCCCTGATAGACTAATAATGCTTTGTAACAAGTCTGATACATCCTCTAAAGATTTAATACTTGAAATTGTTCAAGACAAGAGTATCTCTATTTTAGATGATAGTCTTAAAGAAGATCGAGGTTTTCTTAAACAGTATAAAGAGTATATTCAAGTTTATTCGGTTTTTATCGAAATTAAAGAAAAAGAAAATCCAATTGATATTCTGTTTCCTATTTTAGAGTCTTTGGAGCAGAGACCATCTTATATTGAAAAATACAATGGGACACATCCCATTCTTGAGAAAATTTTGCTAAGAGAAAGCAAAAAGAAAGGTATTATGGGAACTGACACGCCTGTAGCAGCATACGATGACAGAATTCCAAGCTTGATATATAAAAAAGAAGGCATCAAATTTCCATCACTTCAAAAAATTTCACGGGCTGAAACAGCAGAAAAAGAACAACCGGAAATGAGGTATTGGAATTATCCGGCTTATGTTCAAGCAGACGGAGATGGAATGGGATATTTTCTTCATGCTCTTTTTGAGGTTGGAGGAATGAAGGCAGTACAAAAATTTTCGAATTTTATGTTTGAATATGGGTATGAAGCAACGGAACAAATTGTAAATTATAAAGGAAAGCCCATTTATATGGGTGGAGATGACATGTTATTTATCGCACCTGTAAAGAATGGTGACACAACTATTTTCTGTTTAATTAAGAATTTGAACGAGCTCTTCAACAGGATGATTCAAGAAAATGAAGACTTGCTTGATAGTATTACTGAGTGGAACTCAAGTATAACAAAAGAGAATAAAAGAAAACCCATTCATCCCAGTATCTCCTATAGCGTTTTTGTAGCTTATTATAAGTATCCCATGAAAGAATCCCTGCTGTCGGTAAGAGATTTACTTTTTACAACGGCAAAATCGATGCCCGGTAAGAATGCTGTTGCCTTTTCATTATTGAAGCATAGTGGACATTGTGTGGAAACGTGTTGGAGTAAAAATAAAAAAGACAAAAGTTCGTTTTATTTCTTTTTGGAAATGATTAAAGAGCATATTCTTGTGACGGACTCATTTTTAAATTCTCTGCAATATAAACTAAAAGTTCTAGAGCCCCTGTTAACCAGGATTTTGGTAGGGAGAGATAATCCCTTTGAAACAGGAACGCCTTATAGTATCATATCCGGATGTTTACCGGATGAATCATTTAGAGAATATGCTTTTAAAAACCTGACTTATAATTTCTTCAATGAGGTGGTGCATGATATTAAATACAGAGGTTTTATTGACAAAATGTTCTACTACTTATTATTTACGTACAGAGAACTAGAAGATATATACGGAAATAACGGTAAAACAGCCAAAGAGGCTGTTAATAATTTATATACTGTATTACGCTTTTTGCATTTTCTTAATAAAGACAATACATGAACGGCACATTTTTAATAAAACTGCAACCTTTAGATCGCTTTTTCTTCGGGGGGGATGTTACTTTTGGTCAAAACAATGAGGATTATTTTGTACGATCGTTGAAGTATCCACAGCAAACTACTTTGCTGGGTATGTTAAGATATATACTACTATTGCAGAATGACCTCTTAGACGAAAAGGGTAAAGTAAAAGATTATAAAAAAGCAAATAATCTTATAGGAACAGACAGTTTTGATCCAAATGAGCAAGGTCAATCTTTTGGTGTTATACAAAATTTATCCCCTATTTTTATTTATGGACCAGAAGGGCCTCTTTTTGTACAAAGCCGTGAGTTTGGAGAAACAACGCTTGAAGATATAGTTACCGAAGAGAAAAAGAAAACGGTTTTACCACTAAGAGTTGTAAAAAATTGTACCACAGACGGATATTATTTTGACACAAAAAATCGTAAAGTAGAATACCCGGAATTACTTGTCAATGCAGTGTTAGGGAAAACTTATTATGAAAACGAAATATTCATTGAAGACGAACAAGTCGGAATTCGGATAACTAAAGGAGGACGAGATGAAAAAGCTTATTTCCGTCAAGCGGGGTATAGACTTCCATATAATTATAGTTTTGCTTTTTATGTAACTTTGACTACTTCCGAACAGTTTGAGTTTCAGAATGACTACGTTAAAATGGGAGCTGAAAAATCATCCTTTAAAATTGAAGTCACAAAGGAAGAACAGTCTATTAAAGATTTATTTGTCAGAAAGGATAATTCCTTGGTTAATAATTTATACAGAACAGTTAATGATATAGATAAAAAAATAGTATTACTCAGCGATTCCTTTATTGATAGAGAATTATACGATAGCTTACCTTTTGTATCTGGAGATATTATTCATTTTAAGTGTATGCAAACTTTTTCTGATAACACGAAAGGCCCCGGGTTCATGATAAACAAAGCAGGTATTAAATTAAAAAAGACGGAATCAACATATACCTTTCTTAAAAAGGGTAGTGTCCTTTTCTTAGGTGACAAAGATAAGAGAAACATTATTACAAAAATTGAACAAAAAAAACATTTTAGGAACATTGGCTATAACTACGTAATATAATTAATAACATGAGTTTAAGAAAAACATTGTGCAGGATTTCAACGATTACTAACCTGCATGCCGGAGCAGGAGACAAAGAATATGGCATTGTAGATAAAACAGTACAGCGCGACCCCATTACAGGGTTTCCCGTTATTCACTCGTCCAGTCTGAAAGGAGCTCTTAGAGTATACAGCCAACATATTTTAAAGCTTAAAGCAGACCGGTTAACAGCTATTTTTGGGGATGAAACTAACCCTGGAACAGATTTCTTTTTAACAGCGTATTTGTTAACACTTCCTGTCAGAAGTAATGTGCGTGCATTCTATAAAGCGACCTGTCCTGCCATATTAAATGATCTTAAGGAGAAACTTATTGTATTTGGGTTAGATAATGGTGCTATTGAATGCTTGGAAGAGGTACTTCAAATCGATTTTAAGGGTAATCAATTTGTGCTTACCAACGCCCCGTCGTATAAGGAAGGTCTAATAGAAGATTTTCATTTGAAGAACAATTACACTATAATGAAATTAGAAGATAATAAGTACAAAAATTTGATAGAAATATTAAATGTAGAACCAGAAGAATTTGTACTTGTTAGAGATGATGTTTTTAAGGAAATCAGTGATTCATTACCGGTTATTGCCAGAAATAGATTGGATGATCAAAAAAATCTTTGGTATGAAGAAGTAGTTCCCAGGCAAACAGACTTTTTCTTTCTGCATATGACATCCGTAGAACAAGACGATTTAATTGAAAGCATTAGCGAAAATAGTAAAAAAACACCTGTCCAAATTGGAGCGAATGCAAGTATAGGTTATGGTTTCTGTTGTTTCGAGAAATTTTTTAAATAATGGAAAATAATAAGTACATGGCAGTAGCCATAGATGTGGTAGAAGACCTTATATTAAGTCAATTCCACAGCGTATCTCCGGAATGGGATAATGCTGTGTGTAAATTGGGTTTTCTTGTTCGCCAAATGGGTGTTTTGCCGGCTATTACAGTATACACCCAGACAAGCGAAGCTTCTGCTGTATCTAAGAAAGTAATCCTGCATTGTATCCAGAGAATACTATTAATAACGGAATCACAACCTTATGAAGAAATACTCGAATATGAAGCGTGGCGTGAACTTTTCACTTCAGATCCTAATTTAAAGAAGAAACTAGAGAAAGCAATAATTGCTTTGAAATTAGCTCTAAGAATTTTTATCGAAAAGAATTACGAAAAAGAAAGTTAGCTGCATGAACACAAAAGATCAAAATTTAGGATTATGGTATTATAAAACTTTTTTCTATACTTTTGAAAGGGAGTGCGATAGTTTCTTAAATGCCACATGGGAGAATACGATAGTACAAAAGGTGGAATTAAGCTATTCTCAAAAAATGACCACTTTATATCCGGGTCTTGTATGCGGGATAGGGTATGAGCATGAACTGAAAATAGATAAAGAACTTAAGCTGGGACTTTCTTTTGACTTTACTACAGGACAGCCATATATTCCCGGATCGTCTATCAAGGGCGTCTTGCGGCAGGCATTTAGAGACAAGGCTTTTGTACAATATGCAAGTAATAAGGCGGGTATCCATACTGAGGGAATTGACTGGGGAAAACTGGAAAATGATATTTTTGAGAGCATTACCTATGAAGAACAAAAACCTAAATGCCCCTATAAAACAGATGTGTTCTTTGATGCTTTTATTGTTGGCACATACAAGGGAAATGATAAGAAGATATTATCAGATGATTGTATAGCATGCCATCAAGATTGGAATAAACCGAGTGACACCTCGAAGGATATTAACGTAATACGATTTTTAAAAGTGCGTTCAGGAGTAACATTTTTATTTGGGTTTAGGCTTTTCGACACAATAATTAAAGGAGGAATTACAATTACGGCAGGTATAAAGAAAGAGCTTTTTATTCAAATACTTGAACTTTGGGGAGTGGGCGCCAAGACAAACGTAGGTTATGGACAGTTAAAAAGAGATGATAATGAATAAAGAAGAAAAAAAACTTTTCAACGAACTCAATAAGATCATAAATAAAATAGAATTTAAAAAATACAAAGTTTCCTTTGAAGCAAAAGAAGATATTCATATCTCTCAATATAAAGGATCAGCATTTAGGGGATGGCTTTTTGATGCTTATAGAAGAAAACAATGTATTCCGTTCTTTAAAGGTGGGTGTAACAAATGTCCCAGTATTCAAAAATGCCTATGCGGGCTCCTCTTTAAAGCCCCATTACAAGAGGGTGTGCTGTCACTCATGTATACCTATCCTCCTCGCCCCTATATTCTATTACCCATATCAAACAATGATAGAAAAATAAAAAAAGGTGAAAAGTTTGGTTTTGAGTTGACTTTAATTGGAGAAGGCCAGAAGTTTTATGACTCTCTTTGTGAGACATTTAAAGATATGGGGCAAATTGGCTTGGGCTCTACAAAATCAAAAAGCAGTTACCTAGGTGTTGAGGTTCTTGATTCAGAAAAAGCATCAAACGCTGATGGCAATAATCTTTCTATTAAAAATGGTAAGGTGACTTTGCAATTTGTAACTCCTATTAGAATTCAAACAGTAAAAGATTCGGCAGAGAAAAAAAGATCTTTTAATGAACAAATTCCTTTTTTTCAAACATTAGTAGAAAGTATGGCACGTCGTTTTGCTGTATTAGGACACCTATATTGCGGAACACAATGGATTGACACTTCTTTTGTTTCCGCGCTGACAAAAGATATTCAAACCGCTTCAAACTCACTTGTCCGTTGTGATTGGCTAAGGTATTCCGGTTCACAAAAAAAGTTAATGAGGTTTGATGGCTATATTGGCAATATTACATATCAAGGAGATATAGAACCATGGTTGCCGCTACTTGTTTTAGGATCAGAATTGCATATAGGATCTGTAGCCACTTTTGGCTTGGGGAAGTATATTATCAGTAATGAATCTGTCACTTTATAACCAACTCTGCACAAAGAATCAATTACAACTTGCTTGGGAAAAAGTTAAGAAAAAAGAGTCCACTGGTGGCATAGACCGTAAAACTGTAGCAGAATATGGACAAGACATAGAGAACAACCTGAACAATTTACTCAGGCGATTGCAAACCGGAAAATACCTACAACAGCCATATAAGGAGGTCTTCATACCAAAAGGAGATGGAGGAAAAAGAGTTCTGGGCTTATTGACTATAGATGATAAAATTGTCCAAACTGCTGTTGCTAACCTTTTAAGCCCAATATTTGAGAGTCTTTTTTTAAATACAAGTTATGGCTACCGTCCGGGCAAAGGTGCAGTAAAAGCAGTAAAAAAGGTTAGGCATCTTATTACATTCGAAAAGTATAGTTGGTTGGTGTCCTGTGATATAGATAAATTTTTTAATACAATCTCACACGATGTTCTTTTCCATAAGTTAAACTCAATAATTAATGACTCTTCCATAATTGAATTGATCAGAATGTTTGTCGGAATGGGCAGAGTTAATCACAGGATGGAATGGATGGATATTAAAATGGGAATACCCCAAGGGGGTATTGTTTCTCCATTATTGTCAAATTTCTATTTGCACTCTCTAGACACATTAATTGATAGTCAAAACTTAGGTTATGTTAGATATGCCGATGATTTTGTCTTATTTGCAAAAACAAAAGAAGAAGCCGAAAAAGCATTTATTTGTGTTACAGATTATTTAAAAAACGAATTGCATTTGTCATTAAATGAGGGGAGTCAAATAATACCAGTTGCAGACGGCTTTGAATTCCTGGGTACTCTGTTCAAAGACAATAATTTAAACATAACGAAGAATAAATTAAAAAGTATATCACAAAAAATTGAAACATCGTCCTTTATTGGCCATGGTTTTATTACAAAAAAGTTTAAAGAAACAAAGCGAGGATTAAGAGCTTTTTATGGAGAACTATTGCCTGAGAAAACGTTGGAGGAAATAGATAGAATAATCCTGGATGTATTGTATAGAAAAACAACGAGAAATAATTTAACTCAATTAAATCTCGACAAGATTATTAAAGAGGTAAAACAGTTAACATTCTTGTCACAGTTTGTGAATATCAATAAAGACAAATTTATAAATCTATACTTTCATAAAGACTTTGTGCTAAAAGACAATATTAAAATAAAAGCACCAATAAAAGTAAGCATCCGACAAAACCCGTCCAATATGCCTAAGTCAGCCTAACTTTTCCAAGTAGTTGTACAAGTTTGTGCGATTTTTGTAAAAGTTAGGCCAATTTGAGTGAAGTTGGCCTGAAGTTGTACAA
>JBASDX010000008.1:0-488564 GCA_049652385.1 Bacteroidales bacterium | reverse complement strand
GTCCTTTTTTGGATTTTTAGAAGATGGGCCCCGGAGGTTTCATTATTCAGAAGAATGGATAGGAGGTTGGTATTACAGCCTGTTCCTGGGATTGTTGGAAAACAGGGATTTTATAAGGGTTGACTATGTATGATCTGCAATAATATGGCCACCCGGCTTTGGATATTATCGCGTGGAACCCATGTGGAAAAAGAACACTTGGTTGCTATTTCTGAAACGATAGATAAACTGGGATTTGATAAATCAAAACTTCGCTGGGTAGAAGACAATTTTTAGTGGAAGCGTACTATTTCCTCTTCCAGTTTTTCCAATTGTTCTTCCAGAAATGCGTCGGTCTTCTCCCAATCATCATCCATGTCCAGTTGAGTACGTACACCAAAGTAAAATTTTATTTTTGGTTCTGTTCCCGAAGGCCTTACCGTAACCACCGTATTGGAAGTGCTTATAAACTGAATGACATCCGATTTTGGTAACTTGATGGCATAGCGCAAGTCGCTTACCATATCTGTAGTTTCTCCTTTTAGGTAATCGTGAATCAATACAACGGGAGAACACAACAGCTGTGCAGGAACCTGCTCCCTCATTTCCTTCATGATGGCAGCCATTTGTTTCATCCCGTCGATTCCTTTCAGGGTCAAAGAAATTGTCTTCTCCTTAAAAAACCCAAACCGTACGTAAATCTCATGGAGGACTTCCAGGAGGTTCTTGTCTTGATAGGCAGCCCAACTTGCCATTTCAGCCATAAGGGCACAAGAGACGACTGCGTCTTTATCACGCACATACTCTCCCACATTAAATCCAAAACTTTCTTCACCTCCGCATATAAACGTTTTCACCCCTTCATTCTTCCTGATGATTTCCGCTATGTACTTAAACCCTGTCAATACGTCATAACACGTTACTCCGTAATGACGGGCCATAACTTGCAATAAATCTGTTGTAACAATAGTCTTTACTATATATTCCCTGCCCTTGATTTTTTTCTTTTCTTTCCATTTTTCCAACAGATAATATGTCAACAGCACAGCAATTTGATTTCCGTTCAACAGTACCATATTTCCTGCTCTGTCACGTACGCCTACTCCCATTCTGTCGCTGTCCGGGTCTGTTGCCATGACTAAAGACGCTCCTGATTTTTCTGCAAGATCCAACGCCATTGTCAACGCAGCCGGCTCCTCCGGGTTAGGCGAAGATACTGTCGGGAAATTCCCGTCCACCACATCTTGTTCCGGCACATTCAAGATTTTTTTAAAACCCAATTGGTGCAATGCAGCAGGTATCAAACGTACTCCCGTTCCGTGCAACGGTGTATAGACCATTTTCATCTCTGCATGCTTCTCAATGGCTTTCGGACTTAAATTGATTAATCCCAAAATGGCATTCAGATAAATTTGGTCCGTTTCTTCTCCCAAAACAACAATGTTTCCGTTACCTCCGGAGAAACGCACCTGATTGGGATTAACCACTTGCCTGACCTCTTCAATAATCAATCGGTCATAGGGAGCAACCACCTGAGCTCCGTCATCGCCATATACTTTATAACCGTTGTATTCTTTTGGATTGTGGCTGGCTGTAATCATGATACCCACATGGCAGGCAAAATATCTGACTGTAAAACTCAACTGCGGTGTTGGTCTTAACGCATCGTACAAGTAAACTGTAAAATCATTGGCTACCAATACATCAGCTACTATACGCGCAAACTCCGGCGAATGGTTTCTGCAATCAAAAGCAATAGCGGCCTTGTGCGGTCCCTCGTACGTTTTTTTCACATAATTGGCCAATCCCTGCGTAACCATTCCAATGGTATAACGATTCATCCTGTTTGTTCCTACTCCCATAATCCCCCTCAAACCCCCCGTCCCAAATTCCAGATTTTTGTAAAAAGCATCTTCCAGTACCATCCGGTCTTCTTTCATAAGCCTGCGTACTTCGGCCTGCGTTGCTGCATCGTAAGACGGTCCCAACCAGTCTTCAGCTCTTTCCACATATGTTCTTTCCATCATTTATAGTATTAAATTATCTATTCCTGACTGCCAGTGAGGTATGTCAAGCTCCAATAAATCAGCTATTTTTTGTGCACTCATCACCGAGTACAACGGTCTGCGTGCCAGGCCCGACTGCTCTGCGGTACTTGCCTTGAAAGGTTCTATAGGCGCCAATACCGCTCCGGGCTTTTTTGCATAGATCTTTTCTTTTACGGCACAAGCAAACTCATAACGTGTACATCCGCCACCTGTATTCGTATAATGAAACAACCCATGGGAAATGCCCTTGTTCATGAGGGCAAACAAAGCATCTGCCAGATGCGGAGCGTACGTGGGGGAGTTTTTCTGGGAATCTTCTATACGTAACACATCAGTACGGCTGCGGAGCAAATGCGGTATGGCGGCCAGAAAATTTTTGGAATGCAACGAATAGATCCAGCTTGTTCTGATAACCACCCCTTTTTCATAAGCCAGTACAGCCACCTCTCCTTCTCTTTTAGAAGCTCCGTACACGTTGATGGGATGCGCCGGGTCTTCTTCTGTATACGGCGTATGTTTATTCCCGTCAAAAACATAATCTGTGGAGATGTGCACCAAGACGGCCCCTACACTTTGGCAAGCCTTTGTCATCGGCTCCAAGCAACAGGCATTCAACAAGAAAGCTTCTTTCCGCTGCGTCTCTGCTTTATCCACATGTGTAAAAGCCGCTGCATTGATAACATAATCCGGTTTATGTGCAATGAGTGCTTCTGCTACTGCTTCGCCATCCGTTATGTCCAGCGCGGTACGGGAAAAGGCTCTCAAATCCACCTTGTCCATCCCGGCGGCTACTTGCTGTACCACACTACCCAAACCTCCGCCGGCACCTGTCAACAATACTTTCATACACACAAAGGTATTAAAAAGTATCTTTGTACAGATGAAAAGACCCTACAAGACATATGTATTCCTGCTTATGGGGCTTTCCCTGCTCCTACGAGCCCTTGCAGTGGTATTTACAGACCTGGGCAACGATGAGGTCTATTATTGGACGTATGCCTTGTATCCCGATTGGAGCCACTTTGACCATCCACCCATGGTAGGCTGGATAATCAGCTTGTTTACGTGCAACCTGGCATTTGATCACCCTTTTGTACTCAGATTGCCTGCGCTGGTTCTGGGTACGCTCAACACATGGCTTATCTGGCGTCTGAGCCTGCTGATTGGAAACGAAAAAACAGGATGGTACGCAGCCCTGTTGTACACCGGTTCTTTATACGCTACCGTCCTTTGCGGAACGTTCATCCTCCCCGATACTCCCCTGGCTGCCTTCTACCTGGCCTCTCTGTATTTTATGCTCAGAGCCTGCGGTTGTACAAACGACGCAAAAGAAAAACCTTCCTCTTTTCTATGGGCCGGCTTGTTTGCCGGAGGTGCCATGCTCAGTAAATACACGGGTGCTTATCTCTGGCCGGGGACCTTGCTGTACCTGCTGTTCTTCAATAGAAAAACGCTCAAAAGCCCTTGGCTGTGGGCGGGCCTGTTCCTATCCTTAGTGCTGGTTAGCCCGGTCGTTTGGTGGAATGCCACCCAGCCGGATGCCGGCCTTTCTTTTCATGCAGAAAGGGTGGCGTTTTTTGGCAGAAAACCCCAACTCCTGAGCCTGGGCAGAGAGGTGGCAGGTTCTTTCCTTTACAACAATCCCATACAGGTCATACTCCTGCTCGGTTCCCTCGGGTACTACCTACATCTTAAACGTACCACTCCACCTCAGCCTCATACCATACCTTCTGCAGTATCCACTCCTTCGCTGCCCTTATCACCGGATTTATTCCGCATACTGCTGTTCCAATCACTGCCTTTGACAGCTACTTTCCTTTTCTTTTCCCTGTTCCGGGACACATTGCCCCATTGGAGTGCCCCTGCCTTTTTTCCCCTGTGGCTCTTTACGGCCGCAGTAATGGAAAAACGCCGCATCCACAAGCCTTTTCGTTATTCCTTAGGCTTTGCAGCCATAGTGCTTATGCTGGGTACCCTGCAAATACGTACCGGTTTTATCCCTTTACCAAAAGCCGAGACCCGGGCCGTATCAACAACACCTACCGAAGACTCCTGCGCAGAACTGGGCCGATACGATATAACACTGGATATGTACGGATGGAAGCAGCTGGGAGAAGCCTTTGGCCGTCTGAAGGAAGAGCAGGAAACCCTTTACGCTTTAAGCAACGGGCGGAAAGGCATGCCGCCCGGAGCCGCCCTTCTGGCTACCCGCTGGTTTCCTGCCGCACATTACGATTACTACGTGGCCAAACCCAACGGCACCGTAGTGAAAACTATGGGGTCGCTTGATAAAACCCATAAATACGAGTCCATAACACAGCATCGTGGCGGCATCCGGCCCCATGAGCAAATGTATTACATAGCATCCAGCCGCTACCCGCAAACCGTACAAGGCGTCCGGCCCCTGGATACGGTATTTGTATACCGGAACAAAAAACCGGTTATCCGGTACATCATAGCCAAGGTTCCTGACCCTTTTCTTTTTCAGGCGGAATGGTAACACATCAGGGCAGCAACACGGATGTCACCAGACTGTCTACCATGACGGTAAAAGTTCCCGGTTCTACCACCCAACGATTGTCCCGTCCCCACAAAGCCAATTGTTCTTTGTGCACTTGCAACTGAACGGTTTTTGTTTCACCCGGTTCCAGTGCTACACGCGTAAAGGCTTTCAATTCTTTAACAGGACGGGTGACAGAAGCATAATCATCACGCATGTAAAGCAATACAATTTCTTCTCCGGCCATAGCTCCAACATTCGTGACATCCACCGATACCTCAAGTACGTCTTTTTCAAATCCGCTTGTCTGTAAATTATTGTATACATACGTGGAATAAGACAAACCGTACCCAAATTCGTACAAAGGCCTGGGGTTTTCCATTACAATGGGATGGTAGTAGTGAGAAGGTTTATGGTTGTATACCGACAATATATTGCCTGTGGAACGAGGGAATGTAACAGGTAGTTTTCCGGAAGGATTCACATAACCGTACAATATTTCCGCCAACGCCGTACCTCCTTTCATGCCGGGTTCCCAAGCCTCTACCAACGCATCTGCCTTTTGTGCAATCCATTCCACTGCCAGGGGATGTCCGTTATTCAATACCACAATACAAGGCTTGCCGCTGTCCAATACATTTTTAACCAATTCTTCCTGCAAACCGGCCAGTCGTAAATTGCCACGCTCCACATCTTCCCCCGATGTCTTATTGTTCCAATCTTTCCTGTTGACATACTCTCCCACAAACAAAATATTCAAATCTGCTCTCCGGGCCATTTCTCCGGCCAGTTGTACTTTGTCAGGATCCATATAACGTATGGATTCTCCTTGATCCAAAAAAGTAAAATGCGTTTGTGGAGCTACTTCTCTGAGCCCTTGTAAAAAGGTAACCACGTTTTCTTTCGGCTGCGGAAATGTCCAATCTCCCATAATACCCTGTGAATCGGCATTGGGCCCTGTTACAAATACTTTTTTATACCGCCCGCCGTCCTTCAAAGGCAAGATGCCGTTGTTTTCCAGCAATACAATGCTCTTTCGTGCTGCTTCCAAAGCTGTTTGTACGTGTTCCTCTTTCAATACGGTATGGGCGGGGGCAGAAGGGTCAACCAACGGATTTTCAAACAGTCCTAACTTAAATTTCAACTCCAGAATACTTTTACACGCCTCATTTATACGAGAAACAGGTACTACTCCCTCTTTCACTAACTGTAGCATAATGTCCACAAAATCAGGTCCATGCATATGCATGTCCATACCTGCGTTGACCGATTGTGCATACGCATCTTTTCTGGAAACGGCCGTACGGTGCAAATCGTAAATCCTTTCCATGTCCATCCAGTCACTCACAATAAAACCTTTGAATCCCATTTCTTTTCGTAAAACATCTTGCATAAGCCAGTCGTACGCATGGCAAGGAATGCCATTCACCTCGTTATGAGCCATCATGAATGTACTGACTCCTACGTCTACACACGCTTGAAAAGGCAGGAAGAACACTTCACGCAACGTTCTTTCTGACACATCCGTAGGAGCACCGTTTGTTCCGTTCAATGGCTGCGACCCTCCTGCAAAGTGTTTGGCACATGATAAAACCAAATCTTTCTCTAATCCGTTGTCCCCCTGAAAACCCTGAACAGCCCTGGCGCCCATCAAAGATACCAGAAGGGGATCTTCTCCAAACGTTTCACCTACCCTTCCCCAACGTTGATCCCTGGCTACCTCCACGTTGGGAGCAAACGTCCAGTGCATACCCAAAGCACGCATTTCCAAAGCTGTTTGTCTGGAAGACACATATACCAATTCCGGATCAAACGTACTGGCCATACCTATGGAGGTAGGATACACCGTGGTACCGCTTACCAAACCGCAACCGTGAACGGCATCAATACCTATAAGCAAAGGAATGCCAAGGCGCGATTCCATGGCCAGTTGCTGCAATTGGTTGGCCTCTTCCAACGTAACTACGTGCAGAAAAGAACCAATTTTTCCTTTCCGCGTAAGGTCGGCAATATCTTCTTTCAGGTATCCCGGATAAAAAGCTTGTGCCGTATTACGCTTCAATTCCTCTTCTTGAAGACCGGCCTGAGACTCATCTATATGATTCAAACCCACGCATTGGTTCATCTGCCCAATCTTTTCCTCAAGCGTCATGCGTTTCATCAAATCTTTTACTCTTTTTTCAGTTCTCACCGAGGCATCCAGGTATAAAGCCCTCTCATCGTGTTTGCCTGCACAGGAAGCCATCAGAAAAAGCACGGCTGCCCATACCATATATATCCTTTTCATCATGCACAAATGTAGAGACGTTCTCTTTCGCAAAATGTATTAATTTTACAAAATATGAGAAGAATATTGTATTTTTTATCTAAAACAGCTCTTACGGCAGGAATGCTGGCCGTGACTTTCAGCTGCAGGCCCGGCACTCAGATTTCTGTTGTAACAGATACACAATGGAAATTTCGTACGGGAAACGATCTTTCCTGGGCAGATCCTCACACCGACGACAGCCTGTGGGATACCCTTTCCATCAGCACGTGCTGGGAAGCGCAAGGATACCCCGGTTACGACGGTTACGCCTGGTACCGTAAAGAAATCACCCTTCCGGAAGAAGTTGCACGCGCCGTAACGTATTACAAAGGATTGGAAGTGCGTTACCAAAATGCGGACGATGCCGATGCACTCTATTTCAATGGCCATTACATAGGACGCACGGGAAATTTTCCGCCCAATTACAAAAGCGCGTACGGTGAAGAACGGGTGTATGTGGTACCTCTGGCCTATATCCACACAGACGCTCCCAATACCATGGCCATTCAGGTTTATGACGACGGAGGAGAAGGCGGTCTGTTGACGTCTGCCGTAACCTTACGGCCCGTAACGCCGGCCCCGGTTATAGAGACGGAAGTGTATGCCGTTGCAGAAGACGGTGTATTTAAAGAAGGCGAACCGCACACGTTCCAGCTGACCGTTCGTAATCCGGAAGAAAAAAAGAGGAAAGTACGCATACATATGACCGTGTCTACCGACGACCACATTCCGGTAAGTTACAAAACGTACACAACAACCTTACGTCCTAAAGCCGGCATGACCTGGGTAGGTAGTATGCCGGGGATAGAAGCCGGTTTCTATAGATGTTCCCTCTTTGTAACGACCGGCAGCCATGACTTGGACCCCGTGGCATTCAACTTTGGATGCGAGCCGGAAAATATCACCTCCATTTCCGATGCACCCGAAGATTTGGAGGTTTTCTGGACAGAAACCAGGGCTCTGCTGGATGCCGTACCTATGAAGCCCACCCTCCGTTTGCTGCCGGAACACTCCCGGGGTCCGCGCAACGTATACCTGGTAGAGATGCAGTCATTTGAAAACGAAACCATAGGCGGCTATTACGCCGCACCTAAGAAACGGGGCAAGCACCCCGTAATCATGACCTTTATGGGATACGGTTCCAACCCATGGATTCCCCAATCGGAAGAAGATGCGGATTTTATCACTTTTGTGGTTTCTGTTCGCGGACAAGGCATCTATAAAGCCGGTAACAAATACCATAACCAATGGTTCATCAGCGGCCTGGAAAGCAAAGAAACGTATTATTACCGGGGTGCCTACATGGACCTGGTAAGGGCCCTGGATTTTGTTTGCAGCCGTGCCGAGGCGGATACACAGCGGATTTGTGCTCAGGGAGCCAGCCAGGGAGGTGCCTTCACCCTCGCGTTGTGTGCCCTTGATGACAGGGTGGCCGTGGCGGCACCTTCCATCCCGTTTATGAGCGATTTTCCCGTTTATTTTTCCATCGCAGACTGGCCGGCCAGCGAGATGGATGCGTATTTACGCCGCTTCCCTGACACCGACAAAGAAACGCTGTATAATAACCTTTCGTATTTCGATATCAAAAACCTGGCTACACGCATCACCGCGCCCACCATCATGGCCATTGGTTTACAAGACGAAATCTGTCCTCCCAGGACCAATTTTGCCGGATTCAACGCCATAACGGCTCCAAAAGTTTACGTAATATATAAAGACAATGCTCATAGTACGCCGATACAATGGCAGGACGTACGTATGGCTTTCTTCAGAGAATACTTAGAGCGTCTACAGCCCTGAGCAGTGATTCCGTACTTACGCGTTGTCCTGTTGCCCCTTTCATCCATAATTGAGGCACCAGGCGTCCTTGTGTAAAAAGACGTGTAATCTCTGCCCCCAGTTGGTTGCTGTCTTCTATGCCCTGGTTTTTAAAGTGCTCTTCCAGTTGGAATTCTATGATATGTCCAAACGGATAATTGGGCAGGTACATGGGGCTGTTGATCATATGGGAATAGATGGCCAGCAGCGGTGTATCTTTATGCCCAAACACAGGTTCGTAATAAAGATTCCATACGTTACGGGCTTTTTCCAAAACGGCTTCTTTCAACTGAGCCGCCGTCGCTTTAGGATGATCATATAACCATTGCCATACGTACATATCTACCAGTGCCACTCCCATGATTTCATAGCATCCCCAGAAAATATCCAATACGGTATTGTCATCCATTGGCCGCCTGGGATAGCCCAGCAATTGTAAATCACGCTTTTGGAAAATAAACGCCAGGGCTTCCGTAAAGGCCGTGTTGGGAACTCCATGGAGCATATAATGGTCCATATGGTACAGACTCAGCGTCTGTTCCACATTATGGCCAAATTCATGTACGGCAATGTTGTATCCCTTATAATCCATACCACCGCTGCCTATGCGTGTGCGCAGCCGGGCCGGTTCCCAACGGCCGCTTGCACCCCAGGCATGACCCGATCCCCGGGCCGGTTCCACGACAATACGTGATGCCAGAGATGCGGCTTGTTGTTTGGTAAAACCCAATGTTTCCAGCATCCTCGGCATATCTTCCCGGAACGCTCCTGCCTGCGGATATTTTTTCCTTGTCAACGCTGTCAGTTCATCTTCCGTTACGGCCGTTCGGCTTTTAAAGCCGTCGTACCAAATATCAAAAGGTTCCAGCGGTCTGCCCAGTCGCTGTTCTATATGTGCTGCCACTTTTTGTACTTGTTCAGAAGAAATTAACTGTACAAAAAGGTCCTCTATCTCTTGTGCCGACACTTCCATATCTCTTTCAAAGTTCCTGATAATGGCCGTAGGCATCTGCGGATGGTACGCATCTTTTTGTTGCTCTACGCGAAACGTTGCCAGCAATTGATCGTACCGCACAGTCCCTTCTTCACGGGCCGGCTTTTCTTTCCCGTTTTCCAACACCGTATTGGACCACGGTTTCCAATCGTACCCGGCGTTGTTGATAACACAAGCCGGGATGCTTTGACATACAATATGTTCCATAACTTTCTGGATCATCCGTTGTTTTTCAAGAGCATCCCGTACAGGCGCGTAATTGGATTTGATTTCATCTCTCAAGTTCCAATGCGACAGCAGCACCATATCTTCCGGGAACAGGCGGCGTCCGTCTTCCGTGAGCAAATGACCCATCATGATATTGTAGGAAGCGATGTAATTTTCGGCATCACCCAATACGCGTGCCATCTCCTGATTCAAGGCCGCCGGTGTCCGGTGCGTGAAAAAATCCCCCAGACGTGCATACGCCCACTCCAGTCGGGTCCATTCCGTTCCCAGGGTGTTTTTTTCTTCCAGGGTATAATTCGGAAAATTCAACGCACAAATAAAAGCCACTTTGTTATCATACATATCTTCCATAAAATGGGCAGAAGGACTGTAACCTCCAAATATCAGATCAATAGAGGTCAGCGTTTCTCCTTCCAGGTGTACGGGCTTTTTTAAAGCCACACTCAATTGGTTGGCCGTTCCTCTGATGTTTTCAAAAGCTACCGACAACTTGCGGAACAACGTTTCTTTTTCAGCTTCCGTAGTACAAAAATGTTCCTGGCAAAAGGTTACAAAGTCTTCCCGGCTGCCGTCCGATTCCCGCCACAAAGCGGCAGCCTGACGTACGCCTCGCTCTGCTTGTTCATACAACTCCGCACCGCAGTCTATACGGGACAATACCGTTGTAATGGTAGTTTCGTTGATATTGCTCATAACTTTTTCTGTTTTCCGGCTGTGGCATGCAAGCAGCACAACTCCCGACATAATAATGATGATTGTTTTTTTCATATGTTTTCCTCCCATAAGGTTGCGTGAATAATCCATCGAATATCTTTACCGCCCTGATGGGCTGTAGTACCAAAGAGCACATCGGTACCGCCTTCGGCTATGCCGGTCTTCTTTCTCCATGCTTCCACCGTTAGCGGAAAATTTCGCACTTTCATATGTGCTCTTGGAAACTGCGCAGCCAAACGTTTTAAACGGGCCGATGAAAAAGGAATCGCCTGCCGGATCCGGTACAGTTTTCCGGGAAAACCCACTACGGGCCGCGATGATACGTACAGATGGCTGTGCCTGTGTATTTTTTGCACTTCAAACCGGAAGGACGGCAATGCAAAGGCTCCTGCCTTAAGCAAAGAGACTTCCGGTTCGTATAAATAATCTCCTTCTTTTACGACACCGTATTCCTTGCTTCTATTCAAGGTTGCAGCTGCTGCCGTTTCTTCTTTTCCATAAAAGGAAAAACCTCCCGAACAAACCACAAGGGGGGGCTGTTGGGTGTTTTGCTTCTTTTTTAACAGGAACAACAATTCTTTACATTCGTTCCTGACAGAAACCACATGTATTTCTGTGGTATCGGGCAGTCGTTGCAAAGTGCGGTTCACATCTTCCAAAGGTCCTATTTTCACTAAAAAAGCACCGGCGCGTTGCAGTACCTTCCCGGCCAACTGTGTAACATCGGGACTGTATGAAGCAAGGCCGCGCAGGCGTGATCCATCGGCCCTTCTGCGCGAAGGGTCTGCATACACAAGGTCAGCATAGGGCAGCTTGTTGTCCCGGCTCCATAATTCCTCTGCCCGCTGCTGTTCCACCTGTATGCGGTTTGCAACCTGCAGCACATCAAAGTTGTACCGGGCAGCCTGGCACAAGTACGCATCTTCCTCGGCATAAATAACTTGTTTGCTGACAGCAGAAAAATAATAAACATCTACACCCAGCCCACCCGTCATATCTACCACCGTTCCCGGCGTTTTTAAAAACCGCTGCTTATAACGAGCCGTTTCTGCAGAAGAAGCTTGTTCCACAGCACGCAATGACGGAATAAAAATACGACTGCACGCGTACCATTCGGGAACCTTGTGTTTGATTCTCTCAAGGCCCTCTATCTGTACGGCACATTTGGGCACATCAATGTCGGGATATTTGTGTTTTTCCAAAAGAAGACCGTGTACATCCTTGTGCAGATGTTCCCTGATAAAAAGGATTTCACGGTCTGTCAACATGGTTAATCTCCCATAAGATAACGTGTCCAGAAGACCGTTTCTTCTGCCGCAGAAAAAACAGCCTGGTACCCTCTGTACCCATGGCGCGCGCCGGGATATATCATAAACTGAAAATGTTTGTTGTGTTTCATCAGTTCGTCGGCCAAACGCACAGCGTTCTGATAATGCACGTTATCGTCCGACGTACCGTGAGTAATGAGTAGCACAGACGGTCCTTTTGTAGCGTACGCAGCACATTGCTCCAGGACGGAACCGTTCTTATACCCTTCCGGGTTGTTTTGAGGCGTATCCATAAAACGCTCCGTATAATGCGTATCGTAAAACATCCAGTCAAAAACACCGGCACCTGCAATGCCATACGGGAAATAATCTCCGGCCGTACACACGGCAAGTGCCGTTACGTAACCTCCGTAACTGTATCCGGTAATACCTACTTTCTTTTCGTTTATTTTACCCGTTTCCCGCAAGTAATCTATCCACAATTTGTAATCGTGCAATTCCCATTTACCCAGGTTCCGGTACATCATATCCTGGCCTTTTTTCCCACAATGTCCGCTACCCCTGTGGTCCATGGCAATTTGTATGACCCCTTCTTTAGCCCAGTGGTATTTTCCGGCCGGAGCTGTCCAGCGGTCCATAACCGTTCCGCTGTTGGGACCTCCATATATGCTGACGATAACGGGGTATTTTTTCCCTTCTTCCATATGCAGCGGCCATGTAATGACGGCCGGCAGCGTAAATCCGTCCTCCGTAGTGATGTAATGCATCTCCGATACGGGAACGTTCCCGGCCGCCAGTTCCCTGTCGTAAGCTTCTCCTTTCGTATCGGATAAGGTGCGTAGAAAACCCTTATTGGTACTGAACAACATCAGTTTTGACGGCGTGGACACGTTGGAACCTACGGCCACAAAGTGCTCGTAATCGGGGGCAAAAAGCACGTTGGTAAAATGATAATCCCCTGCTGTCAGACGCTGCACCCGGTTGCCCCTGTCTTTCCGGGCTTGTTTGACAGGCGTACGGTATACATGGGAACGGGTGGATCTGTCCCTTCTGGCCGAAAAGTACACATATTGCTCTTCAGGATCCGTTCCGTGCAGAGTCAGCCCCCAGTTTTCTCCATCTGTCAGCCTTACAAATGATTTACCTTCCGTTGTTCCGTAATAGATATGCTGCCATTTTTCAAAATCCCTGACCATCAGAAATCCTTTCTGTAAAAAGAGGATGTTATCAATCCAATTCAGCCAGGTTTCCTGTTCTTCTTTGTAAATTACATGTCCTTTCCCATTACAGGGACTTAGGGCATACAATTTCAATACGTTTTGCCTTCTGTTCATCCATTGTACCAGCAAGGTCTCTCCATCCGGCGTCCAGTAGGGTCTTCCAAAATACTGGTCATCCGCAGGGTTAAAATCGGCCCACACCACAGAACTTTCCTGTTCCAGATCTATAATTCCTATTTGTACCCGCGGGTTCTCCTCTCCTGCTTTCGGATACCGTGTTTCTTCCAGATAACCGTCCTGGCCGTCCGCTACGTAAATGGGGAACATGGGGACATTTGTGTCGTCACTGCGGAAAAATACAATCCTGCGGCTATCGGGCGACCACCAGAACGAACGGTACATGCTGCCCCTGCCTAAAATTTCTTCATAATACACCCAGGAAGCCCAGCCGTTGAGAATCGTTTGGCTTCCGTCAAACGTATGTCTTATGGTCTGACCTGTAGCCAGTTCTTTTGTATACAGATCGTTATATAACGTAAATGCAATCTTTTTGCCGTCCGGAGAAAGCGTTGGATTCTTGGCTTCTTTCTCCAATTCCCAACCGGATGTGTCGTCAGCTTTCCTGCCAGGCCTTTCCATAGACTCACGTATGCCGGTCTTTATGTTTTCCTGATAAAAAGATGGTTTTTGCGGGGTTCCTCCATACAGCAGCAACGTATTGGCGTCTTCCCAGGAAATCGGCATATCGGCTGCCTTAACCAATCCTTCGGGAGCTACATGACGTTCCACACGCTCCTGTGCATGGGACATATGGGTAATGGTAAAAAGAATAAAAAATGCGGTAACAAAGCGTTTCATAGAGGTATGTGTAATATATTATAAATTAATAAGAATCAATTCTTTGGTAGCACGCGTAAAGGCTGTGTAGTACCACTGAAGCATATCCTTATCACAAATATCACCAAAAAAAGCTTTATCCACAAACACGGCTTTCCATTGGCCTCCCTGGGCTTTGTGGCATGTGACGGCATAAGCGAATTTCACTTGCAAGGCGTTCATGTACAAATCTTCCCGTATGGCTTGAAAGCGTTTTCTTTTGTTTTTTATGGCCGCGTAATCTTCAGATACGCCTTCATACAGTTTTTGCTGTTCTTCCCTTGTCAAAGCCGGAGATTGACTCTCCAATGTATCCAAAAGAATATGTACATCCAGTTCTATGTCTTTATAATCGGGAAATCTGAGCAAAGCTTTGGCAAACCGGAAACCGTAACGTTCCGTGTAGTTACGGATCCGTATTATTTCAGCTATGTCACCGTTGGCGATAAAATCCATTTCAGGAATATCATCTACAAAGTGGTAGGAGTTTTTAACCACCATAAGGCGGTCTCCCTTAGTTATTTCTTCTTCCTTGAACAGGATATTTCTGCGGATGCCCTGGTTGTATTTATTGGCCCTTTTGTTCGATCGGCATAGAACAACTACTTCATCCGGTCCATAGGTGTCAATGGCACGCGTCAACTCCTCTATGAGTTCACCGGAGTGAATACGCCGGATATCCTGAAAACCATCTGTTTTCCATTGTGGAAGGCAAAAATTTTCAGCCATCAGATTATCCCTTATTTGCGTAGCGTTGTACAAAATGCCTGAATCCAAAGACTGGCGGAGTACCTCTTTCATTTCCATATACGCTACGCTGCCGTATATTTCCAGCTGGCCGGGGTCCAAAGCCGGTGAACGGTCCATGCCCACGGGCGGCAATTGAGCAGCATCGCCTATCAACAACAAACGATTCCCTTTACCGCTGAAAACAAATGCCATCAAATCTTCCAGCAAATTCCCGCTGCCAAAAAGAAGTCCTCCGCTCCTGTCGGACAACAAAGAGGCCTCGTCCACTATAAAAAGTGTATTATTTCTTTTATTATGCTGTAATTCAAAAACTCCAAAACCGGTTTCATCAGGTCCGGATGAAGTTTTTTGCCGGTATATGGCCTTGTGAATGGTATAAGCCTGAGAACCGGCATACTCCATCATGACTTTTGCCGACCGGCCTGTAGGTGCCAATAAGACAGCTTGCGTTCCCATAGCCTCCAGAGCACCTGTCACGGCAGCCATAGCTGTTGTTTTCCCTGTTCCCGCATATCCGTTCAGTACAAAAATGGTATCATTCCCCATCAAAAATGCGGCTATAAGACGAAAGAATACAACCTGATCTTCAGAAGCTTCAAACGGTAAGGCAGATAAAAACTGTGTAACAATAAACTGTTCCGTTTCCATAGGAGGCAAGATACTATTTTCCCGAGCTAAACAAAATAAAGAAACCAAATAATTCAATACGCCCCATAATCATGGCTAAGGTCAGCACAAATTTCGAGAAACCGCTAAAAGAACTATAATTCCCTAAAGAGCCCACACTTCCGAAACCGGGCCCTACATTGCTTATATGAGCCACAGAAGCAGATAAAGCTTCTTTAAGTTCTATGCCTGATGCTACCAGTAAAAGAGCAACAACAAAAAAAACCAAAAGGAAGAGAACGATAAATAAATTTACGGCAGATGTAACATCAGGATCTATAATTTGTCCACCTACGCGGGCAGGAACTACAGAGCGAGGGTGCAATCTTTTTGTTATTTGAGCTCTTATGGAATGAAAAGAAATTACAATCCTGTCTGCTTTAATACCTCCGGCGGTAGAACCGGAACAACCTCCTTGAAACATAATAAAAAACAACAGTAGTACTGAAAAATTGGGCCACATGGAAGAATCAGCAGAGGCAAAACCAGTCGTAGACACCAATGAAAACGTCTGAAAAAGACCGTGACGAACAGACGTGCCCAAAGAATTGCAGGTACCTTCTACCCAAAGATTCAACGAAATCAATAAACCAATTGATAATGTAGAGATAATATAATAACGCGTAACAGGTGATTTCAGGAGAGACATTGATTTTCCGGCAATTAACAAAAATATCATCCCAAAATGAAGGGAAGAGAGCGCCATAAAAACCATCACAATAGATTCAATAACCGCATTATCGTAAGAGGATAAGCTCGTATTTTTTGTACTAAAGCCACCTGTGGCTATAGTGGCAAAAGAATGACAAATGGCATCGAACAAATTCATTCCGGCCAAAGTCAACAGGAGAGTTTCCAATAAGGTAAGCCCAAAATATACGTATGCTATAACACGTATCGTCTCTTTTGCCCTGAACAGATAGGTTTGCTGGGACAAGGAAGGTATTTCAATACGGGAAAGCCTGAGTCTGATGGAGCTTACCTCGGGTAGGATCAGCAACATAAACAAAACCACACCCATTCCTCCAATCCAATGGGTAGAGGCCCGCCAAAAAAGAAGGGAGTGTGGCAGCGCTTCAATGTTCGTCAGGATGGTGCCACCCGTTGTTGTATAACCACTCACACTTTCATACCATGCGTTGAGCAACGAAAACTCACCTCCCCACAAGATGTATGGGAACATACCAAACAAACAAGAAAACAGCCAGGATAGAACGGCTATGACATACCCTTCGCGTATGGCCACTTCTTCTTGTTTTCGTACAAAAATAAAAGGAAAGGAACCTATAGTGGCTGTAATGGAGGCCGAAAGTAAAAGAGGAGAAAACCCTGTGTCAAAACCATACAGCACAGACACTCCCAAAGCTATGATCATAAATAGCGCATTCACCAGCAATACCAGCCCAATATTTCTTGCTATGACTGCAATTCTCATGACTTATTGTATTGATCACACAACCTGGTTATAGAATCGTTCATTGCCATCAATTCTTCATCTTCCGGAGCTTTTACTTTATATTTTTGTTTGAATAAAAGGGTGTTTTTCATTCCCTTGCTCATTTGTTTCAAGGGCAAAAGCAAGTACAACCTTATAAAATAAGATAACAAAAACAGAAGCAACACGCTGCTTGCCAAAGCAATTACTCCGGGCATCAAAGACCTGTACAGGCCCTCCCTGGTTTCCTGAATGCTGTCATGAAGCATGTTTTGTTCCAAGACTATCAATTCTTTGACCATACTTCGTAACCGCCTGTAAGATACTTGTTTGTCTTCAGCCGCCAGCTGTCCGTATGCAAAATCTGTATAAGCATACAAGATGGAATCACAAAGGCCCTTTTCTTCTTTTGAAACATACCGTTCGGCAGCCGTTGTCAGAAAAGATTCAACAGCCTCAGTGGCAAAACTCTTTAAACCGTTCGTATCAACTACATCCAAAAGAGATACAGCTGCATTCATATTGTCTATGATTCTTCCCGTCATGGTATCCATAGAGCGTCTGATCCTGCTCATTTCCAATATGCTGACAAGAATCGATAGTACCAGCACAAAGGCCACTACCATAAATCCCCCATGTATTCGTTTGCTAATTCCCATTGAAATGTAAATCTAGTAAAAAACGCCATACGTTATCTGCCTGCGGATGAGATCGTATTCTTTCCGGGATGTTGCGTACGGTCATATCTTTATAGATTTCACCCGTTCTACCTTTTAAAGCAGCGTCTGTAGCCAGATAAAGAGAAGTGGCAGCTCCTGTTTCCGGAGTTCTTATGAGGGGCCTGAACAAAACATCTGCCATAGGGTCTATCCATTTATGTATGTTAATGATGGGAGTATCCACCACACCGGGATCTACCATATTTACGGTTATGCCGTCTTTTTCCCACAGCTCAGACAAACGCAGACAGAGAAGGGTCAGCGCCAGTTTTGAACAGGCATATTGCCTGAAACGATTATATCTTTTGGGCGGATAGGGGAAAAAATCAGGTATGGAGCCGTAATACAATACCATAGATACCGTGGTTACCACCCTGCTTCCCGGCTTGAACAGCGGTTTTAACATATACGTAAAAAGTGTGGGTCCCAGACAGTTAACCATATTATGCATTTCATAACCGTCTTCTGTGCTCTCTCTTTTGTGTCCCAGCATACCGGCATTGTTAATTAACACATTCAGGTGTGTTTCTTTTTGCAAAAGCTGTTGTGCTGCCCGTTTGATGGATGTGATGGAAGATAAATCCATTTCTAACGATTCCACACGTTCCCGACCGTAGGCCTGAAGCATATCATAGGAAAAAGCCAAAGAACGCTCACTCCTGCGAAAAGAAAGAATGACCCTGAAACCGTAGTGAATCAATGCTGTGCAAATCACCCTTCCTATACCCCCGTTTGCACCGGTCACAAGAGCCACAGGAAAATCATTTGTTTTCATCAAACTACGTTTTAGTGAGGACTTCTAATAAATAAAAGGGAAAACACGCTTTTTGGAACCGTTCTCCATCTGCTCTTTAAATTCTTCCCGATACGTATTGTAGATGGCATGTGCTCTTGGAACAAGATTGGCAAACGTCCATATGAAAAACACAAATCCACTGTACGACCAGGTAAGTATGGCAAAGCCCAGCCATTCCAAAATTTCCCCAAAATAATTGGCACTCGTAACGTAGTTGAACATACCTCCTTCCGGCAAATAATGCTTGGTATCGCCTTTTTCCCTAAGTCCTCTTATGATTTTATCTGAATGAAGGTTGATGACCATGCCTGTCAAAAATATGAGTGTACCCAGTATAAAACGAATATCGGTAAGCCAGGTTGAGGGATACCTGTCTGCCGGCGCCAAATAAAAAATCCAAGAGCCTTGGATAAGGGCGTTGGCTGTATTAAATACCATGCCCATCAACATGATCAGAACAGGCATACGATTTTTGCCCCGTATAAGCCATGGAAAGATAAAAGACCTTTGCAGGTAATGCGTCTGAAACATCAGAAAAAAAACAAAAGGCACCGTATTCCACCTGGCCGGAGACATGGCCCATAAATAGCACATGACTATGAAAACAGGGGCCTCCATAAGCATCCATGCCAATTTGTTGGGAAGCGTAGCCCCCCATTTCTCATTCAACAAAATTCCATATCCGGCTTTTACTTTATAGAGCGCCACAAATACTATCGCGGCTAAAATCACCATGGCGTGCAGTACCAGTCGAAAGGTATCGGGTGATATATTCATAAGGCACAAATGTAATAAATATTTGTATTTTTGTCGTATGAGGGCTTCCATTCGCTTACTGAGTTTTTCATTTCTTGCATGCCTCTTGTTTTCCTGTGCCGGGAAAGGCAAAACACAAGAACAAAAACTACCGGATTACAAACCGGGTACCGTACCGGCACCCATAACTTCCGGCGAAGAAATCTTAAAATACCGCATCTTTCATTATTGGGACCTTTTTCCGTTTGATGACATCCGCTGCGTCCTACAGGAAGGATATGCAGAAAAAGCTTTTACCCATTTTGTACAACTGCTGCAGGCAGCCGAAGCGAAAGTGGCCAAAGAAGGTGTCATACGTATGGTTTCAGGAATCGACAAAGCTGAAAAAGCCGATACTGTTCAAAAACAAGTTTTGTTTGCTTTCAATGATATGGCAGAGCATTACTTTCACCACCCCAATTCTCCTTTCAGAGATGATGAACTGTACATACCCGTATTGGAGTATTTTGTATCAAGTCCCCTGCCCGATACCCTGGAAAAAGCCCGTCCTTCTTTTCTGTTGAATTGGGCGTACAAGAACCGTGTAGGGTCACCGGCCACAGACTTTCATTTTGAACAGGCTTTTTCAAACAAACAAGAAACCTTGTACCGGCTAAAAGCTCCTTTTATCTTACTCTTTTTTATACATCCGGAATGCCAGGCTTGTATGGGAGTAACGCAAGAAATACTCTCTTCTGTATTCATAACGCATCTTGTGGAAAACAACCAACTGATTGTGCTAACCCTATATCCTGAAGAAGATGTGGAAAGTTGGCTGCGTTTCCTTCCGCAACTGCCCCCGGAATGGCTTCATGCCCATAATCCCGATAATGAAATATATAGTAAAAACCTATACAACTTAAACGCCATTCCCTCTCTTTATTTGTTGGATGAAAAGAAAGAAATTCTTGTGAAGGATGCCGTATCTGTCAGACAACTAGAAAGAATTCTTCAGGAAAAGGCACAGTTTTTGTGACCTTGCGCCCTGCAACCCAAAGAATACATGAGTCAAAAAGCCAAATTGTTCATATTATCAACGTTTTTGCTCACCTGCCTTGGGCTTACGGCACAAACTCCGGACAGTCTGGCTGTAGCTGTCGGAGACACTTTACAAGAGCAACGTATAGACTCGCTGGCGCTGCATACGGTAGATTCCTTACGTATTCCCCAATTTGACGCGGAAGGAAAACAAATTCCCGACAGCCTGGGATACATTTACCATCTGGACAGTTTAGGATACATCAAGATAGACAGCCTCGGGTACTTTATGATAGACTCATTGGCCACTTTCTCCAAAAAAGAAATGAAACGTTTCGCAAAGCAAAAGCGCAAGGCAGAAAAAGCCCTGGCCGATTCCATTTACAGAAGTACTTTCCACACGTTGGAAACCTATGCCGTTCCCGATTCTTTAAAATACAAACGGTTCATATCATGGACGCATGAATCGTATTTTAACAAACTGACTTTTCTGGAAGCAGATACTAACATACAAAGTCATTTTTACGATTACGCCCACATGAAAGAAGATGTGGGTGCTGTATATTTGGGTACGGTAGGTTCGCCTGCTTTACCTTTCCATTATTTTAACAGAAAAAGGAAAGAGCATTTTGACTTCTGGAGTGCCGGCATGACAGAAGCCTATGACAGGGAAACATTGCCGGCCTATAATACAAAAAGCCCGTATACGGTTATGTCGTATTCCGGAACTTTGTTTTCCCACAAAGAAAAGGAAGAATTAAACGTAGGGCTCCTTCATACACAAAATCTCTCGCCGGAAGCAAACATCCAGTTTTATTATAAAAAAAGAGGAACGAAAGGAGTCCTGCAGCAAGAATCCACCAATACACGCACTCTGGCTTTCACGGCAAACTACCTGGGCAAAAAGTATGTAATGCATGCCGGTTACATCAGAAACAGTCTGAATAAAGCAGAAAACGGAGGCGTAAAAGACGATCTGTTGATTACCGACACGCTCATCGATGCACGTACCATTCCCATAAGACTGATGAAAGCTTCTTCTGCTTTAGCGGAGAACCAGCTTTTCCTGACACAAAGTTACGGATTGCCTGTCCATCTTTTCAAAAGAGACAGTATGAAACCGGAAGAAGGAACCGTTATCTACCTGGGTCATGCGGGGCAATGGAACAATATGAGCAGAAACTATACAGACGAGATTCAGCTGAATGACAAAGATGGCCGCCAATTTTACAACGGTCGCTTTTTCCTCAATCCTGTCTATACAAAAGATTCTGTACAAACCATGGTGCTGGACAATCGGTTTTTCTTGCGGATTCAACCCTGGTCTTCCACAGCCATACTTTCCGGATTAGAAGGCGGTGTAGGATATACACTTATGTCTCATTATTATTTTCTGCCCGAGTATTACACAGGCGGTCTGGGCAAACAATGGCATAACGCAGCGTATGCGTACGCCGGTGCTTACGGCATGTTAAAAAAATACTTTGCCTGGAATGCAACGGGAAAACTACATTTTGCCGGCTATTACATAGGAGACCTGTCTTTCGATGCCGCCATGCGTTTTTCCCTGTATCCTTTTCCATCCGGTATCCATCTGACGGGGAATTTTATGTTTCACAGAAAAACACCGGACTATTTTGAGCAAAATTATTATTCCAACCATTTTGTGTGGAAGAACGATTTTCAAAAAACAACAAGCACAAGAATCCGGGCTGCCCTTGAAATACCTCACTGGAAAACAAAGGCTGCATTTAACTATAACCTGATAGGACATCCTGTTTATTACGACACATTAGGTACCGTACAACAAACTGACAAGCTGGTAAATATCATGACGGCCACGTTGTCTCAGCTTGTCAGTTTCTGGTATGTCCGATTGGATCACAGATTATTGTTTCAACTGTCATCCCATCCGGAGATCGTACCCTTGCCTTTATTGGCGGCCAATTTGAAATACTACTTTGAAATACCTGTGGTGAAAGACGTGATGACGGCACAAATTGGAGCTGATGTCACATTTCATACAGCCTATTATATGGATGCTTACAATCCTGCCCTGGGCAATTTTCATGTGCAAAATGAAAAAAAATACGGAAATACTCCTTATATAGATGCTTTTGTGAATGTAAAATGGAAAAGGGCTACTATATATGTGAAATATATAAATGCTGCCCAAGGGTGGCCCAACAGTGATTATTTTTCATCACCGCATTATATCCGTCCGCAACGAGTTTTCAAAATAGGTATTACATGGCCATTCTATGTTCAACCATTAAAAGCCGGAACAAAAGATACCTCTGGACAAGATAGTGACTTCTAAAGCTAAAATATTGATTATTCTATTGACTGCCTTATTGTTGGCTGTTATATACGGTGAATTCCGTACGTTCCAACGTACACGTAAAGCCGGCCTATGGAAAGATCAGGAATTGGCGGCATTACAAGGAGACACGTTATACAGTACGGTGTATCTTCCTGCTTATGCCGGTTCCCGGGTGGGATACCATTACGAATTGATGAAAAAATTTGCCCGTGCTCATAAAATGGTTTTGCAATACGCTCCTGCACATGATTCCGTACCGGCATGGGACCTTTTGGAAAATAACATTACGGATATCCTTGCCATAAATATCATTCGCGATTCCATACCTAAGCATTTAACAGGCAAATTATTCATCACACCGCAAATCACCTCCATGGGAGAAGTATGGGTTGTCCTTAAAGACAAGCACCCGTGGCATTTAAACATGGTACATTGGCTTACTCTTTTTAAACAGTCACAGGGCTATGCGAAATTCAGAAGCCGTTTTTTCCCGGCATCCATAGACAGATGTCCCTACGATTCCCTATTACGGGTTTATGGACGAACGTTGGGATGGGACTGGCGATTACTCCGATCTGTCATGTACCAGGAATCTCAATACAGAATGAATGCACGTTCTTCCGGAAATGCCATAGGCCTCATGCAAATCAAAGAAGCTACCGCTGCAGATATGAAAATCAAAGACCTATACAACCCGGAAGATAATATTCGTGGAGCCATAACGTATTTCGCCTTTTTAAAAAGAAACATGCATTTGACACACCTGCCGGAAGAAGAGGAAGTCAATTTCATTCTGGCAGCTTACAATGCAGGTATGGGACGTATTCAGCAAAGCAGAGAACAAGCAGAACTTGACGGCAAGAATCCGGACCTGTGGTCACATGTAAGTGGCTATACGCCTCGTCAAACACAAGAGTACGTAGAAATGATCTGGTTCAGATATCTGGAATGGGTTAGCGCATCCGAACAGATTCTGCGGGACTGATACGTGCAATTCCTTTCAATGGAATGGTCATTACAAGCATTAACAAAGCCACAGCCACAAAATCTATAAGCAGCATGTGCGTCCATGCAATAGCTACCGGAACGCTGTCTACAAAATAGTTGGCAGGATTTAATTTGATAAGATGTATTGTTTTTTGCAAGTATAAGAAAACCCCTGCCGGTATCGTTCCTGCTGCTGCTCCCCACAGAGCTGTTTTACCGGCATGGTACAGAAACAGGTTGCGGAGGGCTGCATCCTTCATGCCAACAGCTTTTAACAAACCGATAGTTGATGTTTTTTCAAAAAGCATGATGAGCAAAGCAGATACCATGTTGAAGCCCGATACCAACACCATCAATACCAGAAGAACAACTACATTGATATCTATCAATGCCAGCCAATCGTACAAATGGGCATACTTCTTACGTACACTGTTCAATACGACACCCTGGTCGGTATCCAACGATTCGGAATAAATAAAATGCTCCATCCGGATCTGTGCAATATCAACCTTTTTCCTGTCTTTCAAAAAGACTTCCAAGCCGCTCACTTCATCTTCTTTCCACCCATTAATCCGTCGGGCGTGGCGGATATCTCCCAATATCAAGTGGTTATCCACATCTTCCAATTGTATATTGTAAATACCCGCCACTACAAAACGCCTCATTTTTACACTATTTCCAATAAAATATAATGTAGCCACATCTTGTACGTCCAATCCCAAATAAGAAGACATACGTTCCGATATCAAAATTTCACTTGAAGACACGGAGTCGGTTATGACAGGCAAGGAACCCCTCACCAGGTGTTGGTTAAAAAAATCCCAGACATAGGAAGGGCACACTCCTTTATAAGAGACAGATTGTATAGCCTGATCTGTTCGAATCATACCGTATGAAGTAGCAAATTCCTGTACATGGGACACCTCGGGGAATGCAGCCAATGCGGGCAGGTACGATAAATCTGTAGTAATGGGAACAGTCTCTGTAACAAAGCCCGCACCGGGAGCCTCAATAAGTATATCTCCCATGAACCCTACAGCCCTGTTTTCTATCTCCATTCTGAAGCCACGTACTATAGCCACAGCCAGAATCATGGTAAAGACACTAATCGCTACACTAAACGTAGCTATACGCGCTCCCATACGGCTTACCTTACCGGTAGAAGTAGCATCTCCTCTTAATTTTCGGGCTAAAAAGACAACAACGCTCTTCTTCTTTTTCATTTAATAGTTATATTTGCTCCCTAAATGTTTGCGGGAATAGCTCAGTAGGTAGAGCATCAGCTTCCCAAGCTGAGGGTCGCGAGTTCGAGCCTCGTTTCCCGCTCTTCTTTCTGCTTTACATGTCATCTTCCTCATCATCCACCTCAATCAACATGGTTTTTTCACGTCCAAAAAGAGCTAAAATACGATTGAGTCTGTCAACCTGAGGATTGTAATCTTCTTGTTCCGGAGCAGAGTAACTGAACAACAGGGTTTCTGCATAAATCTGAGCCAAATCTACCGGCAGCGCTTCTCTGAAAGAATCAGCGGGAATATTCAAATGCATGCTTTTTAGAAAAGTTTCCAACTCTGCATGTGGAAACATCAATCCGTTTTTAAACACATTGATAAAAAGTAATTGATTCTTTTCACTTTTTAGGGCCGGTAAAAATCCCCCTTTGAAAACACAGCCTTCCACAGGTACACCCGTTTGGTAGGCCAACATGATGTACACCAATCCCACTGTCACCGGACTCCCTCTTTTTTTTGCAAGCACCTGATGAATAAATGTATTGTCCGGTTTGGAAAACATAGGATCTATAGTTCTGAAATTCAGTCGGTTGAAAAAAACATGGTTGAACAGCATTACACGCTCCAGCACCGTTTGGTCATCACGTAATTCCGGAAGAATCTCTGTAACACAATCCATCATGACAGCTCTTAAATCCGTAATTTCCATACCAACTGTCAAGATATCCTGAATGTAATACAGTCCTTTGAGCAAATCGTCTTCTCCGGCGTCAATCCAACGTTTCAATTTCTCAAATTTCATGGCCTCCTTCAAAGCATCAACTATTTTCCCGATAGCCACAGCCTCCGGCTCCTTTCCCACCTGGCCGTATATTATCTCCAGTTGTGCAATAGCCGGATCTCCCATTGATTTCAAATGCTCAAACAAGGCATCCTGCACATATTTGTCAGGATCGTCAAGCAGCGGCAGCAAGTCTCCTATTTCTTTATCGTAAACCATAGGTGTTACAATATAAGCATTCTTTCTAAAATATCAGATGCTTTTTCCAACATCAAACCCTTGTAATCTACCTTCATATCTTTACTGTCTCTTTGCGCAATAATCAGACAGACGGTTGCTCCCTGATGGCCCAACAGGTGTGATAAACCGGCAATGGCAGAACCTTCCATTTCAATATTCGTGATCTGCATCCCTTTATAACTGAATGACACCAATTTAGACATGTAGTCGGGATCGGCCAGAGGTATACGTACCACACGGCCTTGCGGTCCGTAAAAACCGGGTGCAGAGAGGGTAATTCCTTTGACGGCATCGGGAAACCTTTTTTCCCAAAATTCAGCGTTCCTGACAAAATAAGGAGTAGCCAGAAGAGCGGGCCAGTCCATATGTTGCACAAAAGCCTTTTCCAGATCTGTATCGGATACCGTATCTCTGCCTGCATACCAGTTAAGCAAGCCGTCAATACCTGCAGAATATTGGGAAAACACCAAAGTTCCCGGCAAAATGCCCGGTTGGATGGCGCCGGAAGTACCCAGCCTTAAAATGTTCAAAGAAGTATGCTTGTCTTTAACCGTACGCTTTTTAAAATCAATATTGACCAAGGCATCCAATTCGTGCATCACGATATCGATGTTATCCGTACCAATGCCTGTAGACAAAAGCGTAATTTTTTGCGTCTTGAAATATCCCGTCACCCACACAAATTCCCTGTTTCTTCCTTCGTGTTCGATAGGACTCAGTAAAGTGCGCAGCAGATCTACCCTGTCGGGGTCTCCGACCAACAACACATAATCAGCCAATTGTTCCGGCTTAATGTGTAAATGAAAAATACTGCCGTCGCTATTAATTACCAATTCAGAAGGTTCAATTGTTTTCATACTGCAAATGTAGAGGAAAATTGCAGATTTTGCTCTAAATTTGTTGGAACTAACAAAAACTCCTCATGATACAAAGAATCCAGACGCTTTACCTTCTTATTGCTTTAGGATTGATGGCCGCGCTTTTTTTCGGCATCTACGCCACGTATACTCCCTTTGTCGTACTTACGGCAGCTGTGTGTGCCTTGTTGCTGCTGACCATTTTCCTTTTCAAAGCTCGTAAAATTCAGATCCGGCTCTGCATATATACTTCACTTATTTTATTGGGGCAGCAAATATGGATGGGAGTTGTGTATTACCAAAACAAAGCCGATTTTACTTTTTCTGTGAAAACGGTATTTCCCCTGGTAAGTATTATCTTTATCATTCTGGCTCTCAGAGCCATTGGAAGTGATGAGGCGTTGGTTCAATCGTACAACAGACTGCGCAGCGGAAAAAAAAAGAAATGAATTAAAATTAGTATATTTAACAAAAACCAATAGTTATGGAAAAAAACATTTCAAGACGTAATTTTTTACAGAAAAGCGCCCTGGCTACCGCAGGAGCTCTTGTGGCCGCTACCCCGCTTATGGGTAAAGTGCCCTCTGCACCTCAAAGAAAAAAGAAAAAAGCCGCAACCGATAAACTGAATATTGCCGGTATTGGTATTGGTGGTCGTGGCGGCGGTGTCATCCGGGAATTGAATACAGAGAACATTGTGGCCTTGTGTGACGTAGACTGGAAATATGCGGCCAATCAACTGAAAAATTACCCCGATGCCAAGAAATACAAGGACTTCAGAAAGCTGTTCGATGAAATGGGCCATCAGATAGACGCTGTGGTTGTAGGTACGGCAGACCATACGCACGCTGTTATAGCCGCACAAGCCCTGGCTATGGGCAAACACGTCTATTGTGAGAAACCGCTTACGCATACCGTATATGAAACACGACTGCTGACCCGTTTGGCAGATAAACATCAGGTTGCCACGCAAATGGGTAACCAGGGAGCCTCCGGCAAAGGAGTGCGGGAAATATGCGAGGTCATCTGGTCCGGAATGATTGGAGAAGTCACAAGAGTAGATGCTTTCACCGACAGGCCCATTTGGCCCCAGGGTCTGGAAACGCCTGCGGAAGTGCATACCCCGCACCCCGACCTGGATTGGGATCTGTTCATTGGACCGGCACCCTACCGTCCGTACAACAAGATTTACCATCCCTGGAATTGGCGAGGCTGGTGGGATTTTGGAACGGGGGCTTTAGGCGATATGGCTTGCCATATTTTACAACCGGTGGTCAAAGCATTGAACCTGCAATCACCCATCGCCGTACAGGGCAGCTCCACTGCCTTGATGACAGACTGCGCACCGAACGCACAAATAGCCAAATTTGTGTTCCCTGCCAGAGACAATATGCCTAAAGTAGCCATGCCCGGAGTAGAAGTCACGTGGTACGACGGTGGCTTATTGCCCGAGTATCCGGCAGGATGGCCCGCCGGACGCAATATGAATGACAGCGGCGGTGCCGTGGTATTTCACGGAACAAAAGACACACTCATATGCGGCTGTTACGGCGTAAATCCCTGGCTGCTATCCGGCCGCACGCTCCCCGCTCCCACCCTGACGCGTGAAGTGCCCAACAGTAACCATTACGAAGACTTTATCCGTGCCTGTAAAGAAAGCCCCGAGGCACGCGTCAAGACAGCATCGGATTTTTCAGAAGCAGGACCGTTGAACGAAATGGTGGTTATGGGTGTTTTGGCTGTTCGTTTGCAAGGACTTAGAAGGGAGCTGCTGTGGGATGGCAAAGCCATGAAATTTACGAACATCTCGCCCAACGACACCATACGTATGAAAGTAAAGGACGGCTTCTCCATAAAAGACGGACACCCCACATTCAACCACCAATATTCAGATCCGATCAACGCTTTGGAATTTGCCAACGAATTGATCCGTCATACCTACAGAGAAGGATATTCCTTGCCCGAAATGCCTTAAATATAAATACATAAATACCTATACTATGAAAAAAATCATTTTTTTATCTTTTCTTATGGCTGCTTTTTTATCTGCCGGCTGCTCTTCCTGCAACAACAAGAAGAAGGAAGCGGCACAGGATGATCCCAACGTAATAGTACTTTTTGACGGAGAAACCTTTGACGGTTGGCGCGCCTACAACGGCACAGACATTCCCGGTGCCTGGACTATAGAGGACGGTGCCATAAAAATCAACGGTTCCGGACGTGGAGAAGCGGGAGCCGTAGACGGTGGAGACATCATTTACGATCGCAAATTCAGCAATTTTGAATTGACTTTTGAATGGAGAGTTGGAAAAGGTTCCAATTCCGGTGTATTTTACCTGGCTCAGGAAATACCGGGACAACCTATCTACATTTCTGCTCCTGAGTACCAAATCCTGGATAACGAACACCACCCCGACGCCTTTTTAGGTGTGGACGGAAACCGCCAATCGGCTTCCCTCTACGACATGATTCCTGCCAAACCGCAAAACGCCAAACCCTACGGAGAATGGAATACGGCAAAAATCCTGGTGTACAAAGGAACGGTAGCTCATTTCCAAAACGGAGAACCGGTACTGGAATACCACCTGTGGACGCCCCAGTGGCAAGAAATGCTGGATAACAGCAAATTCAGCCAGGAGAAATGGCCCATCGCCTATGAACTGCTGTTGAATTGCGGAGGAGAAGAAAAAGAAGGCTATATAGGGCTGCAGGACCACGGTGACGATGTGTGGTTCAAAAACATCAAAGTCAGAATATTAGACTGATGAAAACAGCTTTAAGAATAGCGACTGCCGTTATACTGTCGTTCTTTTGTTCCTGTACAGAAAAACAAGAACAAAAAGAAATAGGATTGCAATTGTATTCCATCCGTGCTCAAATGGCGGAAGATATGGATACGGCATTGGATGCAGTAGCGGCAGCCGGGTATTCTTTTGTGGAATTGGCGGGTTATAACCCCAGAGAAGGTACTTTTTACGGATTGGCAGGACCTGCCTTTACGCAGCTGTGCCGTTCCAAAGGATTGGTGGTATTATCCTCCCACATAAACGGCCCTGATCCCAATACCGCCTCGTGGGAAGAATGTCTTGCCTGGTGGGATAAAGCCATAACAGATCATGCCGAGGCAGGAATTGCTTATATCGTTCAACCATCCATGTGGAAAACAGCTTATGCGTCTTTGGAGGGATTGCTGCATTATTGTGAGCTTTTTGACGCTGTGGGCGAAGCCTGTAACAAGGCAGGAATCCGTTTTGGGTACCACAACCACGACAAAGAATTTTCTACCTTGTTTGACGGTATACCTCTCTATGATTACCTGTTAAACCATACCGATCCCGACAAAGTGTTTTTTCAGATAGATGTATTCTGGAGCCTGGCAGGTGGTTCGCCGGCAGAAGAGTATATGGAAAAATATCCCGGCAGGTTTTCCTTGTGGCATGTCAAAGACGATAAGGAAATTGGTGCTTCCGGCAACATAGACTTTGAGTCTTTATACAAAAGAGCACGTGTTGCCGGTTTAAAATATGCCATAATAGAACAGGAAGCTTTTACTATGGAGCCGTTTGAGAGCATTAAAGCTTCTTACGACTTCCTGAACAAGGCGCCTTATGTAGAAACATCGTACGCACCGTTGCCTTAACGTATAACCCATACGGCTTATCTGTAGATATTCTGTGTTACGGTTGTTCCGTGACACAGAATTTTTTTATGACGCTGTACGCATCCTGGATACCTAATTCACCGGCCGTAGAAATATCCATGCACCCCTTTTCCTTTTCTTTCAGATAAATCTGAATCAACCCCCGGTTGTAATAGGCTTCTGCCAGGTAAGGATATAATTCGATAGATTTTGAATATTGGCCTATGGCTTTGGGGAAATCACCGGTCAGGCAATGCAGATTGCCCAAATTGTAATATACATATGCAAAATCGGGAGCCAGCAAAGCTGCTTTTTCCAGATCGTCTATGGCCCCTGAATAATCATACTCCCTTCTGCCCTGGTCCTGCACCCTTGTTCTGGTAGTACCCGATTGATCCAACGTCAGGATTTGTACGTTACTTTCCATGGAGGCGATAAATTCTATCATTTCGCTTTGTAAAGCCGCTCTGTTGACGTAATAAAAGACATTGTCCGGATCCAATTCAATAGCCTTGTTGTACGAGGCAAGTGACGCGTTGAACATTTTGCTTTGAAAATCCAATATACCTTCCAAAAAATACAGATTTGCCGAGGGGTTATCCTTTAAAAATCTTTGCACTTGTTCCCTTTGGAAACTCAGATAATCAGATTCCGTTTCCGGCTCTGTGCTGTACAGGTTAACCGGAATGGTTTGGTTCACAATAAACTTCTCCAGCCCTTCGTGGTAATAACGTTGTTCCAACGCCAAAGACGTTTCCGTTTGCCCGGCCAAAATTTTAAATAACGGCTTAAGCCTTATATCCACGTCTTTATACTGTAGCAATTCGTTGTTGAATTCTTTTTTGGCAAAATCTGCATCCAGGGCCAACAACTTGTCAAAACGCTGCGTTGTATCTGCAAAGGCCGAATACGAAGAGTCACCCAGTTTTGACTTGTACTCAGCCACCTTTTTCTGGGCTGTCTTGTAATCGATATCGGCCGCAGCATACAATCCCATTTTGTTTTTTACGTAAGACCGATTCATATATGCGTTTGCAAAATCGGGGTACAGCTCAATGGCTCTGTCATAATCTTTGAGAGCCTCGCCATACCTTTCCATTTGAATGAACAAGGCGGCCCTGTTAAAATACGCCAGCACATTATTGGGATTGATGTCAATGACACGGTCGTAATCGTCCAACGCTTTGTTGTAATCTCCAATTTGTGTTCTTATCAGGGCTCTGTTGTACAAAGAAAGGGCGTTGCCCGGATCTTCCCGTAAAACGTGTTCCAGGTCTTCCAAAGCTCCCATCAGATCGTCCTGGTTATACCTTATGAGCGCCCTGTTAAAGTAAGCAAACGTATTGTCGGACTCCAGGGATAGTGCCGTATTCAGGTCTTCCAGTGCTTTTTCATAGTTCTCTTGCATGGCATATACGCGCGAACGTCTGATATAACCTTCCGGATCGAATTTATTGAGCAATACGGCCGTATTGTAATCATGCAAAGCTTTTACCGTGTCTTTTAAATAAAGATAACACGCTCCTCTGTTCAGGTAGGCTTCGCTTACCCTGGGTTCATGACGCAGGAAGCGGTTAAAATCTTCTTCCGCCAGCTTGAATTGCTGAGATAATAAATACGTAACACCTCGGCTGAAATACAAACCGTTATAACCGGGCCGCAAGGCAATGGCTTCTTTCAGGTCTTCCAGTGCTTTTTCATAATCGCCCAGCCGGGAATGTGTAATGGCCCTGTAATGGTACGCCAAAGTGAAAATCTGATGAATCTGTATGGCTTTGTCAAAATCTGAACGGGCTCCCAAAAAATCTCCCAGATTGTATTTCCCGATGCCTCTGAAAAAATACGCCTCGTGCAAATCTGGGTCCAGTTGAAGCAATTTATTGAAATTGTCTATCGCCTGCTGGTAACGACCTTCAAACAACAGGTGCTGTCCGCGGTAGAAAAACTGCTGTTTGTCATATTGTGCCCACAATGTATACGGTGTAACTACCAACACAATAAGAACGAGAAACGTTACCGGGAATCTTTTTGTCATGGTTCAAAGGTATAAAATTGGCAGGAAAATTCGTTACTTTGTGTTTTAAATCCCACAAAACATGTTCCGGTCCCGTTGCCGTTTAGCTGTTTTTCTCTGTATGCTCCTGATGGGGACCCTGACCGCACGGGGGCAAACCTTCCGCCCGGAGCATTATGTGCAAAGGCTTTCTGCAGAAGCTTTGATTTACCATATTGAATACCTGTCAGACAGTCTTTTACAAGGCAGAGAAACGGGTACGGCCGGAGCCGTTGCAGCTTGTTCCTACGTCAGCGCCAAGTTCCGGCAATCCGGTCTGCTTCCTTTTCAGACTGAGCGTCCGATTGTGTCAAAACCATCTTACATCCAAGGGTTTACTTTTGGACAACAAAAACGTGGCAGAAATGTCATAGGGTATATTCCGGCAACTGTGCCGGGAAGCCGGAATTATATTGTCGTTTCTGCCCACTACGACCACCTGGGCATCATGTACGGAGTCCGGTACCCCGGTGCAGACAGCAATGCTTCCGGGGTTTCGGTGCTGCTGACGCTGGCACACCTTTTCAGTCAGGCAAAACAAGAAGGAGTACCCATTTCACACCATCTGATTTTTGTGGCTTATGACGCTAAAGAATACTCCATGGAAGGTGCCCGTTTTTTTGCCCAATCTCTGTCCATCCCCCCGGAACAAATCTCTCTGAACATAAATATCGATCAAATCGGAACGGCTCTGGCGCCTCCTTCCCGCTCTCAAAATTATGTCCTGGTATTGGGTGCATCTCAAGTGCCTCCTCATATCGTCCGATCTTTGAACAACAGCAACCTCTACTATAATATCGGTCTGGAAATAGATTATTCGTTTTATAACAGTCCCGCTTTTGCTGATATTTATTTTTCCATGACGGAGCAAACGTGGCTGGCACAAAAAAACGTTCCTTCTCTGTTGATTACTTCCGGAGTCAACAGCCACACGTATAAACCCACTGACACACCTGCCGTTATTGATGTACAAGTGTTGAAAAAGAGAACGGAATGGCTCTTCTTCACCCTATGGGACCTTGTTCAACGTTTATAAATACGAAATAAATCGTAGGACAACACTACACTCCCGCGTATCTGTTGCATCTTGTAATCAAAGAAATCGTTTCCCTTTTTGAAGATATCCCGTACTCCGAACATCAGATGCAATCCCGCTCTTAAACGAGCCGTCACTTTTGTATGATATCCTATAAGAAAACCTGCATCCCAACGTGTCATCAACGGAGAAAAATCCATAACCTGAGGGTCGGTTACCGGGGCATCCACCCTGTCCGGTTCAAAACCTATAAACCCTTTGGTGGCACGTGTAACAAACCTGGACTTAAACACATAAGAACCAAAGATTCCTGCCTGTATAGCATGTATTTTCTTAGATCCTAAATAGAAATCCATATAGAGGGGAACTTCCAGAAAGGTAAAACTCATGGACATTTCTGATGTACCTGTAAAATATTGTACCGTATTCTCTCCTTTAAATTTCTGATTGGTGACACGTGCATCGGCTTCCATGGCCACTGTCTTGTAGTTGACATTGGCCCCTATCGTAATACGTGGATTAACTTCCAGCAGTACATTTGCTCCAAAAGCCGCGTTCAATTTGGGATACGGATTGAAAGAACCTCCTACCGCTCTGAAAGGAATGGGTGCCGCACCTCCAATATCTGTTCCCAGCTGAACTCCTATGACAAAAACGCTCTCAAACGGGTTATCTGCCCATACCTCATGACCGAAGCTCAGAAAAAGAACCACGTTTAAGCATATCAAAAAGAGTTTTTTTCGTCTCATAAAAAACAAAACTACAATATTTTTTCATGCAGAGCGGCTCCCGTAGGAAGGTCAACTCTCCCGGCCAGGGCTTCCGGTGTTCCTGCAAAAGAGCAAAACCCGCCTTTATCTCCCGCTTCGGGCCCCAGGTCAATCACCCAATCAGCACATTTTACCACATCCATGTTATGTTCCACCACCAAAACAGAATGTCCTTTCCGGATCAGGGCGTTAAAGGAATCCAGCAACCTGGCAATATCGTATACATGAAGACCTGTCGTAGGTTCATCAAACAAAAACAACCGATGGTTTTTCAAGGTATCACGCGACAGAAAGTACGCCAGTTTCACACGTTGGCTTTCACCGCCGCTCAAACTGCTGCTGCTCTGACCCAGTTTTATGTAAGAAAGACCTACATCATCCAGGGGTTTCAGCCTTTGTGCAATCCGCGTGGCTGCCGGTTCTTGCTGTGAAGAAAAGAAATCAATGGCCTCTTTCACGGTCATTTCCAGTATATCCTGGATATTCTTTTCTTTATACCTCACTTCCAATATATCGGGAAGAAACCGTTTTCCTCCGCACGATTCGCACGTGAGTTCCACATCGGCCATAAATTGCATTTCTACCTGAACGACTCCTTCTCCCCGGCAATCGGGACAGCGTCCTCCTTCCATGTTAAAAGAAAAAAAGGAGTGGCCATAGCCGTTCATACGCGCATAAGGCTGCTCCGAATACAACTTTCTTATATCGTCGTACGCCTTGATATACGTAACCGGATTGGATCGGGAAGATTTCCCGATAGGATTTTGGTCGACCAGCTCAACTCCGCTCAACCGGTTAATATCTCCGGACAGTTTACGGTATTTTCCGGGAGCGGGGACCCTCCCCTGGTTGTATTCCCGGGCTAAAGCGTTGTATAAAATATCACGTATCAAGGAGGTTTTTCCCGAACCGCTGACACCTGTGACGGCCGTAAAAACCTGCAGTGGAATCTTGACGTCAATATCTTTTAAATTGTTATGAGCCGCACCTTCCACGCAGATAAAGGAATTCCATGTCCTTCGCTTGGCAGGTACCGGAATGACCTGAGGATTGGAAAGGAACCGCAGTGTCCGGCTTTCTTTTTCTTTAAAGGATTGTCCCGGAGCAATGGGAGGGCCCTGATAAACCAGTTTTCCTCCGTCTTTCCCGGCTAAAGGTCCTATATCGATAATCTGATCGGCTGCCCGCATGATTTCCTCATCGTGTTCTACAATCAGCACCGTATTACCCAGGTCTTTAAGGGCCTTTAAAGACATAAGAAGGCGTTGCGTATCGCGCGGATGAAGCCCTATGCTCGGCTCGTCCAGAATGTACAGGCTGCCTACCAGGGAACTGCCCAAAGCACTTACCAGATTCACACGTTGGCTCTCTCCGCCGCTCAATGTAGAGGAACGCCTGTTGAGGGTAAGGTACCCAAGACCCACCTGATTTAAAAAAGTAAGACGCGATTGTATTTCCTGCAAGGTTCGTCCGGCTATTTCCAATTCTTGCCGGCTCCATACTGCTGTATTGAAAAATTCGGTTACCTCTTCTATGCTCATCTCCAATAACTGGTCAATCCGCCTGCCATGAATTTTCACGTAGGAAGCTTCCTTTCTTAACCGTGAACCGCCGCATTCGGGACACAAGGTTTTTCCTGTAAACCTGCTGATCATGATTCTGTTCTGAATCTTATACTTTGCCGATTCCAGATGTTTGAAAAACCGATGGATGCCCGCTACCTTTGCATCTCCGTTCCACAACCAATCCTTTTCCTTTTGAGAAAGCTGCTCATACGGTTTATGAATGGAAAAACCAACCGCTGCCGCATGGTCGATTACCTGATTTTTGAAAAAACTCATAACCTCCCCCCTCCAGCAAGCTACGGCATCCTGATAAACAGATAACGTTTTGTCCGGAACGACCAGGGCTTCGTCAATCCCCGTAATTTGCCCGTACCCGCCGCATTCGGGGCAAGCACCTAATGGACTGTTAAAACTGAAAAGATACTCCTCCGGTTCCTGAAATACCATGCCGTCTGCTTCAAAACGGGTAGAAAAAGGAACCGTTTGCCGTCCGTCATAAACAAACAAAGCACCCTCTCCTACAGAAAATGCCGTACGTACGGATTCCAAGATTCTTGCCCTGTTGTCGGGGGTGTCTTCCGGTGCCACACGTCCTGTCAACAGCATCAGATCGACTGACTCAAACGCCGGCAGTTGCTGCAACACATCTTCTATCCTTACAACGGTGCTCCCGTCAAAAAACCGGGAGTAACCATCCTGCTGCAAGGCCAGTAATTTTTCCACCCTGCGTTCGGCATCGGCCCAGCCCAATGGTGCCATTACCAGTGCGTAACCCTCTTGTGGCAAGGACAATATGTATTGCAAAACATCTTCCTGACTGTGGCGCGTCACTTCCCGGCCGGAAACAGGAGAATACGTCTTGCCCACGCGTGCATACAACAACCGCAGGTAATCATAAATTTCCGTTGAGGTACCTAACGTTGACCGTGGATTGCGCGTATTGACCTTTTGTTCAATGGCAATGGCGGGAGGAATCCCTTCTATGAAATCTACATCGGGCTTCTTTACCCGACCCAGAAACTGGCGTGCATAAGAAGACAGACTTTCCACATAACGTCTTTGTCCTTCTGCAAACAAGGTATCAAAGGCCAAAGAAGATTTCCCTGAGCCCGATACCCCGGTTACAACTACAAATTTGTCCCTGGGAATGGCTACCGTCAGATTTTTTAAATTATGCACCCGAGCTCCTTTTACTATGATCTTCTCTTCTGTCATATTTATTCCCTGGCTACTTTAACAATGCCTTTGATTTTCCGCAAATGGAACAACAGCAAATCAACCTGCTTATTGGATTGTACCGCCACCTGCAGCGTCCCCGACACCTTACCTTGTTGTCCGGAAAGCCGGAAACTGCGCATATTCAAGGAAAGCATATTGACTACATCGGCTATTTCCTGCATCAAACCCATTTCTTCATAAGCCGTAAACCTTATGGTTGTCTGAAAAAGGGCCGAGGCGGCGCTTTCGCGCCATTTTACTTTCTGTATGCGGTATGGGTACTGTGTTATGAGCCGTTCTGCGTTGGGGCAGCTCATCCGGTGGATTTTAATACCGTCTTTGACGGACACGAACCCAAACACTTTATCACCTACCACAGGGTTGCAACACTTGGCCAGCTTGAAACCAATCCTTCCAAAAGAATCGTCGATAATCAGGTAATCGTCCATGTGTGCCGGTTCAACGGCAGGCCTTTCGGCCGCAACGTCCGGCACGAATTTTTCTGCTTTTTCTTCTTTCAGATGGATTAAAAAGTCTTTGATCTCCTGTAACGGTATATCTTCGTTGGCAACAGCCGTATAGAAATCGTTCAATTGCTTGATTTTATACTCTTTCAGCAATTGTGTATAATCTTCCGGCAAAGCTTCAATTTTCCAGTTTTTCAACCTCCTCTCCAATATTTCCCGCCCGGCGGCAACACGAGCTCCTTCTTCTTCCCTCAACGTCTGACGGATTTTGTTTCTGGCCTTGGCCGAAACCACAAAAACGAGCCAGTCTTTGGAAGGTTTTTGGTTTTTGGAAGTCAGGATCTCTACGGTATCACCTGTTTGCAGCACATCGCGCAACTGCGACATTTTTCCGTTTATCCGGCCGCCTGTACAACGAATACCCAGGTTGCTGTGGATGTCAAAGGCAAAGTCCAGCACCGTAGCTCCGGAAGGTAGCCTGCGTAAATCTCCGGCAGGCGTGAACACGTAAATCTCATTAGGCCGGAAGGCGGCATAATCTTTGGCGGCTGCAAGTTCCTTATCCGGTTCCTGCAAACGTTTCCGTATACCGGAAAGCCAGTCCTGCAATATTTGTTCGTTCTGAACGCCTTTATAAGCCCAATGCGCCGCCACTCCATATTCTGCCATAGCATCCATCCTACGGCTGCGTATTTGAACTTCCACCACCTTTCCTTCGGGAGTTTTTACCGTTATGTGCAACGATTCATAGCCGCTTTCCCTGGGTACTGTAATCCAATCTCTCATCCGCTCAGGTATAGGTTCGTACATTTGAGTAACAATGGAATACACTTCCCAACACAAGTCTTTTTCTTTTTCCGGTTCTGCGTCTATGATAAACCGAATCCCCAGAATGTCGTATACTTCCTCTACACCCAGTTGCTGTATCTGCATCTTTTTCCAGATAGAATATATGGCTTTGGCACGGCTCTTCAATTCGTAACGGATACCGGCTTGTTTCAACGCTTTCTCCAGGGGTCCGGAAAAACGTTGTATCATAATCTTATGTTCCCGTTCAGAAGCTTTCAGGCTGTTGACCACCAACCTGTAGTCTTCCGGCTGCAACACCTTGAAAGACAAGTCTTCCAGCCGGCTCTTGATATGATACAATCCCAGCTGGTGTGCCAGAGGTACATACAACATCAAAGTTTCCGTGGCTTTTTTGATTTGATCGCCCGGTGAAAAACAAACCGTCAAATTATTCATAATTTCCAGTCTGTCCGCCAGTTTAATAAGAATAACCGTGGGATCCGTAGAATAAGACACTATCAGTTTCCTGTAATTCTCCGGCTGCAACCGCGTATCCCTGGGATTGATGGTGGAAATCTTATTCAAACCGGAAACCATCTGAGCTATATCCCCTCCAAAGGTCCGGGTAATTTCCGGTAACATGTCGGGACGTTTTCGGCTTGCTTCGTGCAAATATACGGCAGCTACCGCCTGTTTGGAAAGAGCCAGCTCTTTTTCAACAATAGCTGCCACATCGTCTGCATGTTCTATGAAAGGACGTCCGTTACCCCTTACCAGACCTTTCAATGTCTGTACGGCCATGTTTCTTGCCCGGCCAGCCATATCTTGTTTGACGATCTCTTCCTGTTTCATTTCTTGACGCTTTCCAATACGTACATTTCATCCCTGAACCGGGCAGCCGTTATGAAATCGAGCCGCCGGGCCGCTTCCTCCATTCTTTCGCGAGCCACCGAGATGGCTTTTTCCAGTTGTTCCGGAGTCATGGACTGCATGACAGGATCTTCCGCAACGGCATGTATCCTATGCTCCCAATCGACTTCTGCATATGCTCTGTCCAGTGTGTTGCGCACATTCCTGGCTATTTGTGTAGGGGTGATGCCGTGTTCCTTGTTATACTGAATTTGTTTTCTGCGCCTGCGTTCTGTTTCCTCTATGGTTTTGGCCATGGAATCTGTTATCTTGTCTGCATACATAATAACTTTTCCTTCCACATTGCGTGCCGCCCGTCCGGCCGTTTGGGTAAGCGCCCTTTCCGAACGCAGAAAACCTTCTTTGTCTGCATCTAAAATAGCTACCAACGACACTTGCGGCAAATCAAGTCCTTCCCGGAGCAGGTTCACACCAATCAATACGTCGTAATACCCCTTCTGAAATTCTTCCAGGATGGTAATCCGTTCCAGCGTGTCAATATCTGAGTGGATATACGTACAACGGATACCTATTCTGGCCAGGAACTTATGCAATTCTTCCGCCATTCGTTTAGTAAGCGTTGTCACCAGTACCCGCTGGTCTTTGGCCGCGCTTCTTCTTATTTCTTCTGTCAGATCATCTATTTGTCCTTCTGTGGGGCGCACCTCCACCGGAGGATCAAGCAAACCGGTTGGCCGCACCACTTGCTCCACAATCAATCCTTCCGATTTTTCCAATTCATACGCAGCAGGAGTGGCCGAAACATAAAGCCTTTGGCCTATCACGCGATCAAATTCATCGAATGTCAGCGGCCTGTTGTCAGCCGCAGCCGGAAGACGGAAACCGTATTCAATCAATACTTCTTTACGTGAACGGTCGCCTCCGTACATGGCGCGTATCTGCGGTAAGGTCACATGGCTTTCATCTATGATGGTAAGAAAATCTTCCGGGAAATAATCAAGCAGGCAAAAAGGCCTTGTCCCCGGCGCACGTCCGTCAAAATACCGGGAGTAATTTTCAATGCCGGGACAGTAGCCCAATTCACGAATCATCTCTATATCAAACTCTACCCTGTCCAGCAATCTTTTAGCTTCCAAATGCTTGCCGGCCTCTTTCAAAACTGCCACCCGATCTGTCAAATCGTCCTGTATGTTTCGGATTGCTTGTTCCTTTCTTTGTTTTGTCGTCACAAAGGCACTGGCCGGATAAATGGAAATTCCTTGTGTACGTTCCAATATGCCACCCGTAACAGGGTCCAGTCTTTCGATGGAATCTATGGTATCTCCCCAAAAAGCAATGCGGCAGGCAATGTCATCATAAGCCAGATACACATCTATCACGTCTCCTCTCACGCGAAACGTACCTCTTTTGAATTCATTTTCATTGCGGGAATACAGTGCCTCTACCAGCCTGTACAACAAACCGTTGAAATCTGCCTTCTCTCCTGCCTTCAGCGTAATGGTATTGGCATGAAAATCATCAGGGTTCCCAATCCCGTATAAACAAGAAACACTCGACACCACCAACACATCCCTGCGGCCGCTCAACAAAGCGGAAGACGTACTCAGGCGCAATTTTTCTATTTCATCGTTGATGCTCAGGTCTTTTTCAATATATACATCGGTTACCGGTAAATACGCTTCGGGTTGGTAATAGTCATAATAAGAGACAAAGTATTCCACGGCATTTTCCGGGAAAAAGCTTTTGAACTCGGCATACAATTGTGCAGCCAACGTCTTGTTATGGCTTATAACCAAAGTTGGACGCTGCAACCGTTCCACCACATTGGCCATGGTGAATGTTTTTCCGGAACCTGTAACGCCCAGTAACACAGAAGAATGTGTTCCTTTGGCATAAAGGTCTGTCAATTGCTCTATGGCCTGAGGCTGGTCGCCTGCCGGAGCATATGGAGCATGTAATGTAAAGGGCATATGCAACGTAAAACCCCTAAATTAGGCAAAAAAAAAGATACTGCAGTTGTAGTATATAATCAATACATCAGATAACCTGCAAGACCTCCCAAAACCATCAATAAAATGGGATGTACCTTATAGAAGTAAGCCGCCAGAAAGGCCGCAGAAAAAATCAGATAACTTCTGTAATCCACAAAATTTTCCGGAGTAGCCATAATCAAAGCAGCAGCAGCAATCAAACCTACAACCACGGGCCTGATACCGCTGAAAACGCCCTGAACAACTTCATTTTTGCTGTATTTCATAAAAATACGGCTTACAATGGACATCAGTATTACCGAAGGCAGGATCAAGGCTAACGTAGTCATGGCAGAGCCCAAGACATTGCCGCCCGCCGCCGTGTAACCCACATACGTAGCTGTATTGATGGCTATAGGTCCCGGAGTCATCTGGGACACGGCAAGAATATCTGAAAATTCCTCCATCGTAAGCCATCCGTGGTGCACAACCACCTCGTTCTGAATCAATGACAACATGGCGTATCCACCACCAAAACAAAAGAAACCGATTTTTAAAAACGTATAGAAAAGCTGCAGGTATATCATAGCGCTCGCCCTCCCTTTCTTTTCTTCTCTATCCTGTGCCAGACATATCCTCCTGCACCTGCCGCCAAAATAATCCAAATGGGAGATATGGCAAAAAGCCATATGAGTAAAGCCGCCAGCCCGGCGATCAAACCGGAAGACAGTGTGAGACCTATGGAACGCATGGTGGTAATAACAGGCACGGCAATCAAGGCTACCACTACAGGGCGCATACCCATAAAAATACGCTCTACTACCGGGTTTTCCCTGAAGGCCCTGAAAAACATGGCAATCATTAAAATGGAAAAGAATGGAGCCAGAACGGCGCCTGACACAGAGACTATGGACCCCCTGAATCCTTTAATCCTGTATCCCACGGCAACGGCCATATTAACGGCAATCACCCCCGGTAAAGTTTGTGTAACAGCCAGTAAATCTGTAAATTCTTCTTTCGTTATCCATTTTTTCCGGTCCACCACCTCACGTTCCACAACAGGCAGCATGGCCAATCCGCCTCCTATCGTAAAAGCGCCTATGCGGAAGAATACTTTAAAAAGCTCCCAATACATATTGTTTATCTTGTTTTTATAGGATTATCCGTGCTATTGTATTGATCTTTTCTCTATCGTACGGTTGTTCAACTCGTATGTAATTTCTTGTATAACCGTGCATCTTCCCCCCAGAGGCCCTGCCTTCAAACAAAACCTCTTCTTTTCTTCCTGCATTCGCTTTGAGAAAATCGTTGTATAACGTATCAGAAAGCGCCCCCAGCCGTTGTACCCGGTCTGTTATCTCTTTATCAGGAACCCTCTCCGCAACAGGAATTTCTGCTGCTTTTGTTCCCGGCCTCACCGAAAAGGGAAATACGTGTAAAAAAGAAGGCTTCAAACCCTGCAGCAAATCATACGTCAGGCTGAAATCTTCTTCCGTTTCGCCGGGAAAACCGGCAATAACATCAATACCAATAAAAGCATAGGGAATCAATGCATGTATCAGTCGTACTTTTTGTGCAAAAATTTCAGGGGTGTACCGTCTTCCCATCTTTTTGAGAATGCGTGCACTACCGCTTTGTAAGGGCAAATGAAAATGCGGCATGAAGACAGGTGTTGCGGCGATATATCGTATGATTTCTTCCGTCAGCAAATTAGGCTCCACAGAAGATATCCTGTAACGGGCTATACCCGGAATACGTGACAACGCTTCCAAAAGTGCAGGAAATGTTTCTCCCGTTGATTTACCGTAATCACCTGTATTGACACCGGTCAATACTATTTCTTTCACGCCCGAGGCTGCTATTTCCGCAGCCTGGGATACTATTTCTGCAATGGAAATATTGCGGCTTTTTCCCCTTGCCAGCGGTACCGTGCAGTACGTACAGTAGTAGTCACAGCCGTCTTGTATTTTTAAAAAAGCCCGGGTCCTTTCTTTATTGCCCGTACCTGTTGAATACGCCGAAAAAAAACTACCTTCCGCATGGCAGGGTCCCATCAGCACCGTTCCGGCCAAACCTGCTGCTGCAACGGCGGCGGCTTTATCCCTGAATCCCGTACCCAGCAATGCACCTACACCTTCCAGGCGGCTCAGTTCCGTGGAACGAAGCTGCGCAGAACATCCCGTAACCACCACATACGCATCGGGATTCAAGCGTTGTACCTTACGTATGGCCTGCCTGCTCTTTTTATCAGCATGCTCCGTTACGGAACAAGTATTGATAATATAGACATCTGCTTTGGCAGAAGCTGCTGTCTGTACATACCCTTTTTTTAGAAAATCCCGGGCAATGGAAGCGCTCTCCGCATAATTGAGCTTACAACCCAGCGTTACGATGGCAAACGTTTTTTTTTCATCCATGCCGCAGATCTTTCTCTGTAAGTGTAACAGACGCTCTGCCTACTTCTCCTCCCAGTGGTGGTGCCAATTTGGATACCGTTACCTTACATGCTGCAGGTTCAAACGCTGCCATCAAAGCATGCAGAATGCGACCGGCCACATGTTCCAGCAAACGGCCGGGCTTTTCCATTTCCTCTGCTATTTTTTTATATACAACCGTATAATCGATTGCATCTTCCAGGTTGTCCGAATATATAGCCGGGCAATCGTCAATTTCCAATGCCACATCCACAAGGAAGTACGTACCAATGAGTCTTTCTTCTTCAAAACATCCGTGATGTGCAAAAAATTTAATATCATGCAAACAAATGGTAGCCATATTCTTTAAGCCATTATTAAAAAGACACAAGGTTTTTTTCTATAGGTTCCGGCAAAATCAGGTCTGTTTTTTTTCCATGTTTCCAACGTCCTTGTGCAAATAAATGCATCGGGATCGGTTATGTTAAGGGCAAGGGTCAATCTGGTTTGCGGCATACATCCGTTCAGGAGTGCTTCAAAAAGTTGTTGGTTTCTATAAGGCGTTTCTATAAAAATCTGTGTCTGCCCCGTTATGGCCGACTGTTTTTCCAATTCTTTTATCTTTTTGTCACGCAAGGCCGCCTTAACCGGCAGATACCCATGAAATGCAAAGTGTTGGCCGTTAAGCCCCGATGCCATCAAAGCCATACCTATGGCAGATGGTCCCACAAGAGGAACTACGCGGAAACCTTCTTGATGAGCCAATGCTATCAACTCCCATCCAGGGTCGGCCACGGCCGGAGAGCCCGCTTCTGAAAGCATACCCATAGATTTTCCCTGCCTGAGAGGTTCCAGTAATGGGTGCCATGCTGTTGCAGCCGTATGTTCATTTACTACTTCCAGCGTAAGATGTTCCGGCCTCAACCCCAAAGCAGACAAGTACCTGCGGGCTGTTCTCAGCTCTTCTACCACAAAATACGAGAGTGTCCTGACCAATGCAATATGATCTTCCGGCATCACGGATGATACCGGAACTTGAGCCAAAGGAGCAGGAATCAGATACAAAGCAGGTGCATTCATGGTGTTTTTTCTTCGTTTTTGAGCCGTTCGGTCAACGCTCTTTGAAACCTGCGGGCGTTTTGCATATGTTGTCCCAGGGTTGCCGCAAAATTGTGGTAACCGCTAAAATCTTCACGGGCACAAAAGTAGTAATAATTGTGTGTGTTATAATGAAGAACGGCATCTATGGCATCTATGGAAGGTACGGAAATGGGACCGGGGGGGAGTCCCCTGTATTTGTACGTATTGTACGGAGACTCAATACGTGTATGTTTCTGCAAAACCCTTCGGATGGTATAATCTTGCGCCGCAAATATCAACGTGGGATCTGCCTGCAAAGGCATTCCTATCCGCAGCCGGTTCATATAGACACCGGCCACGTCGGGCATTTCATCCGTTTTTTTCGTTTCCTCATAAACGATAGAGGCCAGCGTACTTACCTGCATAGGGTTCAATCCGATTTCTGCAGCCCTGGCCTGTCTCTCCTGGTTCCAGAATATTGAATATTCCCGGTGCATCCTGTCAAAAAGTTGTTCCACAGAGAGGTTCCAGTAAACCTGGTACGTGTTGGGAATAAACATCGCCCGTAAACTGACCGAGTCAAAGCCATACCTGGCAATAAGCGAATCGTTCCTCAGGCCTTCCAGAACAGCCGCACTATCCAGTTCCAGGTTACGTGACAGTACCTGCGCCAATCTTTCATACGTTCTTATGGTGCCGGAAATGGTGATATTCAACGGATCCTGCCACCCCATGGCCAGTTTTCTGGCCAATTCCTTATTGGTCATTCCCCAATGAAGCACGTAACGACCGCCACGAACGTTTTGCGGTAAATTTTCATGGCGGGCTGCCCATAAAAAAGGCTTTCTGTACTTCAAATACCCGTTTTTTGTCAGGCTGTCCATAAGCCGATTGAAATCCGAGCCTTTGGGAACCAAAAGCGTTACCGGATTCTTCTCTTTCGTTGCTACGTTCTTATGGAAAGCAATCAAATAAAACCATCCCAAAAAAGCAGCACCAACGATAAACAGAAACAGCACAAAACCGGGTAAAAAAGCTTTACGTTTTCTCATACCTGTATGACCTTATCTTAAGATTACGACTGTGCCGGGCTTTGGATATTCTTCCATACCGGGATTCAAGGCGTAGAGAGCCTTCCGTCTTATCCCGTATTGTTGTGCGATTTCACGTAAAGATTCACCTTGTGCTACCACGTGTTCCGGTGCCGGTTTGTGCACCTTCTTAGCCTTTCGCTCCACATATACCTTCTCTCCTGCAGCCAACACAGCTTTACGCGGCACATCGTTAAAGCGTGTGATTTCTCCCGTAAACAGGTTAAATTCTTTTGCCAATGAGCCATAGGTATCTCCCGGCGCAGAAAGTACATACGGTATACCGTTTGTTTTCATTATCCTTCTTTCCACATCCAATATAAAAACACCTTGGGTGTATGTTGCGGCTGTCAGCTCCGGTACCTGCTTATCGTATATATATAATTTGTTTTTCTCTATCACATCTATCAACAATACATCGTACCGTGGGTTAGTGGCATATCCGGCCTGTTTCAAACCTTCCGCCCACCCTTTGTAGTCAGTCGTTTTCAACAGGAAAAGACCGGCATACCGGGGACGCGTTCTCAAAAATTCCGAATGGTCCAGGAAAGAATCCTCTGCAGTAGCATACTTGCGGAAACATTCCTGCAATTCATCATCGTCGTGATAGATCTTTTCTCCTTCCCAATCGTGGCATTTGATGCCAAAATGGTTGTTGGCCAAACGGGCCAGACGGCTATTGCCGTCTCCTGATTCCAAACAACCTTGTGCCAGGATGATGCTTGCCGGTATACCATAGGCATGCATCTGCCTGATGGCTATGTCTTTATATTTTTCAACATATTGTTTTCTGGTAAGTTTTCCCTCTTCCGGCAACGGAAAAGAAGCTGCCGGCCGGGCAGCACCTAACAGAAAAACCAGTATGACATAACTAAAAGTCTTATACAGACACGTTTTCAACATGGTGCAAATGTACTATAAATTCTTATATTTGTTTTTCCTAAACCAACCTGTCATGAACAGACACAGCATAACCATTCCCTATTCAGAAATTCAGAAAGACCAACTGGACGCCAAAGACAAAGAACTGGTAGAAGCGGCCTTTAAAGCGTCAGAAAATGCATACGCCCCTTTTTCACAATTTAAAGTAGGTGCTGCCGTACGATTGCATACGGGTGAAGTTTTAACAGGAAGCAACCAGGAAAATGCCTCTTTTCCTGCCGGTATATGTGCGGAGCGCTCTGTCATTGCTTATACGCACGCCAACCACCCTTCGGCAAAGATCCGGGCTATTGCCGTTACGGCTTCACCTTGTGGAATTTGCCGCCAGGTCTTGTTGGAGAGTGAAAAAAGAGCCGGATCTCCCATTCGCATATTTGTAATGAAAGACGATCGTGTTCTTGTATTTGAAAGTGTTAAGGACTTGCTTCCGTTTGGTTTTGATTCTTTTTGATTTTTCGTACCTTTGCACCGGGTAAGTCATGTACGACCAGCTCCCACTGAACTCCCCCAGGGTTGGAAGACAGCAAGGGTAGGTGGTTGTAGCGGTGCGATACATCAAGCTTACCCTTTTTTATTGGCATATGCGCGTAGTTGTAGCTTTATCGGGAGGAGTAGATTCCTCAGTAGCCGCCTTGCTGCTCAAACAGCAGGGTCATGAACTTATTGGAGTTTTTATGCGCAACTGGCACGACACTACCGGTACCCTGCACGGAGATTGTGCCTGGGAAGAAGATCTTGACATGGCCAAACTGACAGCACGCAAACTGGACATTCCTTTTTCGTATGTGGACCTGAGCCGGGTATACAGAGAACGCGTGGTAGATTATATGTTTGGTGAATATGCCAAAGGGAGAACGCCCAATCCCGATGTGTTATGCAACCGGGAAATCAAGTTTGATGCCTTCCTGGACCATGCCCTTCAATGGGGTGTCGACAAAGTGGCCACCGGGCACTATTGCAGAACGGATCAAACGGATACGGGAACTTACAGGCTTTTGACCGGTTTGGACCCCAACAAAGACCAATCGTACTTTTTATGCCAGCTTAACCAGGAACAACTCTCCAAGACCCTGTTTCCCATAGGATATCTGACAAAAGAAGACGTACGCCGGTTGGCCGGAGAACACCATTTGCCCGCTACAGACAGAAAAGATTCACAAGGCATTTGTTTTATTGGAAAAGTTGATTTGCCGGTGTTTTTACAACAACGTTTGGCCCCCAGGACGGGAGATGTCGTCGAAATTTTCAAAGACGGTACCAAAAAAATTATCGGAAAACATAATGGAGTCCATTATTACACCATAGGACAACGCAAAGGTTTGCACATAGGCGGACATATTAACCCCCTGTTTGTACTCGAAACAGATTCGTCCACCAACACCTTGTACGTAGGTGAAGGACAAGACCATCCGGGACTCTATCACCAATCACTTTTCATAGCTGACGAAGATGTTCACTGGATCCGCCCCGAGCTGCGAATGGCAAAAGGAGAAAAACGCACCTACCGGGTACGTATCCGTTACAGACAACCGCTACAGGAAGCAGAACTCATGTATGATAACGGTATGGCCATACGGTTCACCCAGCCGCAGCGAGGTATAACACCGGGACAATTTGCCGCCTGGTATCAAGGCGATGAATTGTTAGGATCGGGTGTGATAGAAAGCAGGTCCTGAATGACTTCCAGGGCTTTGTTATACTCCGGTAAAACCCTGTTCACAATCTTGTAAAAACAATCCTGACCAAACAACCGGGAGGCCATGATGGCCTTCATCTGCATCCTCATGTGGTAGCCCGATTTTATCAGATCGCCCTCTTCCGGAACCAACCCTTCTCTTGCCGCATATTCAAGGAAAGCGGCAAAGGGTACCCGGTCCAAAGAAACGGCTGCGTCAAAAGCTTCAAATGTTTTGTACCTGCCGGCCAAAAGCTTTCTCTCCTTATCCAGATATTCGTTCATGAAGGCGTGCAAAAGCCCCTTTCTGGCAGATTCTATATAAAACGGAGAATAGTAGGTAGTATCAGCCGGAACAAAAACATCCGGTATGATTCCACCCCCTCCGTATACCGGTCTGTTTTTCTTTAACGTTTTGTATATTAAAGAATCCTGAACAAAAAGACTGTCTTTGTTAAAATATTCTCCTTTCCTGTACCTGTCCCGGAAATTTTTATAATACGCTTCCTTATCTCCCATTCGGTACGGAGATTGAATCATGCGACCACTGGGTGTGTGGTAACGGGCAACAGTCAATCTGAGTTCAGAACCGTCTTCTATAGGAAACAATTGCTGCACAAGTCCTTTGCCAAAAGATCTTCTACCCACAATCGTGGCTCTGTCCCAATCTTGCAAAGCCCCTGCAACAATTTCACTGGCCGAGGCCGATCCTTCATTGATAAGCACCACAACAGGCGTATCGATAAAGAATCCCATTCCGGAAGCTTCCATATCCTGTCGTTGTTGTGCTTTTCCCTCTGCATATAAAATCAATTGCCCCCCCTCTAAAAATTGTTCTGCCAGAAAAAGCGCTGCACCCAGATAGCCGCCTCCGTTACCCTGCAAATCTAAAATCAGACCTTCCGGCATTTGGTGCAGATTTTTGAAAGCATCAATGAATTCATCCTGCGTGGTCATGGCAAACTTATTGATTTTAATATACATGATGCCCGGAGCTGCCCAATAGGCCGCATCTACGCTGTGGATAGGTATTTTATCTCTGGTCACATGAAAGAAGAGCGGCTCCCGTTTACCCGGACGCATGACTGTCAAAGCTACGCGCGTGCCTTTGGGTCCCTTCAACAAAGTATAGACTTTTTGTTCGTTCAGTTCCGGTGAACAAACAGGTACTCCATCAACGGCTACAATTCTGTCATCAGCCATAATACCTACCAAATCGGAAGGGCCACCTGCTACGGGATTGACTACTATGAGTGTATCGGCAAGTATGGCAAACTCAATCCCTACGCCTTCAAAATTCCCTTCCAGGGGTTCATTCATGGCCCGCACTTCTTCCGCCGGGATGTAAGAAGAATGCGGATCCAGTTTGCTTATAAAATCCTTGAGCATTTGGTCTGTAATTTCAGTTGTGTTGAGGGAATCGAGATAGAACTGATGCACAAAAAACAACACTTGCCCTACTTTCTTTACTTCTTCATGTACCTGCGTGATTTGACCTGCAACAAAAATTGGCATCAAAAGAACCAACAGACCTAAAAAATTGCGTTTGCTCCGGAATTCGGTTTTTAACTTTGTTATCATAAAACAAATGTAAGCAATAGATCATACACATGCTCTTGGCACGGTAAACACAGCTCCCTCTGTACATAATTCTGTGTTGGGAAACACGGCCCGGGCTTGTTCCAGAAAAATATCATTTTCTTCATACCTGGAGGAAAAATGCCCCAGAACCAATGTACCTGCGCCGGCTTCCAAAGCCGTTTGGGCAGCTTGTCTTGCCGTACTGTGTTTGTATTTTTGGGCAGCGTGCAATTCTTCCTCCAGATACGTAGCCTCGTGAAACAGCAAATCCACTCCTTTGACCCATGCTGCAAGCTCAGGAAAAGGAGCCGTATCTGTACAATAAGCAACAGACCGGGGCCTGCTTTTTCTTACCGGTACTTCGTTAAATAAATACCCGTACGTCGGGACTCCATGGTTGAGCGGGAAGGCCTGAACACGTACCGTATCCCCTTCAAATACGGTAAAAAGCCCGTCACCTTCCACCGGTACGTGCACAATAGGGAAAGACGAATCGTCCCTTCCCAGGAAATCAAAATAAAACGAAATCATTTTTTCCATGCCGGCCGGTGCGTGGATATAAAAAGGTTTTTTTCTTTCCAGCAGATGCATGGAAGATAACAGCCCCGGCAAACCAAAGACATGATCTGCGTGCAGATGCGTGATGAATACCCTGTCGAATGATCCAAGCGAAATCCCAAGCTGTTTCAACCGCAATTGTGTACCTTCCCCGCAGTCCAATAGAAAAGACCGCCCACGTACATGAAGTACGTGAGCGGTAAAAAAATTCTCTTTTGTAGGCAGTGCAGAAGCACACCCCAAACTAGTCAGCTTTAGCGGCATTTTGTTCCATCTCAGATTTAAGAGCAGCCAGTTCTGAAATATCACCCAACGTTGTTTTTTCTAAATTGGCTTTCAATTTTTTCACAGCCTTTTGGGTAGATTCTGCTTCCGATTCCTTACGCTCCCTGGATGCAGCTTCTTTCTTCTGTTCCTGCTCCCAGGTATGAGTATGTGAAACGACAATCCGTTTGTTGTTTTTATTAAATTCCAATACTTTGAAAGGAAGTTTTTCTTCCGGTTCCAAGGCACTTTCGTCTTCTTTCATCAGGTTCCTCTGGGCTACAAAAGTATCTATGCCGTATGGTAAGGCAACAGAGGCACCCTTGTCTGTAATTTGTGTGATGGTACCTTCATGAACGGAGCCGGGCGTAAAGACCGTTTCAAAAACTTCCCAGGGATTTTCTTCCAGTTGTTTGTGTCCCAGACGAAGCCTTCTGTTCTCCTGGTCTACTTCCAGCACAATGATTTCCAATTCTTCTCCAATGGAAGTAAACTCAGACGGATGTTTTACTTTCCTGGACCAGGACAAGTCGCTGATATGTACCAAACCTTCAACACCTTCTTCCAGTTCCACAAAAATGCCAAAATTGGTAAAGTTCCTGACAACGGCTTTGTGCTTGGAGTCTACCGGGTATTTATCATTGATGGTGGCCCAGGGGTCGGGTTTCAACTGTTTGATACCCAGAGACATCTTTCTCTCTTCTTTATCAATGGTAAGAACAACTGCATCTACCTCTTGTCCTACCTTAAGGAAGTCTTGTGCACTACGCAAATGCGAAGACCAGGAAATTTCTGTCACGTGAATCAAACCTTCCACGCCGGGCTGTACTTCCACAAAGGCTCCGTAATCGGCAATAACGACTACACGACCTTTTACCACAGTACCTACAGTAATATCGTCTCCTACAGCATCCCACGGATGAGGAGTCAATTGTTTAAGTCCAAGTGCAATACGTTTTTTGGTGTCGTCAAAATCCAAAATAACCACATTGATCTTCTGATCCAATTGCACAATTTCTTCCGGATGGTTAATCCTGCCCCAGGACAAGTCGGTGATATGAATCAATCCGTCAACGCCTCCCAGGTCAATAAATACTCCGTAAGAAGTAATGTTCTTGACGGTTCCTTCCAGGATCTGACCTTTTTCCAATTTACCAATGATATCGGCTTTCTGGGCTTCCAGTTCTGCTTCTATCAGCGCTTTGTGCGACACGACCACGTTCCTGTATTCGTGATTGATTTTCACAATCTTGAATTCCATGGTTTTATCCACGTAAATATCATAGTCGCGAATGGGTTTCACGTCAATTTGGGAACCCGGTAAAAAAGCTTCGATACCAAAGATATCCACAATCATACCGCCTTTGGTGCGGCATTTGATATATCCTTTCACTATCTCATCCTTATCGAACGCCTCATTGACCCGATCCCAGGAACGCAGCGACCTTGCTTTTTTGTGTGATATGATCAATTGTCCTTTCCTGTCTTCGGCCGTTTCTACATAAACGTCTACTACGTCTCCGACAGCCAATTCCGGATTGTAGCGGAATTCGTTGATAGAAATAACACCTTCGCTCTTAAAACCGATGTTAACGATAACTTCTCTTTTGTTAAGAGCCACAACGGTGCCGTCTACGATTTCATTCTCAATTACTTTGCTGAGTGTCTGCGCATAAAGGTCTTCTATCACGCTTCTGTCTGAATCGTATACGTCTTCTTCTTCCAGTGAATCCCAGTTGAATTTATCGCCCGGAATGGACGCATTGCTTTTTTTGTTTTTTTGTACTCCGGTAACTTCGGGAGCTTCCTCTGAGTAATCTTCTGTTTCTTCTTTTTCCCGGATTATGATATCATCCGGATCCTGCAATTCTGTCAGGACTTTTTTAGGGGACAATTCTTTTTCTTTTGCCATGTAAAAATTTCGGTAAATATTAAGATGTTAGACTTTATTTGTAATCCCTTGTAAGGGGCTGCAAAAGTAAACGTTATTTTTTAATTATCAAAAGAATGTAACTTTACGGACATGAAAAAACAAGAATCCGGCATCCGCTCCTTTACAAAAAATTATTGGACAGCCATTGGCATGGAGTTTTTTGAGCGAGGAGCCTATTACGGGGTGCTATCCATTTTATCCGTTTATTTAATCTTGAATCCTTCAGAAGGCGGGCTGGGTTTTTCCAGAGAAGCGGCAGGTGCCATTATGGGAACCATTCCTCCGCTTTTGTATTTCATTCCTTTATTTGCCGGTGCTTTGGCAGACCGCTACGGATTCAGGAACATGCTTATGGTTGCTTTTACCTGCCTTACGTTAGGCTATTTTCTAACCGGCTGCATGAGTTCCTACGGTTTGGTGTTTGCCTCGCTCATTATCATGGCCATAGGAGCCGGATTGTTCAAACCGGTTATTTCCGGAACCATAGCCCACAGTACGACAGAAAAAAACTCTACGTTGGGTTTTGGCATTTTTTATTGGTCCATCAATTTAGGTGCCTTCTTGTTTCCACTCCTGTTGGTACCTACGCTAAAAAAATATTCCTACAGCTACGTATTCTGGATGGCCGCCGCAGCAGGTATGGTGCTGTTGCTCATGAATATTTTCCTATACAAAGACCCGATACCCAAAAATAAAGAAGGTTCTTTGGTGAAGGTAGCCCAAAATCTGGCCTCCGTATTCCGGGACTGGAGGTTTGTGCTTATGATTTTGATATACTCCGGATTTTGGATTATGTATTTCCAAATATACGGCACGGTGTTATGGTACGTCAACGAACATATGGACATGACCCCTGTCAATGAAGCCGTTAACGGCTTTCTGTCCTTGTTTACCGGCAGGGAAACAAACTGGGCTTTTGACGTAGAGCATGTTACCGTATTGAACGCCGGTGTGATTATTCTTTTACAGCTGTTTGTATCCAGGATTGTGAGTCGCTATAAAGCCGTTCCCACCATTATTACAGGAGTTGTTTTGGGAGCTCTGGGCATGGCTGTATTGGCCATCTCAAAATATGCATGGGTTTTTATTACGGGCAGCGTTGTTTTTACTTTGGGGGAAATGACGGCCCATCCCAAATTCAATTCCTTTGTAGGTTTGATTGCTCCGGAAGATAAAAAAGGGCTCTATATGGGTTATTCTTTTTTTTGTAGTGTCATCGGCAGTTTTGTAGGAGGATTTATTGGAGCACCCTTGTACAGGCACTTTGTGGACCATATGAACAGACCTGATCTCTTATGGCTCCTGTTCAGCGGCGTCGGACTGACTACGGTTATAGGACTGATTCTTTTCAATAGGTTGGTTATCAAGAAAAATATATCTGATCATGCACACTATTAAACCGATTCTTTCCAGAATAGAAGCTTTGCGCTCCTATATGCGGACAAAAGGTTGGGACGCTGTCATCATTTCCGGAACAGATCCGCATAGCAGCGAATACCTTCCGGCAAGGTGGCAGCAAAGAAAATGGATTTCCGGTTTCACCGGCTCCTACGGCACAGTTGTCATAACACGCTCGCATGCCGGATTATGGACAGATACGCGGTATTTTATCCAGGCACGACTGGAACTGGAAGGTACGGGTATAGCACTCCATCCTCTTCGCGTTCCCGATGCCGTAGATTATCCGCAATGGCTGGCTGCCCATCTGCCCCGGCATGCCGTGGTAGGTATTGACGGAGGATGCATGTCGTTCCGGGATGTGGAAGCCTTAAAAAAGGTACTGGCTTCCCTGCAAGGCCGTATAGATGCTTCAGAAGATTTTCTACAGGCTCTATGGTCTGACAGACCCGGTTTTCCCATGAATCCGGTATATATATTGGAAGAAAAATACAGTGGCAGAAGCGCGAAAGATAAAATCGCTTGGCTAAGGGAAAGCATACGAACAGTAAACTGTTCCCATATCCTGCTGAACGAGCTGGATCAGATAGCCTGGCTCTTCAATATCCGCAGCCAAGACGTACCCTTCAACACCGTTGCCATTTCTTATGCCCTTGTTGGCATGGAGAAAGCCGAGTTGTTTATTACTCCCGGCAAAACAGCGGACCATGTAGCCCGGGAATTGCAAAACCACGGCATAACGTTGGCCCCTTATGATTCACTTACCGATGCTTTGCAAAAATTAAGACCGGGAAGTACCGTTATGGCAGATGGCAGTACGCTGAATTACACTGTATTTACAGAACTTGCCCAACAGCAGGAGACCGTGCATGTCAAAGACCATCCCTCCCCTGTCATTTTGGAGAAAGCCATCAAAAATGACGTGGAAATAGACGGTTTCAGAAAAGCCTTCCTCCAAGACGGCATTGCCATGGTGCGCTTTCTATACTGGCTTGAAAAAGAAATGACAACGGGCAGTACGCTCACGGAACAAACCGTTTCCAAAAAGTTATCCACCATACGTGCTTTGGCAGAAGAGGCTATGGGAGATAGTTTTCCATACATTTCTGCCTACGGTCCCCATGCGGCTTTACCCCATTACAGCCATGGAAAAGAAACAGGAAGCCGGCTGGAACAAAAAGGGCTTTACCTGATAGATTCCGGAGGTCAGTATTTAACAGGTACCACGGATATCACACGTACCATTCCCCTGGGACCGCTAACTCATCAAGAAAGAGAAGACTACACGGTGGCTCTGAAAGGTATGATTGCGCTAAGCGCCGCAGTCTTTCTGGCCGGTACCAAAGGAACTCACCTGGACATACTGGCGCGTGAGCCGCTTTGGAAATATTTCCGGAATTACGGACACGGAACGGGCCATGGCATAGGCCATTTTTTATGCGTTCACGAAGGCCCGCAAGAGGTCAGAATGACCTGGAAAGACCAGGACATGCTACCCGGAATGGTTACCTCCAACGAACCGGGGATTTACAGAGAAGGCTCCCACGGTGTGCGCCATGAGAACATCCTGTTTTGTAAAGTGCTCAAAGAGAATGAATTTGGAGAGTGGCTGGGTTTTGAAACGTTAACACTCTGCCACATAGACACGTCTGCACTATTGACGGAATTGATGGAAAGGTGGGAAATAAACTGGCTGAACACGTATAACAATCATGTTTTCAACACATTATCGCCTCATTTGACGTACGACGAGTCGGTATGGCTTAAAGAGAAGACAACTCCTGTTTCTGCTCCCTGAAAAGCCACATGCCCACAAACGTAAACAAGCCGTTGCAGATAAGGATGGTAAAACCCAGTCCAAAATCAAACCACGTCTTAAAAGCCACATCCAATACATAGCATAAAACAGGAGCGGCAATGGCAATGTAAGGGGCCGCTTTATCCTTGACCCGATATTTGGTAAGAATTCCGAAGAAGAAAAACCCGAGCAACGGGCCGTATGTATAGGCTGCCAGCAAATAAACCAAATTGATGATGGCCTGGTTATTTACCAGATACAAGACCAACAATATCAGGAAAAACAATACGGTATACCCTCCGTGAACGGTTTTACGGATTTTATCTTTTCTGTTTTGTGATAAATCATTCCTTTTGTCAAAATTCAGAAAATCTATACAAAAAGCTGTCGTCAAAGAAGTAAGCGCTCCTCCTGCACTGGGATAGGATGCCGAAATAAGGCCAATAATAAAAAACAACCCTACGCCCAGCGGCAGGTATTGCGAAGCTATGACCGGGAATAATTTATCGGTTTGTGCCTTGCTGAAAGCCCCCATGGCATCTGCCAGGCCAATACCCTGCATACCTCCCAGCCGGTTGTTTACATACAAAGCCATAACAGCACCCAGGGTAAGGAATAAAATATTAACGATTACCAAAGTAATGCTGGTAGAATAAATATTTTTTTGTGCAGACTTTAAATCTTTGCATGATAAATTTTTCTGCATCATTTCCTGGTCCAGCCCCGTCATGACAATGGTAATAAAAATACCACTGACAAACTGTTTGAGGGCGTTGTTGGATGCACTCCAGTCCCAGTTAAACCACCGCGAATAGTCAGTCTCTACGACGGAACGAGTCAGCTGCGCAACGTTCCAGTCCATAGCCCCGGAAATGGAAACAACCGTTAAGATTACGGCCAGCAACATAAAAGTTGTCTGCAGCACATCTGTCCATATAATGGTTTTAACTCCTCCCTTGAAAGTGTATAAGAATATCAGGAACATAAAGACGGCAGCAACTACCCAAAACGGAACTGAATCTGCCGGAAAGAACGTATGCAGCACCAGTACCACCACGAAAATCCTTACAGCGGCGCCTAAAACACGCGATACCATAAAAACGGCAGAACCTGTTTTGTACGTTCTGAAACCAAAACGTTCTTCCAGATACGAATAGATGGATGTCACATTCATTCTGTAATACAAAGGCAGCAGTACTTGTGCAATGACTACATATCCTATGACAAACCCCAGCACAAGCGGCATGTAATAAAAATTTTCATTCATTACGTTGCCGGGCACCGATATAAACGTCACCCCGCTGATGGAAGTGCCTATCATGCCATACGCTACAATGGGCCAGGGAGATTTTCTGTTACCGATAAAAAAAGAACTACTGTCTGCTTTCCTGGAAGTGAGCCAGGAAACAAAGAAAAGCAAGGCTGTATATGCCGTAAAGGCAATAATCAGCCAGGAAAGAGGAAAAGTATGTTCCATAAACTTCTGTTTGGTTTAATATGCTATTCCGGTTTAAACGGTTGTCTGTTTTCGATGGACCGACCAAGCGTCAGCTGATCTGTGTATTCCAGTTTATCTCCAAAACCCACTCCCCTAGCAATGGTTGTTATCCGTAAGGGTAAACGGGCCATTTTCTTATACAGGTAAAAGCATGTGGTTTCACCCTCCATGGTAGTGCTCAAAGCAAGTATGACTTCTTTGATTACTCCTTTTTCCAGCCTCTCCATCAATGCTTCTATAAATAAATCTGCCGGTCCTATTCCATCCATAGGAGAAATGATACCTCCCAAAACATGGTACAAGCCCTGGTAGCTGCCGGTTTGTTCTATGCTCATGACATCCTGCACATTCTCTACCACGCATACCAGGCTCCGATCACGTTTGGGCTGAGCACAAACAGTACATAGAGGCGTGTCCGAAATCATTCTACACTCAGAACAATACACCACTTTCTTACGTAATTCCAGGATGCTCTCCGCCAGGTTTTCTGCTTCTTCTTCATCTTGCCTGAGCAGATACAAAGCCAGCCTGAGTGCAGATTTGGGTCCTATGCCCGGCAGGCGGGCAAAGGCATCCACTGCCTTTTGCAGCCGTCGTGACGTATAATCGGGATCAAACATAACGGTTTTTCAGTACGGCATTAACGGCATCCCTCACGTTTCCATGCTTGAGCAATAAAGATTTTGCCCTGTCGTAATCTTCTATGCCGGTGTCTTCCATAATCATACGGGTGCCTCTTTCCACCAATTTGGCGTTGGTCAGCTGCATATCTACCATTTTATTTCCGACCACATGGCCCATACGGATCATGGCTGCCGTGGAAATCATGTTCAATACCAGTTTTTGGGCTGTTCCCGATTTCATACGGGTGGACCCTGTCACAAACTCAGGGCCCACAATCGGCACAATGGCGATTTCTGCTTCTTTTGTCACAGGAGACCCCGGATTACACGTTATGCAAGCTGTCAGCAACCCCATCTCTCTGGCCTTCCGCAAAGCGCCGATAACATAGGGCGTAGTCCCCGATGCCGCAATTCCTACCACCACATCGTTTATGCCAATATGGTGTTTGCACAAATCTTTCCACCCGGCTTCCGGAATATCTTCTGCTTGTTCCACCGCTCTGCGGATGGCACCGTCGCCTCCGGCAATCAATCCTATGACCAAATCGTAGGGTGCTCCAAAAGTGGGCGGTATTTCAGAAGCATCCAATATACCCATCCTTCCGCTGGTACCTGCTCCCACATAAAATAGACGTCCTCCCTCTTTCATTCGTTCTACCACACCTTCCACCAATTTTTCTATCTGCGGGATACACGGCGTGATGGCAGGCGGCACCTTCATATCTTCTTTGTTGATATTAATCAACAGTTCACGGATGGTCATCTTCTCCAGATGGTCGTAATCCGAACGCTGTTCAGTAATCTTTCTCATTTTCCTGATTTATGATACGCTACCAGCCCCTCAATGGGAGTTCTTACAATTTTTCCAATTTTCATGCCGTTTCTGGCCGCTGCCGCTTCTACGTGTTCCCTGAAATAAAAAGCTACGGAACCCACTATGTTTATCTCATACGTTTTGTAATCGTAATGGGCAATGTTCCGTACAAAAAACTCATCAAATGCATGAGCCAGAAAATCCTTCACATAAGGATGCGTTGCGTGGGCTCCCAAAAATAAAGTAAAAGTGGCTAAAAACCTGTTAGGCAAAGGCTGCCTGTATACTTTTTCAATAATATCCAGCAATCCCAGTTTATACTGTTTTTCAAAAGCCGTACTCAAGTCTTCCGGCAGCATCCTTTTCAAATAATCAGATACCAGCTTTTTCCCCAATACGGCTCCCCCGCCTTCGTCACCCAGAATATACCCGCACGCCGGTACGTTGTCTACAATTTTCTCTCCGTCATAAAAGCACGTATTGGCACCTGTTCCTAAAATGGCCGCTATGCCCTTTTCTTTACCTAGCAAACTACGTGCAGCCGCCAGCAAGTCTGAGTATGCCTCAACCCTGCAGCCGGGAAATACGTCATGAAAACAACGGGTAAGCAAATCAATCTTATCTTGACCGGCCACACCGGCACCGTAAAAAAAGACCTCTTCCACCGGACCTTTAATAGCCGGTTTCAACGTATCTTTCAACGTCTTTACAATGTCTTCTTCCGTTACGAAAAAAGGATTGATTCCCATGGTGTGAATGGCCTGTACGGTATCGTCTTTATGCAACACCCTCCACGAAACTTTAGTAGATCCACTATCAGCTATAAGTACCATATGTTGTTGTTTTAATCAAAAGGCAAATGTACAACAATTGACAAACAAATTGCTACCTTTGTTGGATAAACATTCCATTACAGATGATCACTAAAGCATTCCTCAATCCCCAAAGCATTGCCATTATAGGAGGTTCGGAAGATACACACAAACCGGGTGGAAGCGTTCTGAAAAACCTGATAAAAACAAATTACAAAGGTCGTTTATACGCGGTCAATCCTAAAGCAGACACCGTTCAAGGCGTACCCTGTTACCATCGTGTGGAAGATTTGCCGGCAGTAGATGTTGCGGTTCTGGCCATCCCCGCCGGTTTGTGCCTCCATGCCGTCAAGGTGTTATGTGCAGAAAAATCTACAAAAGGTATCATTATTTTCTCTGCCGGTTTCTCAGAAGAAAGCCCTGAAGGAGCCCGGTTGGAAGAAGAAATCCGTCTTGTGGCAGATACGTACGGCGCCACCCTCATCGGACCCAACTGTGTAGGTTTTATGAACGAGAATTATACGGGTGTATTTACTTCTCCCATACCCGATTTTGTTCCGGTAAGCATCGATCTGATTTCGGGATCAGGAGCGACAGCCATTTTTATCATAGACGCTGCCATTCAATTAGGCATCCCGTTTGCCCACGTTTTTTCTGTGGGCAACTCGGCTCAAATAGGCGTGGAAGAGGCTCTTGCCCACCTGGATGAAAGTTATGTCCACGGTAAAAGTGCACCCGTCAAGCTCCTGTATGCAGAAACCATCAAAAATCCGGACAAACTGTACAAACATGCCGTTTCTCTTTACCATAAAGGAGCACGCATAGCTTGTATAAAAGCAGGGTCATCAGAAGAAGGCAGCCGGGCAGCCTCGTCCCATACGGGAGCCCTGGCCAGCCCCGATACAGCCGTCAATGCCCTTTTTGAAAAAGCCGGTATTATCCGTTGCAACGGCAGAACGCAGCTGCTTACTGCCGCGTGCATCTTGTTAAGAGGCATACCTGAAGGCCGGAACATGTGTATAGTGACACACGCCGGTGGTCCCGCCGTCATGCTGACCGACGTGCTTTCCAAAGGAGGAGTAAACATACCTGCTCTTGAAGAAGACAAACAGAAACAATTGCTCAAGGAATTGTACCCGGGTTCTTCCGCCGCTAATCCCATCGATTTTCTGGCTACGGGAACTGCCCAACAATTGGGCAAAATCATTGATTTTATAGAACAAGAATGTCCGCAGATGCACGGTATTCCCGTCATATTCGGTTCTCCGGGCTTAGCCCCCGTCTTTGACGTATATGATTTGTTACATGAGAAAATGTCTACTTGTCCGGTGCCCATCTACCCCATTTTTCCGTCGACCCTGAACGTACAAGCAGAAATCGAAGCGTTCCGCAAAAAAGGAAGGATTTACTTTCCTGACGAGGTGATTTTTGGAGACGCTCTGGTGCAAATCCTGAATACCCCGGCACCGGCCCAACAAGAACAGGATGTCCCCGTTGTGGATAAAAAGGCAATCCGGCAAATAGTAGACAACGCGAAGAAAGGTTACCTGCCCCCGGACCAAGTAGCTGCCCTGTTGGATGCCGCAGGCATTCCCAGAACAAAGGAAATAGTGGTAGCCGAAGAGGGCGAACTGGAAAAAGCAGCCGGTGTAGTGGGATATCCCTTGGTAATGAAAGTGGTGGGACCTGTTCACAAATCAGATGTCGGGGGCGTCAAATTAAACATAACCGACAACCACATGCTCCTGAAATGGTACCGGAACATGATGCAGATCCCGGACAGTACAGCCGTATTGCTCCAATCACAACTCTCGGGAAGGGAATTGTTTATTGGTGCCAAAAGAGAGCCGGGCTTTGGTCATACCATAGTTTGTGGCCTGGGCGGTATTTTTGTGGAAGTGCTCAAAGATATCAGTACGGGATTGGCACCGCTCTCGCGAGAAGAAGCCCGGCGTATGGTCCGGAATTTAAGAGGCTACGGATTAATACAAGGCGTCCGTGGACAAGACGGTGTTCATGAAGACCTTTTTATAGAAGCCGTCTGCCGCATAGCGGCACTTTGTCACAATGCCCCTGAAATAGCAGAATTGGATGTAAACCCGCTGTTGGGTACACCGCAACAAGTGGTAGCGGTAGATGCCCGCATACGTATTGCCGATCTTGATGAAACGCTTGATTAATTGGTATAAAAACTTGCCCGGTAACGCCAAAGGCATGATTATTTTGGCTGTATTGTTGATTATCGCCATTCTCTTCAGTTGGGAAAGAGTTTGGGAAGCCGTAAAAAGAGGGTTTGCTTTTTTTAACAAATAAAATGTAAGTTATTTTAAAATTTAACTATATATTTGTAAGAAATTTACGTAAACTACTAAACATTTATAAAATATGGCATTTAAAGGCGCTATTGTCGTAGACACAGAAAGATGCAAAGGATGCGGTGTTTGTGTAGCCAATTGTCCCACACAAACTATTGCACTGGCAAAAAAAGTGAATAGCAAAGGATATCCCTATTGCTATATGGAATTTCCGGATAAATGTACCGGTTGCAGTAATTGTGCCGTAGTTTGTCCCGATTCGGTAATTACGGTTTACAGAATAAAAATTTAAATAGAGTATTATGGCAGAAAAACTATTGAAGAAAGGGAACGAAGCCATTGCCCTGGCCGCCATCCGTTACGGAGCAGACGGGTACTTTGGCTATCCCATTACACCACAAAGCGAGGTGATGGAGACCCTGATGGAAGAAATGCCATGGGAAACAACCGGGATGGTAGTCCTTCAGGCAGAAAGTGAAACTTCTTCTATCAATATGTTATACGGAGGCGCCTGCTGCGGTAAGAAAGTGATGACTTCGTCTTCCAGCCCCGGTATCAGCCTCATGTGTGAAGGTCTTTCCTACATGGCAGGTGCGGAACTCCCGTGTCTGGTGGTCAATGTGATACGTGGAGGTCCCGGACTGGGAACCATTCAACCCGGACAAAGCGATTATTTTCAGGCAGTCAAAGGCGGAGGCCACGGAGACTATAAAGTCATTGTACTGGCTCCGGCATCGGTACAGGAAATGTACGATTTTGTGGGACTGGCTTTTGATTTGGCTTTCAAATACCGTACGCCCGTAATGATACTTTCTGACGGAGCCATTGGCCAAATGATGGAAAAAGTAGAGTTGAGAGAACCGGTTAGGAGACTCACTGACCAGGAAATTGCCGAAAAGTACGGTGATTGGGCCACCGTTGGGAAACAACCGCACCGCAAAGGAAACATCATTTCTTCGTTGTCCCTGGAAGCCTCAGAAATGGAAACCATAAACCTCAGGCTGCAAGCAAAGTACAACAAAATCAAAGAACACGAAGTCCGTTACGAAAAGCTACTGTGTGATGATGCAGAATACCTGTTGGTTGCTTTTGGCAGTTCGGCACGTATCTGTGAAAGCACCATAGAGATTGCCCGGGAAAAAGGCATTAAACTGGGATTGCTGCGGCCTATTACGCTTTTCCCATTCCCGGAAAAAGCCATTCAGGAAATGTTGCCGCAACTGAAAGGAGTCATGTCTGTAGAATTGAATGCGGGACAAATGGTAGAAGATGTAAAGCTGGCAGTCAATGGAAAAGTTCCGGTGGAATTTCACGGCAGAATGGGAGGTTCCATCTTCTCGCCTCAGGAAGTATTCACCGCTTTTTCTGAAAAATTCAACCTTTAATAGCAAGCATTATGGACGTTAAAGATATTATCAAACCTGAAAATTTTGTATACGGAAAAAGCAAAGTGCTTACAGACACGGTCATGCACTATTGCCCCGGCTGCAGCCACGGTGTGGTACACAAACTGCTGGCAGAGGTAATTGAGGAAATGGACATCCAGGACAAAACCATTGGTATATCTCCTGTTGGATGCGCCGTTTTTGCCTACAAATACATAGATATAGACTGGCAGCAGGCAGCACACGGTCGCGCCCCGGCTTTGGCTACGGCCACCAAACGCTTGTATCCCGACAAATACGTAGTTGCCTATCAGGGAGACGGAGACCTGGCATCCATTGGAACGGCAGAAATCATCCATGCCTGCAACCGCGGTGAAAACATCGTAGTCATCTTTATCAACAATGCCATATACGGTATGACGGGAGGGCAAATGGCCCCTACTACCTTGGTTGACATGAAAACGGCCACAACCCCTTATGGCAGGAATGTGGAATTGAACGGATATCCACTGAAAATCACCGAGTTGATTGCACAGTTGGACGGCACATGCTATGTAACAAGACAAGCCGTTCATACACCGGCTCACGCCAGACGTACAAAAAGAGCCATTAGAAAAGCTTTTGAAAACTCGGCACAGAAAAAAGGCACTTCATTGATTGAAGTAGTATCTACCTGTAATTCCAACTGGAAAATGTCGCCGGTCAAAGCCAACGAATGGATGGTTGAAAACATGTTCCCGTTCTATCCTCTGGGAGACTTAAAAGACAGATGAATATGAAAGAAGAAATCATTATAGCAGGATTTGGAGGACAAGGTGTCCTCTCCATGGGCAGGATACTTGCCTATTCAGGAATTATGCAGGACAAGGAAGTTACCTGGATGCCGTCCTACGGACCGGAAATGCGCGGTGGGACTGCCAACGTTACTGTAATCATCAGCGACAAGAGGATCAGTTCTCCCATACTGCAATGCTACGATACAGCCATTGTGCTCAACCAGCAAGCCTTGGATAAATTTGAGCCAATGGTTAAAGAAGGTGGCGTGTTGCTATACGACCCCAACGGAATTTCCCGTCAACCTACGCGTAAGGATATACAAATATACTCTATTAGCGCAGTTGATTTGGCCAACGAAATGGAAATGTCCAAGGTTTTCAATATGGTTGTTTTGGGAGCTTATTTGAAGATTAAGCCCATTCTTGAAAAAAAGAATGTCATTGAAGGATTAAAAAAATCGTTACCGGAAAGGTATCACGACCTTATACCACTCAATGAGAAGGCAATAGAGGTGGGAATGCAACACGTTAAAGAGGTCTGAAAGACCTCTTTTTTTTTCCATTAAAAAACCATTATCTTTGCTTAACGGATTTTGTTTATGAAACCACAACACGCAGCCATAATTGAACCGTTAAAGCAGAAGATAGAAACATTTATATCGCTGCACGAAAGGGTTTTAACAGAAAACCGTGAACTGAGCACCAAAGTACAAACCTTAAGCGAAGAATTAAATTATTATAAAAAAGAAAAAGAAGCATTAGAACATAAAGTACAAAAACTCCAGATGGCTGGTGCTTTTCAGTCATCAAGTGAAGATACTAAAGAAGCAAAGAAGAGAATCGGGAAACTGATAAGAGAGATTGACAAGTGTTTAACGTTGTTAAACAGGTAGCGACAAAACAATGAGTGACAACAAATTATCTATAAAAATCAGTATAGCGGACCGCTATTATCCTTTACGTATAGAAAGGGAGGACGAGGAAATGGTAAGAGCCGCAGCGCAACGCATCAATCAAAGGATTGAGAAATTTAATGTAAAATATTCCGGTCAGGACAACCAGGATGCCCTGGCAATGGCCTCCCTGCAATTTGTTATGAGTCTGCTGAATTATGAAAAGGCAGACGATATGCACCAATTAACTACAGAAATTGCGTCACTCAATAATTTTTTAGGAGAATACTTGGAAAGATAATAATCTGACCCGTTACATACCATCTCTTTGCGAAACTCAACACGTTTAAAATTAAGGAGTTAACTGACTGTTAAAAACAGGCCCCTTAGTAACCCTTCGGGGAATTCCAAAAACGGGACGTGGGAAGTTTGAGACAAAAATCAGAAACTCCAAACCTTGCTATTCAGGGTTTTTGCTAAACAGTGGTATGATAACGGGTCTTTTTTAATACTATATATACCAACTACTAATTACCATGGACATCTATATTTCAGCAGCAATTGCCTTGGTTGTGGGGATTATAATCGGGTACGCCTTTTTCAGAGGCATCATCCTGAAGAAAAAATCCCGCACCCTGCTTAGAGAGGCAGAAATGGAAGGAGAAAACATAAAAAGAGAAAAAATCCTTCAGGCCAAAGAAAAATTTTTACAATTAAAAGCAGAACACGAACAGATACTCACAGAGAAAAACAACAAAATTGCCCAAATAGAAAACCGGTTGAAACAACGCGAAGTTACCATGAACCAAAACAATGCGGAAATCCAACGCAAGCAGAAGGAAGTAACGACCATGCGGGAAACGTTGGCTACGCAAATAGATTTGGCAGAAAAGAAAGTTGAAGAATACGAAAAATTACGGCTTCAGCAAATAGAAAAAATTGAAAGCATTGCCGGCATGTCTGCCGAAGAAGCCAAAATGGAACTGGTGGAGAGCATGAAAGAAGAAGCCCGCGTACAGGCTATGTCCTACATAAGCGAAGTTATGGACGAAGCCCGGCTTACGGCGGGAAAAGAAGCCAAAAGAATTGTCGTAAATACCATTCAGAGAGTTGCTACAGAAACAGCCATAGAAAACGCCGTTACGGTCTTCAATATTGAAAGTGACGAAATCAAAGGACGCATCATAGGCCGCGAAGGACGGAATATCAGAGCTTTAGAAGCAGCCACAGGTGTTGAAATTGTGGTGGACGATACCCCGGAAGCCATTCTCCTTTCAGCTTTTGATCCCGTACGCAGGGAAGTGGCCCGTTTGGCCCTTCATCAACTGGTAACCGACGGACGTATCCACCCGGCACGTATAGAAGAAGTAGTCGCAAAAATCCAGAAACAACTGGAAGAAGAAATTGTAGAAACGGGAAAACGTACGTGCATAGATTTGGGTATTCATGGGTTACATGCAGAATTGGTACGTATGGTGGGCAAAATGAAGTATCGCTCTTCCTACGGACAAAACTTGTTGCAGCATTCCAGAGAGGTGGCCAATTTCTGCTCCATCATGGCAGCAGAATTGGGGCTCAATGCCAAATTGGCCAAAAGGGCCGGTCTGTTGCACGATATCGGCAAAGTTTCTGACGAAGACCCGGAATTGCCCCATGCCATTTTAGGTATGCGTCTGGCAGAGAAATACAAAGAAAGGCCGGAAGTATGCAATGCCATTGGAGCCCATCATGAAGAAACAGAAATGACTTCTCTCCTGGCACCGCTTGTTTTGGTAGGAGACGCTATCTCCGGAGCACGTCCGGGAGCCCGCAGGGAAGTGATAGAATCGTATATCAAACGCCTGAAAGGCATGGAAGATTTGGCCCTCTCCTACCCGGGCGTGACAAAGACGTATGCCATACAAGCCGGCAGGGAATTGCGTGTCATTGTGGGATCGGAAAAAGTAAGCGATCAGGAAGCCGAATTGCTTTCCCAGGACATAGCCAAAAAAATACAAGACGAGATGGTCTATCCCGGCCAGGTGAAAATCACGGTCATCCGTGAAACCCGTGCCGTCAATTACGCTAAATAAAGCACCTTCTCTTACAAAAGACTCACGCGCAAAGGGCCTCTGTAGATGTTTGCGTCCGAACGAATGACATAACGGAAGCCCGCTGTGCGTTTCTGTTCAAACGTATCGTACAACACCCAGGCATCCTCCCAAATGTACAGGTTATAAACACCTGCAGGCAACGCAGGATAACGATAAACCGTCTTGTTTTTGCGGATTGTACCTTCTATCAGATGCCTGCCCGGAATGTCCCATTGCAGATAATCGGAAACGGCACGAAGCATAAATACCCCGTTTTCTTTCAGTGATTGCGTTGTAACCCATTCCTTTTCAGGATTGTTGTTGTAAAAGGAATACGGCATTTCTATGGTCAGCGCCAAAGTCTCTCCCCGTGTCCTGTTCCACATCCATCCTTCTACGTAACGCGGTGCCGGAGATGAATAAAACATGTCTTCGGGGAAAAAGTACGGATTATCGTCTGTGGTCAGATACGCCAGCCGCATGGCTCGGGCGTGATACGCAGCGTTGGTCGATTCTTCTGTGTGGATGTAGTAGCTTATTTTATCGTCGGACTGCGCATGCATGTTCAGCACCAGATCAAAAGGATGCTCTTTGGACAATACATCCATGCGGGTACGCAACGCATCTACCTCTGCGGAGGTAATGGAATCGGGATGATCCCAGTTGATTTCCTGGTTGATACCGCGGGCGTTGGAGCGGGAATAGCCTCCGTACACGCCATCGGGATTGGTAAACGGCACTATGTAGAAAATACCCCGGCTGCGGTACGCCGCCGCTTGCGGAGTGTCTTCCGTTAATTTGTCTAAAAATCCTTCCAATTGCCAATTGGCCGGCGTTTCACTCGGGTGAACCCGGGCATGCATCCATACGGTATTTTTTTCTTTATCAGGAACGGTCAAATCTGTAACGGTCAACATTTGTATAGGCAGGCCCATCATACTGTAACCCAAGGTGTCCATCGTTACGTAGGGTTTATCCGTCCATCGGAGCAGTTGCTCTTGCAGATGCTCCCATCCGTAAGGCACAAAATACGCCACGTATACAGAATCGTGTTCAAAACAAGCCGATACCTTGCGCATAGAAGCCTGGTGCGGCGCAAACCTGTGAAACACTTCTCCGTCATAGGAGTACACAGCACGCTTGGGGTCGGTATTCTTAAAATTCAGATATACGTGTTTTCCTTTTGTGTTTTCCATCAAAAAATAAAACCAACGGCCACTGGGCGGTAAATCAGGGTTGGCCGGATTGTCCGGGTCGGAACGGGAAATGATATCATACGACACGTGCAGCACTGAGTCCGTAAGTGATGGACGTACCCATACAGCATCTATCAACGTTACCTCACCCAGGCATCCGGAATCAAAATTGGCTGAAAAACGAATAGGATCCCCCTCTTGCAAAAAACCTGCAAGAAAAAGGAAAAATACCAGCACTTTCATGACAGTTAATTTTCAGTGTAATACTTATAGAACAATATGATGGACTCAATGCCCTTATAGAATTGGCTCAACAGGTAACTCTCATTGGGTGAATGAATGGTATCCCGCTCCAGACCAAATCCCATAAGAAGCGGAGGGGCCTGCAATACGTCTTCCAGCTTGGCCAGGATAGGAATACTGCCTCCTCCCCGGCTGGGTACCGGCTCTATGCCGTAGACCTCTTCCACCGCACGGGCAGCCGCCTTGTATACATCGGATGTGATGGGAGCCAAAAAGCCTTGACCGCCATGATGTTCCGTTACCTCTACCGTTACTCCTTCCGGTGCCAGCGTTGGGAAATAGTCAGCAAACAATTGCGCTATCTCTTTGTGGTTTTGGTTGGGAACAATACGCATGGAAATTTTTGCCGTAGCGTAAGAAGGAAGCACTGTTTTGGCTCCTTCTCCCGTATAACCGCCCATAATGCCGTTTACGTCCAAACAAGGCCTGATGCCCGTTCTTTCCATGGTAGTGAATCCTTCTTCTCCGGTTAAGCCCTTGACTCCAATAGAATCCATGTATTCTTGTTCATCAAAAGGGGCACGGCCCAACATGGCTCTTTCTTCTGTAGTCAAGGCTACCACCTTATCGTAAAAACCGGGAATGGTAATCCTGCCTTTTTCATCTATCAGCTTATCAATCATGCCGCACAGTACGTTAATGGGATTGGCCACGGCACCGCCGTAATGTCCGGAATGCAAATCTTTGTCCGGTCCCGTCACTTTAACCTCCATATAAGCCAAGCCTCTCATACCTGTTGTAATGGATGGTACATCCTCGTTAATCATGGTAGTATCTGATACCAAAATGACATCACAAGCCAGCAAATCTTTATGCTCTTCTGCCCAGGCACCCAGAGAAGGCGATCCGATTTCTTCTTCCCCTTCAATCAAAAATTTCACGTTGCAAGGCAATGCGTTACGGGACATATAATATTCAAAAGCCTTTACGTGCATAAACGATTGTCCTTTATCGTCATTGGCACCTCTTGCGTAAATGGCGCCGTTACGGATTTCCGGTTCATAGGGCGGCGAATCCCACAATTCAATCGGATCTTCAGGCTGCACATCATAATGTCCGTATACCAAAACCGTAGGCTTGTCCGGGTCTGTGATCTTTTCTGCATACACTACAGGATGGCCTTTTGTAGGATATACTTGTGCGTTGTCCGCTCCTGCAAGCGTCAGGAATTCGGCATATTTTTGTGCACATACCTGCATATCCTCCGCATGTTCCTGCTGGGAACTGACAGATGGGATGCGCAGCAATGTGAATAATTCTTCTAAAAAACGGTCCGAATTGTTGTTGATAAAATCTTTGATTTCGCTCATGGTATCTTGTTTTATTAGATTGTATTCATTCTTTCCACACGCTTTTTGGCGTAGGGCAGCGTTATGCGCAGGCTCTTTTTTCCGGAAGAAGGAGCCGCATACATGGCATCTACCATGATGGCCTCACACAAAGAACGTAATCCCCTTGCACCCATCTTCAGATTGTAAGCCGTATCTGTGATATAATCCAATACCTCTTCCGGTACTGTCAATTTTATACCGTCCAATGCAAAAAGGTATTTGTATTGCTTGATCAATGCATTTTTGGGTTCCGTCAATATGGACTTCAACGTCTTTTTATCCAATTGGTTAACATATGTTACAACGGGTAAACGGCCTACAATTTCCGGAATCAATCCGTAAGCCCTTAAATCTTGCGGCGTTACATAACTGATCAGATTGTTCATATCTATCTTCCCCCTCTTTTCTGCCTGACCGTACCCCACTACCTGCGTATTCAAACGTTGTGCTATTTTCCGCTCAATCCCTTCAAAAGCCCCTCCACAAATGAACAAGATATTTTTTGTGTTGACGGCAATCATTTTTTGTTCCGGATGCTTACGTCCTCCCTGCGGCGGTACGTTGACAACCGTTCCTTCCAGCAATTTGAGCATAGCCTGTTGTACACCTTCTCCCGAAACATCCCTGGTGATGGAAGGATTGTCGCTTTTACGCGCAATTTTATCAATTTCATCGATGAAAACAATGCCTTGTTCAGCCCTTTGCACATTGTAATCTGCCGATTGCAGCAACCGCGTAAGGATGCTCTCCACGTCTTCCCCCACATATCCGGCTTCCGTAAGCACCGTAGCATCCACAATAGCAAACGGTACGTTCAGCATTCTGGCAATGGTGTTGGCCATCAATGTCTTGCCTGTACCTGTAGGGCCCACCAGCAATACGTTTGATTTATCAATCTCTACATCGTTGTTTTCTCCCCAGGCTCCTGCTGTGCGAATTCTTTTATAATGGTTGTAAACAGCCACAGAAAGAAATTTTTTAGCCTGTTCCTGGCCAATGACATACTGATCCAAATAAGCGTGGATTTGTTCAGGAGTCATACTCCAGGCTGCGTACCCGGCATCTTGTTCCGTTCCGGAACCTTTACCTGTTCTTCCGGGTATTCCGTACATTTCGTCCAGTACTGCCGATGCATCTTCCAGACAATCCTCGCAGATTGAAGCATGTAACCCGGTAATGAGCATACCCGTTTCTTCATTGGATCTGCCACAAAAAGAACACCGGTCTGTGTCAAGCGGCTTTTTCTGCATTACTTCTTTGATTTTTTCAGAACTTCGTCTATGATACCGTAAGAAACGGCATCCGAAGCACGCATCCAGAAATCCCTGTCTGCATCTTTTCTGATTTGATCCAGGGATTTTCCTGTATGTTCAGATAATACCTGGTACAACTGCTCCTGCAGTTCCAGAATCTCCTTAACGGCAATAGCCATATCGGCCGCTTGCCCTTCCACACCTCCTACAGGCTGGTGGATCATCACCCGTGCATGCGGCAGCGCCGAACGTTTTCCGGCAGTTCCCGAGGCCAGCAGTACTGCTGCCATAGAGGCAGCTTGTCCCGTGCATATGGTAGCCACATCTGAATGCACCAATTGCATGGTATCGTAAATCCCCAAACCGGCCGTCACAGATCCTCCGGGAGAGTTGATATACAACTGTATATCTTTCCCCGGGTCAACAGAGTCCAGGAACAGAAGCTGTGCCTGTACTATGTTAGCCACTTGATCAACTATGGGAACGCCCAAAAATAAAATACGATCCATCATCAACCGGCTGAATACGTCCATCTGTGCTACATTCAGTTTTCTTTCTTCGATAATGTAAGGCGTTATGGAATCTTGCGGGCTTCCGTACATAGACATGTACCTGTGCAGGCTCAGGCTGCTGATGCCCATATGCCGCATGGCGTATTTTTCAAATTCAGTCATTGTTTATGCTTCTTTAAAATCTAAAGTTACGTTTTCGCGAATATACGAAATAACTTTGTTCTCTTCTGCCCGTTCGTAGAGGTTTCTGGCTTCCTTTTCATTACCCAGCATGCTTTCGGCAAATGTCACCAAATGTTCATCGGAAACATTCGTAAGACCGTACATGGCAAATTGGTACCGTGCCATAACCATGGCGCTTTCCATCATATCTTCTTTTTCTACCTTCAAATCTCCTTGCTTCATAACGGCACCCCTGACCAGCTGCCAGCGAAAATCTTCCAAAAAAGCCGGGAAATCTTTTTCTATTTGCTCCATGGTGAACTTGCCTTCATTCCCCTCATACAGCCAACGCTTTAACAAATTTTCCGGCAGCCGGATACCGGCTTGCTCCACAAGCCTTTTTCTTACTTCCTGTGCAAACTGGTAATCACTTTCTCCAAGATTGTTTCTTTCCAGTTGTTCTTTTATTTTTTCTACAAACGCCTCTGCTGAAATCACGGTACCTGGACCGTACAGTTTGTCATACAACTGCTGGTTTTCTTCTGCCGGTACAAACCTTTTAATTTCCTTAATCGTAAAGGTAAATACAGGATCCTCAGGCTCTTTCCATTCTTCCGGTTTAGCCTGGAATAAAGCCACCCGGTCAGCTTCTTTGGGCAGCAGCACAGAAACATCCGCTGCTACGCTTTCGCCAACAGTTTTACCAATGAACGGTTTTTTATCTTTCAATTTGTCAACCGTTTTCAAATTCAAATACGTGTTTTCAACCAAATTTTCCCCTTGCAGCACGTCTACTTTCAAGAAATCTTCTTTCTCTGTTTTTTCAACATCCTGCATGGTACCGTATTGGTCCAGCAAACCTTTTCTATATTCTTCTACCTGTTTATCCGTCACTTTCTTACGCATGTAAGGCATATGCACATCTTTTCCCAGGGTAACGTTCACCTGTGGTGCCAGCATAAGGTCAAAAGAAAAAGAAAATTCCTTGTCGTTGTCCCAGTCAGACGGCTGTTGCTCTTCCGATCCCAAAGGCTCACCAATAATATGGATGGCCTCTTTTTCCATATAATCATTCAATGCATCAGACACCAGCTTTTGCACCTGTTCCAGCAAGGTGGACTTACCGTACATTTTCTGTACCAGGCCCAAGGGTACCATTCCTTTTCTAAATCCTTTCAGGTCCAGGTTTTTGCGTATGTCTTGCAAGGCTTTTCTGACTTTTTCACCATAATCTGCCTCTTCTACCGATACCATTACCTGCAGGGATAAATCGTCAATTTGTTTCTTCGTGATATTCATAACTTTGTTCTTATAAAGGGCTGCAAAAGTAGGTATTAATCGCCAAAAAACCAATCCTTTTCTTACCTTTGCACCATGAGAGAAAAAATAGTGGCAGGAAACTGGAAAATGAATACTTCCGTTGCAGAAGGGGTACAATTGGCACGTGAAGTTTTAGCGGGCGCCGCTCAGATTCCGGAACGTGTTCAAGTCATTTTAGCCCCTCCCTTTACACATCTTTACCCTATTGCACAACTCCTGGAAGGACAAAGCCGTATAGCCCTGGCTGCACAAAACTGTGCAGAAGAGGCTAAAGGGGCCTATACGGGTGAAGTATCGGCCGGTATGCTGGCCTCCGTTCCTTGCTCCTATGTAATTCTGGGGCATTCAGAGCGACGTATGTATTATGGGGAAACCGACGAAACGCTATGGAATAAATTATGCCAGGCCCTTGCAAACGGTCTAAGACCTATCTTTTGCGTAGGAGAGCTGTTGGAAGAACGCGAAGCAAACCAACATTTCCAGGTAGTGGCCTCTCAATTGAAACACGTAATTGGCCAATTGCAACAGGATGACTTTGAAAAAATTATCATAGCCTATGAACCCGTATGGGCTATTGGAACGGGAAAAACAGCCACCTCTGACCAAGCCCAGGAAATGCACGCCTTCATCCGCTCGTTCCTGGCCGGCACCTTTGGCCGTGCTACAGAAAAGACACCCATCCTGTACGGTGGCAGCTGCAACCCCTCAAACGCAAAAGAACTGTTTTCACAGCCCGATATCGACGGTGGACTCATTGGCGGAGCTTCCTTGAAGGCAAACGATTTTCTGGCCGTTGCCAAAGCGTTTGAGTAAAAATTATGGAATATATAGCTGTCAACATAGCACTTGATTCCCATCAAGAGGAAACGGAAGGCATTTTGGTGGCAGAGCTGGATGCCATCGGTTACGAGGGCTTTCAAACGGAAGAAAACGTAATGACGGCTTATGTCCCGGTTAATGTCTATAACGAGACGTACCTTAGGGTTATCCTGAACACATACGGCATCACGGACTTCACCAAGACCTACATCCCTTATAAAAACTGGAATGCAGATTGGGAACTGCGCTTTGAGCCCATCATTTTGGAAACGGGTAGAGGTTGCAGTGTTCGCGCTCCCAAAAACGGATCCATGGTGCCGGTCTGGCCTCAAGTCGTATATAAACTGATCATCAAGCCGGAACAAGCCTTTGGTACGGGACACCATCCCACCACACTGATGATGATGGAGGCTTTGTTGACCCTGGACCAGGCGGGTGAGATAAAAAACAAACGCGTATTGGATTTTGGAACCGGTACGGGCATCTTAGCCATATTGGCCGCAAAAATGGGAGCAGCTGCTCCCGTACATGCTCTGGATACGAACATCCAAAGCGTTCGTTCCTGCAAGGAAAACGCTACGTTAAACAAAGTAGATCAACAAATTCGTGTCCATCATGCGGGTGCTGCTGCCATCCAAAAAAGCAGGTACGGAATCATTCTGGCCAATATCCACCGCAACGTGCTTGTGGACGAAATGGATACCATGGCCCGAGGTCTTGAACCGGGTACCGGCCGTTTGCTGCTAAGTGGTTTCTATACGCCAGACGTACCGGCATTGGCAGAAGCGGCTCATAACAACGGGCTGGCCTTGTACGAACAAAAAGAGAATGATGGCTGGAGTCTGCTCCATTTCACAAAAACCTCATGATCCATTCATGATCAGAAAGCTTATCAGAATACTGCTTTATGTGTTTGCCGCACTCTTTCTTTTAAGTGTGTTTATGGTACTGCTCTACCGCTACATGCCGGTACGCTATACACCGCTGATGGCCATACGCGCGAGTGAATACAGAAAGAACAAAGAAAAGGTAGTCCGCCATCACCATTGGGTTCCCTTGGAACAAATTTCTGTACATCTGATCCACGCCGTAGTAGCCGCAGAAGATCAACGGTTCTTTGAGCACAGAGGCTTTGATGTGGAAGAAATCAAAAAGGCACGCCGGGAGAACCTTACGCGCCGCCGTCCCAGAGGAGCCAGTACCATTTCGCAGCAAACGGCAAAAAACGTATTTCTGTGGCCTCGCCGCTCCTGGGTACGGAAAGGACTGGAAGCGTATTTTACTTTTCTGATAGAACACTTTTGGAGCAAAGAGCGGATTCTGGAAGTATACCTGAACTCCATAGAAATGGGAAAAGGCATTTACGGGGCCGAGGCCGTTGCACGGCAGCATTTCCACCGGCCGGCCTCGCAGCTCACCCGGGTGCAAGCCGCCCTGATTGCCGCCACGCTGCCCAATCCCCTGCGTTTCAGCTCTGCAAACCCCTCTGCTTATATCCTTCGCCGCCAGGGAGAAATCTTGCGGCAAATGGACCTGATGGGCCTGCCTGCTACCGGAAACGGCCGCTAAGCATACGCGTCATATCTGACCCGCTGGGCTGCTGAAAAATCTCCAGGTCAAAAAACGATACGGCCGCCATCAGATGATCAAAGATATCGGACTGGATTTCTTCGTATTCCGTCCAAACAGTTGTCTTTGTAAAACAATAAATCTCTATGGGCACTCCGCGATCCTCTATACTCAATTGCCTGACCATAAGAGACATGTCCTTGCGAATGTCTTTATGATTGCGCAAGTAATTTTCCACGTAATGCCGGAATACCCCAATATTGGTCATACGGCGGCCGTTGATGAGCACCGACGTATCCACTTTTTGTTTTTTGTTGAATGCGTCAATTTCTTTTTGCCGCGATACCAGGTAATCTTCCAGTAACTGGTACGACAAAAACCGCTCCCGCATATCGGGATCCACAAACTTGATGGAAGCGGCATTGATAAACAAAGCCCTCTTGATACGCCTGCCTCCGCTTTCTTTCATTCCCCGCCAGTTTTTAAAGCTGTCGGTAATAAAATAATACGTCGGAATGCTCGTGACCGTTTTATCCCAGTTCTGCACTTTCACCGTATTCAAGTTGATGGCAATGACATCTCCATCTGCATTGAATTTGGGCATTTCCACCCAATCTCCAATGCGTACCATATCGTTGGCAGACATTTGCACACTGGCCACCAAGCCCAAAATGGTATCTTTGAAGATCAACATAATCAACGCCGTCATGGCTCCAAAGGCTGTCAGGAAGTAAGTAGGCGATTTACCCATGAGGATGGACAGAATAAGAATGCCTGCCGCAATATACAGGATGATGCGTATGAGCTGCACGTAACTGGCTACCGGCTTATCGGAAAAGGCTTTGTTTTTCAGCAGTGCTTGCTCCATCACCCTTAGTAATGCGTTTATTATCATCAAGATAACAACAATTGTGTAAATTTCTGTCAGTTTCCCGATAAACGGCAGTAAGCCTTCAAAGTCTTGAAACAAAATGGGAGCTACTACCCGTACGATGATAACGGGAACAATATGTGCCAGGCTGGTAAAAACGTTATTGTCCATCAACAGATCGTCCCAGGTGGCTTTGGAGCGTCTTACGTACCTCAGTACAGGTCCTTTGACTATCCATCGTGTGAATTTGAAGAAAGCCCAGGCCAAAATTCCCATAATGGTTAGCAATATCAACAACCTCAGGTAAGGAGCCATACCTTCTTCAACACCCACTCCCATAAGAATTTTTTCTATCCACTGTGCTAATTTTTCCATAGTTATCTCATTTTATAAAAAAGGCCTCGATCTTGTCTTTCTGTTTGAACAATGCCTTCCGCTTCCATTACATCCAGGTATTTGTTGATTTCGTTAACGTGCAATCCCGTAATCAGGGAAAGGTCGTCCAATGTACAAGGCCTGCGCACCAAGGTCTCTTTAATGACATTCTCCACGTCTTGTCTGTATGCTCCCGACGTTTTCCTATCTACGGCACTCACTATTTCCACCTGCGGCAACCCCCAATAATCGCGGATGCTCTCCAACTCTTTACGCGTAGCGCTGCGTACGGTACTTTCCGTACCGGGTCTGTCCAGGGTATTGAGCTGTACCTTGTGGGGATTGATATCCAGGATGGCCTCTTTAAGCAAGTCCAGTTCATGCGTAGTGTCGTTATATCCGGGAACAACAAATACCTCCAGCCACATTTGACCGGAGAAATCTTTCCTGAAATCAGCCAAAGCCCGGATATAGCCCTGCAAATCGAGCGACGGGTCCGGACGGTTGATTTTTTGAAATACCTCTTCCGTAGCGGCATCCAGGGAAGGAAGTATATAATCCACTTTCAAAACTTCTTCCCGTACCTGCTTGTCAAAGAGCAGCGTGCCGTTTGTCAGCAAAGCCAATGGCAACTGAGGCCTTATGCTCTTTATATAATCGATGACCTGCCCAATAGCGCTGTTCAACGTAGGCTCTCCGTATCCGGAAAAGGTAATGACCTCCGGATCGGGATGGTTCTTGAAAAAATCTTCCAATTCGGCTATAATTTCATGCGCCGGTACGTATTCGGTCCTTTGTGCCGTAAGATTTGTGGTTTTCCCCACTTCACAATAAATACAATCCAGTGAGCAGACCTTTTTGGGAACCATATCTACCCCTAAAGACATACCCAGCCGGCGCGAAGGTACCGGACCAAAAAGATGTTTGTACATAATGACTACAAAGTTAATAAGGAATTTTATCTTGCTTTTCTTCCCAGGCTTTCATCAGGTCCCTGGCCCGGGGAACATCCAGTTGTATCAAGGCCACCGATCTTTGCTCCGGCGGCAATGCCAATTCATCATAAATAAACTTATCGCTGAATCCAATCCTGTCAGCATCTTCCCTGTCGGCTCCGTAATACACGGTTTTAATACCGGCCCAATAAATGGCAGACAGGCACATAGGGCAAGGTTCACAGCTGGTATAAATGACGGCATCAGGCAAATGAAAGGTCTTCAAATTGCGGCAGGCATCTCGGATGGCCATCACTTCTGCATGCGCCGTGGGATCGTTGGCCGAGGTAACGCTGTTACAACCACGGCCGATGATTTTTCCGTCTTGTACAATAACGGCTCCAAACGGGCCGCCTTTATTTTCATGCATGCATTGAAACGCTTGTTCAATAGCTTGTGTTAAAAATTGTTTGTTCATTATTCGTGTTTTTCCAGTTCCACCATTTTAGTTTTTCCGGAGAAGGATTGTTCGTTTCTGCATAATAGACAGCCGCTTGAAAAGCGTAGAGCACACAACGGTCTTGTTTTGCACCTCTGATTTCACACAAACGATCGTACAATTGCTGCGGATCCTTTTCCGATAGGTCCGCCACATATTCTATGCCTAAATCACGTAAATCCTGTGCCATGCTTTCTCCAATGCCCGGAATATTCAACAACGGATCCCTGCACGCTTGCAAACGGTCGTTATCCGTATCCATTCTACCCTCTTCCAGCCACGCTTGCTCGCTCCCCTGCCGTATGACCAAAGGCATCCTCTGTTTGGTATTATGAATGCGGGCCAACAATGCATTAGCTTTGGCCGTAAGGATGGTGAAGGTATCTTTCACCTCTCCCGTTACCCGGTTGGTCCAAGTATTCCACAACCCGGCCAGACCAAACGCGTTGCCGCCGGGCAATGTCAGTACGTACCGCTGTTTCTTTTTCCCTTTTTCATCCAACCATTGCCATTCATAAAAACCATTGGCGGGCACCAGGCATCTTTGCGTAGTTACATACTTAAAAGACGGTTTTTCGTGCACCGTTTCACTACGTGCGTTCAATGTGTATTTGCGGATATCCTCCTCTTTGGACCAGGAAGGAATCAACCCCCAATGCATCATGTGCAACGTATACGGATCGCGGTTAGACAAAACAGGCATACGTGGATAATCAAACGCAAAAAACCGTCCGGGCCGGTAATCAGACTCCGGCGCAAACACGGCATTAAACCTGTTTTCCAGCTGCTTGTACGTTAGTGAGAGTTCCGTTTGAAAACACATGACGGCAAAAAAAAGGTTACAGGCTTACACGGTACCCGTAACCCATACAACTACAGAATCACCCGATTATTTTTTCCAAAGGTTTTTCAGGTGCTCCAAATCGGTCATCCAGGCTTCGATATCGTCTTCGTGCTCCAGTTCGTCGTGCAGAATCTGAACGGCCATTTGATGCGTGGCGTGGTCCTTACCGGCTGTAAAATTGGCAATTTCCTGATAACGCTGGATAGCACATCTTTCACCGGCCAGGTTTTGTTCCAGGATCCTTTCAATGTACGGATCTGTGGGGTCTTCATAAGCACAGCGGGCATATTTTGTCCAATCAGCAGGATTGGTTACCGGTGTTCCACCTAATTGAATAATCCTTTCCGCAACCATTTCTGCGTGTTCCAATTCTTCATCTGCGTGCTTGAGCAGTTCGGCTTCTACTTCACTACGCATGGGGCCTTCCATAACGCGGGCTCCAATCCAGTATTGGTAATACGCCAACCATTCCTCAGCCAAAGCACCGTTCAGCATTTCTAAAAGCTTGTCAACATCAACCGATGATACTTTAATTCCTATTTTTCCCATTATTCAAATGTTTTTAAGGTTTGTTAAGATTCAACGCAAGATACAAAAAAAATTGTTTTACCACGCTTTGTTTTGTGCATTGCGCAAATTTTAGTATCTAGCACACTTAAATTTCAAAATAAGCGCCTTTTCTATGAGCAATCTGAACAGAAACCTGACACAGGGCAGCATAGGCAAACAACTTGCCTCCCTTACCTGGCCCATGCTCTTTGGAATGATTGGGATGGTGATTTTCAACCTCACCGATACGTTCTTCCTGGGGAGGTTGGGGGTGAAACCGCTGGCCGCCATCAGTTACACGTTCCCTGTCATAATGTTTCTCAACGGCATTGCTCAAGGCATCGGTATAGGTACCAGTTCATTGGTATCGCGCAACATCATCACAACGGGAAAAAAGGAGATACAAACCATGGCCGGCAGTGCCCTGCTGCTGGGTATCCTTATGGTCATCCTTTTTGTGGTTGTGGGCCTTTTGACCATCCGCCCCTTATTCAGTTTATTGGGAGCCGAGGGAGAAATTCTGGAATACGTCCACGATTACATGTCCATCTGGTACATGGGGGTGCTCTTCGTGGTGATCCCCATGGTGGGCAACAACATCATCCGGGCTACGGGCGACACCTTCACCCCAGGCATGACCATGCTGGCCTCGGCCGTCATCAATACCATCCTGGACCCGCTGCTTATTTTTGGAATAGGACCCTTTCCGGAATTGGGCGTAAAAGGAGCCGCTCTGGCGACTGTCATCGCACGGAGTGTGAGCATGATCGTGGTCATAACCGTACTTACACGCAGGGAAAAGCTCCTTACCTTCCACATGGGATCCCTCAAAGCCATCGGCCAAACCTGGAGAAAAATCCTGTACATCGCCGGACCGGCTACCTTAGGGCTGCTCATCACCCCGCTCTCACTGGCCGTTATCACGCGTATTGTATCGGCATTCGGAAAAGAAGCCATGGCCGCTTTTGGTGTGGCATCGCGCGTGGAAATGTTCGGATTGATGGTCATTTCTTCGCTCAGTACGGTCATGATCATATTCGTTGGTCAAAACTACAGCAACCACCAGTACGCCCGTATCCAAAGGGCCCTGACCCACGCACGCAACTTCTCCCTGTTGTGGGGAGGGTTTGTATTCCTGCTGCTGCTGTTGTTTGCCGGAACGGTAGCTGCCATCTTTACCAAAGACGCGGAAGTCATAGCCATAGCGCGGCAATACTTTCTGATTATTGCCGGCAGTTACGGATTTCAGGGATTGGTCATGCTAAGTACGTCTGTCTACAACGGATTGAACAAGCCGTATCCTTCCATTTTCTTTATTGCCGTACGTACATTCGGGCTGTTCGTCCCGCTGGCCTGGGCCGGATCGCGGCTCATAGGCCTGCCCGGAGTCATGTGGGCCGGTTTTGCCGCAAATATCCTGGTAGGTATCGCCTCTTACACGTACCTGCGCAAAACGGTCACTCAAATCTCAATGTCCCATATGCCGCAAGCGCGTTCCAGTTCCACCAGCGCCACGGCGCAATCGAACAAGGCTTCGTAATACCCTTCCTGCACGTCGTTGTAAGTGCGCTGGGCATTGAGCACCTCCAGGATGCTCGTTTCTCCGTGCTCGTAGCTGTAAATGATTTTTTGCAGAATGTCTTCCGACTGTATTAGCATGCCTTTGTTAAACTGCTCTACACGTTGCGAGGCGGCCGTATAACGGGCGTATTTTTGCAGCACACGCGTACCTATCTCCAGTTCAACGGCTTTATACCGCCTGTCGCTTTGCTCGGCTTCAAAACGCGCCGCATTCAACGCTCCCTTATTGGCATTGGAAAATTTCAGGGGGATACTTACCCCCGCCGTTACGGCGTAAAAAGCCGGTTCGGCCGCTTCTTCATTCAACACCACGGAAGAATACCCGCCGCCAATACTCAAATCCAGATCCATCACCCGATTGGCTTTGGCCAGTCGCAGATTGTGCCGGGATACGTCCCTGGATTTCAAGGCGGCTTGCAAATCGGCCCGGTTGTTACGCGCGGTAACTACCAAATCTTCCGGTCTGAACTCCCGTTTCATATACGTCAGCGAACCTTCCAAAGATGCGGGCAACGCTACCGATTCCACCCCTTGCATCCATTGCAGCTCGTGCAGCGCTTCCTGATAATCGGCCCTGCCTTCGTACATATCGTTGAGCAAGGTGATGGCCTCGAGCATGGATTGCTGTGCCTCCACTTCCTTAATCAAACCTTCCCTGAAACGGATACTGTCGGCCCGTGCCAACGCCAGCATCTGCTGATAGGAGGCCTGCCGGATGGCATACATTTCCCGCTGCTTTAGAGCTGACAGGTACGCTGTTACGGCATCGGCCCGCAATTGGTGGAAGTAATCCTCCAGCAACGCTTCCGTCATCTCCTGCTCACTTTGCGCCAGATCTATACGTGCTCTGCGTTTGCCGCCCAACTCCAAGGTATAGGTCAGCGCGGCTTCCCATTCGTAGCCCATCTGCAAACTCCAGTTTTGGTTGTTGGCATAATTGATCTCCAGCTCCGGATCGGGCAGTACGCGGGCAGCCTGCACGTTGGCACGGGCAATGTCCACGTTGTATTTTTCTGCCAGGTATTCAATATTGGACTGAATCACCCGGTTCATGTAATCAGAAAACGTAAGCACCTCTTGTGCATGCAGGTGATAAGAACCTGTAATGCAGAAGCTTAGTACCGTAAAAAAAACAAAAATCCGTTTCATGATGCTACTTCCTTTTTCAATTTTCTTTCCTCCAGCATGTAATACAAAGAAGGCAACGCGTACAGCGTAATGGCGGTTCCAATCAGCAGGCCGTATACAATGACAGTAGCCAGCGGACGTTGCACGTCCGATCCTATGCCGCTAGATACAGAGGCCGGAAACAATCCCAAAACAGCAACCGTGGCCGTCATAAGCACCGGCCTGAAGCGGTGCGACACGCCTTCCGCAACGGCTTCTTTCAAAGCCTTTCCCCTCTTTCGCAGGTTGTTGATATGCGATATCATAATCACGCCGTTTTGTATGGATACGCCAAACAAGGCAATAAATCCTACGGCGGAAGACACGTTAAAGGACATGCCCCTGAGGTTCAGCGCCAACATGCCTCCAAAGACAGACATGGGCAGCAGGGCAATGAGCAGTCCGGCCTGACGAAAATCTCCAAACGCTCCGTACAACAGTAAAAACATCACAGCCAAAGCCAACGGTACCAACACGGCCAACCGCGCATAAGCCCGGCTTTGGTTTTCAAAGTGCCCGTCCCAGCGGATCTGGTAGTCCGTATGGTCGTATTCGATTTCCCGTGCGATGCGGGCCTGGGCCTCTTTCATAAAGGAGGTCAAATCCCTGCCCCGCAGGTTGATGCCCACGGTCAAATGGCGTTTGTTCATCTCCCTGGAAATGGTGCTGGCTCCCAACGTAGTGCGTATGTCGGCCACCTGCGAGAGCGGAATGCGGGCTCCTGTTGCCGAGGTCAGCATCAACGCTCCGATTGCCTCCGGCGAGTCACGGAAATGCTCCGGATACCGGCAGATGACATCGTACACTTTACTGCCGATGAACACCTGCGATATGGCTTTTCCGCCTATGGCCACTTCAATCAGCTCCGACACGTCGGCCACGTTCAATCCGTATTGCGCCATCTTTTCCCGGTCTACTTCTATCTGCAACTGCGGCAGCGGCGGTTCCTGATCGATGATTACGTCGCCCGCTCCGGATATCCGGGCGGTTACGTCCCTGACGGCCTCGGCAATACGCCGCGTTTCATCCAGGTCTTCTCCGTACACCTTGATGGCCAGGTCGCTGTGCGTTCCGGCTATTTGATCCATCACCATATCTATGATGGGCTGCGAAAAGCCTACCGTATAGCCGGGCATTTTATCGATGGACACGGCCATGTCATTGATCAGGTCCGTTTTACGGCGGCCTCGTTTCCATTGTTTGTAAGGCTTCAGCCCTATGGAGTATTCCACGTGCGATATGGAGAACGACTCGGCCCCTTCATCGTCCCGGCCCGTTTGCGACATCACGTACGTCACTTCTTCGTAGGAGGCCAGGTGGTGCCGCAGCTCCTCACTCATTTCCCTGGCTTTGTCCAGGGAAAGCCCCGGAGGTATCTGCACCTGTACCCAAATACCGCCTTCGTCGAGCGGAGGTAAAAAGTCTTTCCCAACGGTGATACTCAGGATAATGGCTGCCCCCAACACCACTGCCAGCGGCAGGAAGACCCGCCCGGGACGCTCCAGCATGCGTGCCGTATGGCGTTTGTAGCTTGCAGAAAGTTTCTCCAGCCATTTGTTGTGGTACACTTTCATGGGTTTGCGGTACACGGCAAACGCCATCCCCGGAATGAGCAGCAAGGCGACGGCCAAAGCACCCAGCAACGCATAGCCCACAGTGAAAGCCATGGGCGTAAAGAGTTTCTTTTCTATCCGCTCAAAAGCAAAAAGCGGCAGGTAGGCCACTATGATAATGAGCGTGGCAAAGAATATGGGTTTGGCCACTTCCATCACCCGCCGGACAACGGTCTGCTCGTCCAGCGGTGCCTGCGGGTCGTCTTCCCGTTTCTTGAGGATGGTCTCCATCATCACAATAGCCCCGTCTACCAGGATACCAAAGTCTATGGCTCCGAGCGACAACAGATTGGCCGGCACATCCGTTACGTACATGAGGATAAAAGCTATCAACATAGACAACGGGATGGTTACGGCCACAATGAAGGCTCCGCGCCAGCTGCCCAGGAAAATAATCAACACGGCCACTACCAGCACAATGCCAAAGAGCAGCGTATGCGATACCGTATGCAGCGTAGCGTCCACCAAATCGGTCCTGTCCATGAACGTGTGCATATACACCCCATCGGGCAAAATGTCCGTATTCAGCTCCTCCACTACCTGACGTACTTCTTTCAGCACTTTAGACGGGTTCTCGTGCCGCAGCATTTGGATAATGCCTTCTACCCCGTCTGAACAATCGTAATCGCCTTCCGTATAGCCAAAAACGCCTTTGCGCTCCAGGTTTCCATACTTGAGTTCTCCCACGTCGCTTAAGAAGACAGGCGTTCCGTTTACCGTCTTAATGACTATGTGTCCCAAATCGTTCAAGTCTTTTATCAGGCCTATGCCACGGACCACATAGCTCAAGTCACCGCGCACAATCATGCTGCCGCCGGCGTTGGCGTTGTTGTCTTCAATCGTTTCAATGACCTGGGACAACGACAAGTCGTATTCCTGCAATTTATCCGGGTCAACCTCTATCTGAAACTGCGTGGTTATACCGCCTACGTTGCTCACATCGGCTATGCCGCTTATCTGGCGCAAACGCGGGATGATTACCCAATGGTGCAGGTCTGTCAGTTCCCGTAACGTATGGTTATCGCTTTTTAAAATATACCTGTAGACTTCTCCTGTGGGAGAGGTCAAGGGGTTCAATTCCGGTTGCGCACCGTAAGGCAACTCTACGTTGTTGATACGCTCCTGCACACGTTGACGGGCCCAGTAATCGTCTTCTTTATCGTCAAATACCAACATGATGATGGAAAGCCCAAACGTGTTTTTGCTGCGCATCACGTGCAGGTTGGATATGCCGTTCAATTCTCTTTCCAACGGGATGGTAATCTGTTGTTCCATTTCTTCGGCAGCCAGACCCGGTACCTGGGTCACCACCTGCACCGTCACGTCGGCAATGTCCGGATACGCATCTATGGACAAATTGGACCAAGCGTACATCCCAAACAAAGCCACAATCACAAACGCGGCAGCCATCAGCCACCGGCGCTCAATGAGCAGGGTAATGAATTTTTTCATGCTCAATCTGTAATTAAGTAAATACCGCCTTTTGTGACTACGACTTCTTCAGGGGCCAATCCTTCCGTGATAAGCACTTCCTTTCCATTGGCCGTAACGGCTGTCACGGGCCTTTTGACAAATACCCTTTCCGCCACCCGCACCAACACGTAGGCACTCTGTTTGCCTTGCAGAACGGCCGTAGCCGGTACTACTACAGAGCGTTTGGGCCGGTTGATAAAACGTACCCTGGCAAACATCCCGGGACGCAGCAATCCTTCTTTGTTATCACACTCCACAAATACTTGTACCGAGCGCGTTTCTTCGTCCAGAAGTTTTCCAACGTAAGAAATGGTTCCTCCAAACGCTTGTTCGGGATACGCATCGGTGTGTATTTCCACTTTATCGTCGGAATTGATCAACTGCAAGTACCGCTCTTTCACCTCGGCCACGACACGCACCCGTTCCAGATTGGCTACCACCACCAGCGGTTCTTCCTCGTCTTTTACGTACTGTCCAATAACTACTTTATTTTCAACTACTTCTCCTCCTATGGGCGAGACCACTTTCAACGGCTGACCCATCTGCAGTGTAGCGGGTTCAATATGAAACATCCGCAAAAAAGACGCTGCATTTTCCAAATCGGTAACGGCTATCTGATATTCCAGTTCGGCTTCTTCCAGTTCCCTTAACACACCCACTCCGTTTTGCACCAGGTTGCGCTGGCGCTTCACGTTAGACTCTTTTACTTCTTTGGCTTGAGCGGTCTGGAAATACTCTTTTGCGGCCTGGTAAAAATCGGCCGAGTGCATTTCAAACACCGGCGTACCGGCCCGAATTTTCTGCCCAAGCTGCACCGAGGCTTTCGTTATACGTCCTTCAAACGGAGGCGCCACTTCCGCCATCGTACCCGGCACGGGCTTAACCACACCGGTTACACTGTATTCGGAACTGTAATCGCTGCAGGTGACCGTTTCCGCCACCAGTTTAGAGCACGTTGCGGAACCTTCGGCCACGTACACCGTATCTCCTTTTACCACAATATCTTCCTGTTCTTTTTCTTGTTGGCGGTTACAGGAAACCCCCAATAGAGCCAAACCCAGCAACACGATGCCCCCTATACTTTGTTTAAGTATTGTATTCATGGTACAATATATCAATGATTAAATGTGAAACTTCTGTTTTTGGGGACCCAAAGGTCCTTGCCTAGAGAGCAGGCAGCAGCGGAGGGGCTCTCAGACAGACGCCCCGATTGATAACAGAAATGGTTTTCTTTTCTCCACACATTTTGATAACGGCCGCAGGAAATAGAAACGGCGTCAATCCCGCCAGTACAAGCACAATGGCAAACGTCTGAAAAACTGAAAGCTTGGCGATCAGTTCCAATGCGTTTTCTGTATGCGTATGTGCCTTACCGGAAGAATTTGTGGGAAAATGCGAGTGAGCTACCGTTACGCCATCTACCTCGTGGTTGTGGTAAAAGAAACAAATGTTAGCGTAGTACGCCAGAAATAGTACTGCAAGAAAGGCGCTGGCAATGTGTTTTCTTTTCACCATAACGGACACTCCGTGAAACATCTTGCAAAAGTAAAGTTTTTTTGGAACCCCGCAATTTTTACGCGTTACATGACGGTTCAACGTGTACGATTACATGGGCACGCTCTCCAAAACGTTGTCTGATGGCTATTTCTATTTCGGTTGCTATGTGATGAGATGCCTCGACCGTCATGTTTTTATCAACTTTTATGTGCACTTCTACTGAAATATCTGCTCCTATTTTCCTGGTTTTCAGATTATGGAAATAATCAACACCTTTTGTGTGAGCGATAATCTGTTCCAGCTCATGTATTGTTGCATCCGGAAGAGCACTGTCAAGCAGTTCGTTTATGCTGGGTTTTGCAATATCCCAGGCTACCTTCAAAATAAAAAAGCTTACCATTACACCTGCAATGGGATCAAGTATACGCCAACTATCTCCTAAAAATATGGCTCCCGCAATTCCTATAGCTGTACCGATTGATGAAAAAGCATCGGTCCTATGATGCCAGGCATTGGCAATCATCGTTTGGCTATTCAATTTCCTCCCTTGAATTTTTGTATACCAAAAAAGTCCTTCTTTGAAGACTATGGAAACAAGGGCCGCATAAAGAGCTATAACCCCGGGTTTTTCAATGGGTTGTCCACGTAACGAATCAATTATTTTAACCGCCCCCGTATACAAAATGCCAAACCCAACGATCATCAAGGCAAAACTGATCAGCATCGTGGCAAACGTTTCAAACTTCCCATGCCCGTAATGATGATCCTCATCCTCCTCTTTACCGGATATTTTAATAAAAACAAGGACAATGACATCCGTAATAAAATCCGACAGCGAATGGATGGCGTCTGCTATCATAGCCGTACTACTGCCCACTATCCCTGCTATAAGCTTTCCTACTGTCAGTATGAAGTTTATGAATGACCCCTGAAGGGTAACACGGTGAATCTGTTTTATTCTTTGGTCTTGTTCCATCTTCAAATCATCACAAGGTAAAGTTATGTTTTTTTCAGATACTACAACTGCGTCTTGCCATATGAGATATAAGTGGTAACTTTAAAACATAACCGACTGCCCATGGGTATCATTCATATAATCACAGGAATCTTTATGATTGGCGTGGGGTTTCTCATTAAATCTTTCCCCAATCTGATAGCCGGATACAACACGATGTCTGAAGACAAGAAGAAACATGTTGATATTGAAGGGCTATCAACATTTATGCGAAACAGTTTTATCATTATTGGATTGTCAATTATTACCGGATATTATGTCTTCAAATGGCTTGGATGCAGCGCAATAGCTAATTCAATGATACTGATTGCCACCATCATTGGCATGATCATTATGCTGATATATGCACAAAGATTTGATCATAATAAGACCAATACCAAAAAAACAAGATTCATTTATTTTATTCTTGGAGTTGTAATGGCTTTAGTAGTCGGACTCATGACGTATGGATACATTCCATCAAAAGCACTAATCACCAACGGTCATATCAAATTTACCGGGATGTACGGATTTATACTGCCTGTTTCTGAAATTGAAAGCATTGAACTGTCGGACACCATTCCAGCCATTAAAACGCGCACCAACGGCTTCAGCTCCGGAGCCGTTAAAAAAGGATTCTTTGACCTGGATACATTTGGGAAGACACGGCTACTTATCCATTCTGACAACGCCCCGTACTTGATCATTACTACAATCAATAAGACCAAGACAATCATCAACTATAAAGACAAAGCAAAAACAGAGCAGATGTTTGAAGAGATAAATAAATGCGTGTATGTTAATGCGTTTTAGGCATTTTACCTTCAAGGTAGTGCGTCGTTACTTAAATTATAATAGATAGTTCGTCCTTTCCGGTAATAATAAAAAGCAAAAGGGATGAGTATTATTATGGCTATAATATTCGGATGGGCAGCCCAAAATTCATTTTCTATCTTAGTAAATCCCATAAGTATCTATCCACTGATATTAGCTATTGGATGAACCAATATGGCACCAAAAACAGAGTTGGTTTTCATCCGGATATAATTCAGGATAATCCCAAACTCAATGCACATAATGACAAATAAGGTAAAACTGACAAATACATTGCCGTGACCCATTCCGAAGAAAAACATAGGTAAATGCCACAAAGCCCAAATCACATTCAACAAAATTGTCATTTCTAAATAAGGCAGTCCCTTCAATTCGTCAAACAAATAACCTCTCCAACCAATTTCTTCGCCAAATCCGGAAAAAAGTATGGTCAGCAGTCCTGCTTTAATGATAAAACTTTTAAAACCAACCGCCTCCCCATAAATCTCAAAAACATTTGACCCTATATGAAAACTAATATTCCCCAATAGTATTTGTATTATGGCCACAATAGCTACATATAGAAGATAAATCAGAATCACATATAAGACATGGATATTTATTCTGCTAAATCTTAAATTCCGTAACGATTTGTTTTTACTCAAAAAAGTCATTAAAAAAGCGGCTAATGCCGGCCCCAATAATGTAATTTGGTTAATCGGATTTAAAAATTTTAAACCGGGGAATTGCCACATGAGAATCACAAGAAGTATAGAAATAATTTCTGCGATTAGTAAGAAGGCAAAAGTCTTTGCGTATACTTTCAATCTTCTCATTTTAATATTTTTATTGTCAATGGGTACTTGTAGTGTTGATGGTTAATAACTTTAATAGTATTTATTAGAATTACTGTTGTACTGAAAACACCTAACAAGATAACAATTGGAAGTCCTATTACTACCATTGTCAATAAGCCGGAAGGAATAAGGTATATCAACATACTTAATTGAAAATTAACAACATCAATTGCATGTTCTCTAATATTTGGAACCTTGTCCTTTTGCCATACCCAAATTATTATCGGAGGTATCAGAAAGATAAATAAACCGCTTACATGTAATAAAGCCAGCCAAATAATGTTCTTTCGGGATTGTTCAAGTGTAGATTCGTCCTTGCCATATTTTAAAAATTCTTCATAATCGATGTCCAAAGCAGATGCTAAAGTATGTAACGTAAATGTCCTTGGATCGACTTCTCCGTTCTCAATGCGTTGGATGGTTCTGACGCTGATATCAGTTTTAGCGGCCAGTTCTTCTTGCGTCATACCTCTTTTCAGTCTTGTCTCTCTTATAAATTGTCCTATAGTCATAACTCCTTTTTTACAAAAATCGTAATTCTTATGTTATAATCATACTACTTTTACCCGACATTTACCTGACATCAATAAGTATTTTGGCAAATCCGGATGCAGTTTTGAATCAGTTTATTACTATTTTTGATGTTAGGGTACCATTATAATTATGAAAGCTCAATTATTACTGCCACACCCGCAACTTGCTCCGTACATCAAGCACTATTATGTGTTGGATTTTAGTTCCTGGCAGCAGGAAAATAGGGCACTCAGAGTACCGCCCGTCGGTTTCCCCGTGCTGCAATTTCATTTTGGCAGTAGTACAAATTTTTACCAAGACATTCATTTTACCAGCCAATCGCTGTTTATAGGACAATGCAGCCGTCATATCCTGCTGTATCCTTCTCGCACCACGAAGATGTTAAGTGTAAACTTTACACCCTACGGGCTGTATAACCTCCTCGGCATTTCACCTTACGGCTTTATGAACAGCGGAATGGAGAGCCGACTCTTCTTTGGCCAGGAAAATGTTAACCGTATTTCTCAAATACTTAAAAATGACGGAATAGAAAACGGAATTAACGCAATAGAAACCCTGTTACTTACGTTTCAAAACAAAAAAATAAAAACACTACCCTATTTTGATAGGCTCGCAGACAAAATAGAAGCCGAAAACGGGTTGATAAAATGTACTGATTTTTTGGATAATAACGTTTCTGTTCGTTCGTTGCAGCGCTATTTCCATGAAGTAATCGGAGTTCCTCCAAAATTGTATTGCCAAATACTACGCCATAAATACATCATGAAACTGCTGTACAACAATCCTGAAATGAAATGGCACGAGATGCAACTCAGCGGTTTCTACTATGACTTCGCTCATTTTACCAAAGATTTTACCCGTTTTTCAGGTGTAACGCCAAAGCAATATCTACTACTGAAAAATAGTTTCTCTACCCTATTCTTCGAATCCTAACAAGTGGTCTTTTGTCGCCTTTTTACATATTCATTCTTTTTATATAATGTTCCTTTGCGAAAATTTTTTTATTAGTATGAAAATGATAAGATTATTCCTGGCATGCGTTGTCTGTTTATCCTTTACAGTAACTGCAAATGCACAGTTCTTGGAGAAAATGGCAAAGAAAGCCAAACAAAAAATTGAACGCGAAGCAGAACAACGCACCGAAAAAAGGATCAATAAAGGTATTGACAAAGCCTTTGACAAAGCCGAAGAAAGTATAGATAACGCGTTCAAAGGCGATGAAAAAGACGCAAAAGCGACGTCCGGTAACAAAGTTGAGAAAACTGTCAAAGAAGAACCAACCAACGTCCAACAGCAGCAACAGCAGCAACAGCAGCAACAGCAACAGCAGCAGCAGCAGCAATCTGTGCTCACATGGTCAAAATACGATTTTGTGCCCGGCACAGAAATAATTTTTGAAGACAATCAGGAAGGCGAACAAAACGGCGAATTCCCAAGCAAATGGGATTTAGTAAGCGGAACGATAGAAAATGCCAATTTTAACGGCGAAAATGTTATTTATTTTCTACAGACGGGGAATTTCCCAAACGGAATTGTTCCTTTATTAAAGGAAACTTCTGCCGATTATCTGCCCGATGAATTTACCGTAGAATTTGATGCCTATTTTGAAAAAGGGAAAACCGGCAACTATTGGCTCTATTTTTACGACGCCAAAAATAAATTGCAGAAAAGACCGAAGGATTGTTTCTTGTGGCTTAATGTAAACAGTGCAAAATACGGTCATACGGACATCAGCAAACAGCTGGATAACACAAAACATTCCAACAGAGACATGGAAAATTCGCACTGGCGACATATAGCTATTTCATTTAACCAAAGGGCAATGAAAGTCTATATGAACGACACACGCCTGCTGAACATTCCCAATATTACAGAGAATCCTACCGGTATAACAATCGGGTATAATCAAGCCAGAAAGGATGGCAATGTGTTTATTAAAAACGTACGCATAGCCAAAGGTGCTGTACCATTGTATGATAAGGTGCTTACTGACGGCAAGTTTGTTACCACAGGGATTAAATTCGATGTAAACAAAGCCACTCTTAAGCCTGAAAGTGCAGGAACCCTTAATTATGTGGTGAAAATGATGCAAGACAACCCCGACTGGCGTTTCAGCGTGGAAGGACACACCGACAGCGACGGCAGCGATGACTTCAATCAAACCCTCTCGGAAAAACGCGCAGCAGCCGTACGTAATGAGCTTATTAAACTCGGCATATCAGCCGACAGGCTCACCAGCAAAGGCTGGGGCGAAAGCAAACCGATGACCGATAACAACACGCCCGAAGGCAAAGCCCAGAACAGAAGGGTTGAGTTTGTTAAACTCTAAAACAGTATTATTAACATAGCATTCACACAACATGAAAAAATTGTCAATACTCATCATCATATCTTGTTTTGCAATAATTGCAACAGCGCAATCCACATACGAATACCAAAAGCGGTTTCAGGTACAATCGGGCCATGTGGAATATAAACTATCAGGACTGACTGTCGGCACCAAATCGCTTTGGTGGGACGATTACGGGGAAAAATACCGCGAAGAAATTAAAAGCAGCCAAACGGTTAAGACGCTTTTTGGTACAACAGTGGTTGACAATCATTCGCTTGCAATCTCTGATGGTACCTACTACTATAACGTGAACATGGAAACTATGCAGGGAACTAAAGTGCATAAAAATGCCGTTCCCGACTTCTCTTTGCTAGGCAGCGGGTTGAACGACAGAGAAATGGAGCAACTCAGCGAAAGTCTGTTCAAAGGGCTCGGCGGCAACGTAACCAAAAAGAGCGAAAAGGTTTTGGGCCGTACCTGCGATGTAGGTCAGGTAATGGGGGCTACAGTGCATGTTTATAAAGGAGTTACATTGCGCTCGTATGCTAAAATAGGACAGCAGGAAGAAAGAGAAGAAGCCGTTTCCTTTGAAGAAAGCATACGTATTCCTGCTTCAAAATTTACACCACCCGCAGATGCCATTCTGGAAGATGTAAGCGCTGAAGTTAGCGGCATAGAAGATTTTGACGAACAAATGGAAGAAGAACAGGGATTGATGTATCCGTCAGGAATATCCTTTGATAAATTCAGGAACGAGAGCGATCGTGTACGTCGTAAATTAGGTTATTTGTTTGCCATGCATGACGCCTCCGGCGGCGAATATTCGGCTTCGTGGATGAAAGATGAGAAGAATATTATATGGATAATGGCTAAATCCCTACAAAACTATGCCAATTGGCGTGAAGATTTTGCCGATCACGGTATCGAATATTTTACACATAACGGAAAACGTATGGCATTCTTACAAGATGTCGTATACGATGACGAAACAGATACTTCAACTCCCGTGAGCGTATTGTTGTTAGAGCTTAAGACAAAGGATGCTTTTATGCAAATTACCGCTATGCCGGAAAAATCAAAACAACAACTCCTCGACATCTTTAATCAATTTAATTTTTAATCCATAAATCAGGCCTGTTATTTTGAATGTAATCGCAATAACAGGCCTGATTATTTGATTCCTTGTTTTAGGCTAATAGGCTTTTTGCGTATTAGTTAAGGCCTCCGGTTTTTGTTCTTCGGTAGAAATTTCCATCATGTCTTGCAAACGTGTTTGAGTGGTTTTTTCTGCCAACCCATCGCTGTCTTTAAACAAACGGCCTTGGCCTCTTCTTATTGTATACCTGTTCTCCATAGTCACCATAAGAGCTTCATGGTAATTTATTATTCCATCTGTAGAAATTTCCCCGGAATAAATAAATACACTCTTAAACGGTTCATCGTGTAATGTGCCATTTATTTCTGAATAGATAGAAAATTTATTCCCATTCCCCGTAATAAAAGAACCTATTCCATCTCCTTTTTCCTGACCCTGAACATAATCACAAACAACCGTCAATTTGGCATTATTCTGTCTGGAAAAAGTAATTACTTTATCCGTGAATACATAACCAACAGAATAAGTGTCAGAAAAATTGCTTTTCACCAAAACGCAAGGCGAAATTTTATATGTCCCTTCAATTTTTGGCGGTTTTTTTCCTCCATGGATTTCAATACCAAGATTTTTGAATTCTTCTAAAATATCGGAAGGAATAATATTGTGAACATCTTCGGTTAATTCGCTCGGGTCACCGAATATCCAATCACAAGATGTTGTCAGCAGTAAAATACCTACAAAAACAAAAAGTATTTTACTTAAAGTTTTAATTTTTCCCATAACAGATAATATTTAAAATGATTATTTTTTTTAATTCATTCCTGCAGGTCCGTTGTATGTTTCATCACCAAAGCCCAGTATGGGAAAAAATATGAAGGGCAGGAAAATCAATCCAACCGTAAATCCTTCATTTTTACCAAAACTCTTTGATAACAAGTTAAAGGTCCATACCAAGAACACGATGTTAACAACCGGAATCAGGAATAACAATAACCACCACCATGGTTTTCCAATAATCTCCAAAAGAACAAGAATGTTATAAATGGGAATCAGGCAAGCCCAGCCGGGTTTGTTCGCTTTTTCAAAAATCTTCCACAGTGATACAATAACTAAAATAGTGATCGCCAAAGAAAGAAACGTTCTCATAACAGTACCTTTTAATACTACCTACTCGTAAGGCTTTTCGGAATACGCCCCGTTTTTTTTGGTGGGTTCCGGACTCCACCTTTTTGACTATAAATGTAAGCTATTTTTTACAAATTGGATATTCCCGTCGATAGTCGGTAACCTTGTCAAAGATTTTCGCTAAGATACAATTACAACAGTCACTGCACTCTTGTTCCCGAAATCATTGTACTTAGTGTTTACAGTTTCCTACACTTGGTGCTAACGTCTGCGGCTATGAGTTGCTTATTTATCTATAGTTTCAATTAATGACTTGAGAAAAGGAATATCATCATTGACCGTTTTCCATACAACATCAACATCGACCCCAAAATAATCATGTATTAGCTTATCTCTCATTCCAGACATCTCTTTCCAGGGAATGTCCGGATATTGTGATTTTAAATCCTTTGAAATTTTCTTAGTTGCCTCTCCAATTATTTCAATATTCCGAATAACTGCATCCTGAATAAGTTCATTATTCTTAAAGTCTTTTTCAGTCAGGTTTCCTGTGTAATCCTGAATTTTTCTAATGCAAAACAAAATGTGTTCTATGAATACCATATCATCCTTCATGCCTGAAAGATTATTTGAAGGTCATTTGAGATATTGTCTTTTATACGCTTATTTTTAATCGCTCCTTCAGTAACCAGATCAACTTTGCGTCCAAGCCTCACAGATAGTTCATTCTCTAATCGTATAAGTTTCAACAAAGAAATTCCGTTTTGAAAAGATACAAGGATGTCAATATCACTATTAGTAGTCTGTTCGTCCCTTGCATAGGAGCCAAATAAACCAATAAACAGCGGGTTATACTGTTTCAGAGATTCCAGGATAATATTTTTTATCTCAACACTTGACATAGTACAAAGATACTTAAAATTTTAATCAAGTGGATGATTGTCTTTCTTTTGCAATTCACGCTAACCTATGATCCGTGTAGAAAGATTGCAAGCAAGAATGAAGCGTGTCCAATTCGATTTTGCAGAGTGGCGAATAAATCTAAACTTTTTTACAAATTAAATACAGACCCATTCGCTACGTCATTGTTTGGCGTACCGATACCCTATTTTTGTTTTCCTACAAATACTATTACTATATGGAAGAGCGTATTACAACCGGTGTACTACAATGTATGGGTACCATATTTGAGAAGTCGAAAAACAACAAATTGACAGAAGACTTTTACAAAGTGGCAGCTCCCCAGCTTGAAACCATCGCCTCCTATTTCCGGGTAACCCGGGAGCAGGCTTTGCTTATAGCCGTGTTGTTTTCGCTTAACTTCACAGAGGAAAACGTCACTCTGCTGGATCTGATAGCACATTTCAACTGCAATCCCATGACCCTGCTGGAATACAATAGGCATTTTGAGGTTCTGTTTTCACGGGGAATTCTTCAGCAACAAGGTGCCTGCCTTATGACAGGCGTACCTTCTCCAAACGACTCCATTGTATTTGACAACATGGTCGTGCAGGCGGTTTTGGGTAACAAGCCTTTGCCGGAAATTCCAAAACCAGAGCAAGAAACTGTTATCGGACTGCTGGAAAAGTTTTATCTGCTGGGGTTACAGCGTGCAGAACAAGCCATTTCTACCTATTTTCTGTTTGTTAAAATACAAGAACTACTCCGATCCAACCTGCATTATCCCCTCATCAAAAAGGTCCATGATTACCGTTTTAGTCCGGAAGATACCTTTCTATTCCTATACGTCATATGGAAAACCTTGAACGGCAGCGATGCTGTTGACCTGGAAACAGCTCTGGGAGGCATCTTTGACAACGCCCCGGCCAAAATCAACTACATGCAGACACTCCTGTCCAAAGAAAACGATTTGATGGTCCATGATCTTCTTGAAATTGCCGAGGCCGGTTTTTTCAACGACGCAGGCCTGAAGCTGACCGCCCACTCGGCACATATCCTGAGGGATTCGGGCATCGTGCTCCACGCCGGTAGGAAAAGGGGAAACATCCTTGAACCGGCCGCCATTCCTCCGGTCGCTCTTTTTTTCAACCAAGCCGAGGCCAAACAGCTGGAGATGCTGAAAGCTCTCCTGGAAGAGGAAAAGCTGTCTGAAATTCGGAACAGGCTGCAAAGCAAAGGGTTGCCCCAAGGTATCACCGTGTTGTTTCATGGCCTGCCCGGCACCGGGAAAACAGAGGCCGTCCTGCAATTTGCCAGAGAAAGCAACCGGGAAATCTTTAAGGTGGACATCAGCCAGTCAAAGTCCATGTTCTTTGGAGAGAGCGAGCGGATCATCAAACGCATTTTTACCGATTACAAGGCGTATGCCCAAAGAAGCGAGCGCATCCCGGTACTGCTCTTTAACGAAGCCGATGCCATCATCTCAAAACGCACCGACGTCCGGCGCTCCAACGTGGCCCAGACGGAAAACGCCATACAAAACATCATCCTGGAGGAACTGGAGCATTTTGAAGGCCTCTTCATGGCGACCACCAACCTGGTAAGCAACATGGACCCGGCTTTTGAAAGGCGTTTTTTGTTTAAAATCGAATTCAAAACCCCCGGTCCGGAAGTAAAAAAGAAAATATGGAAATCAAAAATGCCTGCCCTTTCCCCTGCGCAATGCGAATCCCTGGCCATCCGTTTTGATTTCTCGGGAGGCCAGATAAACAACATCGTAAGAAAGAACGAGATCCACGAAATCATCCACGGCACGTCCGTAGATTTTGATAACATCCTGGAATTCTGCAACACAGAATCATTGGTACAGCATCACAGAACTGCAATCGGGTTTAATTCTTAGATAAGCGTTGCAAAATTTGCGACGAATAACGCACAAATTCGTCGCATCAATTGTTTCTGCGATGCACTATCATGCTCACCACAATCAGCTGCAGGGTGTGGAAAATCATCAGCGGCAGTAGGATAACGCCTACGGAAGCAGTTCCGGGGAAAAGGACCTTAGCCATTACCGTGCCGTGCACCAACGATTTTTTAGATCCGCAAAACAAAGCGGCCGTGGTATCGGGACCGTTGAAGCGGAAGGCTTTGGAAAAAAGGGCTGTCAGCCCGTATACTGCAAAAAACAACGCCAGCATGGCTGCCGAGAGCAACAGCAGGCTACCAAAGGTCTGTCCCTGAAACATGCGTCCTGCGAACGATTCACAAAAAGATACGTAGACGATGAGCAGGATGACGGTCTGGTCGTACAGTTTCAGCCATCGTGCATTTTTCAAAGCCCATGCTCCAAAGCGTTTGTGCAGGAGCATCCCCAGAAAAACAGGCAGCAGCACCTGCACAGACAGCTCCAATATGGCATGGCCTGTATTCACGCCTGCCGTTGCCGTAGACAATACGGCGCCCATCCAGATGGGCGTGATAAAAACTCCGGCCAGGCTGGACACCGAGGCATTGAAAATGGCTGCAGGCACATTTCCCCGGGCCATGGACACCATCACCACAGAAGACGATACGGTGGAAGGCAAAGCGGCCAGGAAGAAAGTACCAACCCAGAATAACGAATCCCACGTGCCACCTGCCACTACCCTGGCCAACAGCACAACGACCGGAAACACCAGGAACGTAACTGCCTGAATGACTGTATGCAGCTGCCAGTTTGCCAGCCCTTCTTTCATTTCTTTGGGACTGAGTTTCAATCCGTAGAAGAAAAAGATGAGAGCAATCCCGTAATTGGCCACCTTGGGCAAACTTACCACTCCTTGGTACACACCGGGTTGTGGCAGAAAATATGCCAGTATGATAGAACCTACCAACGCCAGCACAAAACCGTCTATGCCGTATTTTTGCAATCTTTTCATTCTGCCGATTTTTGTATATTTGCAAATATGAAAAAATCTTTTCTCATCATAATGTTAGTATCACTTACAGCCTTTACCGGTTGTCTGGGTCCTGAAGATCCGGAAAACGATACGAAAACACCCGATTACAGAAAACCGGGAGAATTTGATCCCACTATTCGGGCAGTAGATTCTTTGGAAAAAGCGGTCCCCTTTCAATAGGGAGCCGCTTTTGTATTATAATCCTCTGTTTTTCACGTATTTTTCCATCCAAACCCACGTTTCCCACGCCTGGTGCAGCAGCGATTCTTTGGCTGCATAGCCGTGGCTTTCGTAAGGCAGCAACACCAGACGGGCAATACCTCCGTTACCTTTCAGGGCACTGAACAACCGCTCGCTCTGCATGGTAAACGTGCCGGAGTTGTTGTCGGCCAGCCCATGGATAAGCAAAATGGGTGTTTTCAGCTTATGAGCGTGCACAAAAGGCGACATGTCCAGATACACTTCCGGAGCTTCCCAGAAGGTTCTCGTCTCGTTCTGGAAACCAAATGGTGTCAGTGTCCTGTTGTACGCTCCGCTGCGGGCTATACCGGCCGCAAACAAATCGCAGTTGGCCAGCAGGTTGGCCGTCATAAAGGCTCCATAGGAATGGCCTCCCACGGCAATGCGGTTTTTATCGGCTACGCCCATATCCACCAATACATCCACGGCAGCCCGGGCGTTGGCAACCAGCTGCTCTACGTACGTATCGTTCGGTTCTTTATCTCCCTCGCCAATGATGGGGAACGAGGCATCATTTAGCACGGCATACCCGGCTGCCACCCACATGATGGGCGAGGTGCGCGTGTACCGGGTAAACTGGTTGGGAGCATCGCTCCGCTGGCCGGCGTTGTCGCTGCTCTTGTATTCCGTGGGATACGCCCAGATAAAGGCCGGAAGCGGTCCGTCTTCTTTCTTGTAACCGGCCGGCAGGTACAACGTACCGCTCAGTTTGACCCCATCGGCACGTGTATACTCCACTACCTGTTTCGTTACTCCCTGCATGGACGGATACGGATCGGCAAAGGTTGTCAGTTGCGTAAAACGGGCTCCCTGTCCGGCGGGTTTGTTCTTCTTCAATTGTACCAGGTAGTAATTGGGTGCCTGGGTATTGGACTCACGGCGGGCTATGAATGTGCCACCAGCCAGATCAAGGTATTCAAACGGCGTTTCATAATACGGATCTTGCGCCTGCCAGATACGTTGTTTCTGTCCGGTCTTTAGGGTATGTGCGTCAATAAACGGATACGCTCCGCGCGGAGAATTTCCGGGACCGCTGAAATACACCGTCTTGTAGTTGTCGGGCGAGTACACCACACTTCTGTCCATATCATTGCGATCCATCACCAGACTACCGGGGGCTCCGTACAAATCTTCCGTATGGATATCGTACAACACGCTTATCGTCTGTTTGTCCTGCAGATTCACATGGTAGCAGATGCTCTTGCGTACCGAGCGATCAGATTCCGTGATGAAGGTATTGGCAGCATCTCCCCACAGAATACGTCCCATTCTAAGGACGCTCTTGTAAAGCTCCTCGGCCTGTCCTTCAAACGGTGCCTCCAGCTCCATAAGCCTGTCCCTGTAGGCCACTTTGGTACGACCGTTGCCTCCGTCCAGCGGCTCAATCCAATAGACAGCCGCCGGTTTATCGGGCCTCCAGCCAAAAGAGCGCAGGTTAGGCGATGTAGAATTCACTCCGGCGTACACAAATTCCCGCAGCTCCGTGCGATCCAATTCCTTAACCACCTTTCCTTCCATATCCATAATTTCCGTCACCGTGGGGAAACTGCTGTAGGTCACCACGTAGGAATACGGCCGCTGCAGGCTCGTAACCATTACATACCGGCCGTCGGGCGAAAACGAGGTGCGGGTAATAATGCCTTCCCTTCCCAACATCCGTACCTTGCCCAAAGGCACATGAATAAAACCCAAAGCCGAGGTAGCAAAGTAATCGAACTGCCGCTCCGTAAATTCATCGGTCAGCAAGTCCTGGTACGTACGCACGGGATTTTTACTGCCGTCGCTCTCCTGTACCACAGGAGCCACCTGACGTACGTTTTCCACCGGTTGCGGTCCTCGGTCTTCCGGAACGAACGACACCAGCAGCGATTGGGAGTCGGGTGCCCAGCGGTACGATCCCATACCAAAGAACATGTTCAGTTTCTTGTCACTTAGTGGAGCCGCATGCAGGTTATCCGCGTCAATCAGCCACAGGCGGATGCCGTCTTCCTCTTCCACGGCTACGGCCACATACCTGCCATCGGGGGACCAGGAAAACGTCAGGATGCTGACATCCTGTGGAAAGCCCGTCACAGGTCCTTCCGCAATGCCCTTCCTGTCTGCCGTCGCGCTACCCCGCTTACCGGTCTGCGCTGAGCCCTGTTTTCCGGGCAGCGCCTGCATCTCGAACCCCACAATCTTGTTCGTATTCTTGGGACCGTTCGTAGCCGCCAACACCCGCGTTCCGGCCAGCCTCAACTCCTCCTGTGCCAAATCGGCAATAGTCGGAATGTTGTCCCTGTGAACAATCAGAAACCGGTCTTTCACCGGGCTGAACGAGATACCGGGCGTTGTCGGCGCCAGGATCAAATCGGCTACTTCCTTGGGTGGAACTTGGTAGCCTTGTGCATACAACAGATTTGTACCTGCCAGAACATATGCGGCAAGTACTAAGAAAAGCAGTTTTGAATGTTTCATAATACAGTTGAATGGTTCGTTAATGGTAAACAGGTACGAAGGTAAGAAAAAAGTGCCGGATGGCTCAAGATTCCATAACGGCCTTTGCAAGAAACTATATCAAAAAAAAACTGTATCTTTAAAGCATTAAAATACAATGCTATGACAATATTGGCCTCTGATGCAAACTACGTAATGGCGTTTTGGATCATCGTATGTTATGTGGGCGGGGGTGGTTTAGCTCTGGCTTTAATCTTCGCTCTTGTCAGTTTTTTGAAGCGCCGGATCTGATCCGGTGCGCCACACGGTCTGTCATCGCGGCAGGCAGCAGTGCTGTGCATCGGGATTTCAAGGTGGTAAGTGTAGCCATTTCACAGATATCCGCTAACTCTCTTATTATATAAAACATACATCCTTTTGGAACAACAATGTGACTTACCACCTTGAATTTAGAATGGATTGACGTAGACATTTTTTCTTGTAATTTTAATGATGTTTTAATCTTAAAATTTTGTCTTTATCTTTACTTTTTCATGACTCTTAAATCATTAGAATACATGTGCGACTCTATAGACAAATATGAAAACGTCATAAAAAAATTGATTGATTTTAGAAATGACAGAGATTGGGAGCAGTTCCACGATGCCAGAAATCTTGCTTTAGCACTAATGCTTGAAGCATCAGAACTAAATGAATTATTCCTATGGAAGAAAGAATCGGAAATCGAAGAAATTGATACTAACCGCCTCAAAGAAGAATTAGCAGATGTGCTAACCTATGCATTTCTTATTGCCGAAAAGTTTAACCTGGATATTTTTCAAATTGTTGAAGATAAGATTAAGGTAAATAATCTTAAATATCCTCTTGAGAAATCAAAAGGAACAGCAAAAAAATATACTGACTTATGATCGTCTACCAATCAACAAAAGAAGGCTTCCTGGCTGACGTAATCAACAATCAGATAGATACAAAAATTGAAGCAGCCTTCTACGAGCATCTTGGAAGATATACTTCTCCTAACGAAGTCTTGTCATGGACCAACTCAATGTTGTATATGAGTCATGTTCTCAGAGATCCGGAAATAGCCGATGACGCCGGCATTTCAATTGAATTCCAAATCCCTCTTACCTCGCAACGAGTTGATTTTATAATTACGGGTTTAGATCAAGATTTTCGTGAACAAGTTATTATCATTGAATTAAAACAGTGGTCCACCGCAAAACTGACAGATAAAGATGCGATAGTGCGAACCCGCTTCCAATATGGTGAAACAGAAACTGTACACCCTTCATACCAGGCATGGTCGTATGCTGCTCTTATAGAAAGCTATAACCAAACTGTCCAGGAGGACAACATTAATCTTGTACCTTGTGCATATCTTCATAATTACAATCCTGACGATGTTATAACTAATCCGTTTTATAATTATCATTTAAAGAAAGCTCCGGTTTTTTTAAGACCAGATGCATTGAAGTTGAACAGTTTCATAAAGAAATATGTAAAGTATGGTGATCAAAAAGATATACTTTACAAAATTGAAAACGGTCGGCTAAGACCCTCAAAGCAGTTAGCTGACAGCATCGTGTCAATGATTTCGGGTAACCAGGAATTCATTATGATTGACGAACAAAAAGAGGTCTATGAAACCGCCTTGTCTTATGCAGCCAAAGCTCGGTCTGATAAAAAATATGTGCTTATCATTGAAGGAGGCCCGGGAACCGGAAAAAGTGTTGTTGCTATAAATTTGTTGGCAGAACTTACCAACAGAGGTCAAGTAACAAGGTATGTATCAAAAAATGCAGCACCTCGTGCTGTATATAAAGCAAAATTATCAGGGACATTTAAGAGAAGAATGATTGATAATTTGTTTGGTGGCAGCGGAGAATATTGTGATGTTGAGGAAAACATATTTGATACACTCATAGTTGACGAGGCCCATCGGCTGAATTTAAAAAGCGGTTTATATCAGAATAGAGGGGAAAATCAAATAGTAGAACTTATCAGAGCTGCAAAGTTTATCATTTTCTTCATTGATGACGATCAACAGATACATATTAAGGACATTGGAGAATCATCTAAAATTGAACAACTTGCGCGACAAGAAGGCGCATTGGTTCAAAAACTAAAATTAAAATCTCAATTCAGATGTAATGGTTCAGATGGTTACCTTGCATGGCTGGACAACACCCTTCAGATTAAGAATACTGCAAATATTAAATTGTCTGAAGAAGAGTTTGATTTTAGGATTGTAGATAGCCCTAAAGAGTTGCAGCAAATAATCGAAAAAAAGAATGAATTAAATAACAAGTCCCGATTAGTGGCAGGATATTGTTGGGATTGGGTAAGTAAAAGAGATCCGAGTGCCTACGATATCGTTTTCCCAGAGTTCGATTTCAAAATGCGTTGGAATCTAACTAAAGACGGAAGTACTTGGATCATTGCACCTGATTCTATCAAAGAAATTGGCTGCATCCATACTTGTCAAGGTCTTGAGCTAGATTACGTAGGTGTTATTGTAGGTACGGATATAAAATACAGGGATAATATGGTTATTACTGATGTCACCGAGAGATCTTCCAATGACCGTTCAATTTTCGGTATAAAAACCATGTTCAAACAAGATCCTGTAAAAGCGTCTGAGACTGCTGATAAGATTATAAAAAACACCTATAGAACTCTTCTGACAAGAGGAATGAAAGGCTGCTACGTGTATTTTTGTGATCCGACCTTAAGAGCCCATTTTGCTAATCAATTAGCGGTTACAAGCCCTGTTACTAAATCAAAGGCGCCCAAATTACCAGAGGTTTCCGTTTCTGAAACCCAATCTCTTCTTCCAAGAATTGAAGCCATCGTCAACGATAATGTAAAATATATAGATTTTTTACCTCTGTATTCACTTAAGGCAGCTTGTGGTATGTTCGGCGAAGGACAATATGTTGAAGAATTAGGCTGGGTAAAGGTTGATGGATTTGGGCGATTAAATCGTAATATGTTCGTAATTAAGGCAAAAGGAAAATCCATGGAGCCCACAATTCCGGACGGCAGTTATTGCGTATTTAGATCGAATGTAATTGGGTCAAGGAACAATAAAATAGTATTGGTTCAACAGGAAGGATTGTATGATGCAGATAATAGCGGGAGCTATACCATTAAGACCTATATTAGTGAGAAGGTATTTGACGAAGAAACAGGCGAATGGCAACATGAACGTATCATATTGAAACCTAAAAACCCTGAATACAAAAACATAATCATTGAAGAAGATGATAACTTCTCTGTAATTGCAGAGTTTATTGGTGTAATTACCGAGTGATATTAACATCGTTCAATAGCACATACATATACAATCATGAATACTTCAACACTCCAACGCAGAATCCGGTTCCTTACGTTTTACGTAGTGCTGAGTCACCTGGCCCTTGCGGCTGTAGTACTGATGGCTTTCGGTCTGAAAGACAGAACAGAAACTTTGGATGAACTGACCGTTAAGCGGATAAATATTGTAGATGAAACAGGCCGGGCGTTACGCATGGTTATCAGCAATGAAAGCCGCCAACATCCCGGCATCATAGGCGGGCAGGAATTAGCCCCGCGGGAAAGACCTGCCGGCATTATCTTCTTCAACACCTTTGGCGATGAATGCGGAGGCTTGGTATACGACGGGCATGAAAAAGAAGCCGGTTTGGTGCTCTCGGTGGACCAGTTTGGGGACGACCAGATCATGCAGCTGCAGTATATGGAAGACACCCAAAATAAACTGAGAAAATACGGGCTGCAATTGTGGGACTATCCCAAAGACAACATGTTTCATGAACGGATGGAACGGTTTGAAGAATTACAGGATATCATGATCCCAAGCGTTCGGTTGAAACTGTACAATGAAATGAAAGCCGATGGTTTGCTTATGGAAGACCGGCTGTTCTTGGGAAAAGATTTCAACAAGGATGTAGGTCTTTTTATCAGAGACGCGGACGGCAAGATCCGTATAAAAATTTACGTGGACCAGGATAACACGCCCGTCATCGCTCTATACGATAAGGACGGCAATCTTATGCAACCGGTTAGTACCACTAACCAGTTGCCCGATTAAACGGGCTTTATGGCCGAAGGTAGTAAGTACCACAAAGTGGCGTAGTGCTGCAACGGACAGTTTTGCAGCGCATTAACATCTTCAGCCGAAAATCGCTACTTACTACCTCCCTCTGAAAACAGGGAAAAACGGCATTTCCTTGCCGAGGTAGTAAGTGCCAAAAAATGGCGTAGTGCTGTAACGGGCGGACAGCCAGCACATTAACACCTTCACCCAAAAATCGCTACTTACTACCTCCCCAAAAAACAAGGAAACAAGCCTTTCTAAGGCGGAGGTGAAGCTTGCCACCGGAAATCTTGTGTTGTAATCGCTTGTATTTCCGCATGTTACACTCTGCTGCAAAAAGTGTTGCTCCTTTCCTTTCCTGCCGGGTTTACCGGGAGATGGTACGGGGCTGTGTTTATTGCATCTTTTTTCCTACTTTTACGTCTATATCTAAAAATGACTCTGTATGGAAAAAACTTTCAAACACGCATTGGCGTTTGTCTTTATTCTGGTTAGTACGTATGGGTTGTTTTCCCAGACTACGCAAGTCAGTACTTCCGGTTACAGCAGGAACAGCCTGTCCTTTCATTTTGTGGAGTTTTCTCCTGCTACTGCTTATACTAAGAGTGTATTCGACAACATCAAAGTACCTGATAAGTACGATGACAATACCATTGTAGACAAAGTCATCAAACTCAACAGGAGCGCCCCTCCCTTTGAAGAATCCCTTGTACCTGTACTGGAAGAAGCAATAAAAGAACAAAAGGTAGCCAACAAAATATTGGCTAAAATTCTTTTTGATGCCAAGGGAGTACCTACCATTGAGGAATTGGCCCGCAGGGGAATGTACAACGCTAGCGACCGTGACTATTTGATTTCTCAAAGTGCAAAAGAAGGCGTTTCCCTGCTGCAACAATACGGTCTGGAGACTATGTTGGATCGTGTATATTTCATGGTCATAGCACCCTACTCTTTTCAGCGGGAACAAAATGAAGAAACTAAAAAGTATGAGTACCGCACGTCCTACAAAGCGTCTTTCTTTCATATAGCTTTGGGCGAGTTGCTTCAGGGTGGTTTCTGGGACTTGTTTTGGTGGGAAGGGTACGACAAGGAAAAACTGGACTTTTTCATGAATTACGATTTCCCCATCAGGCATGTATACAGCACGGAAGGACACTTGCGGGTGGAAGAAGAAAAAAAGAGCAAGGCAGAGATTCAGGAAGAAACTTTAAACACGATTATTGCCAACACGCTCATTGGCGTAGAAAGCAGAGAAGAATCCCTGAAAGTGAAAACTCCGGTATTTTCCATTTCACCCATAGGAGCAAAAATTGGGAAAAAAGAAGGTCTCAAAATAGATCATTTGTTTAAGGTAACAGAGTTCAGACAAGACAGGACGGGAGAAGTGAAAGAGAAAAAAGTAGGTTACGTACGTGCCAAAACCATCGTTGATAACAGGCAGGTTACAACTGGCGAATCGGAACTGTCCACTTTCTACAAAGCTCCGTCCAACAGTGTCAGAATAGGCATGACCTTAACGGAAGAACCGGAATTTGGACTGATGCTGGGCGTAGACGCCGGTCTGGGCGTTACCGCCGATGCGCATACGGGATCGTACATTGTACTTACGGCCGAGCAGATTACGCGCATGTGGAAAGGAAGCCGTGCCGTAATAGGTCTGGGTATTGCACAAACGTTCTCCTACGGCAATATGTTCCTCATGACCGCCGAGTATAAACACGATCTCCAATTGAATCGCTTTACCCTGGCGCCTTCCGGAGGATTCGGCTATGCATACAAATCAAAGGATATCAAAAGTGCGGGCATTGTGCTGGGCATCAAGGGTGGATTGAATCTGGGGAAATATTTCCAGCTTCATGCCGGTCCCAGAATTTTCTGGTTTTTCGATAATGCGGCCGTCAGCGGACTCTACGTAACCGCAGGCCTTAGGGTGTTTGGATTTTAAACGGTACAATTATGAGATACTTTGCAATTACACTGGTAAGCCTTGCGCTCCTGGCCTCCTGTAAAACCGTACAGATGAGTCACGGGGCCATTGAAAAACAAACTACACACATCCATTCGGAAATGGGTGGATGGGAGATCTTTGAAGTCAGCTCCCGAGGACAAGGAGGCCGGTCTATGTCAGATAACGCCAAGATGAAACTGGTAGATGAGCTGATACGCTACGGGTACCGGGGAACGGTAACCATCACGCCTTTGCTGACCAATCCCAAAGCGTTAAGAATGTATGAACAATCAGACCAGGCCATCCTGTCAAACATTATTAAAGACAAACAATTCATCAAACAGCACTCCAAAGAAAGGGAAGGCAGGATTGGCAGTAGAAAACTGAAGCAAAAACAAGCTACTATTTTATTGAAAGTGCATCCAAACAACATCAGACGATACGTAAACAATTATTATGAAAGCAATTAGAATTATTTTGGTTTTGACGCTTTTTGCCGGATTATTTGCCACAGATGCAATGGCGCAAAGAAAAAAGAAGAAAAAAGATACAGAAGAGTTTACCATAGGCAATTACGAAGTCCAATTTGTAAGAACCGGCCTGGAAGGTACTACCTTGTTTAAAATATTCTCTTACGGCAAAAACTACGAAACGGCTTTGGAAAACGCCAAGCCGGATGCCATTAAAGCTGTGATTTTTAAAGGTATTCCCGGATCAGACAGCGCCCGGCCCATGGTAAGGGAATACGATTTATCAAGATCACAACGCGACTTTTTTACTGAATTTTTCGACAACAAATATTACCTGAATTTCGTAACCATTTCCGGTGACGGCAGCGTGGACCCGGGCGATGTCATTAGAATAAGCCGGAACGAATACAAAGTGGGCGTTGTGGTATCCGTACACAAAAATGATTTGCGAAAATACCTGGAACAAGCCGGTATCATAAGAGGACTGGGCGCGGGGTTTTAATTAAACAGTACAATTATGATTTTGAAAAAATACAAACAGTTGACGATATCATTCTTGCTGGCGCTTCTCTTTCTTGCAGGATCCGCCGCCGCAAGTTATGCCCAGGCCAAGAAGCCGACCATCATGGTGGTACCCAGTTTGAACTGGTGCGATCAGAACGGTTTTACCTACGAATACGACGTGCAGGGCCGCAGGCAAATCATGCCCGATTACGACCTGGCAATGGCCAGGAGTACCGAACTGAAACTGGTCATCGCAAAAATCGCCGGCATGATGGGAGAACGCGGCTTTCCGCTGAAAGACCTGGAAGCCTCTTTGCAAAGCGTCAAGAACCTGGCGGCAGAAGATATGGTAACTACCAGCAAGAGTGGTGCGGAATTGAGGGAATCACCCCTGGACCAATTGCGCAGGGTAGCCAATGCCGATATCATTATGGAATTGACCTGGAGCGTCAACAAACGCGGTCCCTTCCAATCCGTTTCGTTCATCTTGAGGGCTCTGGATGCCTATACGAACAAACAAGTAGCCGAGAGTGTGGGCACCGGACCGGAAAACGCATCTGCAACCGTACCGGTACTGCTGGAAACAGCCGTATTGGCTCATCTGGACAATTTCAACAACCGCTTGCAAGATCATTTTGACGATATGTTTACGTACGGCAGGGAAGTATCCTTGCGCATAGCCGTTTTTGACTCGTTTGACGGAGACCTGGACTCGGATTACGATGGAGCCTACTTGTCCGATATCATAGAAGACTGGGTATACGATAACACCATTCAGGGCCGGTTCAGCCTCTCGAACGCTACGGATAACGTCATGACGTTTGAGCAGGTCCGTATTCCGCTGTATCAGAATGAAAGGGCCTTGGATACCCGAACGTGGGCGCGGAATCTGTCCACTTTCCTGCGCAGGAATTATTCCATTGACTCGCGCGTACTCATGAGGGGTCTGGGACAAGCTACGGTAATTATAGGAGAAAGATGATTATGAAAAAAACAATATTACTTATAGCAGCCATCTTGTTTGTCCGGGGTACGTTTGCACAAAACGTGCTGGGTGAACTGGATGATTTGGGCATGATAGAAATTACCTCTTACCTGCCCCACACGGAAGACTACCATTCAGAAGCGGTAAAATCCCTGTTGATGTCAAAAATGCAGAACATCATTGTCCAGAACGGTTTGGGAGGAGGCGTGAACTCCCGCTTTATTATTACTTCCTACATCAACCTGCTGCAGGAAGAGATGACGGCTACCATGCCACCCATGCATGCATTAACCCTGGGCGTAAATTTCTATATTGGAGACGGGTATGACGGAGTCCTTTATGCCATCAAAACGGTCCAGGTAAAAGGCGTGGGCAATTCTCCGGAAAAAGCCTACACCAATGCCGTACGTTCCATACGGACAGACCAGGGTTTCAAGGATTTTGTAGAAACGGGAAAGCGGAAAATCATAGAGTACTACAACACGCAATGTCCTTATATCCAGAAAGAAGCTCAGACATTGGCCTCACGCCACGAATTTGACAGAGCACTGCTGCTGCTTAGTTCCATACCCAAAGTCTGCCGCGATTGTTACATGTCCAGCATGGACTTGATAACAACCATTTATGAAGCCAAAATCAATTTTGAGTGCGATAAAATCATGTCCGCTGCCAAAACGTACCAATCGCTCAATCAATATGAAGAAGCGGCCTTTACGCTGGCTACCATCATTCCGGGTTCCAAATGTTTTGAACAGGCACAATCCATGATTGCCGAGATAGAAGACCTGCGCTACAAAGAAATTTTAGGTAAAGCCAGAGGAGCATGGGCAGCCAGGAACGTGGAAGAAACAGCCTACTACCTGGGACAAATTCCGGAAGGAACACCCTACGCACAAACGGCTATGGCCATAGGGGCCGAGGTAAAAGCCTGGGTCAAGGAAAAAGACAACCGGGAATGGAATCTGGTACTCAAGCAATTTGAACACCAAAAACATATTGACGTTTTGCGTATGGAAGTAGCCATGGAGGCCGCCAAACGGCTACCCCGGGAAATCCATTACCATGTAATGCCGTATAACATATCCAGATGGTGGTAATTATGGACAGACTCCCAACAAGCAGAGGGTTTTGGCTGACGCTGCTCTACAGCATCCTGACCCTGGGGTTTTATACCTTGTATTTGATTTATGCCTTTGCCAAAGAGACTAATACGGCTTGCGCGGCCGATGGCAAACGTACCCAGGGGCTGGTCGTGTACCTGCTGTTGGGGTTGGTCACGTGTGGCATCTATCCCATCGTATGGGAATGCCTTTGGATTAACCGATGCAATGCCTACCTGATCAGACACAATAAACCGGAAGGACTACAAGTATCTACGTACTTGCTTACCCTCTTCTTGTTTGGCTGGATGACCCTTGGCATTATGTATCTGGTGGTGTTCTGCAAAAGATTATACCTGCAAAACGCTGTCAACGCAACCTATAACCAGCTGAACGGCTTGTAGGTGCATACCATTATACAACAGGAATAAGAAAAGAAGCCACTACCAATGTGGTGTCCGTTCGTAAAGCGTGCATGGTTCCGGCCGGAACTATGAACGCTTTACCTTTTGTCAAGGGTTCTTCCCTGTCTTCCAATACCCCAAACCCTTCTCCCTGTACACAATAAAAGACCTCGTCCATGGTGTTGTGCTTGTGTAAAGGGACCTTTTTCAAGGAATCAATGAAGTATACATTGGTGACTATTTTTTCTTTGATTGCTTTTGTATCCATAATCTTTAGCCATAATTCCCGGCAAAAGTATCAAAAAAACACTTACCTTTGCCTCTCCAATAACTAAGTCTACTGCGGGTATGGCGGAACTGGTAGACGCGCCAGACTTAGGATCTGGTGCCGCAAGGCGTGGGGGTTCAAGTCCCTTTACCCGCACTTCTTTTCAATAATACCTTAAAGTGGGTATTTCTATCCAGTGTTCTCTTGCTATCTTTGCGCCCTATGAACCTTAAGATATTGTTGCCTTTTCTGCTATCCTTGTTTGCCGGACTGGCCACCCTCATTGGTTTTTTTATCACATTTATAGCCAAACGCACCAATAGGAAATTACTCTCCTACTCATTGGGACTGTCGGCCGGGGTCATGATTTATGTGGCTTTTGTGGAAATCTTCTGCGAGGCCCGAGAAATCTTTACCGGCCAAATGGGAGAGCGTCAAGGGCTCTTATGGACGGTTGTCTTCTTTTTTGCCGGCATGGGCTTGATTGCTCTTATAGACAACCTGGTACCGTCATTCGGGAACCCCCACGAAGCCCACTCCATTGAAGAAATGGAAGTAGGAGAAAAATACAAACAAAAACCCAAGCTCATGAAAATGGGCGTTATGACTGCGGTAGCCATTGCCATCCATAATTTTCCGGAAGGCATTGCCACGTTTATAGCCGCCCTGGATAACCCCGCCCTGGGTATTTCCATTGCCGTAGCCATTGCCATCCACAATATTCCGGAAGGCATTGCCGTATCCATCCCCATCTATTACGCTACGGGAAGCCGCCGGAAAGCTTTTAGAATTACTCTGTTGTCCGGACTGGCAGAACCGCTGGGAGCTTTGGTTACCTACTTGATACTCATGCCGTTTATGTCTCCCACGGTTATGGGGGCCGTATTTGCCGTAGTGGCCGGTATCATGGTATATATTTCCGTAGATGAGCTGCTGCCCGGCGCCCACGAATACGGAGAACACCACGTAGCTATTTACGGTTTGATATCGGGGATGGCCATCATGGCCTTAAGTCTTATCCTTTTTGCTTGAGTCTTTTTTCCGTATCTTTAGGGGTTGAACAAAACTCCTGAATCATGCACAATCGGGTACTCTATACGGCAGCCGACAAAATGGGCGATTTGATTGGCAGCAATTACCCCATGTTGTTTGTCATGAGCCGGTTTGGAATTCACCCCGGCTTTGGAGACAAAACCATTGAACAAGCCTGCCGGCTGCACGATGTACATACTCCAACTTTTCTGGCCGTTGTCAATTTGCTCATTGCCGGAAGCCAAACCCCATATAATAATTTATCCCTTAGCTGCCTGGTAAAATACCTGCACAATTCCCACAGCCATTTTCTGGATATCCGGCTGCCGGCCATCCGGCAGCAATTGCTCAAGATACTGGGAACACCGCCTGATACGGTAGGCAAAGCCGTTCTCCGTTTTTACGACGAGTATGTGGAACAAGTGCGAACGCATATGGCTTATGAAGAAGACACGGTATTCCCTTACGTCCGGTCGCTCCTGGAAGGCGCGCAGAGCGGTCCCTATTGCATAGAAATCTTCAGCCGGCAGCACGACAACATAGAAGCCAAATTGTCCGAGTTGAAAAACATCCTGATCAAGTACTATCCTACCGGCAATCCCCACGAACTGAACAACGTACTCTTTGACATATTCGCCTGTGCCCAGGACCTGGCTTCTCACAACTATGTGGAAGACCATTTGTTTGTCCCGTTGATTACGCAATGGGAACAGAGAGAATCCGGCAAGCGCTGCAACGAACGTCCGCACAGGAGGAAGCACGCCCCGGGCATATCCCGGACAACTACCGATGACGAACTGAGCAAACGGGAGAAGGAGGTACTGGCAGAAGTAGCCAAAGGCTATACGAACAAAGAAATTGCAGAACGCCTGTACATTTCTGTGCATACGGTTATGACACACCGCAAGAACATTACGGGCAAACTGAATATCCATTCCCTGTCCGGACTTACCATCTACGCCATCCTGAACCATTTGGTACACCCGGACCAAATAAAAAAATAACTATCTTTAAGTCATTAACCCTTACAACCATGAAACCCATTTCTCATATCCGTTATTCACTGGTCAGAAGCATACCCTTGCTTGTTTTGGGTATTTTTTTGCTCATAAAACCGGATGGCAGTGTGACTACATTCATCCGATTGTTGGCTGCCGTACTGCTTATAGGAGGTCTTTTTGCTTTGTATTACACCTGGCAGGAGAGTCGTAATGAGTACACTGACAAAGGATTACAACGTCTGTTGTACCTGGTGGCCTTCATGCTGCTACTGTTTGCCGTACTGTTGCTGCTCTTTCCCCGGTTCTTTACAGAAGTGGCTCTGTTTTCCACAGGAATCATTCTGTTGCTTTTTTCCGTAACGCAAATCACAGCTATCATCCGTTTTCGCAAAGTAATACCTATTGGTCTGCCATGGTTTATTTATTTGAATCCGGTAGCCGTCTTCATCCTGAGCCTGATTATCATGCTCAACCCCTTTGACACGGCCAAAATGCTGGCAGTTTTTGCCGGTATCATTTGTCTGGTATATGCCGTTACGGAAATAGTACAAGCCGTCACCACTTACCGCCTGGTCAAAAAAGCCGGTAAATTGTAGTGCACGTACTCATTGCCATGGACTCCTTCAAAGGGAGTCTGACCTCCCGACAAGCCGGAGAAGCCGTTTTCCACGGACTGGAAGAGGCTTGCCGGTATCTGGGCCGTCCCGTACCTCATACTACCCTGCTTCCCCTGGCCGACGGCGGTGAAGGTACCGTTACGGCCCTTATGGAAGGGTTGGGCGGCGCGTACCACAGCGTGATGGTTTGCGGTCCTCTTGGCACACCTGTAAAAGCCGTATACGGCATAGTTCCCGCGGACAATAAGGCCGGCAACTTGCGGGAAAGCCCCCTTGCCGTCATAGAAATGGCCGCAGCAGCCGGTTTGGATCTGGTACCGGAAGATAAACGCAACCCGCTGTATACATCTACCTACGGAGTTGGTCAATTGATAATCCACGCCCTGGAGCAAGGTTGCCGTACGTTCCTGATAGGCATTGGCGGCAGTGCCACCAACGACGGCGGCATAGGCATGCTTACGGCTTTGGGCTTTGTATTCAAAGACAAACAAGGAAATATAACGGGTCATTGCGGCAAAGATCTGGAGCACATAGACCGGATAGTTACGGATAACGTACATCCGCTGCTCAAAGCCTGTACTTTCCGTGTTGCCTGCGATGTGACCAACCCCCTCACAGGACCCGACGGAGCCGCCGCCGTATACGGGCCGCAAAAAGGAGCCACACCGGCCATCGTACAACGCCTGGACCGCGGTCTGGCGCGTTTTGCCCGCGTGGCTGTACTTGCCGAGGCCAAAACACCGGAACTTCTTGAACGAGTGCCGGGAAACAACGTCGTTTCTTCTGGTAAAATGCGTGATATACTGCTTGCTGACAAGGCGACCGGCAACGTATCTGCTGACAAAGTGACTGGCAGCCTGCCTGCCGACAAAGCGACCGGCAACGTGTCCGCTGACAACGTGCGGCGCGCCGTGCCGTTAGACCGGGTACCGGGTGCCGGTGCGGCCGGAGGCCTGGGGTACGCTTTCCTGCGGTTTTTAAACGGCAGTCTGGAACCGGGAGCCGATTTGGTTATCGATGTCATCGGCCTGAGGGAGCATGTCAGAACAGCCGATGTAATCATTACGGGAGAAGGACGTCTGGACAGCCAGACGTCTATGGGAAAAGCCCCGGCTGCCGTTGCCCGCCTGGCAGCTGCATCCGGAAAACGAGTGGTGGCCTTTTGCGGCAGTATTGTCCCCGATGCAGACGCCGTCAATTTGTTCAATCGTGCCGTAGCGGTAACTCCGCCGGGAGGTTTATTCGAAGACGCCGGAGATTACCTGCGCCAGGCAGCCCGTTCTTTTTTCAAGGAATTCTTTACACTTACCTGACAATCAATCGCCGGCCTATCCTCAAGGTGGTTTTGGGCGTGATGCCGTTCCATTTGCAAAGCTGGTTGACCGTAGTGCCGTATTTGATGGCCAGCGCCCCCAGTGTGTCGCCGGAACGGATAGTATGTATGATGCGCTGCGAAGCGGCCAGCGACTCTTCGTCCGTTTGTCCGTAATGGGAATAAATGCTGAAATAGTGCTTTTTGAGTACCAGTATGGAATCACGTACCGTTCCCTGTTCAAAATCAAATACGCGTTCCGGATCAAAGGCTTTACCCATGTAGCGTGTTTCAAAATGCAAATGCGGTCCGGTGCTCCGGCCCGTATTGCCTCCCAGACCTATTACTTCGCCGGCTTTGACGACCTCGCCCGTATCTACCAGAAAACGGGACAAATGACCGTAATACGTTTCCAGGCCGTTAGGATGCCGGATGACCAGCAAATTTCCATACCCACCGGTGTTACGCGTCACTTCTTTAACACGCACCACACCATCAAAAGCAGACCGTATGGAATCGCCTGTGGACAGGGCAATGTCCGTCCCCCTGTGCTCCCTTACCCTTCGGAAGGAATACTTTGACCGTACTTTATTGATAGTGGGCACATAAGCCTGTGTCAACGAATCGGCAAGGATTACCACAGCCTCTTCCGGCAATTCTTCCAGGGGTACGTCTTTAAAGGCGTGGATGCCCGAAGAATCCCAGCCTTCGTACATTTTTTCTTCGTCAAACACCGGTTTTCCCAGGTCTATGTACTTCCAGGTAAAATCTTCGAATAATACAATTTTTATGAACTTATCCCGGGTATCCAGGGTGTCCAGAGGTGCGGGGCTTTTGTCTTCTTCTCCGTAGAGTACCGGCGCTCCCAGGCAGACTGTCAGCAAGAAAAGCAATATTTTTTTCAAAACGTAAGGTGTATTTGTTGGGGCACAAATATAGCGTATCTTTGTTATATGAAAAGGATTTGGTTGCTGTTCCTGTTGCTTTTTCTTGTAGCGGCAGATGTTTTCCTGGGCTCTGTCCGCCTGCCTTTTGCAGACGTTTGGGATGCTTTGCTGGGCAACAATCCGGAAACGTTCGTCTATAAAATCGTCTGGAATTTTCGTATACCCAAGATGTTGACGGCGCTTATGGCCGGCATGGCTTTGTCGGTATGCGGGGTGCAAATGCAGACCCTCTTCCGGAATCCTTTGGCAGACCCGTACGTACTGGGTATCAGTTCCGGTGCCGGTTTGGGTGTAGCGCTCTTTGTCATGGGAGCTTCCGTCTTTCCTGTGTTGAGTACGCATCCCTGGTTTTCCCATTTGGGGACGGCTGCTTTCGCCTGGGTAGGCGCTCTGGCTGTCATGCTGCTGGTGGCTGCCGCATCCAAAAGGCTCAAAAGCAACATGGGGCTGCTCATTCTGGGCATTATGGTAGGCTCGGCCGGCTCGGCCCTTATCAGCCTGCTGCAATATATATCAGACGCCCCTGCACTCAAGCATTACGTATTGTGGACCATGGGCAGTTTCAGCAACGTAACGGGACAGCGGCTGGTCATCATGGCTGTCTTATGCCTGGCCGGATTGTTTATTTCCATACGCAATATCAAAAATCTGAACGTGTTTCTGATGGGTCAGTCGTATGCGGAAAGCCTGGGCCTTTCCACGTCGCGTATCCGTAACCGGATTTTCCTGGCCACTACCCTGCTGGCCGGCAGCGTGACGGCCTTTTGCGGACCCATCGGGTTTATCGGCATTGCCGTTCCCCATTTGTGCCGCATGGCCTTTGGAAATGCCAACCACCGCATTATGCTGCCCGCCTCGGCCCTTATGGGCGCCTGCCTGATGCTGCTGGCCGATATCCTGTCGCAAATGCCCGGATCGCAAAGCGTGCTGCCGGTCAACACCGTAGCCGCCCTGCTGGGACTCCCCGTCATTTTATACGTCATCCTGAAAAACAAAGCCGTTGCCCTGTGAATACCTTGCTGGACATATACAATCTTGACATCGGCTACTCCAAAAAAACACCGCTGCTAAGCGGCATCAGCGTCCGCCTGGAAAGCGGTACGGTAGTGGGTCTGCTGGGACCCAACGGAATTGGCAAATCAACGCTTTTAAAAACCCTGGCCGGTCTCTTGCCTCCACTAAAAGGACAGTTGTCAGGAAATACTTGTGCTTTCGTCCCGTCGCAACCGTTACGTGCGTCGCATTTTTCCGTATGGGACACGGTCAGCACCGGCAGGTACCGCTATACCAACTGGTTGGGTATAGACGACCGGGAGGGTAAACAAGCCGTCGCCAAAGCCCTGGAACAAACAGACACGTTGCATTTGGCCGGACGCGACGGTGCGGGATTGTCCGACGGAGAATTTCACCGGGTAGCCATTGCCCGTGCCCTGGTGCAAAACACACCCGTGCTGCTGCTGGACGAACCTACGGCTTTTTTGGATATCGCCAATAAACGGTCTGTAGCCCGGCTGCTTGGCAAGCTCGCCCGGGAAGAAGAAAAAGGTATCTTGTTCTCTACCCACGATTTGGCCCTGGCCATGGAATACTGCGACTTGTTTTGGGTCATAACGCCGGAGCGAACCCTCCTGACCGGAACACCGCAACAATTGCAGGAAGACGGCACCATTGACACATTGTATCAAACGTAAAAAATACAAACATGGACATACTTGATTACATAAAAAAGAACAGATCGTACCGACGGTTTGACCAAAACGTACAACTGACCCGGACGGAATTGGAATCGATGGTAGAAGCGGCACGTCTGAGCCCCTCTGCAGCCAACCGCCAACCCCTAAAGTACATACTATGCTCCGACGGAAGCTCTGCCCTGGGCCGGGAAATATTTGACTCACTGGCGTGGGCCGGTTACCTGAAAGAATGGAAAGGACCGGAAGAAGGAGAAAAACCGGGGTCCTATATCATGGTATTGCATGACAAACAGATCCATCACAACATCCATTGCGATGCCGGAATTGCCTTGCAGAGCATGTTGCTGCAAGCCGTACACCTGGGTTACGGAGGCTGCATCTTCGCGTCTGTCAACCGCCCCCGTTTGCAGAGGTTTTTATCTCTGCCGGAAGACCGGTTTGATATTTTGTACATAGTGGCGTTGGGCAAACCGGTAGAAACCGTCGTACTGGAAAAAATTAACCCCGACCTTCCGGCCGGGGAAAACATCAAATATCACAGGGATGCACAAGGAATACATTATGTTCCCAAGCGCTCCCTGGAAGAACTTATCATCAACCCTTAATCTTATCTTCCATCATTTTTTTGATGGCATTGCCCAAACGGCGGACGCCTTCTTCTGCGCGTGATTCTTCCATATAGGAGAAGTTGATGCGCAAGGTATTCTTGCCCGATCCGTCACAATGGAAAGCCTCTCCGATGACAAAAGCCACGTCTTCCTGAACGGCTATGCGGAACAGCTCAGAAGCATCATAACCTTCAGGCAGGGTGACAAACAAGAAGAGCCCGCCTTCCGGATTGGTCCAGGTGACTCCTTCCGGCATGTATTTTTCAAAGGCGGCCATCATGTTATCGCGCTTGTTGCGGTAATTGATTTTAATCCGTTCTATGTTTTTGTCGTAATATCCTTTTTCAATGTACCTGGCGGCTATAAACTGATTGAATACAGGGGCGCACAAGTCTGTAGACTGCTTGACGACTTCCAATTTCTCAATAATCGGCACAGGGGCCATGACCCATCCCAGGCGGAATCCGGGTACGAACGTTTTAGAGAAGGTCCCCAGCAGCATGGTGCGTCCTTCTTTATCCAGAGAATAAATTTGCGGCATTTCTTCTCCGCTGAAACGGATTTCCCGGTAGGGGCTGTCTTCCAAAATAAGTAAATCAAATTCTTTGGCTACTTCAATCACGTTCAGGCGCTGTTCTATGTTCATAGTGACTCCGGACGGGTTTTGGAAATCCGGGATGGCGTAGATGAATTTTGGTTTTCTGCCCGCCATAACCAATGCATTTACCACCGTACGCAACTCTTCGTCTTTGGGTACGCCCACGGGATTGGCCCTGTGTGCCTGAAACGCCTGCAAAGCGCCCAGATAAGACGGTAAGCCACACACGAGCGTATCACCGGGATTGATGAACAGCTGCGTGACCATATCTATGGCCTGCTGGGAAGAAGTGGTGATGATGAAATTCTCATACGTCACATCAATGCCCTGGTCTCTGTAGCGTTGGGCCAGGACTTCGCGCAATTTTTTTACGCCAAGGGTTTCACCGTACTGGAGTGCCTGCAGGGCATTCTCGTCAAGTACTTCGTTGACGACTTCCCTGAGTTCTTCCACAGGGAAAGCCGTGATATCAGGGAAACCTCCGCCAAAGGAAATGATTTCCGGGCGGGTTGCCATTTTTAACAAGTCTCTGATGGCCGAACGCTTCATGCTTTTAGCGTTATCGGAAATGATGGATTGTAAGTATTCGTTATTCATAGTAAGAAAGTCTTTTATGTAACAAAACTAAAAAAGTTTAACCATAAAAGCAAAGAAAGTATCAATCAATCAGAAATAGTCGTGTAGAAAGATGAAATCATAAGCACCCATAAAGTACTCAGATAAAAATAGTACCTTTGTTTTCATAAATTTGCAGTATGTCACAACTCTATATTACCAAAGAATTCCGTTTTGAAGGAGCTCATGCCTTGACCGGCTACGACGGCAAATGCAAGCACATTCACGGCCATTCATACAAATTGTTGGTTACGATTGCCGGAGAACCGACCATCGTTCCCGGGCATCCCAAAGAAGGTATGATTATGGATTTTAACGATCTGGCAACCTTGGTCAGGCAGCACGTGGTAGATGTGCTGGACCACACCCTCATGCTACAGAGGGAAGCACCTCTTGAGAAGGTATTGGAAGAAACGTACAACAACATTAAAGTTTTTGATTTTCAACCCACTTGTGAAAATCTCACGTTATATATCGCCGGTATTCTTAAGCCGGTCATCAAACCTCCTCACCAATTGCACAGCGTGCGTCTTTACGAAACTCCCCGATCGTTTGCAGAATGGGTCAGATGAAACGCATATTTATGATAGATGGGCACGCCCTGGTATTCAGGTCGTATTTTGCCTTTGCCAACCGTCCCATGATCAACAGCAAAGGGGTGGAAACGTCCGCCATTTACGGTTTTTGCCGCTCTCTTTTTGATATCATCCTGCGTGAAAAGCCTACGCACATGTTTGTGGCTTTCGACCCGCGGGGTAAAAATTTCCGTCACGAAGCATTTCCCGATTACAAAGCCAACCGGCCGGAAACACCGGAACAGATTGTACAGGCCGTACCCGTCATCCGGGAGTTTTTGGAGTCCTGCCACATTCCCGTCATTGTTAAAGAAAACGCCGAGGCTGACGATGTCATAGGTACGCTTTCCAAACGGGCCGGGGAAGAAGGGTTTGATGTTTTTATGGTCACCCCCGACAAAGACTTTGGACAACTTGTATCCGACAACATTTTTATGTACCGTCCGCTTTCCCGCGGAGACGGCTGGGAAATCATGGGAACACAAGAAATCTGCAACAAATACGGCATTTCCAAGCCGCAACAACTCATAGATGTACTCGCCATTTGGGGAGATGCCTCCGATAATATCCCGGGAGTCCGCGGCATAGGAGAAGTGGGTGCCACCCGGCTTATTTCCCGTTACGGAACGGTAGATAATGTAATGCAGCATCTGGACGAACTGCCGGCAGCCATGCAGAAAAAATTGCGGGAATCGCAAGAAATACTGCACCTATCCAGAGATTTGGTAACCATACGTACCGATTTGGATATTCCCTGGGATGAACCTTCATTGCGTATTGCCGCTCCCGATCTGGAACGGCTCAAAGAGCTGCTACGGGAATACGAGTTCCATTCCCTCATACGCCAGCTCCCAAAACTGGAAGGACTCTTTTGCAACAACGCACTGCCGTGCAATCCATCCGCTGCCGGTATGCCGGCAACGTCCCCGGCCCCGTCCCGGCCGGAGCCGCCGGAAGATTATGTATCGCTGGAAATTCCGGCAGCTATGGACAACTTGCTGAAAGAAGCCCGGAAAGCAGGCTTTGTGTCTTTGGCAGGAACCCCTCAATTTCTGATTTTCTACACGGGAGAACAAGCCTACGGCGGTACAGCCCGGCAAGCTGTACACCTGCTTACGGACAGGGAGCCTGTCAAATGCGGTTTTGGGCTGAAAGAACTCACCCGCAGCTTGAAAAAACAACAGATACAGCCTTCCGGCATGGTCTGGGACCCCGGTCTGATGCATTACCTGATCCAGCCGGAAAGAAACCACAGACCTTCAGATCTGGCCATTCAATACCTGAATTATTTTCCTCAGGAACGTGTGGCGGAAGACCACAACTTATTCAATACGTCAGAAAACAACGCTACACAAATCCACATCCTGCTTACGGAAGCCTTTATCTCTTTCCACCTGAAAGAGCCTCTGTGGAAAATCCTGAAAAAAGACGGAATGGATACGTTGTATACAGACATGGAAATGCCCTTGATGGAAGTACTGGCCGATATGGAAAAAGAAGGTATTGCCCTTGATACCGTTCCCATGCAGGCTTACGGCCGGGAATTGCAGGCAAAGGCCACAGAAGTGGAACAACAAGTACGTTCCTATGCAGACGATCCGGGTCTGAACGTATCGTCCCCCAAACAATTGGGTGTTGTCCTTTATGACCAATTGAAAATCGACGACCGTTCCAAAAAAGGCAAAAAGAAATACAGCACCGACGAAGAAACACTGAGTGCCCTGGCAGACAGGCATCCTATCGTTCCTCTTATTCTGGAATTCCGGTCTCTGAAAAAGCTCTTGTCCACGTATATTGAAAGTCTGCCTATCCTGATAGACCCCCAATCAAAACGCATCCATACCACATTCAACCAAACGGTTACGGCTACAGGCAGGTTAAGTTCGCAAGATCCCAACTTGCAAAACATTCCCGTACGCGAAGAAAGAGGCCGGGAAATCCGCAGATTTTTCATTCCCCGCGATTCGGAACACGTATTGCTGTCTGCCGATTATTCACAAATAGAATTGCGAATTATGGCGCACATGAGCAACGATCCTGATTTGATTGCGGCATTCCGGAAAGGTGAAGACATCCATACGTCCACAGCTGCCAAAATTTTTGGCTGTGCACCGGAAGCCGTTACTCCGGAGCAGCGGTACCACGCCAAAACAGCCAATTTCGGTATCATCTACGGCATCTCGGCTTTTGGTTTATCCACCCGCCTCAAAATTCCGCGCGCACAGGCTAACAGTTTGATCAACGGCTATTTTGACCACTATCCGCAAGTGAAAGCCTATATAGATACAGCCCTTGCAACAGCCCGGGAAAAAGGTTATGTAGAAACACTTTTCGGACGTCGTCGCTATGCACCCGATATCAAAGCCACCAATCCAATGGTAAGAGGACTGGCCGAACGCAACGCCATTAACGCCCCCATACAAGGTACGGCGGCCGATATCATTAAAAAGGCCATGATTGACATCTACAAAGCCATGCAGGAAAAACATTTAAAAAGCAAAATGATACTTCAGGTACACGACGAATTGTTGTTTGACGTTTTTCTGCCGGAAAAAGAAACAATGGAGCATTTAGTACAATCTCATATGGAAAGTATCACGGTCCTAAACGTCCCGCTGCTTGTAAGCCTGGGCTGGGGCCATAATTGGATGGAGGCACATTGACGTATGCATACCCTGGAACATTTGCTCAACCTGTCCGGAGAACCTTTGTGGTTTGGTATAGCTGCAGGACTCTTTGTACTCCTTACCTTCCTGCTGTATTTACTATACAGGCGCCCTGCTTTTGCCGCCCTGCGAAAAAAATCGGCTTTGCCGGAAGACGTACCCGGAGTATCAGTGGTGTTATGTGTCAGGAACGAATACGATAACCTGACTACGCTGCTACCTGCTTTACTGGAACAAAAATACCCCAGGTTCCAGATTGTGGTGGTCAATAAGAATTCCGAAGACAATACAGAAGTGCTGTTGGCTTCCCTGGAACATTTTCATAAAAACCTGACCATAAGAAACATCACCGCCGACAGAAAATTCGGAGACGATTCTCTTATGGCCCTGGGATTGGGCATACGTGCAGCGGAATACCCTTATGTAGTTTTCTTTCGCCCCGACTGTCAACCCGCCTCTGATTTGTGGCTGGTTTCACTCGTAAAAACTTTAGTGGAAAGAAAAACAGAAACGGTTATCGGTTATCAGATCCTGCACCGGAACAGACTTCCCGTACGATACCACTTTCAAGAACAGCAGCTGCACCAGATGGCCCTGTCGGATTTGGGGTTGCCTTATGCATATTCCGGGGTAAACGTATTGTTTCCAAAAAAATATTTCACAGAGAGTAAAACTTTCAAAACAGCTGCCACAGCCCATAACCGCAGCGAACAAGCCATAGTGGCCCATACGTTGCAACAAGCCGCCCTTACAGAACGTAAGGCTGCCTCTTGCACATACCCTCAAGGAAGTTTCCTCTATACACGGAAAATACCGCTGAGCGAATACCGCTTTTCCCATTTGCAAAGCCTTAAAACCCTCCGGGCTACAAACAGTTGGCCGTGTTTTCTTCAAATACCGGAAAAATTGCTGATAGCTGCTTTTTATTTTTTTGTTGCCCTGTCTCTGGTTAAAACATTTCCGTGGGAAAATTCGTGGCATTGGGTGTTTCCGGCAGGATTGGCAGGGCTGCGCTGGATTATGCTCTGGATACACCATATTGGATACCGCGTCCATCTGGGCGAAAAAAACCTTGGTTTTGCAGCCCTCGTCTGGGATATTTTTTCTCCTTTTATCTATTTTTATAACCTTCTTGTATGGATGTTATGCCGCAACCGCTAGATAAATTGGACGACAAAGCCCTGGTGGCCCTGGCTCTTGAGAATAGACAAGAAGCTTATACAAGGCTGCTTGTCAAATACAAAGACAGGGTCAGGATTTTTATCGGCAAACTCATTGTCAACCCATCAGAAGCCGACGATTTGGTACTTATGAGTTTTGATAAAGCTTTCAGTAATTTAAAACACTACAATCCCAAGTATGCCTTCTCCACATGGCTTTACAGCATTGTCCAGCATCTATGCATAGACCATTACAGGAAAAACAAATTGTCTTATGTGGCGCTGGAAGATGCCTACGAAGCAACAGAAATAAATCCGGAAGAAGGCCTCATCATGGAACAGCAAAGGCTGGCACTGGAAGATATGATTGCCCGCCTGAAACCGGAATACGCACAGGTAATCCGGCTGCGCTATGTGGAATCCTATACGTATGAAGAAATAGCCAATGTGCTGAACATTCCGCTGGGTACGGTAAAAACAAGATTGCACAGGGCCAAATACGCACTCTCTCAAACCATCGCCAAAGAAAGCAATGATACGTACTGACGCCGATATTGTTTTTGATTTTTTCCCCCATCTGGACCCTACGGCTCGTTCCCGGATTTTACAATTGGCAGATATTTATGCCTTTTGGAACGCACGCATAAACGTAGTGAGCCGAAAAGATGTGGAACACCTGTACATACGGCACGTGTTACATTCCCTTTCCTTATCCCTGGCCGTGAGAGAAAACCCTTTCCTGTCCGGAAAAAAAATATTGGATGTGGGAACGGGAGGAGGTTTTCCCGGCATCCCTTTGGCCATTATACATCCTGAATGTCATTTTGTATTGTGCGATTCCATAAGGAAGAAAATAAAAGTGACGGAAGAGGCGGCAAAGGCGTTGCAGCTGGAAAATGTCACTACGGTGGTTTCCCGTGCAGAACATCTGAAAGCAGACGCCTTTGATGCAATTGTTTCCCGGGCCGTCACGCGTTTGGCCAGGTTTCTTCCCTGGGTACATAACCGGGTTGTTCCGGGAGGAAGACTTCTTTTTCTCAAAGGCGGAGATCTTTCCTCAGAAATAGAAGAAGCCGCTACCCTATGCGGCATACCCGAGGAGGCGTTTACCGTCATTTCCCTTTCCGATTGCTTTGGCAGTATCGGGGACGGGTTCTTTACCACCAAAAAAATTTGTGAAATCAAACAAACTTCGTACCTTTGCGCTCCCTTATGTTAAAGCAGTTATATAGAAAAACAATATGAAAAGGACATTTCAACCCTCCTCCCGTAAGCGCCGCAACAAACACGGTTTTCGTGAACGTATGGCTACTGCAAACGGACGTCGTGTCTTGGCAGCACGTCGCAGGCGTGGCAGGAAAAAATTGACCGTATCTGACGAAGATCGTTTCTAGCAACGTGTCTAATAAAAAAAAGACCATAAAAAAACCCATCCTTAAAAACCTGCTCCTGGTATTCATTTTCCTGGTAGCGGTTTTTATTGGCATTTATACTTTTTTACACCTCTTTACAAGACACGGCAAAGGGTTTGTGCTTCCCGATTTTTACGGATTGACTGTTGACCGGGCAAAAGCCAAAGGAGATTCCCTGCAGTTGCATATAGAAGTTGCCGATTCTCTATATATGCCGGAGCTGCCGAAAGGCATTGTTTTCAGACAAGTTCCTCCGGCCGGACAACACGTCAAAAAGAACAGGAGGGTAGAACTTACCATCAATTCTTTGTTACCCAGGCAAGTCAAAATGCCTTCTCTGGTAGGCTACTCCCTAAGGCAAGCCAAAGCCGAATTGTCATCGCACGGACTTAAAACGGGACGGTTGCGTTACGTACCTGATATAGCCACCAACAATGTCCTGGAACAATACCACAAAGGATATCCCATTGAACCGGGAACGCTTTTAGATATATACAGCTCCATTGATTTGGAACTGGGCCTTTCCCCAAACAGTGAACCGGCCTACATTCCCCTGTTGAAAGGCAAAAGTCTGGAAACGGCTTTGGATATTTTGAGTGATCACTCTTTAAATATAGGTTCCATTACCTACGATAACAGCGTTTTAACGGCAGCAGACACGCTGGCTGCCCGCGTCTTTAAACAAAATCCTCCTTTTTCTCTAACCCCGGAATGGCCTTTGGGCACGGTGGTACACCTGTCACTGACCGTAAATCCGGAAATGCTGGTCCACGAAGAAATACCATCGGAAGAAGAAAACAGGTAAATGAAGGCTGAACAAGAACTCTTTGAACATTTCCGGCTGGTTGTGGATAAAGGCCAATCCCCGCTGAGAATAGACAAATTTTTGGCTTCCAAAATGGAGTCCACCTCCAGAAACAGGATTCAATTGGCCGCAGAAGCCAACTATCTTCTTGTCAACGAACAACCGGTAAAAAGCAATTACAAAGTACGCCCCCTGGATCACATCCGGCTCATGCTGCCTTTTGAAAAAAGGGAATTCAAACTCATCCCTCAGCCCATTCCCCTGAACGTAGTCTTTGAAGACAAAGACCTGATGGTACTTAATAAACCGGCAGGCCTTGTAGTCCATCCCGGGCACGGTAATTATACGCATACGCTGCTGAACGGTTTGGCCTGGCACCTGGGCCTTAGGGAAGCACTGGAAACAGAAGACATACGTATGGGCGTATTGGTACACAGGCTGGATAAAGACACTACCGGCCTGTTGGCGGCGGCCAAATCGGAAGAAGCGCAATTCCGCCTGGCCAAACAATTTTTTGACAAAGAAGTAGACCGGCTGTACACAGCCCTCGTTTGGGGAGATGTACACCGGGACGAGGGAACGGTAAGTACAACCCTGGCCCGACATCCGGCAGACAGGCTCAGGTATTACGTACCACCAAGTGAAACGGAGGGGAGACATGCCGTCACGCATTACCGGGTACTGGAACGTCTGGGATACGTTACACTGATGGAGTGCCGTCTGGAAACAGGGCGCACCCATCAAATACGGGTGCACATGGAGCATCTGGGGCACCCTATTTTTGGAGATACTACGTATGGAGGCGACCGCATCCGCAAAGGGACGTCTTTCAGTAAATACAAACAATTTGTGGATAACTGTTTTCAGATCCTGCCACGCCAGGCATTACATGCGGGGGCATTGGGATTTCTACATCCCGTTACGCATAAGCCTTTGCAGTTTCATGCTCCGTTGCCGGAAGATTTTAAGGCAGTATTGGATAAATGGCGTACTTACGCCGTTTCCGCCGGTTCTATCGGGAATCTTTAACCCTGTCCGGATTTTTAGCAACAAATGTTTCCCAGGTGCTGTTTGATCTTGAAGCAGATATGTTTTGCGGTTTCTGCTTTTCCATGATAAGCGGCCGATGCGCATGGCACAAAGCCACGGCCAGAGCATCTGTCGCATCCTGAGGAACAGATTCTTCCCGGATATTCAATATATTTTTTACAAGAACGGCCACCTGCTCTTTAGAAGCAGCTCCCCTGCCCGTTACAGCCATTTTGACTTTACGCGGAGCGTATTCGCATACAGGTACGTTTCGTGACAAAGCAGCCGCAATGGCTACTCCCTGTGCCCTGCCCAATTTAAGCGTGGATTGCACGTTTTTGCTGTAAAAAGGCGCTTCTATGGCCATATAATCGGGCCGGTACGTATCCAGCAGTTCATACATCTTTTCCAGGATATGACTCATCCTGCGGTACGGATCGGCAATGGCTATCATACGGATGACTCCCATACCCACCGATTCCGCATGGTTACCCTTCACACGGATAATTCCGTATCCCATGACCCGTGTTCCCGGGTCAATCCCCAGAATGACACTTTCTTTTTTCACCCGGTTCAGATTTTTGTAAAATGCAAATATTCATGCAATACTTGCGGCATGGTTATACCGTCCTCTTGCTGGTTATTTTCCAGCAAAGCGGCTACAATCCTGGGAAGGGCCAAGGCACTGCCGTTCAAGGTGTGCACCAATTGAGGTTTGCCGTCCACGTCTCTGTAACGCGCTTTCAGCCTGTTGGATTGAAACGTTTCAAAATTAGAAACGGAACTTACTTCCAGCCAGCGTTTTTGTGCAGCCGAATACACTTCAAAATCGTACGTCATGGCTGCCGTAAATCCCATATCGGCTCCGCATAAACGCATGATCCTATACGGCAGTCCCAACTGTCGGACCAATCCCTCCACATGAGCCACCATACTGTCCAACGCCTTATAGGAGTCCTCAGGAAGTGTCAGTTGCACAATCTCTACTTTGTCAAATTGGTGCAGACGGTTCAATCCTCTTACATCCTTTCCGTAAGATCCTGCTTCTCTACGGAAACACGGTGTATAGGCCGTCAGAAGAACCGGTAATTCTTCCTGCTGCAACAACACATCTCTGTATATGTTTGTCAACGGCACTTCCGCTGTTGGAATCAAGTAGAAATTGTCCAATCCCACATGGTACATCTGCTGTCCTTTATCGGGCAGCTGACCCGTTCCAAAACCGGAATCTTCATTGACCATCAGAGGAGGCATAATCTCTGTATAACCTGCATGGGCGTTGCTGTCCAGGAAAAACCGTATGAGCGCAGACTGTAAACGAGCTCCTTTTCCCGTATAAACGGGAAAGCCGGCGCCTGTTAATTTGACCCCCAATTCAAAATCTATCAAGTGGTATTTTTTAGCCAACTCCCAATGCGGCAGTGCGCCTTCAGGCAATTGCGGGAGGGTTCCTCCTTCTTTTACCTTAACGTTATCTTCGGCTCCTTTTCCTTGTACAACCAAAGGATGGGGCAGGTTGGGCAGTTGCACCAGCAAGTCCTGCATCTGCAACTCATAAGCTTCCCGTTCTGCCGTCAGATTTTTTACTTTTTCCTTGATCTCCGTCGTGGCTGCTTTGATTTTTTCTGCTTCGTCTTTTTTGCCTTGCTGCATAAGGGGGCCGATCTCCGAAGCCATTTTTTTCTGCTCGGCTATCAAAGCGTCTGCCTGCGTTTGGGCAGCCCTTCTATTGGTATCTGCCTCCAAAATCTGCCCTACCAAAGAAGTGCCGTCAATATTCCTTATGGACAACCTCTCTATCACATATTCCGGATCTTCTCTGAGTAATTTAAGTGTTAACATAATATCAGGATTTAATCTCCATAATGGCTTCAGATACATTGATGATGTAGTCTCCCACCCGTTCACATTCTCCAATTACATCCATATAATATACACCGGTAAGGTAATCGTACGCATTGCCCCCCAAACTGAGCATATTGCCTTCCCGCAGCATATCGCGGTATTTATTGATATCTTTTTCTGCGTCTTTGGCGTTTTCAATGTTGCTCAATCGGGTATAGCCGGCGGTCAGATTGGCAATCATAATTCCAAAAGCTTTGTCCAGCAGGTCCATCATACCGTGTATGTTTTTCACCATCTTCTCGTTGAAAATAACATGGTTTAACCTCTTCCTTTGCAATATACGCCCGATGGTATAGCCCGAATCTCCCATGCTCTCCAGCTCCCCGATGATTTTATACATAGCCTGAATGCGCTTCATAGACTCCGTACTGATTTCCTGCTCTCCTATCTTACTTAGGTATTCGGCAATTTCAAACTCTATCCGGTCGCTTACTTCTTCATAATACGAAATCTTTTTGAACATGGTTTCAAATTCCTCCTCATCCCTCACCCCCATGGCATTTCTGATCAACGTAAACTGACGCGTAATAATGTTTGCAAAATGAATAATTTCCTGCCTGACCTGATCCAACGACAATTCTGCCGTACTCAACATACCGGCCTGAATGAATTTCAGCCTTGGCTTTTCTTCCTCTGCCGGACTCTTTATGGCAAGCGTAACCATTTTTACTAGTACCGGTGTAAAACCTACCAACAGCAAGGTGTTGGTTACGTTAAAGAGCGTATGCAGCAACGATACGGAATACAGCATGGAAGTGGCAGCTGCCTCGGGATTGGCTGCCTGGGCAATAGGAATAAAAGGATCCGTTCCGCCAAATCCTGTAATAATAAAGCTTATGAGTTTGAGGAAGGGTCGGAACAAAGCCAGCGCCCAAATGACCCCCATCACATTAAAAAACGTGTGGGCCAAAGCCGCTCTTTTAGCCGAAACATTACCTACAGCGGCAGCAATATTGGCCGTAACCGTGGTACCTACGTTCTCTCCCAGTACCATGGCCGCTGCCAGTTCAAAGGGAATCCATCCAAAGTTTACCATCACCAGCGTCAACGCCATAGTAGCACTGGACGACTGGAGAATCATGGTCAATACTGTACCAATGCCTACAAACAAAAGAATAGACCAAAAGCCTCCTCCGTTGAAACTTTGAAGGAAAGACAAGGCTTCCGGGTTGGCCGTCAAATCGGGTACCGAACTCTTGAGAAAACCCAATCCCAGAAAAAGCAAGGCAAACCCAATAACCATTTCTCCGGAATTCTTCCGCCTCTGCTTTTTTGACATGGTCAATATAAACCCAATGGCTAACAAGGGTATAGCCAAAACACCGATATCTGCTTTGAACCCCAGCAAAGAGATGATCCAGGCAGTAACGGTAGTTCCTATATTGGCTCCCATAATCACTCCCACGGCTTGCGCCAGGGTGAGCAGTCCGGCGTTCACAAAACTCACAACCATTACCGTAGTGGCACTGGAAGACTGTATAACGGCTGTTATAAAGAGTCCTGTCAACACACGTTTGAAAGAATTGGAAGTCATGGAGGCCAGAAAACTACGCAGTCCATCCCCGGCTACCTTCTGTAACGATTCGCTCATAAGCGTCATACCGTACAGGAAGAGCCCCAGTGATCCGGCCAGATTCAGGATTTGTAATACAGTATTCATAATTTTGAAATTACCCTGCAAAGATGCATTGTTTTTTGTATTTTTGGTAACTTTTTTACTGTTCTTCCATGGATTACCTCCAACATACCTTTGAGAAATATCCTTTCTGTTCCCTACAAGCAGCCACCTTCCATCCGGACGGCACTTCTTCAGGAAAAGCCGAACACCATTTGATTTTTCGTCTTAAAGAGCAACCTCCGAACTGTTTAACAGCACTCCGGGCGTGTATACAAGATGGGCTGGCACAAGAGCCTTACAAGAAGGCCGCCTGTGTATTTGCCAGGTATTTCCTGCAGAACGCAGTAGAACAACGACCACAAATCCACGCAACACGTTTATTTCCGGGCCCTTGTGTATTGTCCTTTATAGAACAGCCCCCCGCCAACGGTACGCCCCTGGCGGTATGGCTGTATTTACAAGAGCCGGGGATTTTTGATCAGCCTGTCAAGATGCTGAGAACGACAGAAAAATTTCATTTGGGAGGCAATGCGGCCCAACAAACAAAACAACTGCTTACTGATTACGGACAATGGTTGCAAGCCAAAGGTCTGTCCGTAAAAGATAACATGGTTAGCACCTGCTTTTACCTTAACGACATAGATGAACAATATGCAGTTTTTGCAAAAACCTATGCTGATTATTTGCAAGCCAACGGAATAGAACCTCCCCATTATTATATGACCGGAAATGCTACTGAAGGAAGCAACGGAGCACCCGGTTCCTGCGTAACCCTGGATGCCTGCGCCGTAGCAGGGTTGGAGGCTTCCCGTATCCAACGGTTAGACCACGGCCGCGGTGTTTCGTTGTCTCTTAAAGATCGTAAGCACGTATATGTCCACGGAGTAGCAGGAGTAGATGAAAAAGGCCTTTTGGAGGAACCCCACAACTTAAGGGCACAAACTTTTCGCATGTGGGGAAATGCAGAAGCAGCCCTTGGACAAGCAAAAGCCACGTGGCAAGACGTCATCAGCATCATCGTTTATGTGCGTAATAAAGAAGATTACTCCCTGGTCAAAGGTTTTTTTCTGAGCCGTTTTCCCAATATCCCATGCATCATTCTGGCCGGAAAACCATGCCACCCGACATGGCTCATAGCCATGGAATGCATGGCCATATGCCGTATATAAACAAAAGGCCGTTATGAATGACTCATAACGGCCTTTCGCTGTTTCATTACCGGTTACTTATGCCATGGGCTGAACAGATACGTATGATTTGTTGTTGGCTTTTTTACGAAAAACCACAACGCCGTCTACAAGTGCATACAACGTATGATCTTTACCCATTCCAACGTTTTCTCCGGGATTGTGCACCGTTCCTCTTTGACGAACCAAAATGTTTCCTGCTTTGGCCTTTTGTCCGCCAAACAATTTAACACCTAAACGTTTGCTGTGTGATTCACGGCCGTTCTTTGAACTACCTACACCTTTTTTGTGAGCCATAATCTTACGTTTTACAAGTTATGAAATAGTATCTATCCGGATTTGTGTCAGTTGCTGACGGTGTCCGTTGCATTTCTGGTATCCTTTTCTCCTTTTCTTCTTAAATACCAGAACTTTATCTCCTTTCAAATGTTTCAGAACGGTAGCCGTTACTGCTGCACCTTCCAGGAAAGGTTTGCCAACCTGTACGTTGCCATCATTATCTTTCAACAATACTTTGTCAATGGTCAACTCGGCACCTTCTTCTTCCTGTAAACGGTGAACATACAATTTCCACCCTTCTTGCACTTTGAATTGTTGTCCTGCAATATCTACAATTGCGTACATAAAAATTTATTTTTAAGTTATGACCGCAAGCGGGTATTATTAAACACCTCTTTTTCAATAGCTTAACGATCCTTATACGTTTTCAAACAAAATCAGGACTGCAAAGGTAAAAAAGTTTCCCCGAATACCAAAGAAAAAGTATCTTTGTCTGATTACAACACCTTGCCTATTATGAACTCTCCTTTCATTTATACACGCCCTTTACGACCGGAAGAAGTACTGGGAAGAGCTTCCTCTACCCATTGGCTGGCGTCAAATCTGCAAAAGGGACAGCATACGGTGCTATGGGACCATCCCAAAACAGGAAAGACTTCCCTGATTAACAAAGCGTTGCTGCACATTGAAAAAACAGACCGGGCTCCTGTTATCTGCAGGTTGTCGTGTTACAATATCCGGAGTGAGAACGCTTTGTATGCAGCGCTTGCCAATGCTCTTTTCCGTCAGGTCGTAAACACTTTGGGAGAATGGGAAGCCCTGTCCGCCGCGTTATTGCCCCTTAGCCGTCCCCAGGTCTTTATTCCCCGGTTTCAAAAAGAAGCCATGGCACTTATTTTTGAAACACCGCTTGAGGCACAATCGGTTGAAGAATTGGCGGTATTTCCGGAAAATCTGGCCGCTCACCTGAACAGACCGCTTATCCTGGTGCTGGAATCCTTTCATACACTCGACGTTAGTAAGCGTATGGTCCGTTTATGGAAAAAAATGAAAGGCGTTACTTTTCTTTTTTCCGGAACGGGCAGCGTCCACTCGTCCGGGTTTTCTGTATACCGCCAACTTTTTGATTACGGCAAGCCCTTTTACAAATTTGCCGAATACATACCTTTGGAAGATATTGAAGAAAAGGAATTCAGCGATTACATCATCAGAAATTTTGCCAAAGCCGGCCGCGTCATTTCCAAAGATTTTGCTGAAATGATAATCCGCAAAATGGAAGGCCATCCGTATTACATACAATATTTCTCTGCCATCTGCTTTTCTCATACACAAGGCTATATGAACGATGCCATGTTCCTGAATGGCCTGGAAGAACTGCTGGAGATTTTCCAGCAGCCTTTTGAATATCTGTGTCAGGGACTTTCCACCCCTCAGATTCATTTCCTGAGAGCTATGGCAGACAATGCAGAACAATTCTGCTCACAAGAAGTTTTGCAGAAATACGATTTGGCTTCATCCGCCCATGTACACCGCGTAAGAAATGCCCTTGAAAAGAAAAACATCATAGAAACCGTTCGCAAAAAGCCTCGTTTTATAGATCCTCTGTTTACATTGTGGTTTAAAGAACGTTTCAATAAAACATACTGGATACCATGAAAAAACTTGTAGTATTGACCGGAGCCGGAATGAGTGCTCAAAGCGGAATAAAAACATTCAGAGACAGTGGGGGTTTGTGGGAAAATTATCCGGTCCACGAAGTAGCTTCTATCGAAGGATGGCATAAAAACCCCCGGCTTATGCTTACCTTTTACAACGAAAGACGTTCACAGCTTAAAGAAGCAGAGCCCAACGAAGGACATAAAGTACTCAGCAGACTGGAACAATTTTTTGACGTATCCATTATTACACAAAACGTAGATGATTTGCACGAGCGTGCCGGAAGCAAAAAAGTACTTCACTTGCATGGAGAATTGACCAAAGCCAGGAGTGTTGATAATCCACACCTGATTACTGCCATAGGATACGAGCCCATTCAATGGGGAGATAAAGCAACCGACGGGGCTCAGCTCAGACCTCATATTGTATGGTTTGGCGAAGCTGTGCCGGAAATGGAAACGGCTATTACCTGGACGCGCAAAGCCGACGTTTTTCTGGTCGTAGGTACTTCCCTTGCCGTTTATCCGGCAGCCGGCTTGATTGATTTCACAAAAGATGACGTACCTTTATATTTGGTAGACCCAAACCCGGCTCCCGTCAGACATAAGAAAGTCCACGTGGTAGAACAGAAAGCCGTAGAAGGTTTATTGCAATTGGAGCGTATTTTGCCGGAACGTTATGCATAATTTATGATCTCAGAAAAACTATTCTCAAAAATCCTCCCTCGTAATGCCATAAAGACAGACTACCTGCATCGTTTTGCATGGGGGACCGACGCCAGTTTTTACAGAAAAATTCCGCAAATCGTACTTTTTCCGGAAACGGAAGAACAGGTTTCCCGGATATTGGACGTATGTTATAAAAAAAACATAGCCGTTACGTTCAGAGCAGCCGGTACGAGCTTGTCCGGTCAAAGCCTTTCAGACAGTGTACTATTGGTTGCTGCACACGGCTGGGAAAACTACCGTATTTATGGAAACGGTGAAATCATTGCGCTGCAGCCGGGTATAATAGGTGACCGGGTGAATGAAATCCTACGGCCTTACGGGCGTAAATTTTCACCCGATCCGGCCTCGGTTGCCTCGGCCATGGTAGGAGGAATTGTTGCCAACAACGCTTCCGGCATGAACTGCGGTACGCACGCCAACAGCCACCGCATACTCCGCTCCGCAAGAATGGTGCTGGCAGACGGAACGGTTCTGGATACGGGAGATGAAAAATCAAAAGAAGCTTTTTCACGTACCCACCCGGAATTTCTTATGGGTATCATCAGGCTGAGGGAACATGTCCTGCGGCAACCCGAACTGGCAGCACGTATCAGGCACAAATACACCATTAAAAACGTAACCGGTCTTAATTTGTTGCCGCTGGTGGAATTTGAAGACCCCTTTGAAATCATGACGCACCTGATGGCCGGTTCAGAAGGCACACTGGCTTTTCTGTCAGAGGTTACCGTCAACACAGAGCCGGACCCGGCTTACCGTGCCAGTGCCATGGCGTATTTCCCCAAGGCGGAGGAGGCTTGCAGAGCTGTTCAGGCGCTCAGAAATTTACCTGTTATTGGCGTGGAAATGCTGGACAGAAAATCCCTCCGCTCCGTAGAAGACAAGAAAGGTATTCCGGCCTTTATCAAAGACCTGCCCGCCGGAGCGACGGCTTTGCTTATAGAAACGGCGGCGGACGACAAAGAAACGCTCCGCAGGAACATACATGAAGTTACTATAGATCTAAACCGTTTTGCGACCCTGCAACCTGTAGTATTTACCGATAAAGAAGAAGAATACTCCGTATTGTGGAATATCCGTGCAGGGGTTTTCCCCTCTGTGGGTGCCATGCGTCCTGCCGGGACTACGACTATCATAGAAGACGTAGCCTTCCATCCCCGGGATTTGCACCGGGCCGTACCGCAATTGCAAGCCTTGATGGATAAATACGGATACCATGACGCGGCCATATACGGACATGCTTTAGAAGGAAATTTCCATTTCATCTTGAACCAGGCTTTTGATACTCAAGAAGAAACAGAGCGTTACGCCCACTTGATGGAAGAAGTGGCTGCGCTGGTGGTAGACCAATTTGACGGTTCCTTAAAAGCCGAACACGGTACGGGAATCAATATGGCGCCTTTTGTGGAGAAAGAATGGGGACCGGCCGCTTTTGAAGTCATGAAGCAAATCAAATTGCTGTTTGATTTCAAAAACATCCTGAACCCCGGGGTTATTTTTAACGACGACCCCCTGTGTCATGTTAAAAATTTCAAACCCATGCCGGTTGTGCACCCCGTAGTGGATACATGTATTGAATGCGGTTTCTGTGAAATCAATTGCCTCACGTGGGGCAAGACCCTCAGTTCCCGACAACGTATTGCCGTACAAAGAGAAATAAGACGGCTGGAGGAAAGCGGACAGGACCCGAAACTGCTCAAGGCGTTGAAAAAGAGTTATTTCTACCCGGGAAGGGCTACGTGTGCCGTAGACGGCCTGTGCGCCACTTCCTGCCCCATGGATATCAATACGGGCGATTTGACGCTGTACCTAAGGAAGCAAGCACATCCCAAAGGTTCTCCGGACGAGCTGGCAGGCCGCCTGTCGGCCAACCATTTCCGGGGACTTAAAAATATCATGCGCATAGTGTTACGCCTGGCGCGTACGGCCCACTCCGTATTGGGTACACGCCTTATGACAGCCCTCACCAAAATGGCCCATAAGATGGGTTTTCCCTTATGGACCCCGGCCATGCCTTACGAACACCGCGTAAAACCTGTGCTGCAACAAGCACGGCCGGCCGGACATCCCGACACCGTCGTGTATTTCCCTTCCTGCATCAACCAGAGCATGGGCATAGCCAAAGGAGCACCCGACAATACGCCTTTGACGGAAAAAATGACAGGTTTACTCAGAAAAGCCGGCTACCGCGTGATTTTCCCGGATAACATGGATTCCCTTTGCTGCGGCACCATTTGGGAAAGCAAAGGCATGCCGCATGTGGCCGATGAAAAAACAGAAGAGTTGGGAAAAGCCCTTTGGATTGCCAGCCGGGCAGGTCAATACCCCGTATTGTGCGACCAAAGCCCCTGCCTGTACCGCATGCGGGAAAAAATCACCGGCATGCACTTGTACGAACCGGTAGAGTTTATTGAAAAATTCCTGGTCCCCAGGCTGGATTTTCATCCCACGGATGAACCCGTAGCCCTTCACGTTACGTGTACCTCCAGAAAAATGCATCTGGATAAAGATATGCTCCGTCTGGCCCAAAGGTGTTCTACAAAAGTACTTGTACCGCACGAAGTAGGCTGTTGCGGATTTGCCGGAGACAAAGGATTCACCCGTCCGGAAATCAATGCATATGCTTTACGAAAATTGAGGCCGCAATTGGAGGCAGCAGAAGTGAAAACGGGATACTCCAACAGCCGCACCTGTGAAATAGGATTGACAACACACGGCGGTGTACCCTACCTGTCTTTGGTGTATTTGGTAGACGCATGTACCACCCCTAAACAACATACATAACCATGAAATACAAAATATGCTTATGGCTGGCAGCTGCCATTCTCCTTTTCAGCTGCCAAACAAATCCTTCTGCCTGCTTTGCCGTCATTGCAGATACGCATGTAAACAGCCACAGGCCGCAAAGTGTTGCAGAGCTGAAAGAAATAATTGCAGATATCAATGCACAGGACAGCATTGAGTTTGTTATACTGGCCGGAGATATTACGGAATTCGGAAGCGATGAAGAAATAGCCATGGCCTATGAAGTACTGCAGCAATTTGAGAAGCCCTGGTACGTGTTATCGGGGAACCACGATTCCAAATGGTCGGAAAGCGGATGCAATACTTTTTTAGAAACCTTTGGTTATGAGCAATTCTCCTTCTCACACAACGGTATTGCTTTCATAGGAACCAATTCCGGTCCCAACATGCGTATGGCACCGGCTCTCGTACCGAGGGAAAGCATGGTATGGCTGGATAATGTCCTCAAAGCCCTTCCACGGAGAAAACCCGTTGTTTTTGTCAACCACTACCCGCTTACGGAAGATATGAGCAATTACGGTAAAGTCATAGACCTTTTGGCCACCAAAAACATCCAATTGGCCCTGTGCGGACATTACCATATCAACGAAGCCTTTACTGCCGACGGCATTCCATCTGTAAAATGCCGGACATCGCAATCACGTGGTTTTGAAGGACCCGGTTACAACTTGGTTACCATAAGCAACAAAACGGCTACCTTCAGAGAAAGAGTGATCCTTGACGGGGACCGGGCTTCTTTTACCCATGAAGCCTGGAACCGGGTACCTTTCAACGCCAAGCCTTTGCGACTGGACAGGGAAAACATGCCCAAACCGGCGTACGGAACAGATTTGACGCATCCTTTGCTGGAAGTAATTTGGAGCATCCTGGACGACAGTGACATAGGATCGGCCGCCGTAGCCGATACCGCTACGGGAAAAGTCTTTTTCGCCAACACAAAAGGTGCCGTAAAAGCCGTAACGCTGGAAGAAGGAAAACCGCTGTGGACCACACAGACACAAGGGAAAATTTATGCTACACCGGCCATCTCTGATGATAAAATATATATCGCTTCTACCGATAAATACGTCTACTGCCTGGACATACAGGATGGAAGCATCCTGTGGGCCTACCCTGCAGAAAAATCCATTGTGGCTTCACCCGTAGTTCTGGACAATATCGTCTATATAGGCGGATCGGACCATACGTTCCGTGCCCTGGATGCCCAAACAGGTTCTTTGTTGTGGGAATATACAGCCATAGATGGGTTCATGGAAGCCAGGCCGTTTATTGACAAAGAACAAGTAGTAACGGGTTCCTGGGGAAACGACCTGTATTCTTTCCATCCAAAAACGGGACAGCTGCAATGGGTCTGGAGCAACAAACCCAAAAACCGCATGTATTCTCCGGCGGCAACCTGGCCTGTGAAAGCACATGGAAAGATCTTTTTCACCACACCGGAGCGTATCTGTTACGCCGTTGACGCCCGTACCGGAAAAACCATCTGGAAGGCCGAGGGAGGAAGAGAAAGTATGGGCTTGTCCCCGGACGGAGAGCAGGTATACGTAAAAACCATGTTCGATTCTCTTTTTGCCTTCCGGACAGAACCGAAGCAGGCCGTTGCGCGATGGCGCGTAGCCGGAGGTTTTGATTACGAGATAGGTCCTTCCCCTGTCACGGAGCAGGACGGCGTGGTATTTGTTCCCACATCAGAAGGTTTTTTATTTGCCTATGCAGCAGAAGATGGCAGCCCTTTATGGGATGTACGCCTCTCAGACGGTCTGGTTAATTACGCACAACCGGTAGAACCATCCCGTTTGCTCATATCTACCATGGACGGATACGTGTACCTTATCCGGCACAAAACTTCAGAGCCTCTGTAAAAAGAGAAATCCAGGGAGACACTTCATCGGCCTTTCGCTCCGGTGGATAATATCCCCAATTCCAGGGATAGATACTGCGTTCCGGATGCGGCATCATGGCCAGGTGACGTCCGCAAACGCTTGTAACGGCAGCCACCCTGCCCGGAGACCCGTTGGGATTGGCCGGGTACACGTCGTATGTATACCGCATGGCTACCCGGAAGTTTCCGGTTGTTTCCAATTCGCTACGGAGAAAAGAAAATTTGCCTTCTCCGTGCGCAATCCACGATCCCAATCGGCTGCCCTTCAAACCCCGCAAGAAAACAGACGGGCTATCTTCCACGTCTACGTTCACAAAACCACATTCAAATTTTCCGGAATCGTTGGGCAGCATGCGGGGCGACTGTTGTGTGTCCATAGCCGTAACCAGACCCAGCTGCATCATCAACTGGCATCCGTTACATACGCCAATACTCAACGTGTCTTCCCTTGCATAAAAACGCTCCAGGGTTTCTTTTGCTTTCGGGTTGTACAAGAAGGTACCGGCCCACCCCTTGGCCGATCCAAAAACATCTGCATGAGCAGAACCGCCAACAAAAGCAATCAACCTGACATCTTCCAGCGTTTCTGCACCGGATATCAAATCTGTCATATGTACGTCACGTACCCTGAAACCGGCCATATGCAGCATCCAGGCCATTTCCCGTTCGCTTTGCGAGCCTTTTTCACGGATAACGGCCGCTATAGGCGGCTGCGCAGCACCGCTCCGCAGCGCTTTGTTCAGATCCGGCGCATCCGGTGCTATCCGTCCTGTAAACGAGGCCGGAAAACGGAATGTCAGCGGCAGCTTAGCGTAATGGTTATACCGCTCCAACGCTTTTTGCGGATGGGTTTGCCGCCGGTCCATCAAATAAGAAGGACGGTACCACAAATTTCTCAGTCTGTCGATATCAAAAGAAAGCGTATCGTCCACCGTAAGGTACCTGCCGGTGGAAATCGTACCTAATAAGTAGCTCACCACGTTGCCTGCCAGCAACATACCCAAGGCTTCGTGCACGTGCTCTGCAGCTACTTGCACCACTACACCGGGGTATTCAGAAAACAAAGCCCCGACAGGGTCTGAAGGGGCTATTTGATCCAATACATGAGGGCGCAATTGGATGCCTCCCTGTACGTTGGCAAAACACATTTCCAGCAGGCAGGTGAGCAATCCTCCGGCCGACACATCGTGACCGGCCAGCACCAAACCTTTTTTCACCATTTCCTGAACCGTGGCAAAACCTCTTTGAAACACCTGCGGATCATGCACATCGGGACAACGGGTTCCCACTTTACCCAGGCACTGGGCCAGAGCGGATCCTCCCAACCTGCGCGGATGCCCCGATGCACCGGAAAAATCAATATATATCAGAGCCCCTCCGCGTTTGGCATCCAGCACCGGCGGCACTTTGGAACGTACATCGGGCACAGAGGCCACCGTAGAAATTATAACCGTTCCCGGAGCTTTCACAGCCGTGCCATCGGGGTATTTCTGTGTCATGGACAAGGAATCTTTCCCTGTAGGAATGTTGATACCCAAAGCAATAGCAAAATCGCCGGCAGCTTGCACGGCCCGGTACAGCCGGGCATCTTCTCCTTTGTGCCTGCAAGGCCACATCCAATTGGCACTCAAGGATACCCCTTGCAGTCCGTCGTCCAATTCCACAAACACCAGGTTGGTGAGCGCCTCGGCAATGGCCAGACGGCTGCCGGCCGCCGGATCTATCAACGCCGCCACAGGCGCATGTCCCACAGAAGTGGCTACTCCCGCATATCCTTTGTCAGAAGGAGCAAAAGATAAAGCCATCATTCCGTAATCATTCAGGGGCAGCTGCAGTTCACCCGCCGTTTGTTGTGCGACTACCAGCCCCGATACCGACCGGTCTACTTTATTGACTATCCAATCTTTACAAGCTACCGATTCCAGCTGCATCACCCGTTCCGCGTAGTGCAACAGGGACACGTTATCTTGTTTATACTCCAGCGGTTCAAAAACGTAATCGTGCGTTACGTCTTCCATGAGCGTTTTGGGCAGTTTTCCCAACAAGTCTTTTATTTCCAAATTTATAGGCATTTCACCCGTAGCTTTGTTTTCAAAAACCAACCGGTTGTCGCCCGTCACTTCCCCCACTACGTACAAAGGGGCATCTTCCCTTGCCGCAGCACATTGCAACAGCGGCAAATCCTTTTCTTTGACCACCAAACCCATACGCTCCTGCGATTCGTTGCCCAATATTTCTTTGGCACTCAGCGTGTGATCTCCTATGGGAAATTGTTCCAAATCAAATCGGCCTCCCACGTCTTCCACCAACTCCGACAAACAATTCAAATGTCCTCCGGCTCCGTGGTCGTGAATGGAAACTATGGGATTTTTCTCCTTTTCTGCCAGGGCTCTTATGGTATTGTACACCCTCTTCTGCATTTCCGGATTGGAGCGCTGTACGGCATTCATTTCCATGGCATGGTTCATCTGTCCCGTAGCAACGGACGAGCCGGCTCCCCCACCCATACCTATGCGGTAATTATCTCCTCCCAGCAATACTACCTTATCTCCTTTTTCAGGCTTCCCTTTATGAGCATCTTCCAATCGGGCAAAGCCAATGCCTCCGGCTTGCATGATGACTTTATCGTACCCCAACCGGTATGTACCTTCAACGTGTTCAAAACACAGGAGCGATCCGCAAAGGAGCGGATGTCCGAATTTATTACCGTATTCCGCCGCCCCGTCAGAGGCGCGCTTGAGGATGTCTTCCGGACTGTGGTACGGCCACTGCCAAGGCTCGGGCAGCTGCTCCAAAGCACCCGTAGGCACAAGTGCCGAGGCTTTATCATGGGCATGTCTGGGATAAGAAGTCATATAAACGGCCGTTCCCGCTATGGGAAACGAACCTTTTCCTCCGGCCATGCGGTCGCGGATTTCACCACCGGCTCCCGTAGCGGCTCCGTTAAACGGTTCTACGGTAGTAGGGAAGTTGTGTGTTTCCGCCTTCAGGCTCAGTACCGTATGTCTGGGTACCAATCTGTAAAAAGAAGGTTTGCAGGCATTTTCGGGTGTAAACAGCGGAAGGTTTTCCGGTCCCCGAATGAACGCGCAATTGTCCTTGTAGGCAGATACTATGCGGTTGGGGTTCCGGGCCGAGGTTTCCTTAATCAGGTCGAACAGCGAATGCGGCTGCTCTGTACCGTCTATGACAAACCTCCCGTTGAAAATCTTGTGGCGGCAATGCTCGGAATTGACTTGTGAAAATCCAAACACCTCGGAATCCGTAAGCGGTCTTCCCAGGCGTTGGGCCAACGCTTGCAGGTATTCCACCTCGGCATGGCTCAAAGCCAGGTGCTCTTTGGCGTTGTATGCTTCCGGATCGGTTACCGGGAAAACGCCTTCACGCTCAACATCTGTTTCAAACAGCGGTTCTTGCAAGCCTTCGTAAACTTCGTAAAACATATAGTCGTACGACTGATCGGGTGCCAAAGGGAAAAACAGTTCTACGCGTTTCACGCCGGGTATTCCCAAACGTTGGCAAATTTCCACGGCAACGGTACTCCAGGGCGTAGGAAGGCTTCTTCTGGGTCCTTTAAAACGGGCTTTCAATATTGGATGATCCGGTTGCAGCTGTTGGGCTCCGTCCAAAAGCCACAACAAGATCCGGACAGACTGCTCTCCCAATTCTTCTTCTGTCTGAATGACAGTAAGTGCGGTTTGGTTATCTTGAAAATAATAAATCATACAAGGTAAAGATAGATTTTGGCAGCCTTGTTGAGTATATCCACGGCGTCAAATACTTCAACAATATCGGTCCCGGTTGCCAGAATCCCGTGGTGCTCCCACAACAGCAAATGATGCTTGTCCAGGTTTTTGATACTGGCTTTGGCCAGCTCTATGGAGCCCGGAGCATGGTACGGCACCCAGCCAAGTCCCTGGGGTACATTCAACCGGACTTCCGGGTGCATGTTGTATAAGACTTCTGTAAGGGCTTCTGCATGCTGCAACTGTTTTATATGCGACAAAGCAATCAGTTCCGTAGGATGGGTATGAAAAACAAGGCGCCGGGCATCCGTCACCGGTTTGTTTTTAGCCAGGGCTTCTTTTGCAAATACCTGATGCATCAATAAATGCGACGGCAATTCCATAGTAGGCGACAAGTTTTTCTCTGCCAGTATTTCAATGGTCGTACCCACATCGGTAACACGCAATATAATGCCGGCATCCATGGGATTGCGGGCTATATCACGCATACGGGCCCCTGCGACAGTCACGTAATAATACTGGTTCTCCAGTTCCGGTACATCACATGAAATAGGAGTTTTGGAAATAACGGGCAAGCTTCTGTTTTCTTCCCCCACCAGCTCTGTTATGTTCACACTAATATTTCCTGCATTCCGCTCTGCCCATCCTTTTTCCCACATATAACCGGCTACCTGGGCAATATCGTTCATTTGTATCTGCAGCGGTCCGTTATACTTCAATGCCATGTCTATCTATTTTTTTACAAGTAAACTGATTTTCATAATCACAAGGTCCAGCGTTCGGTGGCTGTACGTTTCAAACGGGATTTTATTGCCCACCAGGATGTCTATGATTTTTTCATCCAATTCCAAAGACTGCTTTAAATCGTGTATCCGGCCCTCCTGCTCAAAGTAAGAGGTTCTTTGAATGAACAAATTAAAGTTGTTGAAGCTCCGGAAATTGTCCAAAATTTCCCGGTGAAACGTTTCTGATATGTTGACTCCAAAGACCAGACTGTTCAATAACGTGGCATCTGTCACTACCACATCTACCTTTCCCACCAGCCGGCGCACCCGGTGCGTTTGCACTTCAAAGATGTGACGCTGATGGGGTTCGCTCCCGTCCAGGATATCAAATTTTTGATCCCATACCAGTTCTTTGGCGTACTCAGATACGTATTCCGTAATGATGCGCTGTTTTTTTAATTTGCTGGCAATTTCCCAGGCACATGTGGTTTTGCCCGATGCCGGGCCTCCGAATAAGTTGACTATCAATGTGTTTTTGGAGGACATGCCTGATGTTTTGGAAATTACAAATATACTACTTTTTCAAATAGGAATAAGGCAGGTTTTCACCCCGGAACGTCTTTAACCGTGCCGGCAGGGAGCCCATCACAAAAGTGAGCACGCCGCCTTGCATCAGCTCCCTATGTGTAATAAAGGCTTTGTGGTACGGTTTCCCATTCCACAGTACGCTTTTTACATACCGGTTCTTAAGGCTCATCTGCGGAGCTTCAATAACCAACTCTTTTCCCCCTTCCAAATAAAGGGTCGTTTTCTTAAAAGCAGGTACTCCCAATACGTATTCATCCGTACCTGGACAAAGAGGATACAGTCCCAAAGCAGAAAACACAAACCATTCCGGCGTCAGGGTCACAACATCTTCTTCTATCGGATGTACGGCTTTGTCCAACATATCTCTGATCATTTCCTGTCCTTTCCACGGTGCTGCAGTCCATAGGTACAAATAGGGTCTTTCCGGAAACGGTACCGCCTGATCCAATCGTTTGGCATACTCCCCTCTTCCCCCCGCTCTGCTTACCACATCTTCCATATTATGCGGCATGTAGAGCAAAAGATCTTTGTAAGCCAAAGAATCGGCTCCGTTAAAAAAGGTTAAATCCTGCTTTCTGGACCTGGCGTACCCCCGCTTTCCATCCAACAGCCATTGATAGGCCGTCACAAAAGGCCGGGTAGCTTGTACCGCGTTGGCATTTCCTACGGCAGAAGCCATCCTGATATAGCACCAATTGACGTAAGAAAAATCAAGGGTCGCTTCCAAAGACTCCTCCGCTCCGGCAAACTCGACAGGTACAAAACCCAACTTCCGAGTTTTATGTATCAATAAAAGATACGGATTGTTGACTGTCTTTTCCAACGCCTCTGTTATGCGCGGAACCAACGCATCGGGAAGGATGCCTTTGGCCTGTGCGTCTGTAAGTAACAGCACGGACTCTTTCATAAAATCCATACCCGGCAATACGCCTGTTGCCGTTTGATCTGTCCAGGTCAGAGCGGATGATGCAAATTGTCGGGCTTTCTGCGGTTCAAGCAACACCCGCAGTGGGTAAGCTGCCCACCCTCCGGGGTAGAATCCCTGGTAATGCACGTGGTAATCAGCCACGTGTATGCTATTATCCCCTCCTCTGTACCGGCCATCGGCATCTTGGGCCAATACAGGCCATGTCATACTAGCGGCTAAAGAGGCATAAAAACGATTTCTATACGCCGCCTGTGTACCCGTCAACCCGGGGTCTTCTATGTGTACTACCCCCAAGGCCCGCTCCCACTCCTGCTCCATGTCCCAGACCAAAGACTCGAACGTCTTTCCCGCCTGCTCGGCTTTCAGATTCCGTAACGCTCCTTCTGTATCTACGGCAGAAAAGGCGATTTGTATTTCCAATTCGCCATCATTGGCAAAAGTCTGCCCGTCTTTGGCCAAGTCAAACGCAAAAGAGACAGAAAGGTCCTTACCCTCCATTACCGGATACGGCAAGGCCCCTTCCAGCCAATCCTGCGATTGTCCTGTTTGGCCGTATTGTTTAACAGGACGGGAAAAACGGATGGCAAAGTAGGTGTGCGTCAATCCGTCAAGATTTTCTGCCAATACCGTTCCCGTTACGGTAGATGCATCCAGGATCCTTACTTGCATCCATAATGCCGGACTGCGGTACCCAAGGGCATCGGAAGGCAGCTCAAGTCTTACTTGTCCCCTAATCGGTGGACGTCCCCATTGCCAGGGAAAATACACCCGGTGCATGGCTCCACGCAATGTTGCTGCTGTTTTCACATGCATCCCCGGCCTGCCGTCTGTTTCCGGAACCAGCAGCACAGTTCCGTATTCATCCCTGGAAGGAGCGTTGAAGAAACGGTGTTCCAACGCCGGAATGTTTTTATGATAAAAGGTATGTACGGCTCCAAAGGGCCGGTAAAAAAGACTGTCTGTCTGTGCAAATAAAGAAAAAACAGGAAGGCATACAACCGCAACTGTCACTATCAGGAAACGCCGGCTCATACTTCAATCAAGGTATAGGTACGGGATCCCAGTTTCATTTTCTCGGCATGCGCCAAACCAAATACCCCGTCTGTACGCGGATGGACGCACGTAAACTTATCGGCCCCTTCCAGCGTTTCTTTGCCTTCCGGATTGGCCATACTGTCCGGCATAGCCGGCGCCTTTCGCACCAAGTCAAAGCAGGCCTGGTCCAGGGCCAGCGGATCAAACGAGGCCAGCATGCCTATGTCGGGCACAATGGGTACGTCGTTCATGCTCCAGCAATCGCAATGCGGCGATACGTCCATAATAAAAGCCACGTGAAAATGCGGTTTGTCTCTGAGTACGGCCAGTGCGTATTCGGCTATTTTCGCCGTCAGCTCCTGCGTGGAAGAGTACTTTCCGGGCCTGGCCGCATCGTACTGACAAACGGCTATGCATTGGCCGCACCCTACACAGATTTCATAATCTATGACAGCTTTTCTTTCTGCATCCAGGGTCACGGCTTTATGGCGGCAATTGGCCACGCAGACGTTACAGCCTATGCAGTTTTCCCGCGCTATGACCGGCTGGGAATCGGAGTGCATATGCAATTTTCCACCCACGCTGGCACCGCCCATACCCACGTTTTTCAGCGCCCCTCCAAAGCCGGCCTGCTCATGGCCTTTGAAATGCGTCATGCTCACCAGCACATCGGCCCCGGCAATGGCCGAGGCAATGCGGGCTTCTTTGCAGTATTCGCCTTCGGGCAGCGGAATCACTACCTCGTCCGTTCCTTTCAGCCCGTCTGCAATGATCACCGGTGCATGGGGCACACTGATGGCGTTGTATCCGTTCAAAAAAGCCGTATGCAGATGGTCTACGGCGTTGGAACGCGACCCGCTGTACAAGGTGTTGGTGTCTGTCAAAAACGGCCGGGCCCCCATATTCTTTAGCAGCTCGGCCATACGGGCTGCATAGTTGTGGCGCAGAAAGGCCATGTTGCCCAGCTCTCCAAAATGGATTTTGATGGCGGTGAATTTGTCTTTGCACGGCAGGTCCCCTATTCCGGCTGCCTTGACCAGCAGCTCCATTTTTTTAGGCAGACTTCTGCCCGGACGCGACCGCAGGTTGGTATAATATACGTTACTCATAGCCCAGTTTTTATGGCGGCTAAGTTAAGAAGTTTTTGCGTATCTTTAGGGAGAAAATCAATACCGCATCCCATGAAAACCGTAGCTGAATGCCATACGCTTTTTGAAGCCAACGTGATAAAAGGAAATCTGGAAAACGAAGGATTCCACCCCGTTGTCTTTGACAACAGCATGAATTCCATTTTGCCGTTCCAGGCTACACAAGGAAAGAAATACGTATCTGTACGTGTTCCCAATGAAGAATACCAGGCCGCCAAAGACTATCTGGAGGACGCATGAATGCTCCATTTTATGGCACTTTTTTACCCTCTTGGCAGGAGAGGCGTCCGGCTGTAGTGGCTCGGAAAATCCTCCCCACCTACGGCGGGTCCCCTCCCTATTCGGGAGCCAACGTTTTCCTTAGCCGCTACAGTCCGTTCACCGTTACTGTTTCACGTTTATCTTCCGGTTCCCGTTGAAAAGGTAGAACAGGGTATTTTGTACATCCATATTACAAAAAAACGCACCCTAAGGTACGTTTTTCTATAAACTACTCTAATACAGAGTATTAATCATTTTATGCGACGCATAAATTGGTAGTGAGTTGTACTGGATTCGAACCAGTGACCCCTACCCTGTCAAGGTAGTGCTCTAAACCAGCTGAGCTAACAACTCAAAATGTCAATGCGCGGCAAAATTACGAAAATTTTCCTATTAACAGTGCGTGGTCACTCCCATTTTCTACACCTCCTTCATAATCATACTGCATTGAGTGTACGACAAAGTGGGGCGAGACCATGATAAAGTCATACCTTTTGGAGTGAATTCTTCCAACTTTGTGAGACACAGCTAGCGGGCTGTTTTTGATATCCTCTGCGCTTTCTTGTCTATGCTTTATTTCAGAGCTCAGAGCACCTTTTTGCCGCAGCCAAATCCTGAAAGCATCTTCTAAATCATGAATTCCTTCAGGGTTTAAAATACGTGCCGGATCATCCCCTTTATCTCCTCTGTACTGACTAAAATACACGTTTTTGTCTAGTTGGAAATGATCTACTTCAGGCTCATTCAAATCACAACACAAAACCGTTGGTTTACCTTTCCTATTGTGTAAATAATCAACCAATGCCGCAAAATGGGCAGATTTTGCCCTCTTATAGCCAACACCTGTCAACGAATGAAAACAGATGGTTTGAAAAGATTTATCACCTGCAGTCATTTCCGCCACCAATGCTCTTTCCGGGAAAAGGGCTCGATCAATAAGAAACGAAGAGGTTATGTCAACATTCCCTGAAGCCACAATTAAGCAGCCAAGCTCTCTGTTTTTCCCTTCATAAACGCCACGCTCGCGAAAATGTAGAGAATAAGTATGATTACTAAACACATCCTTTTCTTTATATAACGCATAAAACGCCAGCGTCACTTCCTGCAGGCAGATAATCCATGCGTCTTCTTTTGCTCTACTCGCAATAAGACTCTCTAAAGCCTTTATTTTCTTTTCGGATGTCCTCATGTAGGAAATATTCCAACTGATTATCTCTATCATTCTGTCATTTTGCTTACCAAATTACAAAAAGCCCCCAATTAGTCAACATCTATTCCGATATTTTATATTTTTCCTCACCAACTTCCCGGATTAGGTAAAAACTCGAAGCAGTTGCAAATTTCGACCGGATTCAGATGAAAAGTAGCAGAACCATCTATATTGATATACCATTGCTAGTAAGCACTTGAAATGGTATTTCTACATTTATCTGCTGGCAGTACAAATTGCTGTCACAAATTGTTACCTCAACATTGATGATATTCGCGACCTGTACCAAAAATACATCTAAGCAGGAACAAAACGCATCTTGGCAATTTATTATTAAAACAATATCCCCAATAAATATTGTTTATCAAAGAAATAACTGCTATATTTAGTGCTACGTCACGTTTTGACGGTGTCATTTAATAGCTTAGAATCCAATTTAACATACTCAATAAAGAAGTTTGAAATAATTTAAAACCTTGAACTCTATAGCACACATAAAATTAGATGATTCCGGTAATTTCAAAATTCAAAGTCTTTTTGACCATCTTTCCGGTACCGCTAAGTTATGTGCAAAATTCACTTCCGATTTTTGCAATCGCGATTGGGGATGGTTATTGGGATTGTGGCATGATTTAGGGAAATATTCTGATGATTTCCAAGAATACATTAAGATAAATTCTGGTTTTCAAGAAGGTGATAAATTAGGCAAAACGGATCACACTTCAGCAGCAGCAATTCTAGCGAAAGAATTATATCCTTCTTTGTGGCCTCCTGTATCTTACTGCATAGCAGGCCATCATGCAGGGTTGCATAATTGGTTACCCGAACCCGGCATACCCGGTGATTTAAATGACAGATTAAAAAAACAAGAGTTCCTCGATAAGATCAGAGCAAAAATACCATCCGCATTTCTTGAAAAAATCAATCTGACTCCTCCAACAGGAAAGCAACTCAATCCACATCAGGTCCATTTATGGATAAGAATGCTGTTCTCTTGTTTGGTAGACGCTGATTACCTTGACACCGAAAGATTTATGAACCCTGAGTCTTTCGAAAAGAGAGGAAAGTATGATTCTTTATATGTGCTGAACCATCGTTTTAAAAACTTCATGAAGAGAATAACCGAATCGGCACCAGATACGAAGGTTAACTCCATAAGAAGCAAAATATTAAATGACTGCATTGAATCAGGTAACCTCAAACCCGGTTTCTTTTCAATAACAGTACCTACAGGAGGTGGTAAAACTTTGTCTTCTATGGCATGGGCATTAATCCATGCATTAAAATACAACAAATCCCGTATAATATTTGCTATTCCTTATACAAGCATCGTCACCCAAACAGCTCAGACTTACAGGTCGGTATTCGGTGATGAGAATGTTATTGAACATCATAGCAACATCGATGATGACCTAAATTCCCAAAAACAAAAACTGGCAACCGAAAATTGGGACGCCCCAATTATAGTTACTACCAATGTCCAGCTTTTTGAATCGTTGTTTGCAAATAAAACTTCAAGATGCAGAAAACTTCATAATATAGTCAACAGCATTATAATTCTAGATGAGGCCCAAATGTTACCTCCCGAATTTTTAAATCCAATCTTGTCAACACTTAAAGGATTAGTTGATAATTATTCTGTATCAATCCTTTTCTCAACAGCCACCCAGCCGGCACTTACTGGACGCATTGGCGGGAATGGACAGTTTTCTTTTGAAGGAATTCCTCCAAACTCAGTTCGGGAAATAGTAAAAGATATAGACCGGTTGGCATCCGACCTGAAAAGAGTAGAAGTAAATGTTCCTGACAACACCACACACACAACTGACTGGCAAACAATAGCAGATGAACTTGTTCAATACAGACAAGTGCTTTGCATAGTTAATACACGTAAACAATGTCGCGAACTGTATGACCTGATGCCCGAAGACACAATACATCTTTCACGTCTTATGTGCACTGCTCATATCATGGATTTAATCGATGAAATAAAACGCAGGTTAGAAGAAAATCTACCTGTTAGAGTGATCAGCACTCAATTAATTGAAGCAGGAGTTGATATTGACTTCCCCGTTGTATACAGGGCAATTGCCGGATTAGATTCAATAGCACAATGTGCCGGACGTTGTAACAGAGAAGGGAGACTTAATTACGAAAATAAACTGGGCCAAATGAAGGTATTTTTTCCTTCCCAAGGCACTCCCGTTGGATTAATGCGCAAAGGAGCTGATACATTTAAAGAAATATTGGCAGGCAAAACTGACAATGAGAACGATTTACTCAGCCCGCAGGCTTTTCACCGATACTTTCAGTTGCTCTATAGCAAGATTGACAATTTTGATAAAGCCGGTATTAAGGATAGTTTGTGGAAAGATGCGTACTCGATGCAATTTCAATTTGCAACGGCAGCACAGAATTTTGTTTTAATCGATGACAAAGGCTCCAAAACAATCATTGTTGAATACAGGAAGGGAGCAGATTTAATCCATCAGCTTAAAAAAAACGGCCCTGAATCCTGGTTGATGCGAAAACTGCAACGATATACAGTCTCTGTCAACGAACTAGATTTTCAAGAATTAAAAGATTCAGGTTTAATTGTTGAACTCCACGGCTGTTGGATTCAGGCTCATCAAAGCTTATACAGTAATAACTCAGGAATGCAGTTAAATGGTAAATGGTTGGAAGAAATTTATATAAAATAATACATCATGGAATATTATAATAAGGAATTTTGCATTGAAGTTTGGGGTGACTATGCGTGTTTTACTCGACCAGAAATGAAGGTGGAACGAGTAAGTTACGATGTAATCACCCCTTCGGCAGCTCGTGCCGTTTTCGAAGCTATCTTTTGGAAACCGGCAATCCAGTGGAAAATCAAAAAAATTGAGGTCTTAAATCCTGTCCGTTGGGTATCTGTACGCCGGAATGAAGTAGGTAAGTTAATGAGCGATAAATCAAAACACATTTTCATAGAAGAAGACCGCCAGCAACGTGCAGGCCTCTTTTTACGTGATGTTGCTTATAGAATTTATGCCGAGATGGATTTTATTCCGTTACGTAAACGTAACAGATTTGAAACTCCTGAAGAATTGAGAGACCGCGAAGAAGAAAAAAAATTAAGGAATACCGAAAACCCGGGTAAATACAATGCCATGTTCGAACGCAGGGCAACAAAAGGACAGTGCTTCAATCAGCCCTATCTCGGCTGTCGTGAGTTTTCATGCAATTTCAAACTGGTCGAAAATCCTGGAAGAGAAAAAATAAAACCTGTTGATGAAACCCGTGACCTCGGTTTCATGCTTTACGACATGGACTTCTCGGATGAAAAAGATCCTAAACCAATGTTTTTCAGGGCTCAGCTCAATAAAGGAGTAGTTATGGTTCCACCAATCGATAGCGAGGAGGTACGCCGATGATTTTACAAGCACTTTACGATTACTATCAGCGAAAAGCCGCCGACCCGGAAAGCAATATTGCTCCGGCTGGTTTTGAACGAAAAGATATCCCTTTTATAATCGTAATCGATAGTCAGGGAAATTTCATCAATCTCGAAGATACCAGATACGGAGAGGGAAAACAAAAAAGAGCAAAGTCGTTTTTAGTAATCAAAACTAAAAGTAGAACAGGTTCTAAAGCAGCTGAAACTGCCAATGTTCTTTGGGATCATTTGGGGTATGTACTTGGGCAGCCCAAAAATGATACGGACAAGGCAAAAAAAGATGCAGAAAAGCAAAACAACTCTTTTGTCTCTTTGGTCTGTCACCTCTCTGAAAAATACCCCGACAATGAACACTTTAAGGCAGTAGCTAAATTCTACGAAAACGAAGGAAACATACAAAGTCTTCTTCAACATGAAAATTGGCCTGATTGTCATAAAATAACAGGATGTAATCTTTCATTCAGAGTTGCTGGTGAAGCCAATATCGTTGCTGAACATTACAACCTTCACGATGAAATTAATGCCATAGATAACTCTGACGATGCACAATTTGCCCAAACCAATGAAGGAATTTGTCTGATAACAGGAGAGAAACTACCGATTGCTGTTCTGCATTCAGCCACATCAATACCAGGAGGGAAAAGTGGCGGCAAACTTGTGGGATTCCAGAAAAAATCTGGTTATGACTCATATTATAAAGAACAAGGAATGAATGCACCTGTTTCTAAAAAAGCAGAAGATGCATATACCACTGCATTAAACGTATTGCTTGGTAAGGATTCCACACATAAATTCAGAATCTCAGATACCACAGTCCTGTTTTGGGCTCAGCAACAAAATGATTTCGAAAATCAGTTTGCATCCTTTTTCGCTGCTGCACCCAAAGATGATCCAGATAAGAACGTTCGCGAAGTAAAAGCACTGTTTGAGGCAATTCATACGGGCAAACTTAATACCGATAGTAACAATCAGTTTTATGTACTTGGTTTAACCCCCAATGCAGCTCGTATTTCAATAAGATTCTGGAAAACAGGAAAAGTTATTGATTTTGCAAATAACATTGCAAAACACTTTGAAGACCTGAATATTGTAAGAGGCAAAAAGGATGAGCGGGAATATTTCTCTCTCTTCAATCTGCTTGCTAATATTTCCTTTGACTACAAAGTTGATAACATTCCTCCAAATCTGGCAGGTAAAATCATTGAAAGCATTCTTGATGGCACTAAGTATCCCGATACTATGCAACAGCAGTGCATAAGGCGCATAAGAGCCGAGCAGCATGTTAACCGTATCAGATCGGCAATACTCAAAGCGTACTTAAACCGTAAAGTGAATATCTATAATATAAACGAAAAACTAATAACAATGGCACTTGATTTAGACAACAAAAACCAGGGTTACCTGTGTGGTCGTTTGTTTGCAGTTCTTGAAAAAATTCAAGAAGATGCACAACCAGGCATAAATGCAACTATAAAAGACCGCTACTATGGAGCAGCTTCAAGCACACCAGTTACTGTATTCGGACGGTTATTAAACCTCTCCAATCACCATTTGGCAAAAATAGGTGGTGGAGCCAAAGTCCATTACGAAAGGATGATTCAGGAAATAATGAGCGGTATTAGCAGCAACGGATTACCTGCACATCTCTCTTTAGACGACCAGAGTCGTTTCGCAATTGGCTATTACCATCAACGTCAGAATTTGTTTACACCAAAAGAAAAAAAATAATTAAAAAATAGGAGAATATATTATGAGTGAATTAATTAAAAACCGATACGACTTTGCTTTACTTTTTGATGTTACTGACGGAAATCCCAATGGAGATCCGGATGCAGGTAATCTTCCAAGAGTTGATGCCGAAACAGGAATGGGATTAGTCACTGATGTCTGCCTTAAGCGAAAAGTTAGAAATTTTGTGCAAATGGTGAAAAATGCAGAAAAACCATTTGACATCTTTATTAAGGAAAAAGCTATATTGAATACATTGATTGATGAATCTCACGAGCAAGAAGAGGTTAAATCAGTTGATAAGGCTGGCGACAAAACAGAAGCCGCAAGAAAATGGATGTGTGCCAATTACTATGATATCCGCACCTTTGGGGCAGTTTTAACTACAGGTAAAAATGCAGGTCAGGTTCGTGGCCCTATTCAGCTTACTTTTGGCCGTTCAATCGATCCGGTTGTTGCATTGGAACACACCATTACGCGCATGGCAGTCACAAAAGAGGATGATGCCGAAAAACAGGGAGGCGACAACCGTACCATGGGGCGTAAATTCACAATCCCTTATGGTCTCTATATTTCAAAAGGATTTATATCGGCTCACTTAGCTGCACAAACTGGCTTTAACGAAGATGACCTTGCTCTTTTCTGGAAAGCATTAAAGAATATGTTCGACCACGATCACTCTGCAGCAAGGGGAATGATGAGTACTTGCAAATTAATAGTATTTAAGCACTCTACTGCTTTAGGTAACGCACCTGCGCATCAGTTGTTTGATGCTATCAGGATTGATCGTAAGGATACAACAAAACCTCCAAGAGCGTTCTCAGATTATACTGTTACGATTGATAAATCATTAATACCGGAAGGTGTTGAGTTAATCGAAATGATATAATTCCACAGTCACTGTTTAACGAAAACTATCTAAATGCTGTGTCATTTTTATGATTATAGCATTTAGAGTTTTCATTTTTAAAAGATATAATATGTATTCCGATGACGAACTTTTAATGCTTTCAGGCATTCAGCATTTTGCTTTTTGTGAACGGCAATGGGCATTGATACATATTGAACAGCAGTGGGCCGAAAATATGCGAACCGTAGAAGGAAACCATATGCATCAAAGAGTTGATAATCCATTTGAAAATGAAACGAGGGGAAATGTAGTTACCCAACGTTCAGTTTCAATGGTGTCATATAAACTTGGATTATATGGAATAGCCGATGTGGTAGAATATATTAGAGTTGACAATCCTCCCGGAGTCTCGTTAAAAAATAAAAAAGGTCTGTGGCTTCCCGTTCCGGTTGAATATAAAAGAGGGAAGCCAAAACTTGACGAACGTGATGAGGTACAACTTTGTGCCCAGGCAATCTGCCTGGAAGAAATGTATGAAAAATTTACCAGGATTAATCTTAGTATTGAAAAAGGTTATCTCTATTATGGTGAAACAAGGCATCGGCATGAAGTACTGCTTCATGAAAAATTAAGAAGTAAAGTTGAATCATATTCTGCTCAAATGCACAAACTCTTTAAAGAGAATATTACTCCAAAACCAATATACAAAGCACACTGTAAATCTTGTTCTTTACTGGAAATTTGTAATCCAAAGCTTTTTGACAAACCGCGTATTGTAAACAATTATCTTAAAAATGTATTTAAAATAGATTGATACAATGAGAAAACTATTGAATACTCTCTATGTCACAACTCCGGAGTCATATATTTCACGTGATGGCGAAAATATTGTAATAAAAGTAAATGATATCGAAAAATTTAGAATACCTGTCCATAATATCGAAGGGATAGTGTGTTTTGGTTATATGGGAACAAGTCCTTCCGCAATGCATCTCTGTGCGGAAAGAAATGTTGCGTTAAGTTTTTTAAATGTTAGTGGACGGTTTTTATGTAGAATAAATGGTCCGGTGTCTGGTAATGTCCTTCTTAGAAGACAACAATACAGAATAGCAGATAATCCCGATCAATCTCTTCAATTGGCTAAACTATTTATTGCAGGTAAGATTGCCAACAGCAGAACTGTATTACAAAGAGCATTGCGTGAACAACAATTAGACAATAAATCTCCTGAATTAAAGTCGGTAGTAAATATGTTGTCAATAAAACAAAAACAAATCGACCAATCGATATCAGCCGAGGTTTTGAGAGGAATTGAAGGGGAAGCTGCACAAAATTATTTTGGTGTGTTTAATCAATTAATACTATCTCAAAAAGAAGATTTCTTCTTCAATGGCAGAAATCGTCGCCCTCCTAAAGATAATGTAAATGCTCTTCTGTCTTTTGTATATACACTTTTAATGCATGAAGTTAGAGCTGCTTTAGAAAGCGTTGGCTTAGATCCTTACGTTGGATTCTTGCATACCGACAGACCCGGAAGAGCAAGTCTCGCGCTTGATATGATGGAGGAATTTCGTCCATACCTTGCCGACAGACTAGTACTGTCATTAATTAATAGAAAACAGATTAATAATAGAGGATTTAAGGATAATGAAGCAGGTGGAATCATTATGACAGAGGAGACAAGAAAAGAGGTTATAACTGCCTGGCAAAAACGTAAACAGGAACAAATAATGCACCCATTTCTGCAAATATCTGTCCCGGTTGGTTTATTGCCTTACGTTCAGGCAATGCTTATGGCTCGTTTCATTAGAGGGGATATTGATAATTATCCGGTATTCGTAAATAAATAAAATGAAAAGCTATGATGGTATTAATAACTTATGATGTTGAAACTACAACGCCTGAGGGTCGAAAACGTTTAAGAAAAATTGCCAAAGAGTGTGTTAATTACGGACAACGTGTACAAAATTCAGTATTTGAATGTTTGGTTGATCCTGCTATTTTTGCAGAGTTACGTCATCGTCTCGAATCAATTTACAACCCCGAAACAGACAGCTTACGATACTATTTTTTAGGCAATAACTTTAAAAACAGAATAGAGCATGTAGGCCACAAAGAAAGCTACGACCCCGTAGGAACATTGATTTTATAGCTCCGCCTACCTTATGCTCTCATCAAAACAGCGCAATTTCAGCGATAACTGTATATCAGCATGTTATATGTAATTATTTAATAACTCACTGAATCTCTGTAAAGTTTTTTATAGTTTAGCGGAAATGATCTTTTACTCCTCAAAATTATAGTAACTTAGACACCCTACGTCGCACCCCGCAGGGGGTGCGTGGATTGAAACTTTTGTACAAAAACACTTTGAAAGCTCATTTGAGTCGCACCCCGCAGGGGGTGCGTGGATTGAAACAGTTAATGGTTTGTACTTATGTGATACGTTAGAAGGTCGCACCCCGCAGGGGGTGCGTGGATTGAAACAATGAGGTTGTAGATTGTATCATTCTTGGACGGAGTCGCACCCCGCAGGGGGTGCGTGGATTGAAACCATCTTATTCATTTGCTTGTCCAATCGGGATTGGGTCGCACCCCGCAGGGGGTGCGTGGATTGAAACAAAGAAAGAGGGGCGGTGCTAACGAACTCTATTAAGTCGCACCCCGCAGGGGGTGCGTGGATTGAAACTCATTCCATAAGCTGCTGTTTGTGTCAACATAGGGTCGCACCCCGCAGGGGGTGCGTGGATTGAAACACTATCACAGAGGACACCACAGGAAATCCTTATAGTCGCACCCCGCAGGGGGTGCGTGGATTGAAACATAATGTCTCTCCAAAACTTGCCTCTCAACACATGTCGCACCCCGCAGGGGGTGCGTGGATTGAAACCGTCAGATATGTATCTTAGCCACATCCAATACAGTCGCACCCCGCAGGGGGTGCGTGGATTGAAACTTTCATCACTATTTACTGCATTGCAAAATGCAAGTCGCACCCCGCAGGGGGTGCGTGGATTGAAACTCCAATGCTTACAATTTTTACAAATTTTTTCCAGTCGCACCCCGCAGGGGGTGCGTGGATTGAAACTGTTGAGTTAGTATCAAACGACGGCGAGACAAAAGTCGCACCCCGCAGGGGGTGCGTGGATTGAAACTGTGGAGTTAGTATCAAACGATGGCGAAACAAAGTCGCACCCCGCAGGGGGTGCGTGGATTGAAACAGTTGCGGGGGTATTAAGGGCATTAGGTAAAAACGTCGCACCCCGCAGGGGGTGCGTGGATTGAAACTTGAATAGACACCCAATGAAACTGACGGTATATCGTCGCACCCCGCAGGGGGTGCGTGGATTGAAACTCCGAAAATCTCGGAAAGGAAATAAGTTGTACAGAGTCGCACCCCGCAGGGGGTGCGTGGATTGAAACTGGCGGGGATTGTCTTATCCCCGAACTTGATTTGGTCGCACCCCGCAGGGGGTGCGTGGATTGAAACTGTTACAGTATATCAAGCCGCTAATACTTTAAGGTCGCACCCCGCAGGGGGTGCGTGGATTGAAACATTTACTAATCGCAATTATATTTAATTAAACGTTAGTCGCACCCCGCAGGGGGTGCGTGGATTGAAACTGTTAGTTATGTCAGAAGAAACAAAAGAAAAGAGTCGCACCCCGCAGGGGGTGCGTGGATTGAAACTATACCAGTGTGGCAACGACAGAAATCAAGGGTGGTCGCACCCCGCAGGGGGTGCGTGGATTGAAACCTGTTGTTGCGGAAAAAATAACCGTTGGAGGGGTGTCGCACCCCGCAGGGGGTGCGTGGATTGAAACAATATACTTTACAATCTTTGGATATTTGTAAAAGTCGCACCCCGCAGGGGGTGCGTGGATTGAAACTTAAAAAGAGTATCGTATCTAAATAATCCTGCCGTCGCACCCCGCAGGGGGTGCGTGGATTGAAACTTTGTGTTTGAGAATGTGAAAGGGCTGCTGTCTGTCGCACCCCGCAGGGGGTGCGTGGATTGAAACGTTAAGGTAAATAGCAAAGGCGGGCGCCGATGCGTCGCACCCCGCAGGGGGTGCGTGGATTGAAACCATATCCACAACAGGTAAGTTCAACGCTCTAAAGTCGCACCCCGCAGGGGGTGCGTGGATTGAAACTGTTGTTGTAGGCAAAATAGACGAAAAGATTGGAGTCGCACCCCGCAGGGGGTGCGTGGATTGAAACAACATAAGGGCATCTTTCAGTCTTGCTGTAACAGGTCGCACCCCGCAGGGGGTGCGTGGATTGAAACTTTTAATCCTACTAACGGATTTTTACCATATAAGTCGCACCCCGCAGGGGGTGCGTGGATTGAAACAGATAACCACCTTTAATTATCGTTTTCCCGTTTGGTCGCACCCCGCAGGGGGTGCGTGGATTGAAACATAGCCCATTACGTGCTCACCTATCAACACACCAGTCGCACCCCGCAGGGGGTGCGTGGATTGAAACCGAGGAAAATCAAGTCGAGTATACCTATCCAGCTGTCGCACCCCGCAGGGGGTGCGTGGATTGAAACATATACTCTGTATCATTCCCAACCTTAAATGCTGTCGCACCCCGCAGGGGGTGCGTGGATTGAAACAAATGCGTAATTAAACCACGCTCTGCTTAAATCATGTCGCACCCCGCAGGGGGTGCGTGGATTGAAACAAGAACAGAAATTGCTTGCTATGTTGCAAGCCTAGTCGCACCCCGCAGGGGGTGCGTGGATTGAAACATTATATATAAGTTGATAAGCCCTAAATGGTAAGTCGCACCCCGCAGGGGATGCGTGGATTGAAACAGGGATAGTGAGTGGTTAAAGATGAGAGCCGAGCGTCGCACCCCGCAGGGGGTGCGTGGATTGAAACAGTGGTGCTTTGGTGAAAGCGGTTATCAGGATTGGTCGCACCCCGCAGGGGGTGCGTGGATTGAAACAATTAGTAAGGGAGGCAAGATTTGCAAGAATTGGTCGCACTTCTTAAAAGACCGGAACAGCGCATTTAAGCCTATCATTGTAACAAAGCATAAAGCAGAGTTCTTTCCATACAAAAACTTGTTATGTCGCTTTATGCAAAAAGTATAAACGTTTCTGATATCGAGGAGGAATTAAGATATCTAGATAATAAACCTATCCGACTCATCGATATCTATAATACTAACAAAGTGACCCAAATTGCTCAGGAGTTGCAAAAGTGGCCTTTGTTTTCTCTATACTTACTCAAAACATTATAGTATTAAAATGATTATTCATAATTTCTGATAATTATCCTTATTCAATTTGGCGTAAGTGTAATCTTGACTTAACAATTTACCACTATACTTGTAATCTCCACTTAACAATACTATAAAGATGTGTAATAATACCAATTGCCAGGTCGATGCCTTTGCGGCCGAACCTTTCAAAGGCAATCCCGCCGGCGTGAAGCTGGTGGATAAGAGAATGCCTGCTGAACGCGCATATCATCTTCGAATTGGGCTTAATTCTGATAACCCTTTAAGATATTTAGCTTTTTAAAAGTAAAAAACACTATCTTTATCAAAACTTTCAAAAACACAAAGTTTTGATAAAGTAAAAAGTATATCTCTGAAAAACTGTAGTTTATGAAATCTTTAGTTGACAGGCATATCTATTTCCGGCAATTAGAAAAATTGAAAGACAAGCACATAATTAAAGTGGTAACAGGCCTTAGGCGTTCAGGCAAATCCACTTTATTAGAAATGTTTTTTCAACAAATCCTTTTATCAGGAATAGCCACAAGCAGAGTACAGAAATACAATTTTGAAAAACCGGTATTTCCTAAAGAATATACCTGGCTCGATATATATAATGAAATAATAGCCAAAACTGATAAGGAAACAATGAATTATATTTTCCTTGATGAGCCACAACAAATTCCCGAATTTGAACGACTTATTGATGCCCTTTTTGTTGAAAATTTTATTGACCTGTATGTTACAGGGTCAAATGCCTATTTTTTATCGGGAGACCTTGCTACGCTACTTTCAGGCCGTTATATAACCATCCATATATTACCGTTTTCATTTTCAGAATATGCAGATAGTCAAAAAAATACAACATTCAACAGGTATGAATTGTTTACTAATTACCTCTACGAAACTTCATTACCCCAAGGCGTTATGTTGCGAGACCAGGGAGCAGATATTCAAAACATGTATATTAAAGACGTTTATAACACTATTGTAGAAAAAGATATTAAGCAAAGGTACAACATACAGAATATGAGAAGTTTCGACAACCTTTCAAAATATCTGATGGGTGCTATTGGTAATACTGCCTCTCCGGGTAATATTTCCAAAGCAATGAAACTGGACAAACAAGACATTCACCACAACACAGTAGAACGCTATATTGAATATTTGATTAACTCTTATGTATTTTATCAGGTAAATCGCTTCGACATAAAAGGCAAACAGCAATTGGCCACTCAACAGAAATATTACCTGGCGGACATTGGATTCCGAAACCTGAAACTCGGAAAATTTCAGTACCAGGACATAGGGTATATCCTTGAAAATATTGTCTATTTAGAGTTACTAAGACGAGGCTATCAAATTTGGATTGGGAAAGCCGGAGCCTATGAAATTGACTTTATAGTAAGAAATGCATCAAATAAATTTGAGTATTACCAGGTAACATGGTCTATGTCTGATCCGGAAACGGCAGCACGTGAAATCCGTGCATTAAAATCCATTGACGATAACTACCCTAAATATATTATTTCTTCAGATGTAATAACCTCTGACATTGAGGGCATTGAACACATAAACATTGTAGACTGGCTCTCTTTGCCACTTAGCAAACAGCATAATCAAAATGTATAAGAACACCATTTACCAGGTCGATGCCTTTACGGCCGAGCCTTTCAAAGGCAATCCCGCCGGCGTGATGCTGGTGGACGAAGGCATGACTGCGGGGCGGATGCAGCGCATTGCGGCAGAGATGAATTTGTCAGAGACGGCATTCAGCCAGCCTCGGGCCGAGGGCTTTGCCATTCGCTATTTCACCCCCACTACGGAAGTGCCGCTGTGCGGACACGCTACGCTGGCAAGCGCGCATATCATTTATGAACTCGGCTTAATAAAGGAGTCAGAAACCATAGCCTTTACGGCCGCCGGAGGTAACTTGAGCATACGGAAGGCCGAGGCATGGATCATCATGGATTTTCCCGCCTACCCCATCCGGAAAACGGATATTCCCGCGTGTTTTAAACAGTGTGTGGGGTTTGAGCCTGTGGAAATGTACGAAAGCCTCTACGACTGGAAGATTGCCCTGGCCGGCAGCGAAGCCGAGGTGGCCGGTGCCCGGCCCAATGTTGAGCTTTTGAAAAGCAACGGCCTGGGGGAATTGATGATTACTGCCCGGAGCGTATCGTACGAGGCTGATTTTGTGGTCCGCTGCTTTGCACCGGCCTCGGGCATAGACGAAGACCCGGTTACGGGCTCGGCCCATTGTGCCCTTACTCCCTTGTGGGCAGAAAAACTGGGAAAAACAGCCATGGAATCCCTGCAGCTCTCAAAAAGAACCGGCCGCCTGAAGGTAAAACTCAACCACGACCGCGTAGAAATCCAAGGCCAAGCCGTGACCATTCTGGAGGCGAAGCTGAAAGTGTAGTTCCCGGCAAAATAATACTGTTCTTTTGTTGATAAATTGTGTTTTCGGAGGGGATTTTTTCGGCCTTTTTTTGGTAGTTTTGTATTACCATGAAAGACGAAAAAAAGGTGGTTCAATTTGCCGATGAAATCTTTAAAGCCTACTGTGTTACGCACTTTGACACAGACGGGGACGGTGAAATTTCTTTTGCCGAGGCCCTGAATATCAGAACAATAGATTGTGAAGACATGCATATCACGTCCCTGAAAGGCATTGAGCATTTTACCAACCTGATGGCACTGTATTGTAGTGACAACAAGATAAAAACACTGGATCTGAGCCACAATAAGAAGTTAGAAAAGGTGTATTGCGACCTCAACCAAATGACCCGGCTTATCACAGGAGATAACCCTCGGTTACAGATACTGGATTGCATGACAAACAAGATTAAAGCGCTTGATATCCGTCGTAACACGGGGCTGCGCTATTTGGATTGCACCGGCAACAAACTGTCCCACCTGGATGTGAGCAATAATATACACCTAAGAAAGCTGTATTGCGGTGCGAACCTGCTGACTACGCTGGATGTAAGCCAAAACACAGAGCTGGAGGTCCTCATGTTCTATATAAACGATCTTAGGGAAGCAGATCTGTCGCACAACCTGAAACTCAAGCAGCTGGATTGCTCCATGAACCATTTGACGCAACTGGATGTCAGTGCCAACAAAAAACTGGAGTACCTGGAGTGTACCAACAATAATCTGGTGGAACTGGATGTAAGTCACAACCGTTTGTTATTCAATCTGCAGTGTTATGGCAACCGCCTGAAAACGCTTAACCTTAAAAGCAACCAAGATCTGGAAATTCTCAATTGCGGAGCCAATCAGCTGGAGTACATGGACCTGAGCAGCAACAAAGCCTTATCGGAACTCGTTGTCCTACGTGAACAGATAGATTTGTATGACGACGGACCCATTGCCTCGGCGTAAGTTAAACAGATCAACAGCAAACGTTTCGTTCAGCACTCTGGCCAAAAAAAGAAGTTTTTGCAAAGCTTGGAAGTTTTAAGCAGAACTACCATATTTGCGCAAAATAGAAATCTCATTTATGATATGCACGGTTTACTGGATAGAAGTATAGGATCTTTTGTAAAAGAAAACCTAAACATATTCCCCGCTGTTGCCATTTTAGGGCCCAGACAATGCGGAAAATCTACTTTGGTAAAAATGCTCTATAAAAATTCAGATGCTTATTTATACATAGACCTCCAAAATTTAGAAGATCTGAATAAACTCAAAGAGCCTTTGTTATTCTTTCGCGCTAATCAGGACGTAACCATTTGTTTGGACGAAATCCAGTTAGCACCCCAACTGTTTTCTATACTCAGAAGCGAAATAGATCGTTACCGTCACCCGGGAAGATTTATTTTACTTGGATCCGCCTCGCAAGATCTTATTCAAAAAACATCAGAGTCGCTGGCCGGAAGAATCGGTCTTATTGAGCTTACGCCCTTTACAATTACAGAAGCAGAACAAAACACACCTTTTGATTTACATACCTTTTGGCTTCGTGGAGGGTATCCCGACAGTTTCCTGGCAATATCAGACCGGGAAAGTGTGCTTTGGAGAGAAAACTTCCTTAGAACCTATGTGGAAAGGGATATTCCACAACTCGGCTTTCAAATTCCGGCTTTGCAACTACGCCGTTTGCTAACGATGTGTGCACACAGTCAGGGACAACTTCTGAATTCGTCCAGGTTAGGTGAATCGCTGGGAGTAACCTATCAAACGGTTCGTCGTTACATTGACCTGATGGAGCAAACTTTTGTTATCCGCTCTTTACCTCCATTTGAAAAAAACGTTAAAAAACGTCTTGTTAAGTCTCCCAAAATCTATGTGCGAGACAGCGGGCTGCTACATAGACTGCTCCAGATAGATGATTTTAATTCTCTTATGGGACATCCTGTGTTTGGTGCATCATGGGAAGGTTTTGTAATTGAAAACATCATTTCCTCATTACGGGATTGTAAGTTCACCTTTTATCGCAGTGCCACAGGAGACGAGTTAGATTTGCTTATAGAGAAAGGCACCACAACAATAGCCGTAGAGTGCAAAGCCTCGACGGCACCTCAGGTAACCAAAGGCTTTTGGAATGCTCTGGAAATTACAAAGCCGGACAAAACATACATTATTGCACCCGTTCCGGCACCTTACTCTTATATAAAAGATATAGAAGTTTGCGGGCTTAGCGATTTTTTAACTACTAACGCGACATACTAATTCTCGGGTACGTTGTACTTAAAACAATTCATTAGGATTTATTTGCAAAAATTCCTCATAAGGAATCCCTCCGGTGCCAACAAGCAGCGCTTTGTTAGGTGTATGGGCTTTTGCAAAAGCTTCCATGCCGGCAGTTCCGCTTTTAGCATCACTCTTCGCACTGCTCTTAACCTCAATCGCTACTACTTTTCTTCCTTTCTCCAGAATAAAATCTACCTCGGCATTTCCTTCTCGCCAATAATAAAGATTATATCCTTCAGAAACAGAGTGATTTATCAGATGAGCACCCACAGAAGATTCAACCATTCGTCCCCAAAGCTTTGGATTCTGAACCACGTTTTCAAAACCTTCTCCACCCTGTGCAGAAATCAGGGCGTTATTATGTACCTGAAATTTTGGACTCGAGGCTCTCTTCCGTATTCTGTTTCCCGCGTATTTTTCAATGCCTGTTAACAACCCGCCATTGGATAACAATGAAAGATAATGAGCCAACGTTGTTGTGTTTCCGGCATCTTGCAGCTGTCCCAACATCTTTGTATAAGACAGAATCTGCCCCGAGTAGATACACCCCAACTCAAACAAACGTTGTAACAAAGCCGGCTTTAAGATACTTGTCATCATAAGAATATCCTTGGTAATGGTTGTCTGAATAAGTGAATCGGTAATATAATTCTTCCAGCGTTTTTCATCTTCTATTAAAGGTGTGGCACCGGGATATCCTCCAAAGTAAATATACTCTTTAACGCTCCATCCAAAAGCTTGTTGCATCTCTGTGAAAGACCAGTGTCCCATATAAAGTGTTTCAAACCTTCCTGCCAAAGATTCTGTAAGGCCTCTTTGAATGAGCAGTTGTGACGATCCCAGCAGCACCACCTTAATATTCACATTATTTTGAGTATCTCTATCCCATTGCTGTTTAACTACCTCACTCCAATTCTTTATTTTTTGAATCTCGTCAATTACCAACAGCAGCTCTTCTACACCCAAAACCTGCATTCTTAAACGAGCCCCTTCCCATATTTGTTCCAACCATATACCACTTCCGGCCTCAATAGCATCTGCCGATTCATAATGGCCGGCAACAGGTAATTTTGAGAGCATCTGATGCACCATAGTTGTTTTACCTACCTGACGCGGGCCATAAATAACTTGTATAAATCTTCTGGGTTCACTTATCCTCTCTACAAGCCTCTCTAAATAAAAACGTTCATACATAACAATCTCTTAAATAAATATTTTAATCAATCTTTTAGGTAATTTTACTCAAAGCATTGAGCAAAATTACTCAATACTTTTAATACTGCAAAATTCCATTTTTTCCTATTTTAGTCGCACACAAAGCATCATGCGTTGCATAAAATGCTTAATCGCTTGTCATATAGCTAGTTATCAAAAGTCGTGCCCCCGGGGTACGATTCTTGTAATACGCAGTCAACCAGCAATTTAAGCCAATCATGCAACGCATAATCCACCTCAGCATTCAAGTAAATAAAAAAGACTATCAGAAAGCTGTTGAAATAATTAGTAACAGCATATACAAGGATTTATTAGCAACTGTATAGCAGAAAAGACAGGTATTTTTCTCAAAGCACCAATTTCACGTTTGTACGTATCCGGGCTGCTGTCGAGCCTGTAACATACCTGAATGGCCAACGATGCTTCCGGAATATAAAAATCAACATATTATAAGCCTTATAGGTATCTATAACGAACCCGGTTATTAAAAGCGAATTGACTAACCGCTTTTATTATTATGACAGGAGAGCCTCACGCAAGCGAGGCTTTTTTACTACTCACAGTTAGATAGAAACAAAAGCCCACAGGAATTTTCTCATGATAGTCCTGCCAAATTACAAAAATCGCTGAATTTGCTTATTTTTGTTTATCCCATTTATAAACGAACTTACATCTCTATTATGAAAAAAATTGTCCTTGTTTTTTCTTTCCTTTTTCTTGTTTCAACGTGGCATACCGGTTCTGCCTGCACCGTTATAGTAGCCGGCAAGAAAGCCACGGCAGACGGCAGTGTACTCAATTCCCACACAGATTGTGGTCCCGATAACCGCGTACGCATTATCCCCGGACAAAAATTCAAAAAAGGAGCCATGGCTCCCGTCTATTGGGGATTGCTGGATAACACGCGCCCCATTGATGATTTTGGAGAAATCCTTGGATATATTCCTCAAGTGGAACGTACGTACACGTACTTTCATTCCGCTTACTCACAGATTAACGAGCACCAGCTGAGTATTGGGGAAAGTACCACCAACCAACGGCCGGAACTGGAACTGACCAAAGGAGAAGGCGATCAGATTATGACTATAGAACAGGCACAGGCCTTTGCCCTGCAACGCTGCAAAACGGCCCGGGAGGCACTGGAGTTGATGACCCACCTGATGGAAACATACGGTTTTCTGCCTTCCTGCGGAAAAGACCCCGAGCTGGTCACCCTGGCCGATCCCGACGAAGTCTGGATCCTGGAATTTTTTGCCGTGGGCAAAGGATGGAAGAAAGACAGCGGCAAGCTCGGTTGCATTTGGGCTGCCCAACGCCTGCCCGACGACCACGTGGCCGTCATTTCCAACTGGAGTGTAATCAAAGAAATAGACCTTTCCAAACCGGAAGAATTCAAAGCCTCTTCCAACTACATGAGCGTTGCCATTGAAAACGGATGGTACGATCCCAACGGAACCATGCCTTTTATCTGGAGCAATGCCTACGCAGGTGTTACGCCGAGGGAAGCCCACACCCACCGCCAATGGCTCTTCAACGCCCTGTACAACCCCGGGCTTCCGGAACTGCCTCCGCGCTGGACCAGCAATCCGTACCAAAACCTGAACCAATACGGTCAGACGGTGGAACCCATTGCCATGTACCCTATTTCTTTTAAACCGAACAAATTGTTCACCATAAAAGACATCATGGATTTCCAGAGGAGTACGTTCACCGGCACCATTTACGACAAAGAGAACGATGCCGTATGGTACATTCCGGGACCCAACAACACCCTGGTAAAAAGCCCTCTGGCTACCCCCTTCCCCAGCGACAACCTGCAAAAATTGCTGAAAACCAACAGACGCCGCCTGGTTTCGCGCGTGGACGGTGAATACGGCTATTGCGCCCAATTGCGCAAAGATCTGCCTAACGGTATTGGAGGTATTTACTGGGTATTTGTGGACAACGCCTATACCTCGCCTTACATTCCGTTTTTCACCGGCGTCACCAAAACACCCGATGTGTACATGGAATACCACCCCGACCACTACTCAGACACGTCTGTACGGTGGGCTGTGGACGTAGTAGACAATTTGCTTAACCTGTGTTATCAGGAAGCAAAAAAAGACCTGGTGCGTCTGCGGGAACCCATGGAACAATCATTCTTTGAGAAAAACAAAGAAATAGAACAACAATACCTGGCCCTCTACCGTAAAAACCCAAAAGCCGCCACCGAACTGCTGAACAACTACGCACAGGAATGTGCAGACACCATCATGGAAACGTACCGGGTATTGCGGAATACGCTTTTTGAAAAATACACCAACAACAAATTGAGGTAATCATGAGTTTGAACAGACGAACGTTCCTAAAAACGGCCGGCGGGCTGGCAGCCCTCACGCTTATTCCGCGCCGGGTACTGGGAGGAAAAGGCTTTATAGCCCCCAGTGACCAGCTGACCAAAGGCATCATAGGTGTGGGAGGTATGGGGCGCGAGCATATCAAATACGAAGGAACACGGCTGGTAGCTGTGTGTGACGTAGATACCAAACACCTGGAGGCCGCCGTCAAAATGGCTCCCGACCGTATAAAAACGTATGAACATTTTATGGACCTGATACAAGATCCCAACGTGGATATTGTACACATTGCCACCCCGCCGCATTGGCACGGTATCATGTCCGTAGAAGCCGCCAAAGCCGGCAAAGATATCTGGTGTGAAAAACCCATGACACGTACCATAGGAGAAGGCAAACGGGTAATGGAAGCGGTCAAAAGAAACGGACGCGTCTTCCGATTGAATACCTGGTTCCGCTTTAAAGACACGTTCTACGGGCTGGGCACCACCGTGAATCCGCTTAAAAAACTGGTACAGAGCGGTCTGCTGGGCTGGCCGTTGAAAGTAACCATATCACGCCATACGGGGTTTGACTGGAAATTTTATTGGGTAGGCAAAGAAAACCTGACACCGGAACCCGTACCGGCCAACCTCAACTACGACCTGTGGCTGGGCCCTGCTCCCTATAAACCGTACAATCCCCATCGCGTACACCAGACATTCCGAGGTTACTGGGATTACGACGGCGGCGGCCTGTGCGACATGGGACAACATTACATGGACCCGGTGCAGTATTTTCTGGGCAAAGACAACGAAAGCCCCATCAGGGTAGATGTAGATGCCCCGCAACAGCACCACGATGCCGTAGGCACCTGGCGCAGCATTACGTATACATACGAAGACGGCTGCCAGATAGTACTTTGGGGTGACGATTACGGCGATCCCAATACGCCTTATATTTCCGGACCCAACGGAAACGTCTATCCCGGATTCCGTTGCGACATTCCCGACTGGCAATTGAAATTGGCCGATTTCCCGGAGCCGGAACAGCAAGAAACCGACTTTCTGGAATGTGTACGTACACGAAGACCCTTTGCTCTCAACGAATCCAATGGCTTCCGGAGCTGTACCCTGGTGAACATAGGAGCCGTAGCTTTGCAGTTAAACCGTTCGTTGCGTTTTAACCCCCATACCCTTGAATTTATAAACGACCCTGCCGCCAACCGATTGTTGGATCAACCCATGCGCGGCCCCTGGAAAATCTGATGCGATGATGAAAAAAATTGGTACTTTTTTAGTGATAATCTTGTTGGCGGGTGCATCTGCACTCTACGCCCAAGATGCCCAAAGAACCACGGCCACCAAAATTGGTGATGCCTTAAACCAATTGCCCGCCGGCAACAAAGCCCTCTTTGACCGCCTGATGGAAGACATACTTTCTACCGGAAGTGAGGGCGTGATGCTGTTGGCAGGCCAAATAAAAGGAGACGGCACGTCCCTGCCACAAGCCGAGTATGCCATAAACGGTTTGGTGCAGTACGTAAGCAATCCTCAAATACCTGACGCACTGCGCAGCCGCGTGGCCCAAGATTTTGCACTCGCGCTGGAAGCTTCTGAAGATCCTGTTGTTCAGGCGTTTTTCATAAGACAACTGGCGTTGCTGGGCAGAGAGGAAAGTTTGGATGTATTGTCGCCCTATTTGTTTACCAAAGAACTGGCCGTTCCTGCCGTACAAGCCGTAACGGCTATAGGAGGAGAAAAAGCCGTGCACCTGCTGCTCAGTGCCCCCATACAAGAGCAAACATTGAGCGGACTGGCCCAATTGGGCTCTCCGTTGGCAGAAAAATTTATCGTATCTGTCATAAAAACGGGAGATCCGGCCTTGCATGCACAAGCCTATACGGCTTTGTCGCAGTGTGGTACCATGGCCTCTTACGATATTATGGAAAAAGCACCCGATTACGAATTCCTGCGTTACCTGGAACGCGTAGGCCGCATGGACCCGGGAAAAACGGTACGAGCGCTTAAAAAACGTATCAAACGAAACAACCCTTCCCAAGTGCGGAATCAGGCCCTTGCTTTGTTGCTGGCCATGGAAAAAGACAAAGCCTTTAAAACGGTCCTGAAAGCCCTGGATGATAAAGACGGGGCGTACCGCAGAACGGCCCTGGAAGGAACAAGACCTTTCTTGTCTCCTGTAGTGAACGGTGCTTTGCTCAAGAAAATGAAACGCCTGTCCATTCCTGCCGTCATAGATGTGCTCGATTTCCTGGGCTCTCAGAACAGCCCCGCTCTGGCTTGTTACATAGCCGACCCCTGGCTTTTTCATGACCATCCGGACGTAGCCGCCGCCTCGGCCCGGGCCGTACGGAAATCGGGAGGTCCGGAAAGCGTACAGCTGCTGAGCGGTTTGTTGACCCACGAAAGCGCCCTGCAGACACAGTTGGCTTTGGAAAACCTGCTCTCTATGGAAGGAGACGTCGTGAAAGCCGTTGTAGACTGGTATCCCAAGGCTTCCGAACAAGGAAAAACAGCCGCACTAACGTTACTGGGTGCCCGCAAAGCCCGTTCCTATGAACACATGGTGCTCCGGGAACTGAACAACCCCAATCCCCGGATACGTATGGCAGCAGCGCAAGCTTTATCGGGAGTAGCGGCCCCCGGGCAGATGAACGTATATTTCCGATTGCTGGAAACCACGGCTGCTGATAAAGACGTAGAACCTGCGTTTCTGGAGGCCGTGCAAAAAGCCGTAACGGCCGCTTTGTACGGAACGGATGCCGAACAGGCATACGACGTGCTATACCAACATATGCAGCAAGCCTCTCCCAAGGTACAAAGTGCCTATTACACCCCCATAGCCGCCACGGGCACCAAGCGTGCCATCGATCTGTTGAGCGACAAATACCTGGAAAGTGCCGATTATAAAGCTTATATACAGATGCTGTCCGCCTGGAAAGCCCCGGGAGAGCAGAAGGTGATTTTCCTCAGAAGGGCTTTGGAACAAGCCGAGGCGGAGGAAGACATCACTGCCTTGCTGGTACAGCTCAGAAACGCCCGGGTGGTACAAGCCGCCTTTGCCTCGGCCCCTTACCTGAAAGACAGCCGTGCCGGGGTGCGCCTGCAGGCAGCTCTGAACATCTGCCGTCTGGCGGCCTTAAACCCCCATTTCTACGGAACCCCCATGCGTAGTTGGATGGAACAAGCCAAAGAAGTTTTGGCGCAGTCCGATTACCCCGACGCACCGTACGAAATCAAGAACATCGACAAAACCCTGGCCGCCTTGCCGGACGATGCGGGATACGTTCGTATTTTCAACGAAAAAGACCTGGAAGGTTGGCAGGCCTTGGTGGGTAATCCCATCTCCCGCAGCAAAATGACACCGGAAGCCTTGGCACAGGCACAAAAGAAAGAAAACGAAAAAGCGTTCAGCCAATGGATTGTAGAAGACGGTAAAATCATCTTTTTGGGAAAAGGCGATAACCTGTGTACGGTAAAAGAATACGGCGATTTTGAAATGTACATAGATTGGCTGCTCTATCCGGAAGGTCCCGAGGCCGATGCCGGTATTTACCTGCGCGGTTCACCCCAGGTACAAATCTGGGATACATCACGTGTACACGTAGGAGCTCAAGTAGGCTCCGGAGGCTTGTACAACAACATAAAACACATGGCTGATCCTACGCATGTGGCTGACAACCGGCTGGGCGATTGGAACAGTTTCTTCATCCGCATGCAAGGCGAACGGGTGACGGTATACCTGAATGGAGATTTGGTGGTAGACAACGTGATCATGGAGAATTACTGGGATCGCTCCCAGCCCATATTCCCGTACGGAGCCATTGAATTGCAAGCCCACGGCAGCAAGGTAGCTTACCGCGATATCTACGTTCGGGAGTTGGAACGCCCGGAACCCTATACCTTATCTCCGGAAGAAGAAGCACAAGGATATGAAATCCTGTTTGATGGAACTTCTTTGCACAAATGGGAAGGAAATACCACCGATTACCACGTACGTGACGGGGAGTTAGTGGTAGAGCCTACGGAACAAGGGTTTGGCGATTTGTATACCGTTAAGGAATACGGTGATTTTATTTTCCGTTTTGAGTTCAAACTTACACCGGGTGCCAACAACGGAGTAGGCATTCGGGCTCCCGGAACGGGAGACGCTGCGTACGAAGGCATGGAGGTTCAGATACTGGATCATTTTGACCCCATCTACCAGCCGTGGCTGTTGGATTACCAATACCACGGTTCCGTGTACGGAGTCATTCCGGCTCACAACCAACATGCATTAAAACCTGTAGGCGAATGGAACTACCAGGAAATATATGCAAAAGGAGATTACATCCGCGTTACGCTTAACGGAGAAGTAATCACAGAAGGAAGTATTTCTGCAGGACCCGTAGACGGCAGGGAACATCCCGGGTTGAAAAGAGTTTCCGGTAAGATTGGCTTTTTAGGACACGGATCCAAGGTATGGTTCCGCAACATCCGTATTAAAACGCTTACTTTCTAAGCAGCACGTACTCTCCGGTCAGGGATTCTCCGTCAAACAGAAGGTCCCCGTCGTAGAAGATTACAAGTGTAGTCGGGGTTAGGGAGCGTATTTCTACCACATCGTTTACGGCAGCGCTGCCTATCATTACGCGTATATAGATAAAAATTCCATCAACTGTATAAGTAGGTGTGTAATAAGGTGTATCACCCGGTGCGGTATAACCTAATGTACCGTCTTCTTTAAACGTGATGGTATATTTTGTATTCTCCTGATAAGCCCATGTTCCTATCAAATCTTCTTTTTTGTACGTTTTTTGACAAGAAGAAAAGAGTGGTATCAGCAAGGCAAAAGCCAATAAGGCAGCAAGAAGTCGCGGTCCTGTTTTTTTCATGTGTTTTGTTATGCTATGATTTATTTATTCTATTTCAAAAACAACGAGTATGGGATAGTGGTCAGATACGTAAGGGGCCCCATAGCTTTCTGTAACGGTGCGGAAAGATACGGCTTTTGTTCCACGATAAAAAATATGATCAATGGGTAAGCCGTCGTACGTTCCCCAGGCGTGGTAGGTGGTAAGGCTGTCGCTCAGCGGTACTTCTTTCCGTGCATCGTGTAACAACCCTTTAATCGGCTCAAAAAGAGGGTCATCTATACTTGCATTGAAGTCTCCTGTAAGAAAAACAGGCCAGGTATCGTTACAAATCTCTTGTATTCTATCTGCCAGTAAACGAGCTGATTCCAGCCGTGCTGTTTTTCCAATATGATCAAAATGTGTGTTGAACACGTAAAAAGCCTTTCCCGATTTTTTATTCTGCAAAAGACCCCACGTGACAACTCTTTTACAAGCGGCATCCCAACCAAACGAAGGTATATCGGGTGTTTCGCTTAGCCAGAAAGTACCTCCTTCTAAAATATCATATACGTCTTTTAAGTAGAAAATGGCGGAAAATTCTCCCAAAGTATCACCGTCATCGCGTGCTACCCCCACCCTTCCGTATTGCGTCAGGCTGTCCAACAGGAAAACTATCTGCTCATTAACAGGCTCTTGTAGTCCAATTACCTGCGGTTGCAAATCTTTTATCATCCTGACAGAAGCTTCTTTTCTTAAGTTCCAATGATTGTCTCCGTCATCGACCAACGATAAACGGATATTGTACGACATCACCTTTATGGTATCCGGCTGGCTTTTGCAAGACGAAAAAGCCATAAGAAATACGGTGAGAGCTGTATAGAAAAGGGCTGTATATTTCATATTTTTATTATTTTATGCATGTCCTCCGTATTCGTTATCTTCATTGGGTTCTTCTCCGTTGACCGAACCTGTGTTGGAGCAATTTTCCGGTTTAGGTCCTGATGCAAAAAAACCACAAAAACCACCTGTGAAACAAGAGTTTTGAACATCTTGTAAACCTGTTACAGGTCCTTCATTGGTACAATTCTCCAAAACACCCCGACTAAAGCCGATTCCTTTAGTAGAACCGACTACTCCTCCGACAAATTTGTATTGGCCTGTTTTTGACAATCTTGTAACCGGGGCCTTATTTATACATTCTGTCAGGTTTGCTCCGTCGTTGGCGCCGCATATACCTCCCAATACAAAATAATTATATTTTAATTCTGTTTCCGTTCCGCTTACGGCGCCGCTATTGACACAACCTTTTAAATTTCCGTTTTTTACAGTTGCGGCAATACCCCCTACACGGTGTGAACCGGTAACAGAAGCTTTGTTTTCTACATTTTCCAAACGCGTTCCTGAGTCGCCAAAAGCCACTATGCCGCCGGCTGTGTTATCTCCTGTGACCGAACCCTCGTTTATACAATTTTTAATAGTATAAATAGTACCTGTAGGTGCATATTGTGCTGAAATCCCAGCTGCATTGAAAGCTGAAATCTGACCTTTGTTTGTGCAGTGCTCAATGGAATGTGATGTGTTGGCTGCTATGCCTGCTGCCAAAAGAGTATATTCGTTCTCTCCGGAAGAAGTATTCGGCAATACGGCAATGTTTCCGGTGTTTAAACATCTACTAATCAGGTCTTTACTAAAAGCAACAATCCCCGCGGCCCACTTTCCGGATTCAATGTCAGCATGGTTTTCACAATAAGAGAATTGTATCCCTCTATCCGGAGCATCGGCGGCAATGCCACCCGCATTGCCTCGCCTTGCGCTTACATGGGCACCCTCCTTATTTATACAGTCGCTGACAGTTACCGTTAACCCCTTTATAGCACCTGCAATACCGCCGGCAGCGGCATCTTCTGCCGGAGTAGAAATCTGTCCGTAATTGGTCAACGATTTCAAAGAAGCACTTTTAACCTGGAGAAATCCTATTATACCTCCTACCTGGCTTCCTCCTGTAACAGGAGACGCATTGCTGCATTTTTCAAAAACCACGGAAGCATTTGAAGAAAAATAAGCCACTATTCCTCCTGCTGTCGAAATTCCTGTAACCGGGCCTTCGTTTTTACAAACAATTATTTTTGAATTAATGCTTACTCCCACAATACCGGCTGTTCCATCATTCTCTTCTTCTGTTTCTGCCAAAGTGACAATCCGTCCGAAGTTATCACAACCCTCTATGGAACTCTGTTCCATCTGAACAGCACAAATGCCGCCCACAGTTCTGACACCTTTAATTTCTGCCGCATTACTACATTCTTTTATAGTAGAACGAACGAAAGAATACCCACAAATGCCTCCTGCATATTTTGCTCCTTGCACTTGTGCTTGATTTGTGTTTTCACAGCGTAAAACAGAAGAATAATTGGACAATTCCGCACATATTCCTCCTGCATGACCATCTACTGCCTGTATAAACCCGCTGTTTACACAATTCTCTATCTTACCATTGGATGTGTGTAATCCGGCAATGCCTCCTGCCAAATCTTTTGCAGTAACACGAGCCCCCGTTTCATTAGTTGAGTAATGCACCTCATTGCCTTTGGTAAGTCCCCCCTCTTGTATGCCCACAATTCCTCCTGCTATGTGCAATCCCTTGATTGTTCCTTTGTTATGGCAGTAACTCACATACGATGGTTCCCTTATGATGGCTATCCCTTCAATCTTGCTATGGACAAGCATGGTTCCAACAATACCGCCTGCAGCAGTATTTGCCCCTGTTCCCGTTAACTCCAGCTTTCCTTCAAAAGAACAGCCGGAAATAGTTCCGCCCTCAAGGGTACCGCAAATACCTCCTGCCGACACCTCCCGGTTAGGGGGAATGACAATAGAAATCAAACAACTTTCATCCAGAACCAGATTGCGCACCTCTGCATCAATAATATGTCCAAAAAAGCCAACAGATGGTAAATAGCTATTTGTAAGGGTAAGGTTGGTAATGCGATGTCCGTTTCCGTCAAGTATTCCTTTAAAACTACGATCCTCCTCTATCACCATACCTATTGGTACCCAATTACCGGCATCAGACAAATCAATATCTGCCCTCATATGCACAACGCTGTCAGCATCCATCCAGGGCAGCAGATCCCATCCTGCATTCACTTCATCACGAAAGGCTATCAGATCTTCAGGTAAAGACAAACCAACGGCTCTTTGCCTAATCGATAATGTAACTATGGAATCTGCCGCCGTTTTAAACGAAAGCACAGCATCCCTTGGCTGTGCCTGCTTAGTTGTATCTGCCATGAAGGTAAGTACATAATGCCCCGGTCCTCCTTCCCTGTCTTCAGAAATCAGCTCACACCAGGGTTGATCGGAAGCTACAAAAGACCAATCGGTATTGGCATACAAGGTTACATCAAAACTGTCTCCTTTGCACCAAATCTCGTTTTTTGAAGAAGTGACAGTCAAAGTATCTGTCAACACTGGCTCTTCCGGATCTTCCGGGTCTTCCGGCTCTTCAGGTTCGTCTCCTGCCTCCTGAACAAGCGTTATGGTCGTATAAACTGCAGGATACTTCCTGGATTGGAGCACTATTTTTTGTTGCCTTTCATTTTTTGATGTGTTTTTTTCAATGGTAAAAACCAGCATAACCGGCTCATAGGAAGCACTACCTTCTGTCATATTGGTCACACACCATGGTTCGGGAATGACAACTTTCCATGATGTATTGCTGTTTATCGTAATAGTTGCTGTACCTCCTGCTTTCTCCACATGCAGCAGAGATGGTTTACTTTTTATATAAAACAACGTTTCTTGTTTTATACACCCGCACAAAAACAAGAAAACAAAAACAACAGATAGGAATATATACCTCTTTTGGACCATGTTACAAAGATGCGTAAAACCTTTTAATTGTTGCGTTGTAATATGAAAAAAACGTAATTTAGCAGGTATGAAGAAATGTTGGCGTTTCATCGGGATCCTCACGGCAACTATTGTCTTGTTACTGCTGATGGTATCTGTTACAGTACAATTTATATTTGCTCCGCCACGTCTTACACGTCTGGTTAACAAGTATGTCAACCAATTCCCGGATCTTCACATTTATGTAGAAGAAGCTGATGTACAAACATTAAAACATTTTCCCAATATTTCCCTGGTTTTAAAAAACGGCTTTATTGCAGAAAACAGAGAAACAGAAGCCGATACGCTGTTATCGTTTCATGAAGCCCGGGCTTTGATACAACCCGCTGCACTGCTCAATCGCCACATATCCATCCCTCGTCTTTTTTTACAAAACGCAACCATACATCTTTATACAGACCCACAAGGCAACAGCAATCTGGATTTTTTTTCCGCCGGTGACGATACGCTCGAATTCCCCTACCGTTTATCCTTGACAAGGATTATCATCAGAGATACCTTGCTTTTTACTTTTGATAACCGGATGGATTCTCTCTATTACCATACCGGCATTGAGAATCTTTCCTTACGTATTTCCCGCAGGCAGCCCGATATACCCCATAGGTACCGCGACAGCGGCTCTGTTTATACCGGTCTTCAAACAAGGGCACGTACTTTTACCAATACCTTGGTTACGGGAAACGATACGTTGTTTGACGACATTCCTTTCCATATTAAAGGACATATAGCCGTAGATGATGTCTTTGACCGTTTTTATTTTTCCGACTGCCAAGGCATGATTGGAGAAGCCCCTTATTTATTAAACGGCTTTCTTGGTCTGCACCGTGACAGTGTGGAGCTCAGGGGGTCGCTTGACATAGATACCGTCTCTTTCAAAGGTTTTGCAAGAGCTTATCCCGACCCGCTTCTACCCATTGAAAACGTTCCTGTAACCCATATACCCATCACCGTCCAATGCACGATAGACGGAGCCTATGATTACAACACCAAAGCCTGGCCATCATACCGGCTTGTTGTTTCTACAGGTAAAGGGCCATTGGAACTTCCGGAAGAAAACATTTCTTTTTCTTCCTTTCAAACGGCTTTTACAGCCAACTACAATCCTGCAAAAAAAGATTACGGCACGTTCCTTTTGCACAAATTGTATGTAAAAAATGAAGCCCTTCAAATCCAGGCACAAGGTTCTTTGACCTCTTATACAGACGATCCTTTCCTGCGATTGACGGCGGCAGGGCAGGTACATACAGAAAAATGGGCAGATTGTTTTCAAAACATGCCGGAATACCAGGCACAAGGAACCGTCACCCTGAACTTGCAGGCTGAAGGCAAATGGCGGCATTTTAATCTGGATGGTGTAAACAACATTTTCCTGTCCTCACATTTGGAAATACCTTCACTTAAGTTACATATCCCTGATAAACAATGGTTATGGGAATCTGACAGCACGTTGGTTCATGTGTACATACATCCCGATGTTTTTGTTGCAGACAGCACAGGTAAATATCCGTTGGCAGGCTCTCTGACGGCAAAAAAAATGGGTATTACCGTAAACGATACAACCCGCCTGGATTTGGAAGGGGCGGAAATGCAGCTGACTTTTGAATCTTTCGATCCTCTTACGAAAACACCGGAACTATACGCACGTATTCACACCCGTGCCGCAGAAGGGATTCTGGGAAATCATCAAATAACCGTACAAGGACTGGAACTGAGTACAAATATCCGGCAAACATCCTCCCGCAGAAACCCTGCAACAACCGGCAGAGATACCACCCGGAGACGACGTTCTGACCCCGGCACAGAAAGGCGTACCGTTATCCGTAAACTGCATGAATTTTCACATGCAGATATCCAATGGGATTTTGGTTTTGACCGGGAAACACGTCGTTTATTGCGCAAATGGCAAGTAAACGGACGGCTTAAAACGAATGATTTATCGTGGAATTCTTCTGTTTTCCCTTTACCTGCGCATATGCAATCAGTTGATCTGGAACTTAATGACAACGTATTGCACATTCACCACGCAGACCTCAAAGCCGGACAATCGGACGTACAATTGAAAGGGACATTGAGCGGAGTTCGCAGAGCGCTCATTGGAAAGGCAAGACTAGGGCTTGATTTGCACCTTCAAGGCGATACGTTGGAAAGTAACGAACTTATCCGCGCTCTCAGTGCAACCGGAACTCGTTCGGAGAGAGAAGAAAAAACGACGGAAGATCCTTTACTGATTGTTCCCGGAAATATTTCTCTGCGTGTATTTTTACAAGTAGCTAACACCTATTACCGCCACCTTCACCTGAAAGATGTAAGCGGGTTATTGCTGGCCGCCAACAGAAGATTGCATATCAAAGATCTGCAAGCCCAATCCGCCGCCGGCAATTTCCGTTTGAGTGCTTTGTATGCCACTCCGACTAAAGACAGCCTGATGGCAGGGATAGACCTGGAAATGCAAGACGTTTTGCTGGAAGAAGTTACACAACTCCTGCCTTCCATGGATACGTTATTTCCCATGATGCAGTCTTTCAGAGGGCTTGTAGATTTACAACTGGCGGCCACAACAGGTTTGGATACAACCATGAACCTTATATTACCAACCTTGCAAGGAGCATGTCGCATTAAAGGAAACGGATTGGTACTGTTGGATGGAAAAACATTTTCTGAAATTTCTTCCAGGTTGTTTTTCAAAAAGAAAGCACTCAATTTGATTGACAGTATAAATGTAGAAGCCTTGGTATCGGATAACCGGGTGGATGTGTTTCCTTTCATTATGCAAATAGACCGGTACAAAGCGGCCATAGCCGGTTCGCATCATATAGACCAAACGTTTCATTACCATATCTCACTGCTTAAATCTCCACTGCCGTTCCGCGTGGGTATTGATGTGCAAGGTACGCCGGAAAAGTATAAAATCGTTCCGGGACGTATACTCTTCACAGATGAAAAACTTCCTGCACTATCATTTAGAATTGACAGCATACGCATCAATTTAAGAGAATATATAAAGCATTATTTTAATGAATGGGAAAAATAACAAGATAGCTCTCATTCCGGCTCGTTATGATTCGGTAAGGTTTCCGGGTAAACTCATGCAAACACTGGGAGGCAAAAGCGTTATCTTACAAACCTATCTTGCAGTGACAGCTACAGGTTTATTTAGGCAAGTAGCGGTGGTAACAGACAGCCCATTGATATACGAAGAAATTGCATCACATGGAGGAGCGGTGCAAATGAGCCGAAAACAACATGTATGCGGGACAGACCGTATTGCAGAAGCCATTGCGTTGTATCCCTGGGCCGATATTGTGCTTAATGTGCAGGGTGATGAGCCTTTTACACAAGCAGCACCTCTTGAAGCATTGCTCCGTGCCATGGAAGAAAACGCTTCTCCTGTGGCTGCCTCTCTCATGACACCTATCAACAAACAGGAAGAATTACAAAATCCTAATGTTGTAAAAGTGGTTACAGACAAACAAGGTTACGCTTTGTTATTCTCCAGGGCTCCCATACCCTATACGCCAATACCCGCACCCCATCCAAATGATGCTGCACAAGACCTTGCAAATTTCGCCGTGTTCGGCTACCGACACATTGGTGTCTATGCGTTTCGAAGAGAAGCCTTGCTTACTTTTGCAAATACAGAACCCGGGCCGTTGGAAATAAGAGAAAAATTGGAAAATTTACGTTTTTTAGAGAACGGCATGCGTTTGAAGATGGTAGAAGTTTCAAGTTACCCAAAAGGTATCGATACGCCGGAAAACCTGGAGCAAGCTCGCAGATGGCTCCTTCAAAAGAGTACTACACATTCGGGCTTATAAAAACCCTGCGAACATCTTCTACGCCCAAAATAGACTCCAACCTGTAAATCATCTGATTCAGTTCCTGCGCAGACCGTACTTCCACGTATATGTCACATTCAAACAACTCATCTTTTGTGGTTACTGTCATATTGTTGATATTCATCCCCCATTCTTCCGATATGACTTGAGAAATCTCAAAGGTAATGCCTTTGCGGTCTACACCAAAGGTATGAATGATAGCCGGATAATACGTCCTTTCATCGGCTTGGATATCCACATCCACAATCGTTTCTCCATACTCCGTTGAAAGCTGTATGGCCAATTCACAATTACGCGTGTGTACGTATATTTTATCGCTGCCATCCTGTGCTTCAAAACCCAGCAATTCATCCCCCGGCAGAGGAGAACAACACTTGGCAAAAACGTACCTGGAGGGTTTTATGGATATATTTTGTTTACGGAGTGAACTTCTTATACAGGATTTTGCCTTATAGGTAACAACTGCTTCCAGCCAGTCTTTATGAGGCATGATATCTTCTGATGTTCCGATTTCAACACGATCTCCGCGCTTAAGCACAGTTTTTACAGAACAAAGCATCCCGTTGACTCGTGCAAACAAAGCATGATTCCCGATTTCCGAATGAATGGCATAAGCAAAATCCAGTGCCGACGCGTTATTGGGAAGCAATATTTGTTCGCCGGTAGGTGTAAATACACGTATGTCATCAGAATACAGGTTGGCTTTCACTCCTTCCAGAAAGAATCCGTCCTTACCAAAACTATCCCTGTACACCATATCTTTCAACGTTCCCCGGAACTCTTCCACCCATGCTCCCACACCTCCTATACCTACGTTCTTATCACGTTTTACCACACATCCTCTTATGGCGGCCATTTCCATCCGGGTACTGCGTATATGCACCTCTGCCCACGTTCCGTGTTCCGTCATGAACATACAATGCAACGCTTCGTACCCGTTGGCTTTTGGATTATCTACATAATTATGGAAACTACCTACTTTTTCCAGGTATAAATCGGTGAGCAGCGAATAAATCTGCAAACATTGGTTCTTTTCGGAAACAGCACAAGAACTGTCTGTTTTAGGTTTAAATACAATATTGAACACATAGACGTTTTCCAGGCGCCTGAAAGGAACTTGTTTTTGTTTCATGTTACGCCAAATGGAGTACACACTACGAATGTCCTGCGTCACTACGGCGTCTATTCCTTGATCTTTCAACGTTTTTTCAATAGGCTCCACAAATCGGTTTCTAATAGATTCTGTTTCCTGTGCATACCCTTCCAGAATCTTACTGATTTTGTGGTATTCTTCCGGAGACCGGAAACGAAAGCTCAGGTTCTCCAGTTCCGTCTTCACTTTATATAAGCCCAAACGATTGGCCAATGGTGCAAAGAAAAAATCTGTCTCTCCCGTAATTTTCATCTGCTTTCTCAAAGGCATACTCGCCAGCGTTCGCATATTATGCAGACGATCTGCCAATTTGATAAGCAAAGCACGTATGTCGTACTGTATGGTCATCAACATCTTGCGAATGTTTTCCACTTGCATGGACAATTCGTAACCTTCTTTCTTCTCCTTGGTAAGACCTTCTACAAGAAAGGCAATATCATCACCAAAAATTTCTTTTATTTCTTCCAGGGTATGCGGAGTGTCCTCCACAACATCGTGCAAAAGTGAAGCAATGATAGAATTGGTCCCCAGCCCTATCTCTTCATTTACAATACGGGCAACGGCAATGGGATGCAATATATACGGTTCTCCGTTTTTTCTTTTCTGATTAACATGAGCTTCATATGCATAGTCATAAGCCTGTTTTATCCTTTCCAAATCTTGAGGAAGTCTGTTCTCTGCCGCTTTCTTCAGAAAGACATCCCGCTCATTTTCTACAAGCTTATCGTAGTCTAATAAATCCATATAACAAATGTAAGCATTTTAAAGTATATTTGTCTCTAAATAAAAACAAACCATTATGACACATCAATTACCTTCATTACCTTTTTTGGCGGCAGACCTGGCGCCTGTTTTAAGTGAAAACACATTGGGGTTCCACCACGGAAAACACCACCAGGCTTATGTTAACAACCTGAATAACCTGATACCGGGTACTGAATTTGAAAACATGTCCTTGACAGATATCATTCGCAAAGCTCCGGCCGGGCCCATATTCAATAACGCCGCCCAGGTTTTTAATCACACCTTCTATTTCTACCAATTTAAACCGGCCGGCCAAGCCAAAAAACGTCCGGAAGGCGCGTTGTTACAATCTATTGAAAAGCAATATGAAAACTTTGAAAAATTTGTGGAAGCCTTCTCATCGGCCGCCGCAACGGTGTTCGGATCCGGATGGGCGTGGCTGGTAGTGGAAAAAGACGGCTCCCTGGCCATCACAAAAGAATCAAATGCAGGCTGTCCTTTGACACAAAATCAAAAACCACTGCTCACGTGTGACGTGTGGGAGCATGCCTATTATCTGGATTACCAAAACAGACGTCCCGACTACATAAAAGCCTTCTGGGACATTGTAGATTGGGCTGTTGTTGAAGAGCGTTTTGCAGAATAAGCTACTTCTTAATTTTTTTCCATACTTCTTCTTCCGGCAGCGGCCTGGTACAAAAGTACCAATCGTGGCACGTCATATCCTTCGAACCTGCCATTCTTTGCTCGGCAACACCACATGAACCGGCAGGGGGAACGATAACGTCATCACCCGGGTGCCAGTCGGCCGGCATAGCCACGCCATAAGCATCGGCTGCCTGCAAAGCCACGACTACGCGGTACAATTCATTGAAATTACGGCCCAGGCTCAACGGGTAATAAATAATGGTTCTGATAATACCTTTTGGATCGATAAAGAAAACAGCCCTGACAGCTTGTGTTTCACTTTCTCCCGGTTGTACCATTCCGTATTTGTTGGCTACATTCATAGAAATGTCTTCAATCAGGGGGAATTTCACTTCTACGTTTTTCATTCCCTTATACTGAATCTTTTCTTTGATAGATCTTAACCAGGCAATATGGCTGAACAGCCCGTCAATAGACAAGCCTACCAATTTACAATTTACTTGTGCAAATTTTTCTTCCAAAACGGCAAAAGTCATAAATTCTGAGGTACATACCGGAGTAAAATCTGCCGGATGGCTGAAAAGGATTACCCAGCTTCCTTTATAATCATGGGGAAAATTTATGGGTCCTTGTGTGGTTACTGCTTTAAATTCCGGCGCCGGGTCTCCGATACGCGGCATAGATACGTTTTTTTCCATGTCTTTGTTTTCCATAGCTATTTATTTATTAAGGTTTTATAAAAACAAAGATACTTTTTTATTTGCAAATAAATAAAAGTTCATTATCTTTGTATTGAACATATACTCATAATATGGCAAGACCTAAAAAACTAAGAAAACTAATCAATCCCCCTTCCGTCAAAGGATTTACTCCTATTGGAAACACAACCGTAAAGGGGCAACACCCCATCCTGATTGACTACGATGAATACGAAGCCCTGCGGCTTGCCGATTACAGCATGAGCAACCATTTACAAGCCGCGGAAACCATGCATGTTTCACGAGCCACTTTTACGCGTATTTATGCCCATGCCCGACGTAAAATAGCTACGGCTCTGGTAGAGGGAAGGCCCCTGATCTTTCAGGGAGGACCTGTATATTTTGACAGCCAATGGTACTATTGCAAACAATGTCCCTGTTATTTCAACCACTTGGATAAAGACAACCCTATTGTGAAATGTCCGCTTTGCCTTTCCGCCAATACAACACCTTGTACAGAAAAAACTTTTTAAAGAATAATTTTATGAAAATTGCTATTACATCTTCAGGAAACAGCCCTGACGCTATTATGGACAGCCGCTTTGGACGCTGTAAGTATTTTGTTTTTTACGACACGGAAACAGGTGCTATGGAATTTCTTCCCAATCCGAACATTGACGCCATAGAGGGCGCAGGACCGGCATCGGTACAGCTTGTGGCCTCTAAGAGTGTTGACAAAGTAGTATCGGGAGAATTTGGAAATAAAGTAAAAGCTCTCTTTGACAGCCTTAAAATTCAGCTCATTATTCCGGAATCCCCGGATTTGACCATCAATCAGATAATCAACATGTTTATTCTACAAAGACAATAAAATTCGATTATGAAAAAATTTGCTATCCCTATTGAAAATGGACAGTTATGCTCCCACTTTGGGCACTGCGAACAATTCGCCCTTATTGATGTTGAAGGCACCACAATTACCCGGCAAAAACACCTCACTCCTCCTCCGCATGAGCCGGGAGTATTTCCTGCCTGGCTGGCACAACAAGGAGTAACACATATTATTACTGCCGGTATGGGACAAAGAGCCATTGATTTGTTTACCGGGCATAACATTGAAGTATGTGTGGGGGTTGAGAAAGATACGCCGGAAAATATTGTCCGCCGCTATCTGGAGAAAACCCTGGAAGCGGGCAGCAATCTGTGTGACCATTAAGACTCATTGACTATGAAAATAGCGATTGGCAGCGGCAAAGGCGGTACGGGAAAAACATTTGTGGCAACCAATTTGTTTTATGTCGCCGCAAAAGAAGGAAGACAAGTTACACTTACCGACTGCGACGCAGAAGAACCGAACGTATCGGTTTTTATACAAGGAAAAACAATAGAAAAAAAACAAGTATCGCAAAACCTGGCCGTCATTGATCCGGAAAAATGCATATACTGCGGAAAGTGCAGGGATTGGTGTGAATATAACGCCATTGTCTGCCTGGAGGAACAACGCAAAATTTACTTGCTGGAAGATCTTTGCCACGATTGCGGTGCCTGTCTGGCAGCGTGCCCTGTAGGAGCCATTACTGAAAAAGAGCGTCGCCTGGGTATCATTACAACGGCAGTTACTAAAAAGAACAACATACTTTTAGAAGCAAGAGCCGATGTAGGTGTGTACTCTTCCGTACCCATCATCAAAGCGGCTTTGGCCAAATCCGGGCATCCTCCTTTGCTCCTGTCAGATGCCCCGCCGGGTATATCATGTCCGTTTATAACGACAGTTGCACCGGTCGACTTCGTCATCCTGGTGACCGAGCCTACGCCTTTTGGTTTGAACGATCTGGCTCTTTCTGTTCAGACTTTGGAGCAATTGGATATCCCCTTTGGTGTTGTGGTGAACCGCGATGGATTGGGAGACGAAAAAGTGTACCGATGGTTAGAAGAAAAAGGCATACCCCTGCTTATGAAAATTCCCTTTGATAAAAAGATAGCAGAAATATACTCCCAAGGCCGTTTACTCGCTGCAGAAGATGACTCCTATAAAGAGCTGTTTGTTGAAATACTTCAAAAAGTAGAACTGTTATGCAAAAAGTGAAACAAATATCTGTGCTGAGTGGCAAAGGAGGTACGGGAAAAACCTCTTTGGTAGCTGCTTTTGCAACGTTGGCACAACAACCGGTAATAGCGGATTGCGATGTGGATGCAGCCAATCTGTACATCGTACTTCATCCGGAAAATTATAAAGAAGATGTATTTATATCAGGCCATACGGCCGTTATAGATTACAATACGTGTACGCACTGCGGCCTTTGTATGACCTATTGCAGATTTGATGCTATAGAAAGGAGGATGGAAAACGGTTTTCCAAAAGGGAAAATCACCGTCAACGAAATCAATTGTGACGGCTGCCGCCTTTGTGCGCGTATTTGCCCGAAACATGCCATTACCATGGTACCGGAAGACAAAAGCCGTTGGTTTATTGGAAATTACAGAAACGGAAAAATGGTTCATGCCCGCCTTGCTCCGGGAGAAGAGAATTCGGGAAAATTAGTCAGCAAAGTAAGGGAATTGGCCAAAGAAACAGCGGAAGAAACCGGTACAAAGCTTATCCTTATCGACGGACCTCCGGGTACGGGGTGTTCGGCCATAGCTTCTCTTACAGGTACAGACAAAGTACTCATAGTTACTGAGCCTACCGAAAGCGGACTGCATGATTTGAAACGCATCGCAGAATTAGCCGGTAAATTTAACGTGAAACGGTACGTAATCATCAATAAATACGACCTGAATCACAAAGTAACGGAAAGTATCAAAGAATGGTGCAAGCAGGAAAACATCCCCGTACCGGCACTTATACCTTTCGCTCCGGAAATAGTGCATGCCATGGTTCAATGCCAAAGCATTACGGAATGGGCTCCGGAATCTTCCGTATCCAAAACAATTACAGAGCTGTTTCATTATTTGACAGAAGCATAAAAAAAGAGGACGACATGGTTTCGTCCTCTTTTTAGTAGCGGAGGGAGGACTCGAACCTCCGACCTTTGGGTTATGAGCCCAACGAGCTACCAACTGCTCCACTCCGCGATCAAGAAATACAAATATACAAAATTTTTATATTATTCCACCATGCATCCTGATAAATCTTTTTCCATCCATCGTTTTTTGCTCACCGTTCATCATGTTTTTAGTGGTAACCTGTCCTTCCTCCATCTCTTTAGCACCAATGATTACCACATGGTTACTTCCCCTTTTTAAGGCATAGTCAAATTGTTTCTTCAATTTTGCGGCTTGCGGATACAATTCACAAGAAATACCTACTTTTCGTAACCGTCTTATATAATCAAGCGCTGTTGCCGCTTCCTGATCTCCCATGTTGAAGAAGATCATTTTTGGTGCATCCAGGATATTTTCCGGGAATTTATCCAGGCAAAGCAACACGTCGTATATCCTTTCTGCGCCAAATGAAATACCTACCCCCGACATGTTTTTCAATCCAAACACTCCTGTCAAATCATCGTACCTGCCTCCGCCGCATAGGCTGCCAATGGTATAATCCAAAGCTTTCACTTCAAAAATGGCACCCGTATAATAATCCAATCCTCGCGCAAGGGTCAGATCCAATTCCACCTCCTGTTCTACACCTGTTTTTTCTATTTTGTTGAACAGCCACGTTAGTTCTTCCGTACCCTCCATACCGATAGCGCATTTTGCGTCTTCAAAGAGTTTCCTCAGGAAAGCAATTTTTGAAGTATTAATGCCTTTAAACAGCAGCAACGGCTCCAACTTTGACAATCCTTCCGGCGTAATTCCTTTCTGCAATAATTCTTCTCTAACGCCTTCCAAACCCGTTTTATCAAATTTATCCATGGCAACCGTTATGTCAATAAGCCTGTCCGGATAGCCCATAATCTGAGCAATGCCTGCCAGCACCTTCCTGTTGTTAATCCGTATGAGTACCCTTAAACCCAGTCGCTTGAATACAGTTTCTGTCAAGTGGACCATTTCCAGTTCATTGAACAAAGACTCAGAACCGATAACGTCTGCATCGCATTGGTAAAACTCCCTGTAACGTCCTTTTTGCGGTCTGTCTGCCCTCCAAACAGGCTGAATCTGGTAACGTTTAAAAGGGAATACAAGCTCGTTCTGACGTTGTACCACAAATCGGGCGAACGGGACGGTAAGGTCATAACGCAAACCCTTCTCACAAACTTGTAAAGACAAAGCTGCGGAATCAACCAAAGCCGGATCATTGGGAATTTTTCCCGCCAAAGGGGCAAAACTATCCCCTGAATTTAAAATTTTAAACAGCAAACGGTCGCCTTCCTCGCCATATTTCCCCAGCAAAGTGGATAAATTTTCCATGGCCGGCGTTTCAATGGGTGCATAGCCAAATAACTTGAAAACACTCCGTATGGTGTCGAAGATATAATTCCTGCGGGAAGCTTCTACAGGGGCAAAGTCCCGCGTTCCTTTGGGGATAGAAGGTTTTTGTGCCATGATCTTAGGATTTTTCCTTACAAATTTACTATTAAATCTCCACTTTCAGAAATTTCAGGATGGACTTTGCCGCTTTTCTGCCGGCTCCCATGGCTAAAATAACGGTAGCAGCACCTGTGACCACATCTCCTCCGGCAAATACACCTTCACGCGAGGTTACTCCGGCATCATCGGCCACTATGCCGTTATGTTTGTTCATTTCCAAACCCGGTGTGGTTTTTCCAATCAACGGATTGGAATCGGTACCCAGGGCAATAATCACAACATCACAAGCTATTTCAAACGCAGAATCGGGTACCTCCACGGGTCTGCGGCGGCCGCTCTCGTCAGGTTCACCCAGCTCCATACGAACACATTGCAAACCGGTAACCCAGCCTTTTTCATTACCCAGAACGGCCGTTGGATTTGTAAGCAGTTGAAAAACAACACCTTCTTCTTTCGCATGGTGCACTTCTTCTATTCGTGCCGGCATCTCTTTTTCAGTTCTTCTGTAGGCCACAACCACTTCTGCTCCCAAACGCAAGGCCGTACGGGCAGCGTCCATAGCTACATTACCTCCCCCAACCACCACAACCTTTCTTCCTACGTAAATAGGGGTTTCCGATTCCGGGTCATACGCCGCCATCAAATTGCTGCGTGTCAGAAATTCATTGGCCGATACTACACCGTTCAGATTTTCTCCGGGTATATTCAAAAATTTGGGCAACCCTGCCCCGGATCCAATAAATACAGCCTGGAAACCTTCTTCAAACAGGTCATCAACCGTGACGGTTCGTCCTACTACCACATTCGTCTCTATGGTCACTCCCATTTTCTTCAGCTGACCAATCTCATATTCCACGACATCCTCTTTGGGTAAACGAAATTCCGGTATGCCATACACCAATACTCCGCCGGGCTTATGCAACGCTTCAAAAATGGTTACCTCACAACCGGCTCTGGCCAAATCAGTAGCACAGGCCAAGCCGGCCGGTCCCGAACCAACCACGGCTACCTTCTTCCCGTTGGGCAAAGGTTTTACTGCTGTGGAGAAATGATGTTCCTTAGCCCAGTCTGCCACATAACGCTCCAGTTTTCCAATGGAGATGGGCTCGTGTTTTATGCCCATGATGCATGCGCCTTCACACTGTACTTCTTGCGGACATACGCGGCCGCATATGGCGGGCAAAGAAGAGTCGGCAGCTATGATGGTGGCCGCATCCTGCACATTTCCTTCCGTAATGGCTTTGATAAACTGAGGGATCTGAATGTTTACAGGACATGCGGCCACACAACGCGGATTTTTGCATTGGATGCAGCGCTCAGCTTCCAGAACGGCCTCTTCTGCATTGTACCCGTAACTTACTTCATGGAAATTTTTAATCCTTTCTTCCGGATCCTGTCCCCTTACAGGAATTCTTTTTGCTTGTATTTTAGCCATTTTTCAATCCTATTCTGCATTTATGATCGGCATCTGTTTCTTGCGCTTTATACATGCTCTGACGTCGCATGGCTTCGTCAAAATCCACCTGGTAAGCATCAAACTCAGGTCCGTCCACACAGGCAAATTTTGTTTTACCTCCTACCGTAACGCGGCACGCACCGCACATCCCCGTTCCGTCCACCATTAGCGTATTTAAACTCACAGTCAGCGGTAAATCATAATCCCTGGCAGCCAATGTGACAAATTTCATCATAATCATCGGACCTATGGCGACGGCCTGATCATACGTATGTCCCGCATCCAGCAGTTCTTTCATTTTTTCTGTAACCAACCCTTTAAAACCATAAGAACCATCGTCAGTACATACGTATACCTCTTGAGCTACCCGGCGCATTTCTTCCTCCATAATGACCAGATTTTTCGTTTTGGCACCAATAATGACCTCCACATGCGCTCCTTTTTCATGCAAATATTTTACCTGCGGATAAACCGGCGCCGTACCCAATCCTCCGGCTATAAACAAATATTTCTTTTGTTTCAAGACGACATCTTCTTCATGGATAAAAGCCGAGGGTACTCCCAGCGGACCTGCAAAATCCGTAAACGCATCGCCTTCTTCCAGAGCACAAATCCTTCGCGAAGAAGCCCCTACCTGCTGTGTGACGATAGTTACCGAACCGGCTTCCCGATCGTAATCACATACTGTCAACGGAATCCTCTCTCCTGCTTCGCTTACCCTAACAATCAAGAATTGTCCCGGTTTTGCAGAAGAAGCAATACGCGGGGCCAGCACCTCCATTAAACAAATATCGGGCGCTAAGAAACGTTTCTTCAATATATCATACATATGCTAAGACTTAAAAGACTGCAAAGATACAAAAAAGCCCTGTTCCGTTTATCAAGGTAAGCGTTTAAACGTATAACCTTTTTGCTTCAGGTGTACTATGATTTCCTCCAAACGATCGTACAATTTATCGGTCCGGCCGTCTTCCGTTCCAGGGTGAATAAGCACCAATGCACCGTTAAGCCCCTCTTTGGCTTCAACGTCCATCAACTGCCCTGTCAAAGCTTCTGAACTTCTGTAAGAAGCCATATCCGGTGTGGTGTAATCTGCCCGGGTAAGGATACCGGGCGTTGGTGCCACCACTTCCAGTCCCATTGCGGCCGACACACGCACCGTTTCTGTATTGTAATGCTCAAAAGAAGGCATAAACCACCGTACGCCGGCCGGATTTATCCCCATTTTTTCCAATGCTTTTACATTATCTGCGATATCGCGGCGTAAACTATCTGCACTTACCAATGATTTTTCTATATTTCCCTGCCAAGGTGCGTACAACAGATGGCGGTGCCCGTGCGGCCCCACAAAATGGCCGTCCTGAGCGATATCTTTAATCAAACGCCGCCATTTTTTGTTTTCAAGGCAATTGCCCGTCAGGAAAAAGGACGCTTTCACGTGTTGCTTTTTTAACGTATTCAGTACAGAACGACCGCCTTCAAAACGTTCGTCTGCCGTAAATACCAGATAGACATGCTGCATGCCGGGATCCATCCTCACTATGGCTCCCCGATGGTCGCGTACCGTAATCAATTGTTTTTCAAGGGCCTGCAATTCCATGGCCTGCAACCTGCCCTCTGTTTCTTTGGCAGCCATATAGTATGTCAACGCCGCCGTGCCGTCCATCGTCGGTTCGTTCGTGGCGTAATCCCAGTCGTGATCGTGATAGAATGCGTCGCCTTTATTGAATTCCGCATAAGAAACAGCCGCATCTGCCCAGGAAATGTACTGGCTGTGCTGCTCCATGTTCTTACGCCATTGCGGACCGTCAATTAATCCGCCCGGCGAACTCTCTCCCAGCACTTTCAAATAAGAGGAATGGTGATCCAGCGGGTAATTGCCGCCTTGCGGGAAATCAATGATCATGGAAATCCCCCACGGATTGCAACCGAACAGCCAATCCCTCAGTGATGCTTCCATTTCCCGATACGTTTCATCCCCGGTAAGCTTATGGTACAAATGGGCTTGTGTTATGGCGGCCGTCAGCAAATTGTTGGAACACCAGATAAGCGGTACGCCGTTGTAAAAGGCACATCCCTCTCCCCTTTGTCTTATGTGTTCCAGGCCTTGACGCATGAACCCGATATATTTTTCCGCCACGTGCGTACCCGATTGCGCCAGGTAATAATGGCCCAGATTGATGAACGGATAGTATTGGTAATGACGCGCCCGTCCCAGCTCCATCCAGGGCGTCACTTCTTCCAGCCGTCCCCAGTAATCGGCCTTTTCCAGCCATTCTTCTCCTTCTCCCAGATGGTAGAACACAGCAGCCGCCAATTCTACGTCATCCACGTAATTGTCTTCTTCGTAAAAATACGGCGACCGAACGCAGCACGTTTGGGTATTGCCCGGCATTTCTTCCGCAAAAACATACGCCGGAAGCGCTTTGGCAGCCAGCTTCCCGGCAAAATCCGGATCGATGTCTTTAAAAAGGGCTGCGCCCATGGCAAAGGCCGAGGCGAATTTTCCGGCAGAAGAGGCCACTCCGGTAGACCGGTTCAGATACGGCCCCAAACCCTGAGGCCTGCCTGTGATAAAATAGACGGGCCTTCCTCCGTCCGGTCCCCAGCCGTAATCGGCCCGATCGCCCACAGGCAATCGGTGTCCTATATGGTCCCTGTCATCGGCAATCTGGTTGAACATCACCCGGTCTTCCGGATTCATTTTCACCATCCATTCCAACCCCCACCGCACCTCATCCAAAATATCGGGAATGCCATTGGCTCCCGGGCTCCCCAGGGCATCGTGCCGGTCTGCAAAAATGCTTTTATCCGCTGTTTGTGTATAAGCAAACATCATCTGAAAGGTGGCGTTGGCGCTCGTGGGTAAGTATTGCAGATAATCGGCGGCATCGTGCCAGCCGCCGCGCACATCGATTTTCTCTCCGGAACGCGCCGGATGCAACACTATATACCCGTCGTTTTGGTGGCAAAGGGTATCTAAAAAGGGGTTGTAACCGCACCGTTGCTGACGCATGTACCGGAGCAAAAAATCGGTTGTTCCATCGTACACTTCCGCACCTATCCGGAAAGGCGGAGATTCGACCGCCGTACCGTCAGACAACTGCACAACTACTTTATACCCTCCGGGCTCTTTTACCTGAGTAAACGCCAACCTATAGGCAGCAGCCATGCCCCAATGTGCGGCACGGGCTTTCAGCACTTGTCCATCGGAAACGGATCCCTCAAACACCGCTTCTGAAGTTCGGGCATCTACTATACTAAAACCGTCTACAAAAACGTCTTTTTGTGAAATAAATACGGCTGTTTTTACGTCCTCCGGCAGGTACCCTGCCTGATTGATACGTATCCAGGCCGTTGTTTCAGCAGCCTGAAGCATTGTGCAGGAAAAAAGAAAAAAAGCTATACTTGTAAAAAAGTGTCTCATAATTTCAGATATTACTTCTTTACAAATATAGCCGTTTCTCTTACACCTTAAAGCGTGAACCTTAAGCCACCATAGACTCGAATGCCCATCAGCGGCCCCCAGATGACACTGGCGTTAAAGGCAGAAGAAAAGGGATCGTCCGCAGAAATAATGGGATTGGGTTGTTTGTAATTCAAGAGGTTTTCTCCTCCCACGTATATTTCCCATTTGTTGATTTTCCGGGTAACTTGTGCAAAAAACATAGGGAATACCGGTGAATAGGCATCCTCTTCCGTAGCCGCAAAAGAGGGAATTCTGGCCGGTCCGTTCAATTGTCCCGTCACGTCAAAAACCCAGTTTTCAGAAGGCGTGGTGTATTGCACATTTAACACCCCTTTGTATTTACTCGTCAACGGCCTGTCCACCAACCCCTGCCCCTTTAAATCTACTTTAGATTGGTTGTAACGGAAAGTAGCCAGGAGCGTAAAACCCCGGAACAAATCCGTAGTCAAATCCACCTGGTATGTATTGGTAAACGAACGCCCTTCCAGGTTGTAAAACAAGATGGCAGGCACCGGTGCGTGGCTCATAAATTCCTGATCGGCTAACCATTGGTTTTTAAAATCCGTACGGAAATATTCTACGCTGAAGGTAGAGGGTTCTTCAAAGCCAAACGGTAAATCAAACGTCAGGTTCACACCGTATGTCCAGGCCTGCTCCATTTGAGGAGTTCCTTCAAACAGCAGCCTCCTTCCTGTAGAAAGGACACCTATGTTGTCCGTAATGACATAAGGCGAGCGGTAGCCGCGCCCGGCCGAAGCCCGCAACACAATTTCATCCAGGAAATCATACCGAACATTGACACCGGGCGTAAACAACCAACCAAAAAGGGTATTGTAATCGGCCCTGGCACCCGCTATGAAAACAAATTTATCGTCTACGTTCAAGGTGTATTCTCCAAAACCGCCAAACGCATGTTCTTTGCGCCCCAAGTCAAAGAATTCTTCTCCGCCTCCGGCCCATCTGTCCCAAAAGGTTTGGTCCAAATGTTCCAGATGTGCAGAAAGGCCCGCAGAAATTTTGTGATATTTCCCAAGGCTGGACAGGAACATGGCATTGGCAAAAAACTCTTGCTGCAACGCATCAAATTCCTTACGTCCGAAATAGGCATTTTGTTGGTGGATGTTGTAATCCAGGACAAAGGCAATATTCGGATCCACATGATTGTCATCGTGCTCGTGGTCGTGATCATCATGCAGTTCGGCTTCTTCATGGTCATGGTCGTCATGCAGGCCGGCCTCTGACTGTTCATGGTCCAAATCGTGGTCATGATCATGATCGTGAGAAACGAGCGGAATACCAATTTTCAGGTAGGCATTTATGCCTTTATTCAAAATACGGGACCCCCAGCGGTTGCTTTCAGGTGCCTTCCCCGGCAGTACCCATCCGGCATCCACCTGGCCTCCTTTACGGTCTTCGTACAGCCCTCTGAAACCAAAACGAATTTGTGCTCCCGATTGATGCTCATACAGCCACCTGTTGGCCAGCTGGTAACGATTGGTAAGCGGTTCATCCAGAAAGCCGTCGTTGTTTCCGTCGTGAGGTAATAAATCGGCGGCTACGTGCGCCAGGGTGATGGTGCTCCAACGATCGTTCAGTTGTAAGGCAGAAGCCACGTTGGCCTCGGTCCGTAAAGCATCGTTTACAAACAGGTTCAGGTAGAAAGGCAGCTGCGCCGTAGGTTTGCGGAATTCCATGTTGATTTGGCCGGTAATGGCTTCGTAACCGTTTATCACTGAACCGGTGCCTTTGGCAATCTGGATGCTTTCCAGCCACTGTCCCGGTACAAACGAAAACCCAAAAGGTGCTTGAACACCACGCATGGCCGGTCTGTTTTCCTCCAGCATTTGCGTATAATTGCCACTCAGACCCAATAAGCGGATTTGACGCGCCCCCGTTACGGCATCGGCATACCCGACTGTTACACTGGCCGAGTTTTCAAAACTTTCTGCCAGGTTGCAGCAAGCCATTTTGCACAGGCCGGCTGCCGTGATGACTTCCGTCTTGATAGGCGTGAAACGGGAAATCAGGTTGCCTCTTTGGCGACCCAATATATCCACTGCCTGCAAAGAACCTGCGTCTTCGTAAAGGATAAATTCAATATTACCGGAAGGTTCATGTACGTGAAGGGTATCAGGAGCAAATCCCATATAAGCAGCTACCAGCAGGTGTGAATTGCCCGCAGCAATCCGGAACATGCCTTTTTCATCGGTGTACACAACACCTTTAACAGCACCATCCGTCTTTTCAGATATCCAGAAAACAGCAGCGGCTACAGCCGGCTCCAGGCGTCCCCGGTCATTGGTTATAAAAACTTTGCCGGTGTAATGTTGGGCATGGGAAAAAACAGGAAACAACAACAAAAAATATAACAGTATCTTTTTCATGAAAATTTGCGTTTTGTAGTGAATGAATCTATTGTTTTACTAGGAAGGTAAAACATGCATTCATAAACGCAAAGGGGCAAAACCGTTGTCCGCATACAAAGAAGGTATCCGACATACCGTTAGCAAGAGGCTTTCGTGAAACAAGGAATGTCTTGCCGGGATGGATACCGTTGTCGTAACAGCCGGAAACAAATCAGGCGGCGTAAGGGTTTCTACGACCCCGATTGTATGCGATTCGTTGCCTTTTATCGATGGACCGTCAAGAGAAAACACCCGCGTATTACAGCACCCTCCGTCATGGTTGTCATGTCTGACGTGGTTGTCTGCAGTATGGTCATGGTCATGAACATGCCCGCAATCACCTCCGCTGTATAACAGCAGCACGTGCGGTGTCTTTTCATAAGCGCAGTAGTGTACGGATAACCCCATGGTAGCCGTGAGAAACACGGCGGTAACCAAAAGACCGGATAGCATACGTAGGGTTTTTCTCATTCTTGTCCGCAAATATAATTATTTTTGTATACCACAAGAAGAATGCCATTATGAAAGATTTTCTAAAAACCTTTGCAGCTGTCGTGCTGGGAACGTTATTAACCACCCTGATAGGATTTTTTCTGTTACTGGGTGTCCTCTCCAATCTGATTCGTCTGGGAAGCGACATGTCCATCACTTCCATTCCGGATAAATCTGTATTATACCTTTCGTTTGAAGAAGGTCTTTCCACTCAGGACTCCGACCTTCCGGTACTTGGTTTTTTGCCTGATGAACTGGATATGGTACAGGGAGGAACCGGTTTCTTTCCTATGGCACAAGCCATCCGTCACGCTGCGGACGATCCTTCCATACGCTTGATTTATATGGACCCTCAGGCCCTTCATGCACAAATGTCGCATATAGAAGAAATCAGAAACGCCTTATTATATTTCCGGCAAAGCGGAAAACCCGTCATCAGTTACACAGGAATGTATTCGCAACAAGCTTATTATCTGGCTACCGCCGCAGATAAAATTGCCATACATCCGTCCGGAAATATCACGCTGCAAGGATTCAGCATGACCATGAATTATTACAAAGATTTTTTTGAACGTTTTGGCATAGATGTGCAATGGGTCCGCCATGGTAATTATAAAACAGGTGGTGAAACGTTTACAAAGGCCTATATGAGCAAAGAAGAAAAAAAACAATTGTCTTCTTACATGGCTGTGGCCTGGAAGCATTGGTCAGAAAGAATGGAAGCCATGCGTCATCTGGAGCCGGGGACACTGGATCGTCTGTGTAACGATTCCTTCATCTTTTCTGCAACAGAAGCCAACAGGACGGGACTTGCAGATGAAATATGGCATAGAGACGGTATAACAGCATACCTGTCAGATATCTACGACGGTCTTCCGGAACACAAAATACCTTTTATTCCCATAAAAAAATACATACGTTATGCAGAATACAGCAGAAGTAAGACAAAATTGGTCAAAGAAAAGGTTGCCACCGTATACATGAAAGGGGAAATTGTGCCGGGGACCAATAAAGCCGTTGTGTCTGCAGAACCTTTTGCTCAACAACTAAGCCGCTACCGCCGCGATAGTACTGTCAAAGCTGTAGTGATCAGGATGGAAAGCCCTGGAGGCGACCCTATGGCTTCCGACGTACTGGCCCGCGAATTGGAGTTGATGCGGGCAGTGAAACCGGTTGTTGTTTCTATGGGAGATGTAGCAGCTTCCGGCGGCTACTGGGTGAGCAGCAGCGCCAGCGAAATTTTCGCAGAACCTTTTTCCATGACCGGTTCCATTGGTGTATACAGCCTGTATTTTAATGTGGAGGACGCTTTGAACCGCCTATTGGATATCCATCCCCAGGCCATACACACCCATCCGTACGGCAATATCTATTCTTTTTATCACAAAAAGAGTCCGGCTGCTTTGCAGATTATCCAGCATTCCGTGAACCAGACCTATGATCAATTTGTTGAAACAGTCTCCAAAAACAGAGGGCTGAGCCTGTCGGAAACAGAAGCTTTGGCCGACGGACGCATATGGTCAGGAGCCGAGGCTCTGGAACACAAACTGGTAGATCATCTGGGTGGCATGACACAAGCCGTTGAACGGGCTGCACAATTAGCCGGTCTTACACAATACAGATTGACGGCCTATCCTAAACCTCTTAAAATTTCAGAACTGATTGGATTAGCCGGAAATACAGAACGTATCAAAGCAAAAAGTATTCTTGATCCCATACGGGATGCTGTGGTTTCTACTCTTCTGAAGGAGCGAGGGGTGAGGGCCCGCCTTCCTTTTGACGAAAAAGCATTATTGTGGTAGTATCTTTCGTTACTTTAAAACGTTCGTCGATACGCATACCCACTACCCAGGCAATGTCGTTGCCCGAACAAAGCAGCTGCACCTTTTGTTTGTCGTACAGCGGCACTTTACTGTCAATAAGAAAATCACTGATTTTTTTAAAACCCCGCATGCCCAATGGCATGAATCTGTCCCCCGGCTTCGGAGTGCGCACTGTGAGCGGATACTCCAGCTTGTCTGCATCCAAAGCCACTGTTTTCTCATCCCCGGGGATGGTAAAATCAGGAGTTCGTGCTATTTTTTCGTAGACTATCTGTTGCGTTAATGCTACGGCGGCCAATTCCCGAATGATTATGCGATTCCTGTCTATCCACAGTGCATAATGAGCAGAAAAGAATTTCTTACCGCTTTGTCCTGCCAAAGACTGGGCTATCTGTGCCGTTTGATCAGGATGGAAGCCATACGGTGCCAACAAGGTGTATGCCCAGAAAGGTACATGGCCTCCGCGAAGCAGGCATGGGATGGAAAAACCGCCTTCACAAGCACACTCCTTACGTTTTTGTTCAGCCAACTCTTCCAGAACCCCCAAAGCTTGTTGCAAGTGCTCTGCATTTTTCCCCATGCGCGGTACCACACCGGGGACCATTTGCTCCAACACAGGCATTACGTGATGCCTGATTTTGTTACGGGCAAACGTTGTTTCCAGGTTGGTTGCGTCCATCCGGTAAACGATTCCGTATTCTTTTGCATACGAAACAATGGCAACAGAAGGAATTTCCAGCATGGGACGAATGATAATACCTCTCTTTGGTCTCATGCTGCAGAGTCCTTTCAACCCTGTTCCGCGTATAAGGTTGAGCAACAAAGTTTCTGCCCGGTCGTTAGCGTTATGAGCCACCGCTATATGGCTCAGTCCTTCCTCACGACACACTTCTTCAAACCACGCATACCTGAGATCCCGGGCCGCCATTTCTGTGGTTACTCCCTGCATGCGGGCAACGGACGCCGCATCTACTTTCTTTATTCGTATGGGGAGACCGTATTCTTTGGCTTTTTCCTCAACCAGAGCCTGATCGCCGTCACTTTCCATCCCCCGTAAAGAAAAATTCATATGAGCCACAACCAATAACGGACAAACGGTTTTGCCGGCTTCTGTTTGCTGCCATTGAGCAAACAAATGGAGCATGACCATGGAATCGGCCCCTCCGCTAACGGCCAGCAAAACGCCGTTACCTGTCGCATTCAGCAGTTGCTCTGCCGATTTTCTAAAGATTCTTTCAACCGGCATCCGTATTATTTATTTATTGGACAACGTATAGGAAAAGCCTATGGATAACACTTCACGGAATTGTACCCGCGGTGCTTTATTCCCGTATTTATCCGCTATTTTGATGTTGTCGTCGTAAATAAGGTTTGTTCTGATATTGGCGCTCATAAATTTATTGATTTGCATGGAAACAGACAAATCCCAGAACACCTTGATATTTTGCGGCTTGTTCAGGTAATCGGAAAAAAGTATCAATTCCGTATCTACTTTTACATTTTTGAATACTTCTTTGTCCATTTTCATCTTCAACTGCGCACCAAATTCCACCCGGACTTTTTCATCGGGCCTGTTTCCGTAATTTTCCCTCAGTTCCGGTACGGTAACCACTACCAATCCTCCGGTAAGCGGAGCAAACGTAACGGAAAGCCAGGGCCAGGGATTATAATCCATACCCAAAGCCAGGGTGGTATTCAGCGGGGCTGCAAATTGTGATACAAGCACCGTGTCCTTGGCTGAGTATTTAAACCCTTTGGCCCATTGTGTTTTCACTCCGAACGAAGCCGACATATACAATCTGTCCGTTGCCTTATACCCAAATTTGGAGTCCAAAAACAAACGGTCATCCGTTTTTTTCATGATATCTCCAAACGTTTTGAGAAATCCGTAACCGGCTTGAAAACGGTTTTGAAAAATAAGGTCGTTTTTGGCATAATTGGCTTTCGCATCAATATATCCGCCCAGCGAAACGGAACTGTTTCCGCCGGCAGCCCAGTTGGTGAGGGAAGTTTGTGAGAAATTGAGCTGAGATAACAAGGAGTTCGTCCAGAACGTTGGTTTTTTGGGCGGAGGCATGGCTGCCAATGCCGCCTGGCGGCTTTCTTCCACAAAACGAGCAATAAGTATGGAGTCTTCTATGGCCCGTTGCCGGGCAGAGTCTACTTGTGCCACCAACCGGGAATACATCCTGGCCAATTCTTCATACGTTGGAATCTTGATGGTATCTTCCTCTGTTTTTTCCTGTGCCTGCAACATCCCTGCAGTCAAAACCGCTGCAAAAAGCAGTACAACGATTCGTTTCATATTGTTACAATCAATAATTATCGTTTTTATTAGTAAGCCCTTGCAAAAACCACTCTTTGAGCAGAAGGTTTTCCGGTTACCATGCATGTTCCCGGCACGGCGTTTTCCCATTCAGGAATCAAACGGATGGTAGCTTTTGTCTCTTCCTTTATTTTAGCCTCTGTTTCCGGAGTGCCGTCCCAATGGCAAAGGAAGAAGCCTCCCTCCTCTATCCGCTCCTTAAATTCCTCGTAACTGTCTATTTCAAACGTGTTTTGCTCTCTGAAATGCAAGGCTTTCTTATATATGTTTTCCTGAATGTTCCGCATTGCCTGTACTATTTTGTCCTCTATACCTTCTTGCGGCTGTATTTCTTTCTTTAAAGTGTCTCTGAAAGCCAATTCCACCGTTCCGTTGGCCAGATCTCTGGGACCTACAGCCACACGCAACGGAACACCTTTTACCTCCCATTCCGTAAATTTGAACCCGGAGCGGACGTTGTCCCGGTCGTCCAGTTTTACCCGCAAGCCTTTGGCCGCAAGTTTAACTCTAAGGTCTTCCAGATGTGCCAGAACTGCTTCTCTTTCTTCTTCTCCTCTGTAAATAGGTACCAATATAACCTGTATGGGCGCCAATAGCGGCGGAATAACCAGTCCGTTATTGTCTGAATGAGCCATTACCAGGGCTCCCATGAGCCGTGTGGAAACACCCCAGCTGGTAGCCCATACGTATTCCAGTTTCCCCTCTTTATTGGTGAATTGTACATCAAAAGCTTTGGCAAAATTTTGTCCCAGAAAATGTGAAGTTCCTGCTTGCAAGGCCTTTCCGTCCTGCATAAGAGCCTCTATACAAAGCGTTTCTACGGCTCCTGCAAATCGTTCAGAAGCTGTTTTTGCACCTACCCAAACAGGAAGGGCCAGAACTTCTTTGGCAAAATCGGCATACACTTCAACCATTCTACGCGTTTCCTCTATCGCTTCCTGTTCCGTAGCATGCGCCGTATGTCCTTCTTGCCACAGAAATTCCGTCGTGCGCAAAAAGAGGCGCGTCCGCATTTCCCAACGTACAACGTTTGCCCATTGATTTATCAAAATAGGTAAATCTCTGTAGGAGGTAATCCAATTCCTATAGGTATTCCATATGATCGTTTCACTGGTGGGTCTGACTACCAATTCTTCTTCCAACCGGGCATCGGGATCTGCAATCAATCCTTTTCCTTCCGGGTCCGCCTTGAGTCTGTGGTGCGTCACGACGGCACATTCCTTGGCAAATCCTTCTACGTGCTCCGCCTCTTTACTTAAAAATGATTTTGGAATGAACAAAGGAAAATAGGCATTTACGTGCCCTGTTTCCTTAAAACGCCTGTCCAATTCTGTCTGCATTTTTTCCCATATGGCATAACCATAAGGTTTTATGACCATACAGCCTCTTACGGCAGAGTTTTCTGCCAAATCCGATTTTATAACCAGGTTGTTATACCATGCTGCATAATTTTCTTCTTTGTTACTTATCGCTTTAGCCATTTACCCGTTATTTTATTTGGTACAATATTTGCTTTTTATAGGTTAAAACTTTACTTTTGGGTACAAAAGTACATAAATTGAAACAATTTAATAACAGGAGGTGTATAATGAAACGGTTTTTTCCCATATGGATGCTATTCGCCGGATTATTTGCCGTTTCTTGCGGAACAGGATACCAATCAACCTCTTCTGCATATGATGACGCCGCATATTTCCGGCCGGGTGTAACGGCCCGTGTACAATTGTTTGCATCGGCTCAGGAAGCAGAACAATTGAAAAACAAAACACTTGAGCAGGCTGCCAAAGAAGGAAAACGTGTAGAAACCATTTATACTGATCCTGATGGCAGTGTTGACATTGAGGTTAAATCAGGTACGACTTACCTGATTATGAGCTCACAAGACGACTCCTACGAGCGTAAACTGGAAATGTTCAGTGATGAACCGCGTGATGATTTTTCCCTTACCATCAACATGCATTTCAGTTATGATGACTGGTACTACCACGGATACTACCCTTGGTATTATGACCCCTGGTACAATTTCCGGTTCGGCTTCAGACCCTATTACTACTGGGGATATTACTACCCTTGGCATATGACTTACTGGTACCATCCCTGGAGGTATTATTCCTACTGGTATTCACCATATTGGTATACGCCGTATTGGTATGCTGATTTCTATTACCCATACTACGGATACCCCTATTACGGATACAACAGCAGATACTATTTATCAGACAGGTACTCCAAAAGATCAAATGTCACAAACAGGCGCCAGACTAACCGTCGTATAAATCCGGAAAGCTCACAAGCCACGCCGGCTGCAAGTTCCCGTTCCGGAGGCTCCTACAGAAGAGTCAATCCACAAATCAATCAGCTGTCCGGAACTACAAGACAAGAAACAAGTACTGCTAAAGAAAACACGGGATATAGAAGGGTTGGCACAACTACGGGAAATACTTCAGATACGGAAGCCGTTTACAGGGCTCCTTCAGAAACAACGTATTACAGAAGGTCATCCAATCTGACAGAAGGTACCCAAACTTCAACAAGCAGGAGCACAACCAATCCGGGTAGCAGTCGTAGTTTTTACAGGGAAGGTCAACGTTCTTCCACAACCATCAACCAGCGAAACGCCTCTGAAGGAAGCTCTTCTTCCGTAAGAAGCAATAGGACAACTTCCGGAACCGAAAGTTCCTCTCAAAGCAGCAGAGCATCTTCCTACAGAAGCAGTGGAAGCTCCACTAATGCCTCTTCCGGCACCATGAGTACCGGGACTCGCTCTTCTACTTATTCAGGAAGTACATCAGGAAGCAGCGGGACAACAAGATCCGGCTCCGGCAGCAGTTCATACCGTAGAAGGTAGTCGGAAAATATATTTTTGCATATTCCAAAACAATGAAGAAATACCTGTTTTTTATAGTTTTGGCAATCCCTTATTCCTTATTTGGACAGAATGCCTGGGATGCCTACCGTTACTCGAATGTCAGTTACCAGGGAACAGCACGTTCCATAGCTTTAGGAAACGCAGTTACAGCGTTAGGAGGTGATTTTGCATCCATAGGCTTGAATCCTGCTGCTGCCGGTATTTACCATTATTCAGAATTTTCTTTCAGCCCGGCATTTACCACAAGATATTCACAAGTGGAATATTTCAAGGAACCTGCAAGCGATCGGTATACACGATTAGGAATTTCCGAATTCGGTTACGTCGGCAGTCGGAATGCATCGCGCAGGAAGCAACGTTCCATACAAATCTCCTTTGCGGCCGGTTATAACAAAGTACAAGATTTCACCCACCAGACTTCTGTAAAATTCAATGGTTCAACTACCAGTTGGCTCTCAGCTGCTGCTACTTTGACAGACGGGATTTCTTTTAAAAGACTGGAACATGCAGAAGGATACAATCCGTATTTTGATTCAAATGCTCCATGGAGGTCTGTTTTGGCATGGAATACATACCTGCTGGATTTGGTGCCCGGTTCCGACAATCAATATGTGGGAGGTACGGAAAACATAGACCATGACAATAAGGAAATATACGTCGGAGGACTTTTGGACCAGCGTTTCCTTAGGGAATCAAAAGGAAGCATGGGAGATTATTTATTTGCCCTGAGTTCCGGTTTCAACGACCGTGTCTTTGTCGGTGCAAGCCTTGTATTTCGTAATATATACTACACAACATTCGAGAAATACATGGAAACGGCACAAAATCCACAAACGTTCCAAACCGGCTTCAAAGAGTTTTCGCATACGTACCACCAGACCACAACAGGCAGCGGTTTTCATATGAAAGCAGGAATCATTGCACTCCCTTTTGATAACCTGCGTGTAGGGTTAAGTCTTTCAACACCTACCTGGACAACACTTACCGACGAATGGCAAGAACGAATGACTGCCCGGTTTATTGATGGATATGAACACGCAGACAGTCCTTATGGCAGATACACCTATAAAGTACAAACACCCTGGCGTTACAACGTGGGTTTTACCTACCTGATAGGTAACGCAGGGCTTGTTTCTGTAGATTATGAGGGTGTAGATTACAGAAATATGAAAATTTCAGACCTTTACGACAAATTGGAATTTGCAAAAGAAAACGAGGAAATCCGTTTTGGCAGTACAGATTTCCGTTTTGGTATGTCTCATATAATCAGAGCCGGTGCCGAAATCAGGATGGCTTCCTTTTCCTTGAGAGGAGGATACAGCTATTACGGTGCAGGAGAAGCACAACTGAACGATTCCCATATGGTGTCGGGAGGATTGGGCGTAAGAGGAAAACGCAGTTTTGCCGATGTGGGTATTTCCTACAGACTTAAAGAAAGTGAGTATTTTACGTTATATGATATTGAAGATACGCCCGCTCCGGGTATCAATACCTTGACGCGTCTGCGCATTGCCTTTACTTTTGGAGTTCGTTTTTGACATTTTGCCTGCACAGTACTTTCCAGGCTTCCGGGCCTTCGTGCATAATTAAATCTATCACGCTCAAACCGGAAATAAAACCTGTCTTATCGGAAAAAACCTGATAATAAGGCCGATTGTTTTCTGGCGGGTTTTTATACCTGTAATCCCCATCCCCATAATCCTTTACATATGCTGCTGTATAAGCTATGCAAGTATTTGCCTGCAAGACTTCCAAACACCATGTAAGTATGGATATATTGTATTCGAAGAGAGAAAGCGGTTGTGCCAGGGTGTAAAACCGTCGGATTTCATCTTTGTAAAATTCATAAAACGGAGAAGAACCATAGGCAGACTCAAGAGCCAGCCAATGGATACGCTGCCAGTCCTGTGACAAATCCAGCATGACATCACGAATGGGAGTCTTCTTTCCTCTTTTGCGTTTTATAGGTACTATAAGCGTCTGTCGTCCATTGGCTCCGCTGATTACACAGCGGTTCCGTCCGGTCTGTTTTATATAATGCTCATGCTGCTCGACAATCCATTTACCATTCGGATATACTAAAGAAAAAAAATCAATGGGAGGCCAATACGCTACAGGGAACCAGGCTTCTTTTTTTTCACTCATGATCTTCCGGGTCAAATCTGTGCGGGATGATACCGCGTTTTGACGATCTTATGAAAGAAAGGATTATATCTCTTTCCTCTGATGGCTCAATGACCTCCTCTACTTTTCGACAGGCATCGCTGACATTCAGACCTACCTGATAAATGATTCTGTAAACATCACGTATCCGGTCAATCTGCTCCGGTGAAAACCCGCTTCTGCGCAACCCTATAAGATTGATACCTCCATAACTGAGCGGATGACGTCCTGCTAAAACAAATGGAGGAACGTCTTTTCTTATGAGAGAACCTCCCGCCACCATGGCATACGTACCAATTTTTGTAAATTGGTGCGCTACAGAAGCTCCTCCCACAATAGCATGTGCATCTATAGTCGTTTCTCCTGCCAGCCCCACGTACGATGTAAGGATTACTCCTTTCCTGATATGACAATCGTGTGCAATATGTACATAACTCATAAGCAGACAATCATCTTCTACAACCGTTACTCCTTTCCCGCTCGCGCCCGTACCTCTGTTTATGGTAACATATTCTCGAATAGTTACATTATTTCCAATGGTGACATACGATTTTTCTCCGGCAAATTTTAAATCCTGTGGGATAGCGCCAATCACTGCACCGGGAAAAATATGTCCATTAGCACCTATGCGCACGTAGTCCATAATGCATACATTAGGTCCTATAACCGTTCCCTCTCCTATTTCTACATGCTCCGCAATAGTGGTAAAAGGCCCAATCTGTACATCCTTGCCCACCTTCGCACCCGGATGTATGACCCTGTAATTTTCATTTAATTGCATATTTTTCCATTTGAGTTCTTATCATTTGTGCTACTTCAACATTGGCTTTATGTCCCGGTTTATAAGCCCGTACTGCAGCCTTAAGACGTCTTCCCACCAGATAAAGGTCCCCCAGCAAATCTACTGTCTTGTGCCGGACGCATTCGTTAGGATAACGCAAACCTTCTTTGTTAACATAACCCGTAATCCGCTGTTCTACCGGGTAGTTGTACACAGTACCCAACCATTTCCGGTCTTCCGCGCTGATGTTACCGTCTGCCAGAACAAGGGCGTTGTCCAAATCCCCTCCGCGAATCATACCTTTTTTCAATAGAGGTATAATTTCATCCAGAAACACAAACGTTCTGGCCGAAGCCAACTCTTGCATGAAATCAATAGATTCATTGAAACAGAAAATTTGCCTGCCTATGGTTTTTGGGGAAAAATCTATTTCTGCCAACAAAGAGAATTCAGTGGCAGGTGTCAAGGTGAAGACCGTTCCCGTTTTTTTATTTTCATATTCCAAAGGCTGCTTCAATGCATAATAGTCCCTTGCCGCTGCCTGTTTCCTTATGCCGGCCTTTTGTACCATCTGTGCAAAAAACAAAGCACTACCGTCCATTGCAGGTACCTCTGGGCCATGCACACGTATATGTACGTTGTCAATGCCCATTCCATATAAAGCAGCCATGAGATGTTCCGTAGTTGCTACCTCAACTCCATGCAGGGCAAGGGTAGTATTTCTCTGTGTACACGTCACATAAGAAGATATTGCCGGAATAACCGGTCGCCCCTTCATATCCGCCCGTTCAAAACAAATCCCATACCCCTCCGCGGCCGGAAGCAGTTCCAGTGCTACAAGCCGGCCGGTATGCAACCCTTTGCCTTCCGCACGTATTTCTCTCCGGAGGGTTTGTTGTTTCATGGCTTTTTTTCACCCGACTTTTTAAACAGTGCAAATGCTCTCATATAGGTTTTATGGTCTATGGCCGGCATGCCTAAAACAGCTGTATCCTCTTCTTTTACAGAACCAATGACTCCTGCCTGTGCTCCAACTCGTGTACCCGGTGCAATGCTCAAATGACCTGCAAAACCTGCCTGACCTCCAACCATACAGCGTTCACCCAATGTCGTTGAACCTGAAATACCCGACTGAGCGGCTATAACCGTATGGGCTCCTATCTCGACATTATGAGCCACCTGAATCAGGTTATCCAGTTTCACACCTTCGCGAATGATGGTAGACCCCAAAGTGGCTCTATCCACAACGGTGTTGGCACCTATTTCTACGTGGTCTTCTAAAACCACATTTCCCGTTTGTGGAATTTTCAGGTATGTACCTTCTTTTGTTGGGGCAAAACCAAACCCATCTGACCCGATTACGGCATTGGCATGTATGATACAATGGTCGCCAATAATACATCCCTCATAAATCTTCACACCTGGATACAATATTGTGCCCGCTCCTATTTGTACCCGTTCTCCAATATATACGTAAGGGTAAATCTGAGCTCCGTTTCCAATGACCGCGCGTTTTCCTATATACGTATACGCACCTATATATACACTCTTCCCTATATGTGCTTTCCGCGATATGGTATGCGGAAATTCCCTCCCCTTTTTCTTTTTATCAGCAGCAAACATAGCCATGAGCCGTGCAAAGGCAGCGTAAGCATTGTCTACTTTGACAAGCGTAGGCGTAACCGTCTTTTCAGGAAAAAAGTCTCTGTTGACCAGGACTATGGAAGCTTTTGTCTTGTACAGGTACTTTTTATATTTCATATTGGCCAAAAAACAAGCCGTCCCCGGTTTGCCGTATTCAATACGTGCAACACCTGTAACAGTTTCATGAGGATTTCCTGCTACTTCCCCATTCAGCTGTTCTGCAATCATCCGGGCTGTCAGTTTCATAAAATTTTGTATAATACCGTTGTATGGCAAATTTCGCTCCAATAATGATATATTGCAAATTCCAAAATAAATTTGTTAAAAATCAGTAAAATGCTTACATTTGCAGCCGCTTAGGAACATGTGCAAGAGGACCTTGGTCCTCTTTTTTATTACATAATAAAAAAACCAAAAATGGAAGGTTTAAATCTGATCAGTACATTTGCAGAATTCAAAGAATTAAAAAACATAGATCGTCCAACAATGATGAGCGTTCTGGAAGATGTTTTCCGTTCTCAGTTGGCGAAAATGTATGGGAGCACAGATAATTTTGACATAATCATCAATATTGACAAGGGAGACTTTGAAATTTGGAGAAGCAGGGAAGTAGTAGAACAAGTAGAAGACCCCAACACGCAAATTTCTCTTGCAGAAGTGTCTAAAATTGATGATTCCTACGAAGTAGGCGAATCTTTTGTGGAAGAAGTCAAACTCTCTGAATTCGGCCGTCGCGGCATCCTCACGCTCAGACAGAATCTGGCAGGAAGGATTATGGATATAGAAAAGGCCAATGTATATGCAAAATACAGAGAGCGGGTAGATGAAATTCTGGTCGGTGAAGTATACCAGGTTTGGAAAAAAGAAGTGCTTGTATTGGACGAAGAAGGGAACGAGCTTATTTTACCTAAAACAGAGCAAATACCTACCGATTATTTTCGCAAAGGAGACACAGTAAGAGCCGTTGTCTTATCTGTCGAAATGAGGAATAACACACCTGTCATTACGCTTTCCCGTACTTCTCCAAAATTTCTGGAAAGACTCTTTGAACAAGACGTTCCGGAAATTTACGACGGACTTATTACCATCAAAAAGATAGTTCGTATTCCGGGAGAAAGAGCTAAAGTTGCCGTAGAATCATACGACGACCGTATTGATCCGGTGGGAGCTTGTGTAGGCGTAAAAGGGTCCCGCATTCATGGCATTGTCAGGGAGCTAAGAAACGAAAACATTGATATCATCAATTGGACTACCAATCCGCAATTACTTATTCAAAGGGCCTTAAGCCCTGCAAAAATTACTTCTATCAAAATAAATGAAGAAGATAAACGGGTAGGTGTGTATCTGAAACCCAGTGAAGTATCTTTGGCCATTGGCAAGGGAGGCTCCAATATCAAACTGGCGGGCATGCTCATTGGATACGAAATAGATGTCTTCCGAGAAGTAGACGAAGACGAAGAAGATGTCATGCTGGATGAATTCAACGATGAAATAGATCAGTGGATTATAGATGCTCTGAAGCAAATTGGCTGTGACACGGCAAAGAGCGTTTTAGCCGTTCCCATCCCGGAATTAGTCCGAAGAGCAGATTTAGAAGAAGAAACGGTCGCTGATGTCATACGCATCCTCCGTTCAGAATTTGAAAACGATACAACAGAGTAATACAGAGTAGCATTAAGTAATCATATATGTCGGAAAATCAAGGTATTCGCATAAGCAGAGTTGTCAAGGAGTTTAATATTGGGATTGGAACCCTCACCGATTTCCTAAAAAATAACGGTATAGAGGTGGATCCTTCTCCCAATACCAAGATTTCGCCGGAAGCTTTTGCTCTAGTTGAAAAAGAATTCAGCAAGGAATTGAAACTTAAGGAGGAATCCAGAAAAATCATCCTGAAAGTCAAAGATGTTGTTCAGGATGCTGCTCACGTAACACCTGAACCTGTTTCGTCTGTAGAACCGGAACCTCAACCGAAACCGGTAAAAACACCGGTAAGCAAACAAGAACCTGTTGCAAAACCGGCCGACTCAGGGCCCGTCGTGTTGGGGAAAATTGATCTCAGCCAATTTGAAAAATCGCCAAAAACTAAAGAAAAAGCTCCTGAAGAACAAACAGAAGCAATCGTAAAGCCAATCGAAGAAAGCAAAATAGCGGCAAAGGCTGAAAAGGCAGCCCCCAAAGACGACAAACCAAAAACAGCAAGTGAACCGGTTAAGAAAACTGCAGCAAAAAAAGATAAAGAGCCTGCTGCAGTTACCAGAGAAACAAAACCGGAGAAACCTAAAGCAAAAAAAATTAAACCAGAAGGACCCAAAGAACAAAAGCCTGTTCATATACATACAGAAGTGGAAAAATTGACCGGTCCAAAAATCACCGGCCAAATAGATTTATCGCAATTCGACAGGAAGAAACAAACAGAACAAAAAGAAAAACCAAAACAGGAAAAACAAAAAACCAAGCGCGAGCGTATTCAAAAACCTCAACGGGAACGTGTAGACGTCAGTAAAGTGACTACAAAACGTACAGAGACCGGTAAGAGTAAAGGCAGAGGAAAAGAACGTTTCAAGCCCATCCATGCAGAAGTGGATGAAGATGCTATCCAAAAACAAATCAAAGAAACATACGCACGCATGACAGAAGTAAGAGGTAAAGCAAGAGGTGCTGCAAGACATCGCAGGGAAAAACGTGAAATCGTGAGCCAGAGAATGGCCCAGGAGATTGAACGCAAAGAAATGGAAAGTTCCGTCCTCAAAGTTACCGAGTTTGTGACAGTCAATGAATTGGCTACCCTCATGGACGTACCTGTAGTAAAAGTCATAGATGCTTGTATGAATTTGGGATTGATGGTATCCATCAACCAACGTCTAGACGCAGAAGCCATGGTACTTGTGGCAGAAGAATTCGGTTTTCAGGTAGAGTTTGTGACTGCTGATTTGCAGGAAACCTTGCATGAGGAACAGGACGATCCGGTTAATCTGCGTGAAAGACCTCCTATTGTAACTGTTATGGGACACGTTGACCATGGAAAAACATCCCTGCTCGATTACATCAGGGATTCTAACGTAATTGCAGGAGAAGCAGGAGGTATTACCCAGCACATAGGAGCTTACAGTGTTCACCTGGACAACGGTCGTCTGATTACTTTCCTGGACACGCCGGGTCACGAAGCTTTTACCGCCATGAGGGCCCGTGGAGCCAAAGTGACAGACTTGGCCATCATTATCATAGCAGCAGACGATGCCATCATGCCCCAAACCATAGAAGCCATAAATCACGCTTCGGCAGCCGGTGTCCCGATGGTTTTTGCCATCAACAAAATTGATAAACAAGGTGCTAATCCGGAAAAAATCCGGGAACAGCTGGCCAATATGAACATTTTGGTAGAAGAATGGGGAGGAAAATACCAATGTCAGGAAATTTCGGCAAAAAAAGGAACAAACATTGATAAGCTTTTGGATAAAGTACTGTTGGAAGCCGATTTACTGGAATTGAAAGCCAATCCTAAAAGACGCGCCAACGGAACCGTCATTGAATCTTCCCTGGACAAAGGACGTGGTTATCTGGCTACCATTCTGGTACAAAACGGCACTTTACACCAAGGCGATATCCTTTTGAGCGGCTGTTGTACGGGCCGGGTAAGGGCCATGTTCAATGAGCGAGGTCAGAGGATAGCAGAAGCAGGACCGTCCCACCCCGTATCTGTATTGGGCCTTAACGGGGCTCCTGCTGCAGGCGAGCTTTTCTACGTCATGGAAGATGAAAAAGAAGCGCGGGATATTGCAGCAAAAAGAGAACAACTAATTCGTATTCAAGGAATAAGCACGCAGAAACACATTACTCTTGAAGAAATCGGACGCCGTATTGCAGTCGGTAATTTCCAGGAACTGAATATTATTGTCAAAGCGGACGTAGACGGTTCCATAGAAGCTCTTTCTGATTCACTCATAAAATTAAGCACAGAAGAAGTACAGGTCAACGTAATCCATAAAGCAGTAGGCGGCATCTCTGAATCAGATGTCTTATTGGCTACCGCCTCTAATGCCATTATCATAGGATTCCAGGTACGTCCATCTGCCGCTGTCAGGAAGTTGGCGGAGCAAGAAGAAATAGAAATACGTCTTTACTCGGTGATTTATGACGCCATAGAAGACGTAATGAAAGGTATTGAAGGAATGCTGGCTCCCATGGAAAAAGAAGAAATCACCGCCACTGTGGAAGTCCGTGAGCTTTTCAAGATTTCACGTATCGGTACTATAGCAGGCTGTATGGTGAAAGAAGGAAAGATTACCAGAAATGCCAAAGTACGCGTCATACGGGATGGTATTGTTATCTACACCGGAACACTGGGTTCTCTCAAACGCTTTAAAGACGACGTTAAAGAAGTGCAGGCCGGCTATGATTGCGGACTCAACATAGACGGATACAACGATATCAAAATAGGTGATATCGTGGAAGCTTACACCATTGTCGAAGTAAAAAGAACCTTGTAGCCTTTACGCAAAAGATAAACAAGGATCAACAGGATTACCACAAAAAGCTGCGTTCGCAAACGTACATGAATGTTGTTACGGGTTACTACAAGCTCCGGGTCTTCCTGCATAAGTTTTTCCCATTTTTTTGGAGCAGGCACATCCCTGAATCCGTATTTTGCCAAAATTACCCCCTCTTTCAGGACCATTAAACCCGGGCTTGAACGTATCATGGTCAACAACAATGCCCTATCTGCTGTATATACCGGTAATTCCATATCTTTTTCCGCCAAAAAAGGCCGGATATAAGAAAGGGGAAGAGCGCTTATCACATAAACGGGAAGGTCTTTTGATTGTCTTTCTTCTACCAGCGGTTTTATATCATTCCACACCCGTCCGGTCAAATTGTCGTAAGAGGCAATCAGCAGCATGAGCGCCGTTTCTTTCTCTCGCAAAAGAGAGTCCGTCATAAGGAACCCCGTTGCGTCGTATACGGAAAAGTCGGTGATTTTATGACGAATACCCGTTTTTACTTCCTTTGTATGAGCAGCCACAAAAGTCCAGCTGCTGTCTGGCAGGTTTTCGGAATCAAACACTTCTTGCGTTCCATCCTTACTGTATATCCATTCAGTCTTAAAAATGAATTCCGGCTTTGTGCGCGCTTCTTCCAATAGAAAAGCGATGTCATTACCTATTTTAAACCCTCTGAAATCTACAAGAGGCAGATGGCGGTAACTGTATATTGAAATAGCCACAACCACCACGGCAAAAAAGCCACAAACCGGCCACTCTGCTCCCGGTGATGCAACAGGGGGCGTTCTCTTTCTTTGAAAAAACAACAACAACGCAAAAGGCAAAAAGAGGAGATTCTTAAAAAACGTCTGCCAGTTGGTCAATTTGACAGCCTCGCCAAAACAACCGCAATCGCTTACAGGATTAAAAAGTGCCAGATACAAAGTCAGCAGGGTGAAAAACCCCATAAACAACAATACGCCCCAGGCCGTCCATTGTTTTCTGAAATCCAGCAAGAGCATAATGCCAAGCAAGAACTCCACAGACGACAAACCGATAGCTCCCGGTATCGCCAGGGGATCTAAAAAGGAAAGCCGGAATGCATGAAAGTATTCCGTTAAAATAAGAGCAAACCCTACGGGATCCACAGCCTTCACAATACCGGAAAAAACAAAAAGAAACCCTAAAACAATACGTGCAGTTTTTCTCATGGCAGGTATGGTGTAATACGTTCGAAAATCATTTGCCAGCTTGCTATTTTTCCTTGATCATCCTCACAGGATATCACATGGAAGGATGGGTCCAGAAGGGTTTGTTCCAAATACACTTCCCGCACGCGTTGCTGAAATTCCACCGAGGCTTCATGGATATCCTCTTTACCCTCCAAATAGTACCTGTCTTCGCCGGTACGGCCCGCTGCCAAATTATCTTTTACAAAATCAAGCGGTACGTCCAGAAACAAATTGATATCAGGTTTGGGAATGCCAAAATATACATATTCCATCTGCAATATAAAAGAGCGCAAACGTTCTTTTTCCTCTTGGCTATTCATTTTGGCACATTGAAAAGCCACGTTGGAATATACGTACCGGTCAAGGATTACAATGTTATCTTTATCAAGCCATTTTTTGATTTGTCCGGCCTTTTCGTACCTGTTACCGGCAAACAAGAGCGCTACCAGATAAGGGTCCACCGCCTCGTTGCCTCCGCTTTCTCCACGTAAAAATCTTCCTATGAGCGTACCAAAAACAGGTGTGTCGTATTGCGGAAAATGCAAGTATTGGAAGGGTTTACCGCCTTCCGTAAAATACGTTTCCATGGCTTTGAGCTGCGTAGATTTGCCGGCTCCGTCCAATCCTTCCAAAACTATTAACATGAAACAAAATTACACAAAAAAACATGTCCACGGTTTTTTATTATTTTTGTTTTATGAATATCTCCTTTCCGGCCATCATGGGAGTCATCAACGTGACACCCGATTCTTTTTATGCCGGCTCCCGTACAGCCCATGCCGCTGATGCCTTTGAACGTATTGAGCAAATGGTGCAAGAAGGAGCCGATATCATAGATATTGGAGCTTGCTCTACACGTCCCGGAGCCCTCAGGGTTTCTGAAAAAGAAGAATGGCAGAGGCTGGAGCCTGTGTTAATAGCGTTGAAAGACAGGTTTCCCGGGGTGATTTTCTCCATTGATACTTTCAGGCCGGGAATTGTAGACAAAGCGTTCCAAATCTTAGGCCCTTTTTGGGTAAACGATATTATGGCCGGCAGTGCCGATACGGGCATGGTTCCCTTGATAGCCCGTTTGCAGCTTCCTTGGATAGCCATGCATCAGGAACCCTTTACAGGTACGCAAGGTGTAGCTCGTTTCTTTGCAGAAACGGTTCAAACAGCGGCAAAATGGGGTATTCAACAACTGTTCCTGGATCCCGGTTTTGGGTTTAACAAAGATGTAGATCAAAACTTTCAGGTACTTAACGCACTACCTTCGTTGGTGCCAAAAAATGCAGCAGGAGCCCCTGCGGCTCCCCTGCTCGTTGGTATTTCAAGGAAACGGATGACTTACCAACCGTTGCAAACCACCCCGGAACATGCACTCATAGCCACCTCGGCCCTTCACCTCCATTTACTTTTTAAGGGAGTATCGGTGTTGCGTGTACACGATGTGAAGCCTGGCAAAGAAATAATCACCCTCTACAAAAAAATGAGTATCTTTGAAGATTAAAATTATATAATATTATGGAATTTAACCCACTGCTGGCCATTTCTCCTATTGACGGAAGATATTACATGCATACGGCCCCTTTAAACAGGTACTTCTCGGAATTTGCGCTTATTAAATACCGCCTTCAGGTAGAGGTGGAATATTTTATTGCCTTGTGCAAGTTGCCTCTTCCTCAACTGAAAGAGGTGGATTCGCGTTGGTACCCCATCTTACGAAACCTTTACAGAAACTTCTCCATCACTGATGCCAAAGTCATTAAAGCACAAGAAAAAGTAACAAACCATGACGTCAAATCAGTAGAGTATTTCCTGAAAAACAAGATGAAAGCCCTGGGTTTGTCCAAATACGCGGAATTCATCCATTTTGGGCTTACTTCACAAGACATCAACAACACGGCCGTTCCCTTGAGTGTCAAGCATGCCATGGAAAAAGAATACCTTCCCATGCTCAGGGAGCTAATTGATTTGTTGCATGAACAAGGCAAGAAATGGGGTTCCGTCCCTATGCTGGCGCATACACACGGACAACCTGCCTCCCCTACCCGGTTGGGTAAAGAATTTCTGGTATTTAAAGTAAGACTTGAAGAACAACTCAAATTACTGGAACAAATACCTTTTGCCGGTAAATTTGGAGGCTCTACCGGCAATTTCAATGCGCATAATATTGCATACCCTCAAATTGACTGGCACAAATTCGCAGAAAAATTCCTGAATAAAACACTGGGGCTTCAACGCTCATTCCCCACTACGCAAATTGAGCATTACGACCATTTGGCAGCCTTGGCTCACAATTTAATGCGTATCAATACCATATGCCTCGATTTGGCGAAGGACATGTGGTCCTATATTTCCATGAATTATTTCAAACAACATATTAAAGACCAGGAAATTGGTTCTTCCGCCATGCCGCATAAAATCAACCCTATTGATTTTGAAAATGCAGAAGGAAACTTTGGTGTGGCTAATGCACTGTTCGATCACCTGGCCAACAAACTGCCCGTTTCACGGTTACAAAGAGACCTGACAGACTCTACTGTTTTGCGCAATCTTGGGGTTCCCATGGCGCATACGCTGCTTGCCTTTATTGCATTGAAAAAAGGATTTGACAAATTATACCTTAATAAAGAAGCCATAGATAAAGACCTGGAAGACAATTGGGCTGTTATTTCAGAAGCCATCCAGACCATACTCAGAAGGGAGAATTACCCGCAACCTTACGAAACGCTCAAACATCTGACGCGTACCAATATGCATATTGATAAAGAATACTTGCATAAATTCATCAATGAACTGGATATTGACCAGGAAATCAAAGATGAACTGCTGCAAATCACCCCTTCTACCTATACGGGTATTTAGTATTCCTTTTTTATGAAAAGAACGGTTACACTTATGCTGTGCCTGATATTATTAGTCATGGCACAAGCTCAAGACATTGATTACAAGGTTTTTTTACACCACAGAGGCTGAGGGTTGACCTTGTCTTTACAGGAAACGCGCAGGAGCAAGATGTATTCCTTCACTCCCTGCACAAAGAACTTGTATGGGCAGGATCAAAAACTATATTAACGGCACCTTTTGATTATGGTGATTTTTGCTTTAACGTGTACTCTTCACAAAACATCCTTCTGTTTTCCCGGGGATTCAATTCATTATTTGCCGAATGGATAACCACAGAAGAAGCCTTGGAAAAAGATAAAGCCTTTAGTACTTCTTTATGGATGCCCTACCCAAAAGATACGGTCTGGTTTGAAGTGTCACAGCGTGTTGCAGGTACAGGCCATTGGAAAACGCTAAAAAGATTCCGCATTGAACCGGATGATGCGCTGATACGGGCCGAAGCTTCTGCTTGTGAAGCGGAAGCGCTTCTTTTTAACGGCCCCATGGAAAACCACGTGGATCTTCTTTTTGTGGCAGAAGGATACCAAGCCCATGAGTTGGACAAATTTAAAGAAGATGCCTTGCTGTTTTCTGAATATTTGTTTGAATACGAACCTTTTACCTCCAGAAAGACGGATTTCAACATTTGGATACTTCCGCTGGAATCAAAGACATCGGGTCCCTCCTTACCGCAACACGGCCTTTGGACTCAGACTTCTTTAAACAGTACGTTCCACACGTTTTATCTGGAAAGGTACCTTACCCTGCCCGATTTTGCTCCTTTGGCCAAAGCCGTATCCGGGGCTCCTTTTGATGCGTTGTTCGTGATTGTCAATTCGGACATATACGGCGGTGGCGGCATTTATAATTATTACGGAATAAGCACTTCCGGTCATAGCTCGAGCAAAGAAGTGTTTGTACACGAATTTGGGCATAGCTTTGCAGGATTGGCTGATGAATACTACACATCCGATGTGGCATACCTGGATATGTACCCTACAGACGTAGAGCCCTGGGAGCCGAACATCACCACATTGGTTGATTTTGGTTCTAAATGGAAGGATATGATGCATGTAGAAGGAGTTGGTCTTTTTGAAGGCGCTGCCTATATGGCTAAAGGTATGTATCGCCCGGCTATGGATTGCCGCATGCATACAAATAAGGCTCCGGCTTTTTGTCCCGTCTGCCAAAGGGCTATCAACCGGGTTATAGATTCTTATACTCAATGAAATACCGTTTCTTTCTCTTTGATCTGGACAACACGTTGTGGGACTTTAACACCAATGCCCGCGATTGCGTCATTGAATTGATTGGTACATTCAAGCTGCATCCGTACATACAGGATCCGGCAGCTTTCTACGATACCTATCATGCCAATAATAAAGCATTATGGGAACTGTACGAAGCCGGACAAATGAGTCAGAAGACTTTACGATCCAAACGTTTTGCCATGACACTGGAGCAGGCCGGTGTGCCCGGAGCAGAAGCACTGGCACCAAAATTTGGAGAAGCCTACCTGTCACTGATGCCCACAAAAACAAAACTGATACCTCATGCCCGACATGTACTGGAATACCTGAAAAGCAAACATGCAGGGCTGGCGCTTATTACAAACGGGTTCAAAGAGGTACAATACAAAAAAATACGCAGCAGCGGTCTGGATGTCTTTTTTGGCCCTCATATTTTCATTTCAGAAGAAATAGGTTACCACAAACCCAGTCCCCGTATTTTTACGGCAGCACTCACATCCATTAACGGAAAGAAAAAAGAAACGATTATGGTGGGAGACGATTTCAGAAACGATATGGAAGGGGCGCAAGTATTTGGAATCGATCAATATTTCTATAATCCGCAACGTCTTCCCTGCGACGGGGGACCTACCTATATGGGACACGATCTGCGGGATCTGATGGACCTGGTGAAACTATAAATACATCTTCATCTTCTTTGTGAAAAAAGTAGTTTTCCCTTGCAAATTTTTCAAGGGAATCTTTGTTTGATTGCAATTCCATCAGGTACTTTTCTGTTTGAAGGATTTGTTCTTTATAGTATCTTTGCTGCGATTTGTTCTCGTTATAGTCCTTTAATGCACGAAACCAACCGATAATACTGTTGTTGTCAAAAAACAAAATCCACACTAAAAAAATAACAGTTACAATGAAGTACCTGTTTTTGAGCAACGCAGGAAGTCGGTCAAAAAGTGAACGAAGACGCATGGAAATGGGTTTTTCACAAATATAGCAGGTTTTTCAATATGCAACCTACACTTATTATCATGGCCGCCGGCATGGGCAGCCGCTACGGAGGCCTCAAACAAATGGACGGAGTGGGTCCGTCGGGAGAAACGCTGATGGATTATTCCATTTACGATGCGCTTGAAGCCGGTTTTAGGGAGGTTGTTTTTGTCATCCGTAAAGATTTTATGGACGATTTCCGGCAGCTTTGCGCCCACCGGTACGGCAACCGCTTTCCTTATGATTTTGTTACGCAGGATATGGATAATCTACCCGGCGGAATAGCCCCCGCACAGGGAAGGACCAAACCCTGGGGTACCGGTCACGCATTATGGGTAACGGCAGAGAAAGTGGGCAAGCCTTTTGCCATTATTAATGCAGACGATTTTTATGGAAAAGATGCATTCAGGGTTCTGCACCGTTTTTTGGTTCAACAAGGAAAACGTTCAGGCTCTTACGCAATGGCCGGCTATAGGCTGGATAATACCCTCTCTCCTTCCGGCCCCGTGTCGCGAGGTATCTGTAGTCGTAATACGGCAGGATTACTGACAAGCGTAACGGAACATTTTGGCATCCAAAAGGATGGTAACGGGAATATCGTAAGCCATACCGTATTGAATGACGGCACCAAAAAGTACCACCAACTGTCAGCAGATGCCCTCTGTTCCATGAATTGCTGGGGGTTCTTACCGGATATTTTTGATAAAGCCACACAACGTGTTACGCAATTCTTAACTCAATTTAAAAACGATCTTTCTGCCGAATACCATCTGCCTACTTTGGTCAACGAAATTCTTCAATCAGGAGAAGGAACCTGCCAAGTGCTGGAAACTACGGCACAATGGTTTGGAGTAACGTATAAAGAAGACCGTCCGGAGGTTGTAAGCCGGCTGGCTGCCTTACACGAAAGAGGATCGTATCCGGCTCCCTTGTTTCCCTAAATTTATAGTTGTATGAAAAGAATCTTTAATTATTACCGACCCGGTCTGGGGGAATCCTGGCTGATTATGATTGGCATATTGCTGGTAGCCGGCTCTGTTTTCACATTGGCTGTAGTTTCTGCTCTCAATCTTATTTCCCCGGATATCCTTTCTTTTAGCAATCCCAGAGGATGGGCTGTTCCCTTCCTGTATGTCCTTCCCTTTATCATCGTGTTCCTATACGTATGGCTAAGGGCCAAAACCAAATCAAGAACGGCGTTGTACCGGGGAATACCGGATTATCCAAATCCTCCGGCCCATATAGGGCAAGTGCCTCTTGTGTTTTTTATTTTGTTGCTTCCCGTACTCGTTATCAGCATGGCTGTCGTTATAGATCCGCTTACCGAGTGGATGGAAATGCCGGAATTTATCAAAAAAATGTTCGAGCAAATAACGCAGACCAACGTGCCAACTTTTGTGGCCGTAGTCGTTGCGGCTCCTTTGCTGGAAGAATGGCTACTGCGTGAAGTGGCCCTCAAAGGTATGTTGCAACACATGGCTCCCCATAAAGCCATCCTTTGGTCTTCCATCATGTTTGGAGTCATCCACCTGAACCCCTGGCAAGCCATTCCGGCTTTTCTGATGGGATGTCTTTTTGGCTGGATTTACTACAGGACCCGTTCCTATTGGACTTGTGTGGCACTGCACGCTCTGAACAACGGGTTGTCTTTTTTCCTGGTGGCCATCCTCCCGAATTCTATAGTAGAAGAATCCTTACGCCATCTGGTAGGTAACAAAACCTTCTTTATCGTCTTCGGACTCTCTTTGGTCGCGCTGGGATTATCCATTTTCTATCTGCATAAAAATTTAGCTCCGGCACCCGTGCTGCATATATCTCATGAACACAACAACCCTGTATCCTCTGACCTTTAAGCCCCAATACAAAGAACGTGTATGGGGATCCGAATCCTGGCTCCTGAGCGGCCTTGACCAGGACGCCTCTTTGGTAGACAACGGTTTTCTGGCGGGTAATACCATAAATGAAATATTGGAAATTTATCTTGCCGACTTACTGGGCAGTGAAGCATACGCAACGTCCGGCGATGAATTTCCTTTGCTTGTCAAAAAGTTACAAGTAAATGATTTCCTGTCCGTACAGGTTCATCCTGACGATAAAACGGCTGCAGAGATGCATAATGCTTTTGGAAAATCAGAAATGTGGTATGTCATGGAAGCCGGGCCGGAAGCAAAAATCTATCTGGGATTCAACCGACCCATGACCCCTGCTCTTTTTTACGAACATTGCCGGAAAAACACCTTGCCCGATGTATTGAATGTCATCACTCCCAAAAAAGGCGAATGTTATTATATTCCGGCGGGCCTTGTGCATGCGTGTGGAGGTGGCCTGACGCTTGCCGAGGTCCAACAAGTATCTGATATCACTTATCGGGTATACGATTGGGGAAGAGAACATGACCCGCTTACAGCCAGAGATATGCACATAGATTTAGCCATTGACTGCATAGATTACTCCCAACACGATCCCATCCCTGCCACCACAGGTATTTTGGTACAATCGCCTTATTTTACGGTGACGTTAAAAGAGTTGGAAGCACCCCTTGAAACAGATGGTTCTGAACAGGATCGGTTTATCTTGTACATGCTGCTGGAAGGAACCCTGTCTGTTGCCTGTAATGAAAAGGTATACACTCCTTCAGAAAGCGGATGTTTATTGATGCCGGCTTCTTTAGACTATTGGCAATTGAGGCCGGAAGGGAAAACAATATTTTTAGAAATTATTCGTTAATACCGCGGATTTTATCCAATTGACGACGTTCCTTTTTTGTAGGACGCCCTGTTCCCTTTTGTCTGTATATCACAATCGATTCGCGCGGTTGCTGCAACTTGGCCAGCTCTTCTTCCGAAGTACAATCCCGGGCATACAGCGGTACTTCCTTGGCCGAAAGCCGTCTTTCCGTCAGCTGCACTACAAAAAAGGAATAAAACACAGGACCCTTCCTGACGACCAGCGTATCCCCTTCCTTAATAATACGGGAAGGTTTGGCCGGTATTTCGTCTATCTTCACACGCCCTCCCCGGCAAGCATCGGCTGCCTGCGCACGCGTTTTAAAAACACGAACAGCCCACAAGTATTTGTCAATCCGCATTAACCAGATTCATGGCATGGTCAATCCCATGTTTCACAAACAGTTGAACAGCCTCTATGGCTCTTTGGGATAAAAAAGGCAATTCCTTTTCTTCATCTTTTGTCCAGGTACTCAAGACATAATCTGCCTGGTATCCCCTTGGAAAATCATCACCTATGCCCAGACGAAGCCGGGCATAGGCCGTTGTTTCCAACATATAAGTAATGTGCTTCAGGCCATTATGTCCTCCATCACTGCCTTGTGCCCTCAACCGTATTTTCCCAAACGGCAAGGCAACATCATCCAGTACAACCAATATGTTTTCCAGTGGAATCCGTTCTTCCCGCATCCAATACCTGACTGCTTTTCCGCTTAAATTGACATACGTAGAAGGTTTCAGGAGCCATAGGATTTTTCCGGCGTATTTTATTTGAGCCAAAGAACCGTAACGCACTGTCGAAAAAGTAGTTCTATGCAATTCCGCCCAGGCATCCAGAACCGTAAAACCTATGTTGTGCCGCGTACCTGAGTATTCGGATCCTATGTTTCCAAGTCCTGTAATTAGGTAAGCCATAATAAGGCGGTAAGACTAGGCTTCTTCCGGAGCTGCTGCAGCAGTTTCTGATGCTCCCTCTGTACCTTCTTCACCTTCTTCTTCTGCCATAGCTGCTGCGTCTGATATAGAGGCACGGGTCATTTTGACCATGCAGACGAGTGTTGTTTTGGGTGTCAAAATCTGCAAATTGTCTAACTTCAAATCTCCTGCTGCAATTGCACTGCCCAAAGCCAATTTTGTAACATCAATATTCAAAGAATCGGGCAAATCGTCCAAATGGGCACGAACGAGCAATTTTCTGCTCATAACATACATTTTTCCACCCTCACGAACACCGATGGAGTTGCCTGTCAAAACAACAGGAACGTTGATAGATACCGGTTTATCGGGATCGATGGAAAGAAAATCCAAATGAAGTATTCTGTCCGTCATAGGGTGAAATTGTACCTGTTGCAACATGCAGAGCTGTTTCGTTCCGTCCAGGTTGAGGTTTACGATATAAGAATTGGGGGTATAGATTAACGGCTTCAATTCTTTTTCCGACACGGAAAAATGAAGGGTATCGGTATTGTGTCCGTACAGGACACAAGGGACTCTCTCTTCCCTGCGTAATTGTTTAACAGCCGCTTTTGTAAAAATTTCCCGTTTACGGGCATTGATTTCTAATTGTTTCATACGTGTTTTAGTTAAAAGTGTTACTCAATCCGGGATTGTACCCGAATCCCATGGCACCTTACCAAGGTCTGCCCAAAGGCGCGCAAAAGTAATGAAAATCTACGGGTTTGCAAAATTATTTTTCCAACGGCACCCATCCCAAAAATGAATTCCAGGAAGTTGCCTCAAAAGCCGCTTGCGTACGAGGCAAGGTAGAAACCGGCAAATAAACGGCCAAGCCGGAAAAGGTTTCTATAGGAATGGTAATGAATGCTTTAGTCGCTTTTTTATAGACTACTGTATGTTCCAGCGCAACAGCTAACGAGGCAAAATCCGGTTCCGTTCCCAGTGCTTCCGATACATCTTCCATATCCCAAAACACATGTTCTGTAAGTCGATCATATGTTTGCAGATTTTTACGATTTATCAGACCCGGATCCACCGGACTGTTTGTTATCAAATTTTTAAAAGCTTGTGCCAAAGAAGGAATACCGCTGGTTTTTACTAAAGAAATAGTAGCGGATTGGTAATAACCCGGCTGTACTATATACTTATTATAATATGCATTGCACAAGGCTATCAGACTGCTTTCTCCTTCGTAGGGAAAGAGCGTGCTCGTAAGCATATCGTACGGATATCCCGTATCTATGATTTCCGTAGGAGAGCCCATCAGATAGCGGGCCGCATCTTTCAATTCGTAATACGTTTGTACGTCTGCCATCAGACAGGCGTCAAAGCATACGTATTCATGGATATATTTATTCAACACTGTTGCCAGATCCGGTATTTCCATTTCATCACGGCCGTCTTTTGCAAACGTTTTTGTCCTCGGATAAGCCGGATTGTAGATATCATATAAAAAAGGCGTAACAACAGATTGCGGCGCAACAGCAGAGGTGGGTGTCTCTCCGTATAGGCCGGCGGGAAGCCATCCCGTTCCGTGCGACCAAAGAATGAGCCCGTACGTTTTGGCCGGGCAGGCATCCCTTGTATGCTTAATGACTTGTTCCAGCACAGAAGGTTGGGCCGAATTTACAGACCCGTACCTGTACAGCGTATCCGGCTTCAACATGTGGTTGCGGGAAGTGATACGGATAAGAAACGCACCTGCTCCCGCACGATCTGTATATACAAAAAGTGCATGCCCCTCCGGCAATTGCGAATGGTCCAACAATTCTTCCATATTCTCAACAGCCAAATCCGACAGGCTGTTATCCGCTGCCATATATACCAACAGGCTGTGCTCATATCGGGTACAGGGAAGAAACCACCTTTCACAAGCTGTCAGAGTAAGGCTTAAAAAAAACAAGCCTAAAAGAATGCTTTTCTTCATAGCGTAAAGATAATCTTTTTTTTATCTTTGTATGGAGACATTTTCTTCAAAAAAGTATTGTATTATGAAAAGTTCAAACGTATTAGCATTTATGGGCGGAGTCTTCATAGGCGCCACCCTGGCCTTGTTGTTTGCTCCTGCAAAAGGAAGTGAAACGCGACAAAAACTAAAAGAAGCCATTGATGAGGGAGTTGAGGGGATAAAGCAGGAATACCACAAACATTTCCCTGTTAACCGGGAAGAAGGTTCGGATGAATAAACAAAGTGAAATGAATATCAAAGACTCAGCCAAGGAATACCTGGGTCTGAAATCAGACGCCTTCAAATTAAGTTTGGTAGAAAATATCAGTGTGGTTGTAAACCGCATGTTGAGCATTTTCCTGCTTATTCTGATCTTACTTATAGCCCTGGTATTTTTAGCAACGGGGGCAACCCAATGGTTAGCACAACTGCTTGGCAGCGGAACAGCTGCTTCCTTGATTACTGGTGGATTTTTCCTGCTGTTGTTCCTTATATTGTTTTTATTGAGAAAAAGATTGTTCCTGAACACCTTTGTCAGGCTTATGATCAATATCTTTTTCCGTGAAACAAATAACCCGGCAAAGGAGGATTAGACATGAAAAGCAGAAGGTTAATTTACTCAAGAATCCGTACCATAGACCAGCTGAGAGCAGAACGTAATTCTCTGGAATGGCATATCCGGAGCATTGAAGATCGTTTTAAAAATAACATATCCCTTTCTCCTGCCAAAGGGAGCTGGCTGGCTGTGCTCTTGCCTGTAGCAGTTACAACATTTACCCTTGTACGCCATGTGAATCGTTGCGTACAAAAAATTCGTGAAAAATAACACAACTATGAAATCCATGAAAATAGCCTTTGCCTGCCTTGCGGGCTTGGCAGGTTTCTCATGTGCCAACGGCAACAAACCTGTCAAACAACAAGAAGAGTCGTTCACGTATCTGGTGGACGAATTTGCAGATTTAAAAATCATCCGCTACCGCGTTCCCGGCTGGGAAGACCTCACAATCCGGCAAAAATCATTCATTTACTATATGGGGGAAGCCGTTAAAAGCGGCAGGGATATTTTCTGGGATCAGAATTTTAAATACAACCTGGAAATAAGAAAATGTCTGGAAACCGTGCTGGAAACGTATACAGGTGACAGAGACACACCGGAATTTAATCAGTTCCTGGTATACGCCAAACGGGTATTCTTCAGTAACGGCATCCACCACCACTACGCAGAAGAAAAAATCATTCCGGAATGCCCGGCGTCCTACATACAGGGTCTTCTGGAAGCATCTGAGTGTGAGGAAGACAGCATAGAACGACTAACCGATATCATGTGCAATCCCAATACATACAAAGTGCGTAGGTATACGGGAAAGGATGGTGATATCCTGCTTGCCTCCGCTTCTAATTTGTACAGCGGTGTTACACGAAAAAAAGCCGAGGCGTTTTATGCAGCGCTGGAGGATCCTTCCGACACGAGCCCCGTTGAACACGGGCTGAACAGCCGTTTAATACTCAAAGACGGAGTGGTACAAGAGGAAGTATATAAAACAGATGGGAAGTACGGTCCGGCCCTGGAGCAGGTATGCTATTGGCTGGAAAAAGCGGCCGAAGTAGCGGAAAATCCCCGTCAGGCTGAATATATCCATACACTTATAGCTTATTACAAAACGGGAGATCTTGCATTATGGGATGCATTCAATATAGCCTGGGTTCAAGATACGGACCTTTTTGCAGATTTTATTAACGGATTTATAGAAGTGTACGCAGACCCGCTCGGCAGAAAAGGTGCCTGGGAAGCACACGTGAATTTCAAAGACGTTGAGGCTTCGCGCAGGACGGAAATCATAAGCAGCCAGGCTCAATGGTTTGAGGACCATTCTCCCGTGGATCCCCGCTTTAAGAAAAAAGAAGCCACCGGCGTCTCGGCAAAGGTCATTAACGTAGCCATGCTGGGGGGCGAATCGTATCCGGCCACCCCCATCGGCATTAACCTCCCTAATTCCGACTGGATCAGAAAAGAGTATGGATCCAAATCGGTTACCATCGCCAATATTACGCAAGCCTATGACAAGGCCGCTGAAGAATCACCCAGGAATATGCTGGCCGAATTTTCCCTGAATGAGGAAGAAGCGGTTTTTCTGAAAAAGTACGGAAGCCTTACGGGAAACCTTCATACAGACCTGCACGAGTGCTTAGGTCATGGGTCGGGACAACTTTTACCCGGCGTGTCACCCAATGCCTTGGGAGAATACAGTTCTACTTTGGAAGAAGTACGGGCAGATTTGTTTGCATTATATTACATAGCGGATCCCAAATTGGTAGAACTGGGTATTCTACCCAATGAAGAAGCGTACAAGGCAGAGTATATCAATTACATTCGTAATGGGTTGTTTACCCAGCTGGTACGTATTGAACAGGGAAAAGACCTGACGCAGGCGCATATGCAGTGCCGGCAGCTGATTGCCAAATGGGTATTCACCAACGGAAACGCCATAGAACAAATAATCGAAAACGGGAAGACGTATTTTGCCATCCGGGATTACGGAGCACTCCGCTCCCTCTTTGCCACTTTGCTGGCAGAAGTCCAACGCATCAAATCGGAAGGAGACTACCGCGCCGGTAAAGCCCTGGTAGAACAATACGCCATAAAGATTGATCAACCGCTGCATAAAGAAGTGCTCAAGCGGTATGCCGCTTTGGAACTAAAACCATACGGGGGCTTTATCAATCCTAATATGGTACCGGTATACGACAAGAATGGGAAGTTGACAGACGTCTTGTTGGAATACGCGGACGACTTTCTGCAGCAACAATTGTCTTACGGAAAAGCTTATGCTTTTTTGTAAGTAAACAATTCTTCCGTAGCCAGAGAAATTTTTGTGACGGAAAAATCTTCGCCTCGGGGAAATACCCAGAAAGAATCGTTTAAGGTATTGAGATCTACACAATCTCTCTTATACTTTCCGTAGTTGTATTCTATGTGGCACGAATAGGTTCCTTTTGACGGCATAAAGACGGAATAGGTTTTTCCGTTGTGGACGCCTTCCAGCCGGAATCCGTCCATATCATGTATAAACGTAATTTCTCCATACTCAACTAACCCTTTGGAATTGGGCAACAAGCGCAAATCAGCCTGTTTGGTAAGGCTGTATGTTCCGGCCTCAATCTCTGCCCTTACCTGTAATCTCTCCCATTCATACCAGTCGGGGATATGGGAAAAATGCGTCTCTCCTTCTGTAGCCTGCAATTCTCCGTATTCAGACATGGTCCAGCGTTTTCCGCAATGGTTGCACCAGAGCTGAGTCCCTCCCGAATCCATTTTGTACTCTGTTTTACATGACGGACACTGGTACAGCACTTTGTGTAAACCGCGCGCCCTGTTTTTGTAACGTACCCTGATTTTGTTTTCCCTCTGCCAGGCAAAATCATCGTACTCAAACGCATCGTTGATTAGGGCATTGATTTGTTCTGCCGTCATTTCCTCTGCCTGCTGCTGTGTGAGGATTTGAGTCATGACAGCCTCGGTACGAACGTTCCGTAAACGCGTATTCCAAAACGGTGAATTAATATGGTGTCCGCTTGTTATAAGTGTTACAACCGGTACGTTCAGGTATTTTACCAATTTTCCCAAAGAAGGCGGAAGGACGGCCTTCGTGCCACAAAGAGAATAGCGTGCCTCGGGATAAACGGCTACAATTTTTCCACGTTCGGTAACTGTTTGCAGATGGCGTATGAGCCCTACATCGTTGGTAAATTTGCGTTTCCCGATGCAACCCACCCGACGCATCAACCCTTCCCTGCCAATGAAACCATCAATGGCCACTACATAAAAAGGCTGGTGCGGAAAAACGGCAACGGTCGCTACGGTAAAATCATAAAAGGCGTTGTGGTTACACAACAACAAATAAGGCGTCTTTACCTGTTCCATGTTTTCTTTGGTGAGTTTGGACCGCTTGAACCAGAATTGAGGGAACGTAAGCAGCCAGATAATGGGCCTCAAATACCAGCTCACCGGTCTGGGCTCTTTGGCGAGGTCAAACCGTTTGACTTCACTCAACGGAAAAAAGTTAATGGCGTATTTCATACAGCAAATATATATAAAATGTAAAATTGGTTTTCCTATTTAAAATTATTGTTTATCTTTGTTTATTGCATATTGCATGAAATTATTAACCCTATAAACTATTTACTAACCTAAAAACAAGACAGATGAAAAAATTCCTTTTACTGACTTTGTCAGTCATGATAGGGTTTTCGGCACTGTTTGCACAACAGAGGGTAACCGGTAGAGTTACCTCCGGTGAAGACGGCCAGCCAATTCCCTACGTGACAGTGGTTGTGGTTGGAACAACTATTTCCACACAAACAAATCTGGATGGTTCGTATTCCATCAACGTACCTACGGGCAACAACATCCTGCGCTTTACCTATATAGGAATGCAGACTGTCAATACAGAAATCAACGGGAGGGCGGTAATCGATATCGTCATGAACCCCGATGTGGTTGCACTGGAAGACGTTGTGGTTGTAGCTTACGGTACAGCCAAGAAAGAGTCTTTGACCGGTTCGGCCACTGTACTTGACAGCCAAAAGCTATCCAAGCGTGTTGTAGCCAACGTGACCAAAGCATTAGACGGACTTTCCACCGGTGTGATTACCACTTCCGGTTCCGGTCAGCCCGGTTCAGGTTCTTCGGTCATCATTCGTGGTTACGGATCCATCAACGCCAGCCAAACACCTCTGTATGTGGTTGACGGAATACCCTTCGATGGTTCTCTTAGTTCCATCAACCCGGCCGACATTGAAAGCATGACCGTATTGAAAGACGCTTCGTCCGGAGCCCTGTACGGTGCCCGCGGAGCCAACGGTGTCATCATGATTACCACAAAAAGGGCTAAAGGAGAAAAAGTAAGCATTACCTATAACGGAAGTGCCGGATTTTCCAACCGTGCCCTCAAACGTTACGACATGGTAGATCAAAGAGAATTCGTTACCATGACCTGGGAATCTCTGCGGAACAGCTATGCTTTTGAGAACGGATACTCATGGGAGGATGCAGGTGCACAAGCTTCTCTGGATTTATCCAATGCCCTGGGAGGCGAATTGTACAACCCTTTCAAAAATTACACCTGGGCTACAGTGATAGATCCTGAAACCGGAACCGTCAGAGCTGATGCCCAATCTGCCTATTACGAAAACTGGATGGATGAAATAGAGCGCCCGAACGCTTTCCGTCATGAGCATCAATTGACGGTATCGGGTGGAACGGCCAAAACAAAGTCCCTTATTTCTTTGGGATTCCTGGATGAAAACGGTATTCTCAAAAATACTTCCTTCCAACGTTTCTCAGGCCGTGCCAACGTAGACAGCCAAATCAACGACTGGGTAAAAACCGGATTGAACCTGTCGGCTGCCATGACAACCTCCAATTCTTCCGGATATACAGGATCTGCTTATGCCAACGTTTGGTACAGCGCCCAGTTTATGGCTCCCATTTACCCCGTATGGCTGAAAGACGCAAGCGGGAAAGATTTGCTGGACGAGCTGGGGAACAAGCAACTTGACTACGGTAAGGTTCGTCCCACTCTGAACGATTTCAGCTGCGTTGGAACACTTTACGACGACAAGTTCCGTAATACGGGAGACAACGTCAGTGCCCGTACGTTCCTGGCCCTTGGTTCTGACCAGGACAGCGCCGGTTTCCTGAAAGGCTTGAAACTGACCGCCAACTTTGGGGTAGACTACGTAAGTTCCAGCAATATGACATTCTACAACATGTACCACGGGAACGCCGCCAGCTCCAACGGTCGTCTGACCAGAAGCCACGGACGTACGATGAGCTTCACATTCAACCAACTGCTCACCTGGAACCGTAGTTTTGGTAACCACAACATTGATTTCCTGGCAGGACATGAGTTCTACAACTATTCCTACAGTTACCTGATGGCTCAAAAAACCAACCTGGTTGACGGAATCCTGGAATTACGTCCCGGAACCACCATTGCAGATGCGGACTCTTACTCCCAGGCTTACAGGATTGAGTCTTACCTGTCCCGTCTGAACTACAATTACAAGGATAAATACTACATCTCGGCATCTTTCCGTACGGACGGTACTTCCCGTTTCCATAAAGATAGCCGCTGGGGACAATTCTGGTCGGTCGGTGCCAACTGGCGTGTCTCTCAGGAAAATTTCATGAGGAATGTATCCTGGATTAACAACTTAGCTCTGAAAGCCAGTTACGGTGTACAAGGTAACGACAACCTGGGTACCCTCTATGCATGGCAGAGTTTCTACAGCCTGTCCTACCCAAATGCCAGTTATACCGGTGCCATTGTTTCCACACTGGAAAACAAAGATCTCCGCTGGGAAAAGAACGCTAACTTCAACGTTGGCTTGGATGCCAGACTGTTTGGCGGACGCATTGATATCAACTTTGAATATTTCAACCGTCTGACTTCAGACATGCTGCTCAACTACCCCATGGCTTTGTCCACAGGTTTCAGCGGATACGATGCCAACGTAGGAAGCATGGTCAACCAGGGTCTGGAACTGACACTCTCCGCCCAATTGATAGATACGCGTGATTTCAGCTGGAGGGCTACTTTTATGGGTTCCAGGGTGCGCAATAAGGTCATTGCCCTGACAGAAGACGCTCCGGAAATTGTAAGCGGCATCTATATATATAAAGAAGGTTTGCCCATACGTACATTCTACATGGCCAAATATGCCGGTGTTGATCCCGCTAACGGAGCCCGTCTGTACTGGGTTTATGATGAAAAAGACGATGATGGCAATCCCATTGATCCTTATATCAGCGCTGACTACGCCAAAGCTGCTGTCAGCAAATGGTACCACGGCAGCCGTATCCCCGATCTGTACGGTAGCGTCAGCACGGAATTTTCATTCTTCAACTGTATAGACCTGAGCATTATGGGAACGTATTCCGTAGGTGGAAAAATGTACGACGGATTGTATGTGGGTGCATTGAACCCCATGTATACCGGTAACACCTGGAGCAAGAACGCCCTGCGCCGCTGGCAAAAACCCGGTGACAAAACCGATATGCCGCGTGCCGGAATCAACGCCAAATATACTGCAGCTGACGATTATCTGATTGATGCCTCATATTTTGCCATCAAGAACGTTACATTGGGATATACGCTTCCGGCAAAAACCGCCAAAAAATTAGGTGTATCGGTGCTCCGCGTATATGTTACCCTGGATAACATGACCATGTTCAATTATCTGAACGGGATGGACCCGCAGTACAATTTCTCCGGTTCAACTGACTACGTTTATACTCCAAACAAGACATACACCATTGGTCTTAACCTTAACTTTTAATTAACGGAGGAACATGAATATGAAAAAAATATATACACTACTTATCATTGCGTTAGCGGTAGCTATAACCACGGTTTCCTGCTCTAAGGATTCACTGGAAACGTCTCCCACTACAGCAGTATCCGGTGACGGCTTGTTCACCAACGCCACGGCTGCTTTGGTACCGTTAAACGGTATCTACCGCTCCATGTACACAGCCGGCTGGTCCACAGGCGGCAATACGCACCAATGCTTCGGCATCACGGCCTATAACCTGATGGCAGACGTAATGGGTGAAGACCACATCATGTCCGGTCAGGGTAGCGGATGGTTCTGGTACGATTGCACGTACAACGTCAAAGCGCGTTATACCTCCAATGCATGGCGTTCCTATGACTTATGGAATGCTTACTACACCTGGGTAGCCAATGCCAACTACATCATTGCAGCAGAAGAAACCATGGAAGGGTTGCCCTCCGATGTCAATTACGTCATTGGAGCTGCCTATGCCATCCGTGCCTATAGCTATTTCATGCTGATGCAATCTTTTGCGCGTACCTACAAAGGTCACGAATCCGAACCCGGAGTACCTATCTATACAGAGCCTAGCGCTGCCGGTACAGAAGGCCAGCCTCGTTCCACGGTACAACAGGTATATGATTTGATTGTTGCCGATATAGACAAATCTGTAGCTTTGCTCAAAGACGCCAGGAAGCAGATTCATAAATCGCATATCGACTACTACGTAGCTCAAGGAATTGCAGCACGTATTTACCTGACCATGGAAAACTGGGGCAAAGCCCGCGACGCTGCAGCCGAAGCACGTAAGAGCACCAGTATTGGTGACAAAGCCGATCTTACAGGCGGCATGAATGCAGTGAAAGCCAAAAACGTGATGTGGGGTGCAGAGATCATCTCTGACCAATCCGGTATTTACGCCTCGTTCCTGATGCACATGTGCCATGATTCGCCCGGCTACGGTAATACCGCCTTCAAGCGTATCAACAAAGAGTTGTACGCCAAAATGGGCCCCAAAGACGTACGTTTGGTATGGTGGGATCCTGCACACCCGAGCGGAGCTTACCAGCAACTGAAATTCAAATGGGCTGACATGAGCCTGTATACAGGAGATTACCTGTGGATGCGTAATGAGGAAATGGTTTTGACCCAGGCAGAAGCTGAGTTGATGTTAGGTAACGAAGCCGAGGCCAAGAGATTGCTGATGGAACTGATGAGCAAACGTGACCCCGATTATACGGTTAATAAAACAGGAACGGCCATGGGTGCTTTGACTTCCAATGAAACAGGTTCCCTGAGGGAAGAGATTATCAACCAACGCCGCATTGAACTGTGGGGCGAATACGGACGTTTGTACGATATCCGCCGTCTGAAACAAGGCTTTACCAGGACTACTGCCATGGGATGGCCTACAGCCGCCCTTATTCCAGGTACAAATACACAGAATCCTGCATCCTATGCCTGGGTTCTGACCATTCCCCAACACGAATTCGACGGCAACAAGAATCTGAATCAAGCAACCGATCAGAATCCTATGGACGATGGTGTTTAATTGAAAGTAAAAATTTTAGTTATGAAAAAAATACTTAATTTATTTGCGGTAGTTTCTCTCGTTGCTCTGTTCCTGACATCTTGCAACGTAGAAAAAATCAACCCTGTTTACACACCGGATGCTGCAGGATACAGTTTTATTGCTAAAGCCTATACCTTTACCCTTCCTGCCGCTAACCCTGTTTTCAAAATAAAAGTCTTTAGGAACACAACGGAAGGTACAGGTACGGTGACGCTAACACCTACAGCATCCCATAACGTTTTTAATGTTCCCGGGACATTGAGTTTTGATAACGGTAAAGGAGATGCAGACCTTACCATATCTCTTAAACCGGAAGCTTCCATTGGTGTGGTATATACTTTAAAATTATCCATATCCAGCCAGGAAGCATCTGTTGGTGGTGTAAAGGAAGTTGAAATGAAAATCAACCTGGCCTACAACTGGATTTCTCTGGGTAATGGCCAGTTCTGTGACACCTGGACCCTTTACAGCATTCCTACGGTTGAAATCCGCCAGGCAGAAGGCTTTGATCGCTGGAGGGTAATGCAACCCTATACCAAAGCACTTCTTCTGGAAGCTGAATGGGACGACTGGATTGGCGGTCCCCAAAGTGCCTACATTGAATTCTGGGAAGAAGGCGGTTTCCTGAAATGGGATACCAACTGGTATGCAGGACTGCTGTATGGCGGTGATGCCGGCAGTATCATCAAACACTACTATCCGTCTGCTTTGTCCGCCAGTTTGGCAGCCTATAATGAACTCAGTCTGTTCCTGCCCCAATACAACAGAAAAGTAGCTCGTTTGCGTCCGGCTGTATATATTGACGGATTGGGAGGATGGCATACGTCCAACAACTACTGTTATGTAGGATTCCCCGGTGGACCCGATCTGAACGACATACTGTAAAAGTGTAGTTGCTATCTTAAAAAAGGCCGGCCTTGTGTCGGCCTTTTTTTCTTATCTTTGCCCATTCACACCATACATTCTATGAAAAGAATCTATTATGTTTTGGCCGTGCTCCTTATTTTGGTTGGAGGCTGTCAAAAAGAAGCGAAACATAACTTACAGGAACAAGGCCAACAGGCCCGTTTGCTGGATACGGCGCACGTGCATACCGGTATTGTATCTATTAAGGTTACAGAAGAGTTGGGCCGGAAGATTGAAACGGCTTTGTGGCCTGAAAACCAGGTATTCGCAGGTTTGGATGTACAGTCCGTACGCCGCTCCTTTCCCCCGGCCGGTAAATTTGAAGCCCGCACACGGGAAGCCGGTTTGCATCTTTGGTATACGGTAATTTTTGACCCGGACAGACCGCTAACAAAAACAGCTGTGGATATCTATGACATAGACGGCGTGGAATGGGTGGAGTACCTTCCTGTCATACAAACGCAAGAGGCAACAGCCGGGCCTTTTTCGTTCAACGACCCCCATTTTTCCCGTCAATGGCATTTGTACAACGACGGATCCCGTGGCAATGAGTTTAGGGCCGGAGCCGATATCAACGTAACCGATGTCTGGCAATATTACACGAGCGGCAGCCAGGATGTAGTAGTAGCCATAGTAGATACGGGTGTAGATATTACGCACCCCGATCTGGTAGACAATCTATGGGTAAACGAAGCGGAATTGTACGGAGAAGAAGGTGTTGACGACGACAACAACGGCATAGTGGACGATATCCACGGAGCCAACTTCATAACACATACCGGACATATACGAGCAGAAGAACACGGTACGCACGTAGCCGGTATTGTGGCCGCCACCAATAACAACGGCATAGGCATCAGCGGTGTGGCCGGTGGGAACGGCCTAAATAAAGGGGTACGGCTGATGATTTGCCAGATGATGGACGTCTACAACAGCATTGGAGATGCTGCCGGAGCCATCAAATATGCGGCAGACAACGGTGCCGTCATCTGCCAAAACAGCTGGGGGTACAGAGACTCGGGCAAGATGCCACAAGTCACCAAAGAGGCTATCGATTATTTTATCCGGTACGCCGGTATGGATGAAAATGACGAACAGACAGGTCCTATGGCCGGCGGTTTGGTAGTTTTTGCAGCCGGAAATGAAAATACCACCGTCTCTTATCCGGCCATGTACGAAAAAGTAGTCTCGGTAGCCTCTATTGCACCGGATTATAAAAAAGCCTATTATTCCAATTACGGCGAATGGGTAAGCATCAGTGCTCCCGGGGGCGATTATAATTATGCATCCGGACAGATATACAGTACGCTCCCCGGTAACCAATACGGGTATATGCAGGGAACTTCCATGGCTTGCCCTGCAGTTTCGGGGGTGGCTGCCCTGGTGGTATCGTATGCCGGAGGTCCCGGTTTCACCAACCAAACCCTTAAAGAAATCATACTCAACAACGCCTCTAAGGCGTTCCTGGAGTATTTCCCGCAATACGAAACTTCCATGGGAAGCGGTGTGGTAGATGCTTTTGCCTGTATCGCTTCTTTAAGTACCATAGCACCTGAGCCTGTGGAAGAAATTTTTGCCCATGCACACTCCAATACCATAACATTAGGATGGCTTGTCCCGCGGGATGAAGATGATACCAAAGCTTACGGTTATAAAATATTAACCGCTTCTGCTGCAGGAGACAGCGTACGCGTAGATTACGCACGTACCGGGTTTAATCAGGTGGGTGATACCGTTTATTTAGCCGTACCGGATTTAGTTTTTCAAACTACGTACACGTTCACCATCACCGCCTACGATTTTGCAGGAAACCGGGCCGCTCCTTCTCTTCCCTTTCTCTTTACTACAGAAGAAAATAATCCTCCTATCGTAGAACCACTGGAAGGTACACATCTGGAACTCAAAGCCCATGAAGAAAAACAACTGACATTCAAAATTTCAGATGCAGACGGCCACCAAATGTCGGCTTTCCTGGATCCTCATCCGCAAGCCTTGACACTTACAGTTACAGATTCTTTAGTGACGGTACGGATAGATGCCAAACAATCTCCGGCAGGTAATCATACCTGCCTGTTAATAGTGAGTGACATATACGGGGCATCTACAGAACTTGAGTTGACATATACCGTCTTTCCCAATACTCCTCCCCGGGTGATCCACATTCCGGATCCCATCTGTCTGAACAAAACAGGTAGTGGCGTTTCGTTACGCCTGACCGATATCTTTACAGACGACGACGGAGAAACGTTGAAATACTCTGTATCCTTCCAACCAACGGGGCCCGTAACGGCAGATTTCTCCGGCAGCTTGCTCAATGTAACAGCTAAAACGTATGGACTAACAACAATGACGATAGAAGCAGAAGACGCTCTTGGAGCCCGTTGCAGCGTAGAAGTGCCCGTACTCGTACGTGACGGGAAGCAAGCCGTAGATTTGTATCCCAATCCGGTAAAAGACGTTTTATACGTTCGTTCCGGAGCAGCCACCACGGCGGACATTACCCTAACCTCGGCCATGGGTTCCCGGGTATTCAGCGGTACCTTTCCCATAGGCCCGTTTAATCCGGCTCCCGTTAACGTTTCCGATCTAAGCGGTGGAACGTATACGGTAACCATCCAAATGGAAGGGAAGGAATACAAAAAAAACATCATCAAATTGTAATCAGCCATGAAACGTATCTACCATCAATATATAGTCCTTTTATTTTTGTTGGTTCCAGTTGCCGCAACGGCACAAAGCGTGCCTTTCCTGGGTCTTTGGCCCGATCCGGCCGTATTGGCTATGGGAGGAACCAATACGGTAGCGGCTTCAAGTGCCTTTTCTTTGTACAACAACAGCGCAGCGGCCGTTTGGGCAAACGGAAAAGGGGCTGCCCTTACTTCCTATACACTATGGCAAACGGGACTCACAAACCATATGGGTGCCCTTTCGGGTTTTTTCATGTTAGGTGAAAAACAGGCTGTTTCTGTAGGTTCACGTCTGTTCTTGCATCCGGAAAGTGCTTTGTCCGGTCCGGAAGGAAACGTAACGGGTGTTTACAAGCCTGTAGATGTCTCCGTAGACGTAGGATATGCTTACAAACTGTCTCCCAAATTTTCAATCGGGACCACGTTGTATTACATCCAATCGCAAATGAGCCCGGAGCATACGGGCAATGCTTTTGGTTGTGATGTGGGACTGCTGTACAAACAAGAATGGTTAACCCTGGGATTGACGGCAAAAAATATTGGCACTCCTATTAAATATGAGGAATTTTCTTCTGCACTTCCGGCCCGTATTGAACTGGGAGCCGGAGCATCACTCCCCATGGCAGACAAGCACGTATTACATGCAAGCCTGCAGGGAAGTTATATGCTCTTTTATAGAGGAATTGCTGCCGGAGCCGGTTTGAAATATACCTTCAAAGATTTTCTAGGTATAAGCACGGGGTTTCGTTACGGTACGCCCGATAAAGAAATTCCATCTTTTTTAAGTGCCGGATTGGATGTTGCCGTGGCCGGATTAAAAGTACAAGCCACATGGCTTTACGGTTTTTACAAAGGGCTGTTGACCAACAGTTTTTCCGTAGGTTTAGGCTGGGTATTTTAACTTCCGTCTAAAAAGCCTCTGCATCTAGCTTTCCGCTCCACAAATATTTATTTGTTTCTTTCACCAGTACTCCTGTTAAAAGCAACAAAGAAATCAGGTTAGGAATGGCCATCAGGGCATTCATGGCATCTGCCAAATCCCATACCATGGCTAAATTGACAACAGAGCCTATATACACTACCGCGACCCACAAAATACGGTAATAAAAAATCACCTTTTTCCCACCTAAATATTCAATGGCTTTTTCTGCATAATAGGCCCAGCCTAATATGGTAGAGAACGCAAACGTAATCAACCCTACATTCAATATAATGGGACCAATAAATCTTATTTTGCTAAAAGCCAATTTGGTAAGAATGGCTCCGTCTTTATAGTCGATATCGGGATAACGTAAAATACTGGTTACCAGCACCAATCCCGTCATAGCACATACTACTACCGTGTCCCAAAAGGTACCCGTAGACGAAACAAGGGCCTGCCGTACAGGGTTTTTTGTCCGGGCAGCCGCCGCAACAATGGGTGCAGAGCCCATACCTGACTCGTTGGAAAACAACCCTCGGGCAATCCCATAACGCATGGCTGCCATCAATCCTCCTCCAACCAGACCGCCTCCTATGGCTTGCGGACTAAAGGCAGACTTGAAAATCAACAGGAATGCACTGCCTAAAAAAGAAGCATTCATGGCCAATATGACAACACATCCGGCAACATAAAAGAAAGCCATAAAAGGAACCAGCAACCCACATACGTTGGCAATTCCTTTAATCCCAAAGAAAATAACCAAGGCTACCAATAAAGCCGTAACGGCTCCGGAAACGTACAAAGGCACGTTAAAAGATTCATACAACATGGTAGATATGGAGTTGGACTGCACGGAGCAGCCTATACCCAGTGCTGCCAAAACGGTAAAAACACAAAACAACACGGCCAGCCACTTCATCTTCAAACCGCGCTCCAGCGCATACATGGGGCCTCCTATCATGGTACCGTCAGACGTAGTCACCCGATATTGTACCGCCAGCAACCCTTCTGCATATTTGGTAGCTATACCAAACACGCCGCTGAGCCAACACCACAACACCGCTCCCGGACCACCCAACGACACGGCCGTTGCTACGCCAATGATATTGCCCGTACCAATAGTGGCGGCCAACGCCGTAGCCAAAGCCCCAAACTGGCTTACGTCGCCTTTGGAGTCTCCATCGCTCTTGACGGAAAGAGCAATGCCCTTAAAGATTTTGCGCTGTGGAAATTTTAAACGGATGGTTAAAAAAATATGGGTGCCCAGCAATAAAATAATCATAGGCCATCCCCATAACAAACCGCTGAGCTTGCTAAAGAAAAGTTGTATGTCTTGCATCATGCTTTATTTAGAGTAGGCCTCCAGTCCTTCCCGGAGAAACCTTATGTAACTGTCTATGTCTGTATCATAGGATCGCGGAGTCACCAACGGATTTCCGTCGTTATCCAAGATGATATAAGTAGGTTGTGCATTTACTTTAAATCGGGTACGCATAAACCAGGAGTTGATGCTGCCCAGGGTACGCAGCTCTTTCCCCCGCTCGTCCGTTACCCAATCTTCGGGTAAGGCCGTAGCTCTGGCGTCTGAATGAAGGGCTACAATCACAAATGCTTCCCGCAGCAACTGCTGTACCCGTGAATCACTCCACACCCGGGCCTCCATCTCTTTACAATTAACACATCCCAATCCCGTAAAGTCCAAAAAGACCGGTTTGTTTATCTTTTTGGCGTATTCCATAGCTTGTTCGTAATGGAAAAACCCTTCCAACCCGTAAGGCAGGCTAAACAAATCGGCGTATTTTCTATCAATAGCCTTTTTTTCTGAAACAGGAGCCGACACTCCCACAGGACCATCCAAAACAAACTCCTGAGTAGATAAAGGCGGCAAGTAGCCGCTGATGGCTTTGAGCGGAGCACCCCACATACCGGGAATCATATACACCACAAAGGCAAATACGGCTATGGCCAGTCCAAAGCGAAAAACGCCTACGTGTTCTACGGGGGAATCGTGCTTGAAGCGAATTTTTCCCAGCAAGTACAAACCCAACAACGTAAAGATAACAATCCAAAGGGCCAGGAAAATCTCACGGTCGAGCAGACGCCATCCGTAAATTTGATCGGTCGTACTCAAAAATTTAAGAGATAAAGCCAATACGGCAAACCCCAGTACTACTTTTACGGAATTGAGCCAGCCTCCGGATTTGGGCAATTTCTGCAACAGCGACGGCATAAATGCCAATACGGTGAAAGGCAATGCAAACGCTACTGAAAAAGCAAACATGGTCACAATAGGTTCCCATACGGCTCCCTGAGTAGATTTGATCAATACCGTACCTACTATGGGGCCGGTACAGGAAAAAGAAACCAATACCAATGTCAGGGCCAGAAAAAACGTACCAATAATACCTCCGCTGTCTGCCTTGGCGTCTGTTTTTGTAGTCCATTTGGCAGGTAATACCAGTTCAAAAGCTCCGAAAAAAGAGGTGGCAAACACAAGGAATAAAAGGAAAAACAACAAATTGGGAATCCAATGTGTGGCCAGCCAATTGAAAATGTTGGCCGTAACGGAAGCTCCTCCGGTAATGTACGTAATACCGATAATCACAGCAATGGGAACTGTATAAAGCAATACGATAAACGAACCGTACAAAGAGGCTTGCAAACGGTTTTTTCGTTTGTTATCACTGCTCCTGAGAAAGAAAGACACGGTCATGGGTACCATGGGAAAGACACACGGTGTTACCAAAGCCACCAATCCAAAAGCTATGGCCTGTAAAACAATACTCCACAAGCCTCCTGAAGTCCCTTTTGACACTGTGGTAATTTCCTCTGCCGGCGTTTTAATGACTGCCTCTGCTGAAACTGCATCCGCTACGGATTTTCTTTCAACAATGTGTACGGCAAATGTTTCTTCTGCGGGAGGCAAGCAAGACGTGCCGTCGCACACTTGCCACTCTACGGTGGCTTGCACCGTGGCTCCCGATACTTCCAGACGCACTTTTTGCTTAAATACACCCGTACCTCCAAAAGATCCTATGAGCATATCAAACAACGGATCGTAGACTTTGTCAGGTACCGGGTCCATGGTCAGAGGTCCTTCCAATAGTACCCCGGCTGGTAAGTCAAACACAAAACCCGTAGGCCGGGGTCCGTTTTCATAAGGACCTAAATCGTACATATGCCAAGGCTCTCGTAATGTAGCCGTAAACTGCATTTCGTATACATTGCCTTCTACGTGGATTACTTTATGGCTCCACGCTGCCGGTTGTTCTATAAATTGGGCAAACGTTGTCTGTGCAAAAAAACAGAAACCCAGTAATACTAAGATGATTCTACGCATAATTAAAAAGCTACTCCCAACGTGAAATTACTCTTAGGTACCACGCCTTTAAAGCCCATTTCCCATAAATTAGACGGTACAGACACGAGCGATGCATTTCTTCCATCTGCCCTGAATCCTGACACAAACGGATAGCGGACACCGCCGCCCACATTGATATCTAAAGTAAACCTGCCCCACATAAAATGAGCCCCAAAAAGCACCCCGCCCATCATGACATTATAGTGTGTAAACAAATCCCTGTTGTTCAAATGGGGATAATCCTCTACATCTATCCAATCCGGAAGCCTGTTCTTCTCTTTCAAATACCTGTATGCTCCATAAGGTCCAAAGTATACTTGTACCCAACGGGGCATTTGTGCAAAATAGACTTTGTAGATGCTTTCCAGACCGAATCCTTCCTGTTCGCTGTAAAAGCTATCTTCAAAACCCAGTAACGATTCTCCTTTCAAAGTAATGGAAGGCAATACAGAAACAGCCGAATGTCTGAAGTTTCTCTGGTACCCTAAAGCAAATGTGCCTTCGAAAAAACGAATGGGCTCCAGAAAAATTTCATTCCTGTACCAATTATTATCATTAGTTTTTTTATTCTGACTATAGGCCCCTGTAATCAAGGATATCAGAAGAAGAGTAAATACTATTTTTTTCATATTTATTTCTTTTTACAACTTATAAACCAAACGATCTTTCTTTGTACGCATCCAGGCACCGGTCCAAACGCTCTCTGGCCGTCATGTCGCCCGGTACATTATGAGAAGGATGGATATGCAAAGCCACTCCGCGGTCTGCCAATATCTCTGCGCATGTTGTCACCGTCATCCATGTAAGGGTAACGAATGCCATGGTAGAAACAGGTCCAATTTTATCTGTATGATTCTTGAGTGACACAACCGCATCTGTAAGAGGAACACAAGTGTCCACCACAATATCTGCCAGCTCAAACAAATTTTTTCCGCAGGAATGTCTTGGTTTTTTCCCTTCTGATGCAGCAACAGAACCATACACAATCACTAGCATACCGTATTTGCGGGCTTCAAGCGCTACATCAATGTTCACAGCATTTATGCCCGTATGCGAAAAAATCCAAAGAGTATCCCTTGCATCAAAATTCCAGGCACTCATGATGGCTGTACCGTACCCTTCAGCCCTTTCAAGGAAAAGAAATTGCCGGATACCGCTTTCTCCCGTAATACGCGTGAAAAAGGTCAGAGGCATTTCTATAAGTGGGTGAAAACCAACAAATCCGCCAATCCTGGGATACATTTCTTCAATAGGAAGCGTAGCGTGTCCGCACCCAAATGTATGTACCCAACGACCGGCCTCTATGCTGTCTGCCATCACCGTAGCAGCACGACGAATAGCATCTGTTTGTGTTTGCTGGATTTTATCCTGCAATGAACGTACGCTGTCAAGCCATTTTTTTGCAAGCATTTTCAAATGTATTAAATATTCTTGAACCTTAGCTTTTTTGTCATGAAAAGATACAACCCCATCATTAGGGTAAGAATACACAAGAGGTAGAAAGGAAAAATACGTATGGGGAAAAACCTGAGTAAATAATTTAGCAACACGTTCCCCGTCAAAGCAATTGCCATAGCAATACCTATTGCCGTACCCGATAAGGCTTTGTATTGCGTTCCAATGCAAGCAATCAGAACCGGAAATGTAGCCCCCAAGCCCGTTCCTATAAGCAAAACAGACACAACCGGCGGCCATACTGCAGCCAGACCGCTAAAACCGGCAAAAATCAGCAGAAGATAACCCCACAAAACCTTACCTGGCCGCAAGCGTAGCGTAAGCCAGCTCAACACTACCCTCCCTGCTGTCATTCCCGCAACCAAAAACGTCAGGAGGAACAATGCCCGTTCCTGATCCAGTCCATAAGAAGGACTCTCCTGTAAAAAAACAGGAATCCAATTGCTGCACAATCCTTCCAGTGCCGATTGAAAAAAGAGTATGAAACTGATGAGCAACAACAAAGGCTGCCTGAGCAACGACAGACCTTCTTTTAAAGGGAAACCTTGTTTTATTTTGGAACGTGGAAAAGGAACAAAACAGAAATAAACAAATACGCCAAACAATAACAAAGCAACATAACGAAGTATGATTGTATAGGGAACAGCGTGAAACAATCCCAGAACAAGAGGCATGGTCAACGCTCCTATCCCATAAAACATGCCCAAAAGGCTTAAATTGGAACTTCTGTTGCGGTCGTCAGATATATCTGTTACCAGGGCATTGCACACTCCGTTTAATATACCGCCGCCCGTGCCTATAAGGAATACACAAGCGGAAAGAGGAGATAAAGACTGAAAAGAGGACAAACCCAAAAAACCAAGTACAATAAGAGCAGACGCTGTAAGAAAAGGAATTTTGAAACCAAACCTGTCGCACCAGGGACCGAAAACAACAGAACCGGACAAAACCCCCAACGGAAGTACTCCTGCCAGCAGCGACATTTGCTTTACGTCCAGATGCAGCGTATCACGCAAAGAAGGCAGCACGGCCCCCAACGTGAGAAAAGAAATGCCAAAAAACAAAATACCGGCAAAACCTGCCGCCAGAACACTGTGTTTTTTCATACCTGATTGTTTTGTTTCAGAGCCAGATATCCTGCGCCCAGCAAACCTGCACGTCCGGATAAAGCTGTTGGTTTAAACCGGCACTTTTTCATCGCAACGGGCTGTGCCCACTGTGAAGCCTCATCATAAATCCTATCCAGAAAACGTACAGCCGGTCCAAATACGCCTCCTCCCCATACAATCATTTCAGGATTAAACAGACTCACCAGATTGGCCGCTGCCATGCCCCAGCACGTAACGGCTTTGTCAATGGCTGCCACTGCTGCAGGATGTTCTTTGTCGTATGCCAGAAAAACATCCTGTGTGTGGGTGAAAAACCAAGGTCCCCCTGCCAGACTTTGTGCCTGTGCCAATATGCCGTTCCCCGATGCAAACGTCTCAAAATAACCGCATCGGCTGTAAGTTTTATTAAAAGGTGGTTCCATGGCCAGCCAGCCAATAGCTCCCGCAATGCCGGATGTGCCTTCCACAATGCGGCCTTCTACAAGCATCCCGGCACCAATACCTGTCCCTACAGCCATAAACAGAGCGTTGTCAAGGCCGCGGGCTACGCCATAGGCCCATTCTCCCAATATGCAGCAAGTTCTGTCGCTGGCAATCGTGATTTCTGTTCCGGGCATTGCATCTGCTACGTATTGTTTTAAAGGAAAAGCATCCCAGCCCGGAATATTGGGAGCCCATACGGTATCTGTTTTATGGCAAGCAATACCCGGCACACAAATGCCCACGGGTATTTCCGGCTGCTTAGAAAAGGCTTGTTCACGCAACAAAGACAAACATACATCAACCACTAAAGCCGCTACTTCGGAGCCCGTTCTGTTTTCCAGCAGCACAACGCGCTCTTTCTGTACTACTCCTCCTACAGAAAGCAAAGCGGCATGCAGTTTTGTTCCGCCCAGGTCTATTCCCAAAGCCTGAACCATAAGATCAGACAAATTTAACACCCAGGCTCTTCATATGTTCAACCGCTGCCCTGTGGTCTTTTTGATTAACATACCCCAGCCCTTCCAGCAAGACCTGTACCTGATGACCGGTTTCCACCAAATCTTTTACTGTTTCCAATATGCAATATTCCGTTGCTATGCCACTTACAACAACTTGTTGTGGCAACACCTCATGCAACCGGGTACCGTCCGATCGTACGGCCTGAAAACCGGAATATTCCTCTTTTGTGGGAGAAGTACCTTTGCGAAAAATTCTTTTCAGGTGAGGTCTTTTGTTGGGATCAGTCAGGCGCGTATAATAAGAAAGGTGGATTTCGTGACCGGGTGTATTCACCACGCAATGCGGAGGCCACTGTCCCCCATGCCCTATAAAAGAACAATGATTAACAGGGTGTGTATCACATACATATACCACTTTATGGTCAGGATGCCGGTTGATATAATCAATGCTGTGCGTCAAAGCATTTTCAGCATTCAAACAAGCCATGGTACCGGATATGAAATCGTTGAGCATATCCACTACAATATGTATCACATTATTTTCAGACATGGTTCAATGCTTCTTTAATTTTGTAAATCAGTCCCATTTTTAAATCGTACAAATCGTCTGATATGTCTACTTTATGGAAATGCGGATTGATAATCCTTCTTTCCGTAGGATTCATCCGGGACAATTCGTACAAATATTTCTTTTGCTTCTCTTGAGCAGTAGTAGGCAGCGCCAGCCGGACGCCGTTTTCCATTACTTTATGTTGCAATATTTCTGCCGTGTACGTACCTTCACGATATAGGGTCTTCTTTGTATGATCAAATTCATCCCTCAAAAGAATTTCTTTTTTCTCTTCAATAGCCTTTGCCAATCTGTCGTTGCGCAAGCACGTTACATCAGCCTTGCTTTCGTTATCCTGATAAATACGATACGTTATCTGAAAACCGGGGTTTATTACCTTAGCTTTGTCGTTAGATATCTTTAATACAGGTTGCCCGTTTATCTGAACCATCTTATATACGTTTCCAAAACAGGGGTTGTGTTTGCTCGTGGCAATAGCATCCCCTACTCCGTAACAATCGATGGCTGCATTTTGCCGTTCCAGATCTGAAATCAAATATTCATCCAATGCATTGGAAGCAAATATGACGCATTTATCATATCCCTCACGATCAAGGATTTCTCTGCATTCTTTCGATAAATAGGCTAAATCTCCGCTATCCAGACGGATACCGTAAAAAGGTTTGTATTCGTTGTTTATGTTGTTGGCTCTGAAGGCAGCTATGGCGTTATGGATACCGCTTTTTAACGTATCGTACGTATCGATAAGCAATATCAGGCCTTCTCCTCTATGGCTTTTAATATACGTATCAAAAGCCAGAAACTCTGACGCCGGATTACAACCAAAAGCCGTAATATAACTATGTGCCATTGTTCCGGTACTGGGAACACCAAATTCCGTAGTTGCCAAAATATTGGACGAACTCACACAGCCTGCCGTAAAAGCAGCTTTACCTCCGTGGAGAGCAGCCCAGGGACCGTGCGCCCTTCTGGAGCCGAATTCACTTACCGGTTTGTGGGTACTTCGTGTAACACGCGATGCTTTAGTGGCCACAGCCATTTGATGGTTCATGATGGAAAGCATGGGTGTTTCCAGAATCTGGGCCTGTAGCAAAGGAGCCACTACCGTTATGACAGGTTGTTTGGGAAAAGCTATCTGTCCCTCTTCCATAGCGTATACATCTCCTGTAAAACGAACCGTAGCCAGCTTTTTGCAAAAATTTTTATAATGATCTTCCGATAAGAATTCCCTGAAAAACGATTCCGGCATCTTGCCAAACCCCTCTATCATATCCAGTACTTGATCTACTCCGCTGACAACCGCCCAATTGTTGTTGTCAGGAGCTGTGCGGTAAAACATGTTGAAAACAGCCGTTTTGTTATCCAGACCGGCATCCACAAAAGTTTTACCCATTGTATACTGGTATTTATCTGAACAGTACGATACTTCCATTCTTGCTGTTTAAAAAAGTAAAGGTAGATAAATTAAACGTATCTTTGTAGGTTAACAAACAATTTCAAGTAGCGGAAATGTTTAACAAAACTAAAAAATACGCCGTTATAGGATCAGGTAGTTGGGCAACAGCTTTAGTAAAAATCCTTCTGGACACACAAAAAGAAGTTTTCTGGTATGTCAGGGATCGCCAAGTGATTCAACATATTATAGAAAACAAACACAATCCACAGTATCTTCAGGCAGCCAAACTGGATCCTTTACGTTTGCGGATGAGTGCAGATATCAATAAAACGGTCAGGGAAGCAGACGTTCTGATTTTTTGCATCCCATCTGCTTATTTTATTACGGAAATGATGCATTTGAACGAGTCACTGGAAGGGAAATTTATAGTAAACGCCATCAAAGGGCTTATTCCGGAACGTAACTTGTCCATTTCTGAATATTTTAACAGAATACATCATGTTTCTTACGATTACATGGGTGTCATTGCCGGTCCTGTTCACGCAGAAGAAGTGGCTATGGAGCGGTTGTCTTATCTGAGTGTTACGTGTAAGAAGAAAAAAACAGCAGAAAAATTGGCCGAAGCATTCCGCTGTTCCTATATACTTACCAGTATAGGGACCGATATTTATGGAGTGGAATATGCCGTAGTCCTTAAAAACATTTATGCCATCGCTTCCGGCATGAGCAGGGCACTTGGTTTTGGAGATAATTTTCAAGCCGTTTTGGTTTCTTGTGCCTACCAGGAAATACGTGCTTTTTTAAACCGTACATTCCCGGATAAAAGCAGAAATACATCCTTATCAGGTATTTTAGGCGATTTGCTGGTTACGTGTTATTCGCAATTTAGCCGTAACAGAACTTTTGGGAATATGATCGGACAAGGATATTCCATTAAAACGGCACAACTGGAAATGAATATGGTGGCTGAAGGGTATTTCGCCACTGCCAGTGTCCATGAAATCAACAAAAAGTATAAAGTTGATATGCCCATAGCAGAAGCCATGTACAAAGTCCTGCATGAATTTCGCTCTCCCGCTATTGTTTTTCAAGCCTTAAGCCAAAAATTACAATAAATTATGACTTCTGTATTAAACATAAACACCTCTGGTATTCTCCCTTTTATTGAAACCGAAGGTCTATCTTCATGGGAAGAGAAGGCTTTGTATGCTTTACGTGATTTGGAGCAAGGAACCGGTAAAGGGGCCGATTTCTTGGGATGGCTGCATTTACCTTCCACTCTGCAGCCGGAACTCTTTGAACACATAGAAGCCATAAAGCAAGACTGGGCTTCAGACATCGAACTGGTCGTGGTAATTGGTATTGGTGGTTCTTATCTGGGGGCCAAAGCCGTTATAGAAGCCCTCTCCCATCCCTTTACTTATTTGCTGGATCAAGCAGGTCCTCAAATCATTTTTGCCGGACAAAATTTAGAGGAAGATTACCTAAGCGGTCTGATGGAGGTTGTGCAACATAAATCAACGGCATGTATCGTCATCTCTAAATCGGGAACCACTACCGAGCCGGCTATTGCCTTCCGTTTGGTTAAGCAGCATTTATATGAGCGGTACGGAACCAAAGAAGCAATCAGACGCATTGTAGCCATAACAGATCCGGAAAAAGGCGCTCTTAGAAAAATGGCGGAAACCGAAGGATTCCGAACGTTTACTATTCCACGCGATGTAGGCGGTCGCTATTCCGTTTTTACTTCCGTAGGGTTATTACCTATAGCATTGGCCGGTATAGCTGTTGAGGAGTTAATAAACGGTGCTGCAGCCATGGAAAAAATAACAGCCGAAGAGAATCGGGAAAATCCGGCCATCCAATACGCAGCCGCTCGTAATGCTTTATACGCAGCAGGGAAGAAGATTGAACTCCTGGTAACATACCATCCGGGGTTGTTCTTCCTGGCGGAATGGTGGAAACAACTGTTTGGAGAAAGCGAAGGCAAAGAGCATAAGGGTTTATTCCCTGCAGGTGTGAGTTTCACCACTGATTTACATTCCATGGGACAATACATACAGGACGGTGAACGCCATTTGTTTGAAACAGCCATTACCATTGAAGAGCCCTTGGGAAAGGCAGTCATACCGCATACAGACCGGGACGATGACGGACTCAATTACCTGGCAGGGAAGCGCATAGATTATTGTAACAAAATGGCCGCATCCGGCACACGTCTGGCCCATATTGACGGAGGCGTTCCCAATTTGGCCGTTCAGGTACCACGTCTTACACCTTTTTATCTGGGAGCTTTACTTTATTTTTTTCAGAAGGCCTGTGGCATTAGCGGTTACGTGTTAGGCGTCAACCCCTTTGACCAGGAAGGTGTGGAAGCCTACAAAAAGAACATGTTTGCCCTATTGAATAAGCCGGGATTCGAAGCTCAGGGAGAACTCCTCCGCAAACGCCTGTGAAGAGGCCGTTACTATTATGGTCCCGGGTATTTGTGATGCCTGCACAATGACCAGACACTTCCCGTGAAAAGCCTTGCGCTGTTGAGCCACAAAAGGCTCATGGCTTGTTGGATTACCGTTATCTACCGCTTTTATCTTACCGGGACCTGTAATGGAGAAAGAAATCAAATTCTCGGCATAAGGAACCAGCACCCCGTGTTCGTCCAACACCTCAACCGTTACAAACGCCAGATCATTCCCATCGGCTTTCAGGTCAAGCCTGTCCACAGTGAGCCTTAGCTGCGCCGGCGGTCCGGCTGTAGATACGGTACGGGTAAGTATCGGTTGACCGTTCTTGTAGGAAATGGCCGTAAGCGTACCCGGTTCATAAGCAACACGCCAAAGGCCATGCAGCTGCTCCCGGGTTTTCTCTCTCGCTCCCAAAGGCTTTTCATTCAAAAACAAGACTACCGAATCGGCTTGGTTATAATACACCCACACGTCCACCCAATCACCGGGCTCCCAGTTCCAGTGGGGGAACAGATGCAGCACCGGTTTGTCTGTCCATTCGCTTTGGTACAGATAATAAACATCTTTAGGGAATCCGGCCAGATCAACAATGCCGAAATAGGAACTTCTGGCCGGCCAGCCATAAGGCGTAGGCTCTCCCAGATAGTCAAATCCTGTCCAGACAAACATGCCGGAGATAAAAGCATTATCCCTGACACGGATCCAGGTATCTTCATGCGTACTGCCCCAGGGAACATGCATATTGTCGTAGGAAGAACAGGCATAATGTGGTGTAACATAGGACATCCACCACTCCCTGGGCTCTATCCTGACCGAATCTGAGGGCATTTGATAGAATCCTCTGGTATGCAAAGAAGAAGTGGTCTCCGTAGCCAAAAAGGGTTTGTCCGGGAAACGTTCCGGCACCTCGTCATATGCCCAGCTACGGTAATTATATCCAACGATATCCAGTACGTTTGCACTGAACAAATTGTTGTGTTCTCCCGGTTCGTCGCATCCGGCTGTAACAGGCCGGGTTGGGTCCAGTTCTTTGACAATTTCTGCCAAACGTCGCGTAAGCAAAACATCTGAATAGTCATCTCCCCACTGTTCTTTCACCTCGTTCCCAATACTCCAAACAATAACGGAAGGATGGTTGCGGTCTCTTACAATAAAATCCTCCAGGTCTTTTTTATGCCATGCATCAAAAAACAAGGCATAATCATATTCCGATTTTTTTTTACGCCAAACGTCAAAAGCTTCATTTACTACCAGAAAGCCCATCTTGTCACACAAATTCAGGAATTCAGGAGCAGGTGGATTGTGAGCCGTTCTTATAGCATTGCATCCCATTGCCTTGAGCAATTCCAGCTGCCTTTCCATCGCTCTGTAATTAACAGCAGCACCTAAAGATCCCAAATCGTGGTGCATGCACACACCCAGTAACTTAAGCGGACGTTCATTTAAAAAGAAGCCTTCTTTTGCAGAGAAATAAAACGTTCGAATGCCAAAGGTTGTTGTATAATCATCCAGCACCCTTCCTCTCCTGATGAGCTTGCTCTCGGCCGTATACAGCACAGGATTGTCCACATCCCAGCGCTCCGGTTTCTTGACCGTCAGGAATTGTTCTGTTTCCACTTCCGTTGTATCTTGCAAATCCACGAAAGTACATTCCCGTGCTATTGTTTTACCGCGCTTGTCTTTGATTTTTGTAAGCAAATATACATACTTGCTACCGGCTGACTGCCGGGCCACTTTTGTACGTACACTCACAACAGCCTGTTGTTCCGACACCTCAGGCGTAGTAATGTAAGTCCCCGAGTACGTTATGTATACAGGATTCGTTACCACCATCCTTACATTGCGGTATATCCCCGATCCGGAATACCATCTGGAATTGGGCTGCCGGGAATTATCCACCGTTACTTCCATCACATTGTTTTCTCCCGGTTCGTTCAATAAAGAAGTAATATCGTAACTAAAAGAAGTATATCCACCGGGGCGGTATCCCGCTTGGTGCCCGTTCACAAAGATCCTGCTTTCTCGATACACCCCATCAAATTCCACAAAAACGCGCTGTCCCTTCTTGTTTGATTCAGTAACAAAGACCTTTTTGTACGTTCCTTTTCCCCCGGGGAGCGCTCCGCCGGACGGTGTAGCCGGATGGTTCTTGTCAAAAGGTCCTTCTATACTCCAATCATGCGGTACGTCTACCTTTTGCCAAACAAGAGAATCTTCATTGTCTGCTGCTAAAGAAAATTCCCACTCCTTGTTAAAATCTAATACAATCCTAACCGGTCTGCGTCCACATGAGGTCATAAGAAAAGCCAGGCAGACGCCTAAAAAGAAAACATGTCTGATTTTCATAAAAGAACATCTGTTTGTGTCTGCACAAATCCTTCATCCACCAACAATTCTTCTTCCGGTGCCTGTGCAGCCGCTACCGCCATTTTGTCGCATTTTTCATTTTGCGGATGTCCGGCATGTCCTTTAACCCACACAAAGCGTACGGTATGCATGGCAGATGCCTGCAAATAACGGGTCCACAAATCTACGTTTTTCACTTTTTTAAACCCTTTTGCTTTCCATTTATTCAGCCACTCCTCCTCCACAGCCCTTACCACATAGGTAGAATCTGAATATACACAAACTTGAGTACCCGGTTTCTTCAGGGCTTCCAAACCAACGATAACGGCCATCAACTCCATCCTGTTGTTCGTAGTAAGCTTATAGCCGGCAGTTATTTCTTTATAATGCCTGCCGGATTGCAAAATGGCCGCATAACCTCCCCGCCCGGGATTGCCTAAAGAAGAACCGTCGGTATAGAGATCAACCTTCATGTAATTTGTGGGCGTGAAGTTCTTCGTTTCTTTTACGTGTCTTGTATATGTCACATGCCGCAAAAATGGCGGAAAGCATAGATTCTGCCGAGGCCTTATCCTCTCCTGCCAGACGGTACGCCGTTCCGTGGTCGGGAGACGTTCTGATAACGGGCAGACCGGCCGTAAAATTAACCCCTTCCCCAAAAGAAAGTGCTTTGAATGGTATCAGCCCCTGGTCGTGGTACATGGCCAGAACAGCATCGAATTTTCTATACTCAGCCGCTGCAAAAAAGCCGTCTGCCGCATACGGACCAAAAGCAAGAACACCCTCTTTATTTACTTCTTCAATAGCAGGAATAATGACCTCTTGTTCCTCTTCTCCTAAAAGCCCGCCGTCTCCTGCATGCGGATTCAGCCCTAAAACAGCTATTTTTGGCTGCCTGATAGTAAAATCGTTTTTTAACGTCTCATCGAGCAAATGTATCTTATGTACAATTTTCTCAAGGGTCAAATCTGCTGCAACCTGGGACAAGGGAATATGTCCCGTTACGATGCCTACCCGTAATTTTGGACTGCACAAAACCATGAGAGGAGCATCTATCCCAAAGACCTTCCCTAAATACTCAGTATGTCCCGGAAAAGTAAAACCTTCCTTTTTCATATTTTGTTTACTGAAAGGAGCCGTTACCAGTGCCTGGATTTTCCCGGCTTGCAAATCTTCAACTGCTCTTTCCAGGGCCTGCATGGCAGCTTGCGCTCCTTCTTCGGTCATTTTTCCCGGTTCCGCCATAAAATGATCGGAAACACAAGGAATCAAATTCACCATTTTGTAATGCAAATCAGAAACGGAATGTGTAATATGTACATTCAGGTTTTCTACCCCGGAAGATATCTTTTTATAATACCCTAATAAGCGGGAAGAGCCGTAAATCACAGGTGTGCATAATTCGTTGATTCGGTTATCAGCCACTGCCTTTATAAGTACTTCATAACCTATCCCGTTCGTGTCTCCTTGCGTAATCCCTACAATTATTTTTTTATGCATAAGTACGTTTGTTAGAACAACAAATATACACAAGATATCGCTATATTTGTGTACCTATGGGGTGCATTTGGGATACAAGCATACAGTTTATTCAAGGAGTAGGTCCCGGCAGGGCAAAAGAGCTTCAAAGAAGCCTGAACATTTCAACTTTTGGTGAATTAATACGTCACTACCCTTTCCGGTATATCGACAGAACCCGCTTCTACGCCATACGGGAAATAACACCCGATTTGGCTACTATTCAAATAAGAGGCACTGTAAAGGACATGAAAATTGTAGGAACGGGACCACAAAAACAAAGATTGGTAGTTCTGTTGGAAGATGCGACGGGTAGCATAGAATTGGTATTCTTTAAAGGCATTCCCTGGCTAAAAAACAGAATCAAACTGCACACTGAATACATCGTATTTGGAAAACCCACTACTTTTAACCAAAGAATCAACCTGGTTCACCCGGAAATGGACCTTCCAAATGATCAAAGTATGCGTGGAAGCGCCGGTCTCCAAGCTGTTTACTCTTCAACAGAAACCTTAAAAGATAAAGGTTTTACGCAAAAACTTTTTTCTTTGTTGATAGCCCGCGTATTGGAACGGGTAGAAGGTCAGATTCCGGAAACGCTTCCTGCTTACCTTATAAAACAACTGAAGTTGATGCCCCTGGCCATGGCTTTGGAAGAAATCCATTTTCCCACCAACCTGCAAAAACTAAGAGCGGCACAAACCAGGCTCAAATTTGAAGAGCTTTTTTACATACAACTGGGCCTTTTAAAACAACGGGCTGTGCGGTTAAACGCACATGACGGAATCTTATTTCAAAAAGTTGGTGCTTTTTTTAACCAGTGTTACCAATCATTGCCTTATGCACTTACGGGAGCTCAAAAACGCGTTCTTAAAGAAATCCGGGCCGATATGGGCAGCGGCCGGCAAATGAACCGCTTGCTGCAAGGAGATGTGGGAAGCGGAAAAACGCTTGTTGCTTTGCTTAGCGCCCTTATTGCCATAGACAACGGTTACCAGGCTTGTTTTATGGCACCTACGGAAATCCTGGCCGGCCAGCATTACCAAACCATTTCCCGGTTATTGGAAGGACAAAACATACAAGTAGGCCTTCTGACAGGCTCTACCAAACAATCGGAAAGGGTAAAATTGCACCAGGCGTTGCAAGACGGTACCATGCACTTACTCATAGGAACACACGCCTTGATAGAAGACACTGTATTGTTCAAATCGCTTGGCTTTGTAATTATTGATGAACAGCACCGTTTTGGCGTGGAACAACGTGCGCGTTTATGGAAAAAAACGAAAGGACATCCTCCTCACGTTATGGTAATGACAGCCACTCCTATCCCCAGAACATTGGCCATGACCTTATACGGAGATTTAGATGTGTCTGTTATAGATGAAATGCCTCCCGGGCGACAACCGGTACAAACGGCACATTTCTCCGCATCCCACAGAGGAAGGGTCTACACGTTCATGCGTAAACAAATAAAAGAAGGCAGACAAATTTATGTGGTCTATCCTTTAATTAAAGAGTCTGAAAAACTGGATTATGAAAATCTGGAAGAAGGCTATAAGCAAATTTCCATGGCTTTCCCGGCACCGGTATATTCCGTAGCTGTTGTTCACGGACAGCAGAAACCGGAAGACAAAGCCTATGATATGAATTTATTTGTAAAAGGACATGCTCAAATCTTGGTGGCTACCTCTGTCATAGAGGTGGGCGTTGACGTACCCAACGCCTCTGTGATGGTCATCGAGAGTGCAGAAAGATTTGGTCTGTCTCAACTGCATCAGCTGCGTGGTCGTGTGGGGCGTGGAGCTGAAAAATCGTATTGCCTGTTACTGACAGGACATGCTCTGAGCAAAGAAGCCCGGGAACGTCTGCAATTAATGTGCAACAGCAACGACGGTTTTGAAATTGCCGAGGCAGACATGCGTCTGCGTGGACCGGGCGACCTGGAGGGAACAGCTCAAAGCGGTCTGGCTTTTGAATTACGGATTGCCGACCTGGCCAGGGATGGTCAACTATTGGAATGGGCTCGTATGGAAGCTCAAAAAATACTCCAGGAAGATGCTTTGTTGCAACTGGCAAAAAACGCATTGCTGATCCAACAGCTTGATGTATTGAACAAAAGGCAAGCAGATTACAGTAGAATTTCCTGAATGAGAGGCTATTGACTACGTATCAATGCCTATCCCCGTATAAAGTGTTAAAGAATCTGTAATAATAAAATATTGATGTAAAGGCATATTGTCTCTTTGCTCGGGAAACAGGATTTTTTTTGTAGCCGGTTTGTACCTTACAGGGCGCTCTATGATTCCCGGGTCTTGAAAATCTAAAACAAAAGTCCGCTGCCTGTTGGGCAAAGTCATGAAAACCTTATACCGTCCATAGACATCTGTAACGGCAGTATCTGACTCTTGCCATTGAGCGTAAGAATGGTGCATAACAACTTGAATGCCCGGAATAGGTTTTCCCAAAACACTGCCGACTCTTCCCTCCACCACATAAGTGAATGTTGCTTTTTCGTTTTTTATACAGGAAGCAACTGCAAAACAGACCGTGCACATGTATAACATGTACTTAAAGTACGTTGAGTACCTGTTCTTTGATTTTTTCCAGTTCATCTTTCATCTTTACGACAAATTGTTGTATTTGTGCATGAAAAGCCTTAGATCCCAGAGTGTTGATTTCTCTGCCCATTTCCTGGGTTATAAAATTCAATTTCCTGCCTGCAAATTTTTCATTTTCCATAGTCAGTCTGAAATATGTGCAATGCTGTTTCAGCCTTACCTGTTCTTCATTAATATCGGCTTTCTCCAGGTAATAAATCAATTCCTGTTCCAAACGGTTTTGATCGAGAACGATTTCGTTGCTCATTTCTGCTATTTTTTCTTCCAATCGTTTTCTGACAGTAACAATTCTATCCGGATCCAAAGCTTCAATTTTTTGGATATACTGCTCTATAAGATCCAAATGTGACAACAAATCTTTTTCAAGCTGTTCACCTTCCTTCAGGCGAAATTCATCCAATGCATCAACAGCTCTGCCTATGGTATCGACCAACCGATCCCAATCTTTCGTATCCAATTCTTTTCTTTGAACTTCCCTTACCTCGGGCATCCTTAACAAAGCAGCTATCAAATCTTCTTCCCGTACTTCCTGCTCCATATCTTTAAATATGGTTTTCAAATCGTTGAAATATTTTTTTATTAATTCCGGATTAAAAGCATTTTCAGAAACGACTTGTTCCTGTTGCACAGAAATAAAAAGGTCAATATTGCCACGATGGAGCCTCTCTGTTAATTCTTTTCTTAATTGGAGTTCGTGCTCACGGGGCACTTGAGATGTTTTAAATCCTATATCGGCTGTTTTACCATTAACAGAACGTATCTCTATGGTATATTTTTTCCCGGCAAGGGTAGTTTCTGCTTTCCCATATCCGGTCATTGAACGTATCATTATACATGTTTTCCGCAAATATACATTATTTATACCTAATTTTGTATTCCTGAAAACTATCCAAATATGAACACGGAAAAGACAAAACCCACTGAAGAACGCTCACTGAATTTTATTGAAGAAATCATTGAAACTGACCTTGCACAAGGCAAATACACATCTATTATAACCCGGTTTCCTCCGGAGCCCAACGGATACCTGCACATAGGACATGCAAAGAGTATTTGCCTGAATTTTGGTTTGGCCATCAAATATGGAGGTATCACAAACCTTCGTTTTGACGATACCAATCCCATAAAAGAAGATGTAGAATACGTTGATTCCATCAAAGAAGATATTACATGGCTTGGTTTCAAATGGGCCAATGAATTCTATGCATCAGATTATTTTGAACAATTGTACGAGTGGGCACACCAGCTAATAGCCAAGGGATTGGCCTACGTAGATGACCAGACTCAGGAGGAAATCCGTCAAACGCGAGGTACTGTTACCACCCCTGGGACAAACAGTCCTTTCCGTGACAGAAGCATTCAGGAAAATACAGACCTTTTTACAAGAATGAAAAACGGGGAATTCCCCGATGGTAGTAAAGTGTTACGAGCAAAAATTGATATGGCTCATCCCAACATGCTCATGCGCGATCCGGTAATGTACCGTATTTTACACACAGCACATCACAGAACGGGTAACACGTGGTGCATCTATCCTATGTACGACTACGCACACGGACAGTCAGATTCTATTGAGAAAATTACGCATTCCATTTGTACATTGGAATTTGATGTACACAGACCACTATACGATTGGTTCATTGAAAAATTGGAGATTTTCCCTTCTCATCAATATGAATTTGCACGTTTGAACATCACACACACGGTAATGAGCAAAAGAAGGTTGTTGGAATTGGTGCAGTCAAAGTTAGTCAATGGATGGGACGATCCTCGTATGCCTACCATCAGCGGTTTGCGAAGGAGAGGCTATACACCGGCAGGAATACGTTTGTTCTCCGAAAAAGTGGGTGTTGCCAAACGTGACAATTTAATTGATTACTCTCTTTTGGAATGGTGCATCCGGGAAGATTTGAACCAAACAGCACCACGCTATATGGCGGTTCTTGACCCCATAAAGGTCATTCTTACCAATTATCCGGATGATAATCAGGAATATATGAAAGCCTCCATCAACCCGGAAGATCCTTCTGCGGGCGAAAGATCTATCCCGTTTTCTAAAGAATTGTATATTGAACGAGACGATTTCATGGAAGATCCTCCCAAAAAATTCTTCAGGTTACGCCCCGGTGGTGAAGTTCGTCTGAAATACGGCTACATCATCCGTTGTGATCATGTTGTCAAAGATAAAAACGGAGACATAACAGCCCTACATTGTACCTACGATCCGGACACAAAACCGGGTGCAGGAACATGGCGTAGCGTCAAAGGAACCATTCATTGGCTTTGTGCACGGCATGCTGCTGTGGGACAGGTTCGCTTGTTTGATAAATTGTTTACGGAAGCAGATATGGGTGCTATTCCTCAAAATTCCGATTACAAAGATTTCCTAAATCCCCAATCACTAATGACTGTGCAGGCTTTGATAGATAAAGATGCCCTTGCCTTAGCCATGCAGGCACAACAAGGAAAGGACCATACCCGTATTCGTATGCAATTTGAAAGATTGGGATATTTTGTGGTCGATTATGATTCAACGTCCGACCATCCTGTTTTTAACAGAATTTGTACATTGAGGGACTCTTATGCCAAAGCCTTGAAGAAGGGTTAAAGTTCAATGACACCGTCGTTTTCATCAAGCCAGCGAGCTTGAGTAACGGCTAAATCCTGATTGATCCTGACCTGCAAACGGCATTTGTATTTTTTGGACCATTTCTTGGCTCTTGACGATAATCCTTTAGTCAGGTAAGCTTCTATAAAAGGATGTACTTCCAGTATTATCTTCTTCAATTTTTTCTCTCTGGCAAAGAAAGACAGCTGGTTCTCAATATTTTCCGTGAAGAGCAGGCTCGGAGAAATCTTGCCTGTTCCGTCACAACTGGGACATTTTTCACTCGTGTTGATTTCCATAGCGGCCCGCACACGTTGCCGTGTTATTTGCATAAGTCCGAATTTTGTAATCGGAAGAATATTGTGTTTGGCTCTGTCGGCTGACATCAGTTCTTTCATTCGTTTGTACAATCTCTGACGGTGGTCCGACGTATCCATATCTATGAAATCAATAATGATAATACCTCCCAAATCTCTAAGTCTCATTTGCCTCGCCAGCTCCTCTGCCACCATCATGTTTACTTCAAAAGCGTTATTCTCCTGTCCGTTTCCCATTTTGGAACGGATTCCGCTATTAACATCTACTACGTGTAACGCTTCTGTATGTTCAATGATGATATAAACACCTTGTTTTAGGGGTACAATCCTTCCAAAAGAATTCCTGATTTGCCGGTTGATGTCAAAAGCATCGAAAATCGGGTCTTTCCCCTTATAAATTTTTACAATTTTCTCTTTCTCGGGAGCTATCGTTCCTATATATGCACATACATCATCAAAGACCGCCTGGTCATTGACATGAATACTGGTAAAAGCATCGTTGAGCAAATCACGGATAACAGTTGTAATACGGCTGTTTTCCGTTAAAAGTCTTGATGGCAGTTGCGCCCTGCTCATAACAGACCACGACTCCTCCCACCTGTGAATCAAAGCATTCAGCTCTGCATCCAAAACAGCTGCTTTCTTCCCTTCAGCTGCCGTACGTACAATCAATCCGTAATTGGGAGGCAATATACTCCGTACAAGACGCTCCAGCCTGTTACGTTCTTCTTTGAGTGTAATTCGGGAGGAAAGGCTGACTTTTTCTGAAAATGGCATTAATACCATATTCCGTCCTGCAATGGATATGTCTGAAGTCAGACGCGATCCTTTAGTAGAAATAGGTTCTTTGACAATCTGAGCCAAAACAGGCTGGCCCGGTTTCAACACATCAGCAATTTTCCCTTCTTTGGGTAATACAGTACCCAGTTTTAAACTGGAATATACTTCTTTCGGGTTGTTTCTTCTTTGCGTTACTTGTTGTGTAAAATAATTAATGGCAGAAAAAGCATAACCCAGATCATAATAATGAATAAAGGCATCCTTTTCATGACCGATATCTACAAACGCCGCATTTAAAGCCGGCATGATTTTTCTTACCTTTCCCAGGTATAAATCGCCCACCGAGAAATGATTGTCCGTTGTTTCTTCCTTATGAAGCTCCATGAGCCTTTTATTTTCAAGCAGGGCTATGGAGACTTCTGAAGAAGTCACGTCAATAATTAAATCTTTCTCCATATTGTGGTTAAAGTAAGAAACCTAAAGTGCCTTTTCGAAAAAAGTAGCTTTAGGTTTCCCGTTTTATAAGACACTAAAAAGGCTTACTTCTTTTTGTGACGGTTTTTGCGTAAACGTTTCTTTCGTTTATGCGTTGCCATTTTATGTCTTTTTCTTTTCTTTCCGCTTGGCATAACTAGATTATTTAACGCTTCCTTTCACTTTTTCCAAAAACACTTTAGCAGGTTTAAAGGCAGGTATATAGTGCTCAGGAATAATGATAGTAGTATTCTTTGAGATATTTCTAGCTGTTTTTTGAGCACGTTTTTTCAGGATAAAGCTGCCAAATCCTCTAAGATATACATTATTGTTTTCAATCAATGAATTCTTTACAGTTTCCATGAAACTTTCCACTACTTTTTGAACGGCGACTTTTTCCATCCCTGTAGCTTTGGCAATTTCATTTACGATGTCTGCTTTTGTCATAATAAAAAAATTTAAAAAAGTTATTTATAAATGAATGTATTCCAAATGGACTGCAAAGGTAACTTTTTATTCTTAATATCAAGATGTTTCATACAAAAAAAATAAGAAATGTCTTATATATATATATTTGTACCATGGATTTTACGACTGTATTGTTGGCTTGGCACAAAAAACACCAAAGACACCTTATTTGGAAAAACACAAAAGATCCCTACGCCATATGGGTTTCTGAAATCATCCTCCAACAAACAAGAGTGGAACAAGCTAAAGACTATTATATAAAATTTCTATCGGCATTTCCTACCGTTTATCATTTGGCACAGGCCAAAGAAGAAGACATACTCCGGCTGTGGCAAGGATTGGGTTATTATACCAGAGCCAGAAATATGCACAAAACAGCAAAAAAAATCACAACTCTTTACAACGGTGTTTTTCCCGCTTCTGTTCAGGAATTGCAAAAATTCAACGGAATTGGTCCTTATACGGCAGCAGCCATAGGGTCTTTTGCCTTTGGCTTGCCGGTGGCAGCACTGGACGCCAACGGCTACAGAATCCTTACTCGCTACTTTGGAATATCAGATCCCCTAAGCGGAACAAAAGCAAAAGGAACATGTAATTTTTTGGCAGAGAAGATGTTGCCAAGAGAAAAGAGCGATCGGTTCAACCAGGCACTCATGGATTTTGGGTCTCTTGTTTGTACCTCAAGGCCTCGCTGCAACCTGTGTCCTTTATCAGAAGAGTGCATTGCTTATAAAGAAGATAAAACGCATTTGCTCCCTGTCAGGCACATCAAGAAGCCTGTCAGGAACAGATATTTTCATTACCTGGTTTTCCTCAAAGAAGCGGGCACCTATATAAGACGAAGGGATAACAATGATATCTGGCAAGGTCTTTATGAATTTCCTCTTGTTGAAACATCAAAGCCTGTTTCCTATAAAAAACTGTGTAACACAGAAGCGTTTTCAAATTTATTGACAACTGTTTGGGGAACATCCATCCCCTTTCCTCCGCCTTCCCATACTTACGTTATGCCGGCACATAAATTGTCGCATCAAACCATCCATGCCGTGTTTTATCAAATTCCCTGGATTACCCATGCGGTATTACTCAAAGAAACATACATACAAGTAGCCTTTCAGAAGTTGCCGGAATACGCCGTCCCTAAACTAATTGAAAACTATCTGTGTTTTTTTTCTAATTTTGTCGGTTTATGAAAGGAGTTCTATCAAAAAATCTGTTACTGAGCTTCTTTGCCTTCTTTATGGCCGGCATAGGCTCACCTTTGGCAAGAGCAGAAATGGCACAACAACTGGAGGATTATGTGGTTATTAACCGCATTGAACTCCTTGGAAACAAAACTACCAAAGGTTTTATCCTGATCAGAGAGCTGCCTTTTTCTATAGGAGACACGATACCTAAAACGCTATTTGCTGAACAACTGCGCTTGGCAGAAGAAAACCTAAACAATCTGCTTCTTTTCAACTACATGCAGATTACGCCTCTGCCCAGTATAGACAACCCCTCTTCCATTACCCTTGTTATAGAAGTAGAAGAAAGGTGGTATATCTGGCCTCTTGTAGAATTTAAATTGGAAGAGCGCAATTTAAGCGCATGGTTGCAGAACTGGGATTTTAAAAAGATAACTATAGAGGCAGGAGCAAGAATTGATAATTTTCTAGGCTTGAAACACAAGTTGGTAGTATCTGTACATGGAGGATACCAATGGGGTGCTTTTCTGGGTTACCGTGATATCTCTCTTGATAAAAAAGGTACGCATTTCTTAAGTATGGATGTTCAGTGGAATGTAAGTCACAACCTGGATCTGTATACAAGTGATGACAAACCGGCCCGATTTAACATACCCGATGTCATTCTTGAGAGATCATTGGAAAGCCGTATGAATTATTCATACCGTCCCAATATCCGTACAACTCATATTGTTTCTTTTATACATCAATATATTGTTTTGGCAGATACGGTGCTTCAATTAAACCCTCATTATTGGGGTAACGATCTGTTACACAGAAACGCTTTCAAACTGAATTACAGGTACCGTACAGACCAGCGCGACTACCATCCCTACCCCTTGAACGGTTACCTGATTCAGGCAGGAGTTAACACGTACATCACATCAGACGCAACGGTACGGTATGCACAAATAAATCTGGGACTTCAATACTTTAAACAGCTCGCACAATCACGCTGGTACGTATCATCCGTTTTTTCTGGAGCTTTATCTTTTTCAAACGCACAAGCTTTTATCCTCCAGAAAGCCATAGGGTATGACAACAATATGCTAAGGGGCTTTGAGCATACAGTAGCAGATGGCCAATCTTTTGCAATTCTTAACAATACTTTGAAATACAACGTGTTGAAAAAGAAAACCTTTACCATTAATTGGCTTTCTTTCTTGCCCAAATTCAACAAAATCCATCTTTCCATATACGCCAACGCCCATTTTGATATGGGATACGCGCATAACGATTGGAACGAAAGACAGAATTTGCTTTGCAACCAATTACTCTATGCCGGCGGACTGGGGCTTGACTTTGTCACGTATTACGACATGGTGCTGGGTATAGATTACTCCATCAACAAGCAACTGAAAAACGGATTCTTTTCCTGGAAAAACTTTTTCTTCTCCATAAAAGTGCCTTTTATATAATCGGTCATTTTGTCAGAGACAAGGTCTGGCACGAAGATTGACTATATACTTCTCAGAAGTAACTATGATGAACTTTAATTTAAGTGACAAGATGACTGTAATCCCTTTATTGGATGGGGATATGGATGATATGCCTGAAAATATTAAAGAAGATAATTTGCCACAAGTACTTCCTTTGCTGGTGTTACGCAACGCTGTTGTGTTTCCGGGAACGCTTATTCCCATTACGGTAGGAAGGACTAAATCTACCCGTTTGGTACGTGAAAGTTTCGAGAGTGATAAATGGGTAGGTACTGTAACCCAGATGGATCCTTTAGACGACGATCCGGAAGAGCATCAGATAAGCAAGCACGGGTGTTTAGCAAAAATTCTGAAAATCATAGAGATGCCGGAAGGTGGCATTACCGTTATATTACATGGATCACGAAGGTTTCAAATAAGCCGTATGGTTCAGGAAGAACCTTATTTTGCTGCGGAAATTACTTACCTGACCGATATCTTTCCCCGTGAAGACGACAACAGCTACAGGGCTTTTGTGGAAGGCATCAAAGATGTAGCTGCACAAATATTTCACTTAACGCCCAACATGCCCCGGGAAGCTGAATTTGCTCTTAAAAACATCGATAAAGATGATTTCCTGATCAATTTTGTGGCATCCAACATTTATTTGGACGGTACTCAGGACAAGCTCAAATTACTGGCTATGGATTCTCTGAAAGAAAGAGCATCCCGACTGTTGGAACTATTATACAAGCAGTTGGAACTTTTAAAATTCAAAGAACAAATCCATCAAAAAGTAAGAGGAGAAATAGATCAGCAACAAAAAGAGTATTACCTGAGCAATCAATTAAAAACCATTCAGGATGAATTGGGCATTGGTCAGGATACGGAAGAAATTGACGAATTACGAGAGAAAGGTGCCAAAAAGAAATGGAGTAAAGAAATAGCCGGGATTTTTGAAAAAGAAGTACAAAAATTGGAGCGAGCCAACCCCAACCAGCCGGATTATGCCATCCAACTCAATTACCTTCAACTAATGATTGACCTTCCTTGGGGAGATTGTACAAAAGACAATCTGGACCTTAAACGGGCCCGCAGAATTCTTGATAAAGACCACTCCGGTCTGGACGCTGTAAAAGACAGGATTCTGGAACACCTGGCCGTTTTAAAATTAAAAGGCGATATGAAATCTCCCATATTATGTCTTTACGGACCGCCGGGCGTAGGCAAAACTTCCCTGGGACGTTCCGTTGCCAAAGCACTGGGAAGAAACTTCGCACGTATTTCCCTGGGAGGCTTGCACGACGAGTCGGAAATCAGAGGACACAGAAGGACCTATATAGGCGCCATGCCGGGCCGCATCATTCAAAGTATCAAACGCAGCAAATCATCCAATCCCGTCCTTGTGCTGGATGAAATTGACAAAGTGGGCACAGATTTCAGAGGAGACCCCTCCTCGGCTTTACTGGAAGTATTGGATCCGGAACAAAATAATACATTCCACGATAATTACCTGGACGTAGATTATGACCTTTCCAAAGTCCTGTTCATCACTACTGCCAATAGTATCGGAAATATTCAGGCTGCCTTGCGGGACCGTATGGAACTGATTCCCATTCACGGATATTTAGCAGAAGAAAAACGCGAAATAGCCAGGAAACACTTATTACCCAAACAACTGGAGGCACACGGGCTCACAAAAGAACAATTGAAACTGGGGACAAGAGCCATAGACGTGATTATCAATGAATACACACGTGAATCAGGCGTCAGGAATCTGGATAAAAAAATCGCTAAAATTGCCCGGCACGTAGCCAAGCAAATTGCTCTGGAAGAAACATATGATCCAACAATAAGTCCCGAAAAAGTACGCGAAATTTTAGGGGTTCAGCGTGTCATACAAGACGTGCAAAAAGGCAATGAGTTTCCGGGAGTAGTAACGGGATTGGCGTGGACAGAAACAGGGGGAGAAATCTTGTTTATAGAATCCAGCCTCAGCAAAGGAAAAGGTACGCTTACCACAACGGGGAATCTGGGAGATGTGATGAAAGAGTCTGCCATCATTGCCCAGCAGTATTTAAAAGCCCACGCCTCTACGCTGGGGTTGGATGAAGAAGTGTTTGCCAACACAGATATCCACTTGCATGTGCCGGAAGGCGCCATTCCAAAGGACGGCCCGTCTGCCGGTATTACCATGATTTGTTCTATGGCCAGTGCTTTTAAAAATAAATGCGTTCGCAAAGGCATTGCCATGACGGCAGAAATCACATTGCGTGGTAAATTGCTGCCTGTAGGCGGTATTAAAGAAAAAATCCTGGCGGCCAAACGTTCGGGTATCAAGACCCTCATTTTAGCTGAAGACAATAAAAAAGATATAGAAGAAATAAAGCCCGACTTTATTAAAGGTCTGGAATTCAAGTTTATGAAAACCATACCGGAAGTCATTAATTACGTATTGTAAATGGATGTCCGGATAGAACCGGAATGGAAAGAAGTATTGGCTCCTGAATTTTCAAAACCGTATTTTGAAAATTTGGTAGCTTTTTTATATAAGGAAAAGAAAGAGGGAAAAACGATCTATCCTCCCGGGAGCCTGATTTTCAACGCCTTTGAATTAACACCCTTTTCTCGTCTTAAAGTGCTGCTGTTAGGTCAAGATCCTTACCATAAACCGGGACAAGCACACGGTCTGTCTTTTTCTGTTCCGGCAGGCATATCCAAACCGCCCTCCCTGCAAACCATTTTCAAAGAATTGCAGGAAGATGTTGGTGTTGTGCCTCCTGAACACGGTTGTTTGGAAAGCTGGGCCCGGGAAGGCGTATTGCTGCTCAATGCCATTCTTACCGTAAGAGCAGGGAGTCCTGCTTCTCATGCCCGGTCCGGTTGGATGGAATTCACAGATGCCGTTATCCGTACCGTTTCTGATCAAAAAAGCAGCGTTGTCTTTTTATTGTGGGGAAATTTTGCAAGGAGCAAAAAATATCTGATTGACAGCTCAAAACACTGTATCCTGGAGGCTGCTCATCCTTCTCCTTTGGCGCGAGGTGCCTTTTACGGTTCCAAACCCTTCTCTGCGACGAATAAATATTTACAATCACAAGGCATAAAGCCCATAAACTGGAATTTTTCTTATTTTTGACAAGAAATCAACACCTACCTGTTTATGGAAAAAGTAGCCGTATTTCCGGGATCGTTCGATCCTTTTACCCTGGGACACCTGGACGTTTTATTGTCTGCACTGAAGCTTTTTGATAAAGTTGTAGTTGCAGTAGGTGTCAATCAACAAAAGGTTAGTCTCTTTACACCGGAAGCGAGAGTAGCCATTATCAAAGAAGTTGTAAAAGATTTACCTCGTGTGGAAGTATGCGCTTATAACGGCCTGACTATTGATTTCTGCAGAAAAAACAAATACAATTTTATATTCAGAGGTATCCGGACTACTACAGATTTTGAACTGGAACAAGTTATCGCTCAGGTCAATTCGAAAATGGCACCGGAAATTCAAACCCTTTTTATTCCGTCCGGTCCCAAATATTCTTTTATATCTTCTACTGTGGTACGGGATGTGCTTCTTAATGGAGGGGATGCAAGTTGTATGCTCCCCAAAGGAATAGATCTGACAAAGTTTTTAGAAGTGTAAACAGGTAATGCTTGCTGTTTTTCTTGCCGCAATATGTCAAATAACGCTCTGTCTGAACGGTGGAAGCCATGCGCCTGTTATTCTTGCCGTACAACAAGGAGAGCACATTATTCCCCTTGATACCTTACTTCCGGACAAAACGGGCTGTATGATTTATCATGCGGAAGAAACGCCCGGTCCCGGTCAATATATGTTTGTACAAAACAATATACGATTGTTCAATTTCCTGATTTCTTCCCAGGAACCCATACACATGACATTTTATGCAGACATACAGGAAGGCCGTGCGAATGAAATCCGTGTTGAAGGATCGGAAGAAAACAAAGCCTATCTGCGTTTTTACCGAATGCTCCAAGAACAATATGCACGCTTACACCTTTTGACGAAGGATGTGCACGACAATCCCCGGGTACTCTCACAAATAGAACGTCTTGAAAATACTTTGCGTGATTATACCGAATTCCTGTCCGAACAATACGAAGGAACCATGCTAAGCATTATTGCCAAAAACGTTTTCACCCCTGTGTTATCCGAGAGCAGCCGACCGGAAGAATATTTAGGGTATATTGATTTTGCAGACCCCCGTATTTTAAATACAGCCATTTTGCCCTTACGGATCAAAGAATATGTACTCCCATTGCTTGCTTTGAAAACAGAGCACATTTTATTGCATACTGACAGATTGCTGCAACAAGACATGCATCCTTCCGTAAAATCGTATGTAATACGTTACCTGTTTTCAATATTTTACACATCCGATATCATGGGTATGGAGCTTGTGGCGTTTCATCTGGCCACAAATTGGCTTATAACCGATTCTTTGCTTCGTGCCGAACCGGAATTATACAGAGAAGTAGAAACGTTCATCAGATTCAATAAAGAATGTCTGCCGGGCATGACGGCTCCGGAACTTATTTTGCCTGATGCATCCGGCGTGTGCCATTCCATACACAACCTGGATGCATCTTATACCATACTTGTTTTTTTTGAAGACAATTGCACCGCATGCAGCAAAGAATTGCTGAAACTCGTTGATTTTTTTGAAAGAACAACTTTGCCCGATAAACAGTTTGTTGCCATCTATACGGGAACAGACCAGAAAGTATTGGAGCAATATACATCGTATTTTCCGGACGGATGGATAACCTTGTGGGACCCGGATATCCACTCCCGTTTTCCTGAAAAATTCAACGTCCTGAGTACACCAAAATTATACTTGCTGGATAAAGAAAAAATAATAATCGGCCGAGATATCGGAACGGATACTATAGAGCAGATCATAGAAGATAAAAGGAAACAGGAAATAATCCTTCCGCAGGCACCTCGTCTTATGCTTACCACAGAAAATGGCAGTTCTTATGGCTTGTACGATGTATTTGCTCCATATACGCTTCTGTACCTATACGATCCTGCATGTGTTTCCTGCAAAGAAGTAACAGATATTTTATACGATCTCTTTACCCGGGTTAAAGGAACCGGTCTGATGGTATATGCCGTATACACGGGACATGATTATACATCCTGGAGAAAATGGTTGGCAGAGGGAGGCTACACAGATTGGGTAAACGTATGGAACCCAAACAATGATGAACGCATATACAAACATTTTGATTTGGGGGAAATCCCGCTGATATATCTGCTGGATACAAATAAAGGCATCATTGCCGACCATCTGTCTCTGAAAGATCTTATCTTTATACTCCGCGAATTAACGCATACTGACTTATGACCTACTACTTCAATAACTATTTAAAAACCTTACAAAAAGAAGGGGAACTCAAAACCATAAGCCGCTTTGTAGATCCCAATCTGCAAGTAACAGAAGTAACTGACAGAGAAGCGAGCCAGCCGAATGGTGGCAAAGCCTTGTTGTTTACCAATACAGGAACAGATTTCCCCATTGTAACCAATTTGTTTTCCTCGGAAAAAAGAATTGCGTTGTCTTTTGACATGGAAAACATGTTGGAGGTCAGTAGTAAAATTTTAGATTTTTACCAATCACTCACCCATAATGCTACTCTCGGTCGTTACGCCAGGAAATCACTTTTTTACGAAATGAGTCAGTTTTATCCGAGAGTAACCGGCGTGGGCAGCTGTCAGGAAATAGCACTTTTCCCACCGGATTTAAACAGAATACCTTTTATAAAAAACAGACCTTTTGACGAAGCATACAGCCTTCACGATGTACCAATGCTCATAAAAGATCCTGTTTCTTCTTTTTATGCTATTGGCTCTGCACGGCTCCTGTGGCACTCCCGTTCTACCTTCCAGGTAAGTTTTGAACCGGGATTACAAGTAGGTCAATGTTATCATAACGCCCCCAACGGCAGGGTTCCCGTTGCTTTCTTTCTAGGAGGAGACCCTCTGTACAGTTTGACGGGCCTCTTTTCGCGTGCGTCAGACCCTGAACCATTCCTTTTAGAAGGATACCTTAGAAAAAAAGCCGTGATAAAAGCTCCTTGTCTTAGCCAGCCACTGGAAGTTCCTGAGAATTGCGATATGGTAATCGAAGGGTATATAGATAAGAATGCCCAGTTGGTACCTTCGGCAGCTTGTGGAAATAATACAGGATTTTATTCTTTGGAAGGAGAAGAACCCTTGGTTCATGTTACATGTATCACGCACAGAAAAGGAGCACACATTCCCATAATCATTCCTTACCATGGCATGGAGCGCAGCAGGGGTTTTCTCGCAAAATCACTTTCTGCCATTGTAGAGGCCGACATTGAAGATTCGATAGACAAACAGGTGAAAAAATTCTCTTTCCCGTATTTTTGCAGACAATGTGCCGTTGCCATTGCAGGTATTCAAAAGTATTACCCGGGACAAACACAGAAAACTGCACATGCTTTCTGGGGCAGCACCAAATTATCACTTAACAAATTATTAGTCCTTGTTGATGAACAAACAGATGTCAATAATTGGCTGAAAGTAAATGAGTGCATAAGGCTGTATTACCGTCCAACTACAGATACTTTTTTTAGCAGAGGACCGCTCAGTATAACAGATCATGCAGCACCGCAAAGAGGATATGGAGGAAAAATCTGCATAGATGCCACGAAAAAATCGGATGTTTCAATACCAGACAGCCCTGTTCCTGCAAAATCTTTTGTTTTTTACCATAAATCAGATAAAAATTTCTCGCCGGATCCGGGTCTCTCCCGTATATATATAGCCTTGGATGATGAAGTTGACTTGAGAAACCTGCTGCAATGTATGTGGCTGGCTGTGTCCCGGACCGACCCCCTTAGGGATATCAATATCCATAACGGCATGCTGTTCGTAAACGCCTGTGTGAAAAAACCGGGTGAAAAAGGAGTTTCACGTCCATGGCCTAATGTGTGTTGTTCCTCCAAAGAAACTATAGAAGCTGTTGACGGACTATGGAAACGTTTAAAAATTGGCGATTTTGTGCCTTCTCCATCACTTAAGCTTCATCCTCTTTTACGTAAAGGGAATGCGCAAATCAATGAATAAAGACTTAGAAGCAATAAAATCCAACCGGCACCTCTCCCTATCCAATCTCCGTTTCTGACGTAGGGGGTTAGTTTGTGATTCAGGTTAATATCGCCTGACAAAACGTCCTGAACCCACCAACCCGCCTGTTCTACTCGTTCTCCTTTGTGGTTGATGATAGCAGAAATTCCCGTATTGGCACAATGAGCAATACCTCGTCTTGTTTCAATGGCGCGTAGCGAAGCAAAGCTCACATGCTGCCTATATCCCGGCGTATTCCTCCACCAACCGTCATTGGTAATTACCGCCATCAAATTGGCTCCGTTTTTCACATATTCCGTAAAAAACTCTCCAAACACCGATTCAAAACAAATGGCAACTCCAACTTTGATACTTTCATTGTCATAGGTAAAAACAGTCCTTTCGCCTTGAATTCCCAATGTACCCGAAGTGCCGCCCAACTTTGGCGCCCATTTTTCTATGAAAGGAAAATGCTCAATATACGGCATTTTTTCCCCTCCCGTGACAAGCTTTGATTTATGGTAATATTGCACCCTTTCAGTCGTATCCAGCAATATGGCTGAATTATAAATTTCGTACCACCCTCCTCGGTAAGAACGGGATGCTACCGTAGGTTTATGAACAGATGGTGGATAGAATTCGTACATTGTGGCACCAAACACGATGGCTGCATGGGGATTGTCCGAGATAAAAGATTTGTAACTGTGCATGGAGGGTACTGCAAAATAGTTCCCAACAATGACTTCGTTTATGCTTGTTTCCGGAGCAACAACCAATCGGGTGTTGTCTGTGATTCTTGATAGAGCAAGCCCTAAAATCCTATCGTCTTGTTCTTCCTGAGACATGGTGGAAAACTTTTCGTGAACCGGATCTATATTGGGCTGAACAACGAGTACTTCCACAGGTTGAGAAGTTTCTTTATACGTGTAAAATCTAACTAAGGAAGCTACCACAGGCAGCAACAACAAGACTGGAAAAGTAATCCTTTTCCACTTGCTCAATGTTCCTTTCCAGGAATAATAAAGAAACAGATTCACAAGCCATATCCATAGACTGCCTCCCAAAACACCTGTAATTTCATACCACTGTATCAGTCGAACATTGGTGGCAAAGCCATTTCCTAAAGTCAACCAGGGAAAAGTAATTTCCGCATTGTAGTAAAACCCTTCCCATGCAATCCAAAGAGCAACCAAAAACAAATGAGCAATAATTTCCGGTTTGCCTTTTTGTAATATCCATTTTTTTACACGCCTGAAAATGGCAAAAATGGCAAACGAAAGAAAAGCATTAGCCAAAACAGCCAAAATGCCTCCAACTACCGTAATAAAAGAAATCCAGGAAATGGTAAGCGCATTCCATATGAAAAAAGTCAGCGCATAATATTTCCAGCATCCTTTTTCGGCCCGTTGTGTAAACAAATGTTCCATCCATAAAAGAGGGACAAAAGCAAACAGCATTATTGGACCTGTGTGTGGCAACAAAAACGGTATGCTTAAAAGAATACCGGAAAGAACTGATAATACCAGGTTTTTTTGTACTGTGTTCATAAAGCAAATCTACAAATAATTCGCAATTCTTTGTTTTTTTATAACTTTGTCGCCCATGAACGATTTTCCTCTGAACTTATTATTGGGAATGATCACCGGTTTCTTAGTCTCGGTCCCTCTTGGCCCTGCCGGTTTGTTCTGCATTCAGAGGACACTCAGTAAAGGACAAAAATCAGGCCTTATCGCAGGTTTAGGTACAGCATCTTCTGATGTCATCTATGCGTCACTGGCCATTCTAAGCTTATCTTTTGTACGTAATTTGATAGAAAACAACAAAACACTGTTGTTTCTGATAAGCGGTGTTGCATTGATGGTTATTGGCATTGCTATCTTTTCATCCAATCCTATCAAACAATTGAGACAAAATCGTGAGTCAAAAAAGTTTTGGGAAGACTTCCTGACAGGATTTATTATGTCCATAACGAATCCGGGGTGTCTTTTTCTTATTATCGGTGTCTTTGCTTTTTTAGGAACAAGTGTGGATAAAAGTTCAGGATCGATTATCATTTCTGCGCTTCTTTTAGGAGTTTTTCTGGGAGCTGCGCTCTGGTGGTTTCTGCTAAGCGTTTTTATTGATCTTTTCAGAAAAAAATTCAGACTCAGGCAGTTGTGGTATATTAACCGGGTATCGGGAAGTGCTATTATGCTTTTAGGTTTATTGGCCAGCATCAAAGGCGTGTCTCTTTTGCTTCGCATACTCATTCACTGATTTTTCTTATCTTTGCTGCGACAATGGGGATGTTTTGGTTTTGACAGCAGACGACATTGGAAAGTAAGCACGTGGAGCGCTGTGTTCCGGCTCCTTAATCCCGGAGCTCAAGCCTTAACCGGCAACAACAATTACGCACTCGCTGCCTGATAGTCTGTAAGACTATCGCTTAATCCTTCCGGACAAGGTCCGGAAAGACGAGTATCCCACCGGTTTTTTAGCTTTTTGAATTCCGGTATGAGGGGTATCATCCACAAAAAGCTGGTTGTAAAAAATCTCCGGTTTTACAATAAGATTATAGGAGATAAGAAATTGGTGGTGTGCCTGTACACAGCCTCTTTCCGACAATAAAATACAGGCTAAACGTGTAGAAAGCTTTTGGATGCGCTGTTTGGACGGCGGTTCGAATCCGCCCATCTCCACATGAAACCCTTTCGTATTTTCATGGTTGCGCTTTTGCTTACAAGTTGCGCAAAAAGTACAATATGGGCCCCCAGAATCATTACAATCTTTAATGATAAGGAAGAGATTACTGCAAAATATCTGTTTACTTACGATGAACGTGGATGCCTCTTTACCTTGACGGAAGAAAGACCGGATCCCGTTTCACAGGCATGGTATAAATCTTACAGGATTTCATATATATATCATACTAACAGACACCCTGTTCAGGCTCTTAAAGAAACTTTTAACCGAGCTGATAAAAAATGGACTCCCGTCTCCCGCATATTGTATCAATACGATAACGAGTCCGATTTACCTGAAACTGAAATCCGGCAACTATACATGGAAGCCTCTGATAGCTGGCATAATGTGGCAAAAGATCATTTCATCAGGAACAACAAAGACCAATTGCTTTTTATTGTCAGGGAACAATGGGTGGATAACCAATGGGAGAATCACAAAAAACACATATATGCATATAATACAAAAGGGCAGTTAACAGGAGAGAAGTCCGACAGGTGGAGCAGAGATGAAAAGGATTGGCTGCCTTATACCAAACAGACTTATGCGTATGGAAAAAACAAAAATACCGTACTAAACGTATTGGAATCCTGGGATGTTAAAGAGAACCATTGGGAAAGAACAGGAAATCTCGTGTATACGTTGAACAAATATGGCAATGTGGTAACAATCAATTATATCCCGGCACAACAAAGTGCTTCCGAACTTGTACCTCTTGTTTTTTTCTATAACCGCATGCAATATTCTGAGGGAAGGATCCCGGACGGGTTATATTCTTTTTTTGGCTCTAAGGGAACGGCCGAGTATTTCAGAAAAAAGGGATGAACCGGATTTCTTTTTTAGAAACTGTCGCTCGTACGCTTTACGGGCTATATGAAGAACGTATTGATTCTTGTTGTTTTATTTTTCCTAATCGCAGAGCAGCTCTCTACTTTCAACAAGCATTAACTACATTGATTAAAAGAGAGTTATGGATGCCTGATACAATGGGAATAATACAATTTGTTGAAAAATATACAATACAAAAAGCATCCGACCCTTATCTGCTGCTTCCTGAATTATTTAAAATATTCAGAAACTTGACAGGAAGGGAAGAAAAGCTGGAACAATTTCTTTATTTGGGACATGTTCTTCTGCATGATTTTGATCAGGTAGATAAATACCTGATTAACCCAAAAGTGCTGTTTACCAATGTTAGAGATCTGCAACAAATGGGGCAGGATTTTCATTTCCTTTCTGAAGAGCAAAAAAGAGCGTTGGCGTCCTTCTGGGCTTCTTTTTTTAAACATCCCGACCATGCTTTGAACAAGCACTTCATTTCCCTCTGGGAGATTCTGCCCAATCTGTATTCCCTGTTCCGGGAAGTACTTGAAAGCAAAGGATTGGCTTATGAAGGTATGCTATACAGAAAAATGGCCGAAGAATTAGAAGATAATACTACGAATAGTTACATAGCGTCATATGACAAATTCGTTTTTATTGGGTTTAACGCACTAAATCCGTGTGAAAAAAAGCTTTTTCACTTTTTGAAGAAAGAAAACAAAGCCTTATTTTTCTGGGATTATGACCCTTTTTATACAGAAAACCCTATGCATGAAGCCGGTTTGTTTTTAAGAGAAAACATTCGGCACTTTCCCTCTCTTCTTCAGCCTGACAAAGATTTTGCTCTTTCAGATAAAACGGGAAGCATACAAATTGTGCCGGTTGCCTCCCGCGTTATGCAAACCAAGGTAATTCCTCAGCTTTTGGAAAAACACAAAATCCTTTATGATACGAAAACAGCCATAATCTTGTCAGACGAAAACCTGCTTATTCCTTTGCTTTACGGTTTGGGTAATCGTTTGGAAGAAGGAAATACTGTAAATGTGACCATGGGCTATCCGCTCTCACACACTTCTTTGTACTCTCTGATGCAGTCTTTGTTGCAGTATTTTTTTCATTCAGAAGAAAAAGATCTGGCTCCCGTTTCCTTACATCCCTATGCTGAACCTCTCAATCTTGCACCTCTTTTTAATAATGTTCCAAAAACAGCAGCTGATTTACACGAATTACTCATCGAAATTACCAATAGAGCTGCTACTTCTTCTCTGTTACCTCCGGAAGACGTTTTGTTAAAAACCATAGCAGCCGAAACAAGAAAACAAATAAACAAATTGTATCTATCTGTTTCTTCTTCAGGATTGGACATAAGTGCTGCAGTCTTCGCCGGTTTTGTTAAACAGCAATTAAGCCGGACTTTCATCCCGTTTAGCGGAGAACCTCTAGAAGGGTTACAAGTAATGGGTATGCTGGAAACAAGATGCCTTGATTTTGACAATCTTATACTTGTTTCGGCACAAGACCACCTGTTGCCAAAGTCCTACAAGGAGACATCCACCATACCCTATAACCTACGAAAGGCTTTTGGTCTTCCTACTCAGGAACAGCATACTGCAGTCTGGGCTTACTATTTTTACCGGCTTCTGCACCATGCCAATAATATCTTTGTCATTTATGACAACAATCCGGAATCTCCTTCGGGAGGAGAAATCAGTCGTTTTATAAGGCAGATTTCTTTAGAATTGCCCAAGATGTCCATTACTTCTGCACCACTTGTTTTAAGATACAGCTTGCCGGAAACGAATGCCATAACCATTCCTAAAACGCATAAGATACAAAATGCGTTGCATGCATTCCTCTCTAAAACCTCCGGTAAAACACTAAGCCCTACTGCCCTTCTTTCTTATATCCGATGTCCTTTACAGTTCTGTTACGCTTATGTTTTATCTTTAAAGGAGCCCGTCTTTGCTGCCGATTGGCCGGACACGTTGCAGATAGGAAATGAAACACACCGCATACTTGAACGCCTTTACCGACCGGCTGTTGGTAGAATACTTGAAAAAAAACAGGTGTTGCAATTACTGTCAAATTTGGAAAAACCCGGAGGTACAACACGGAAAATACCGGGCAGCCAGCTTCTTTATGAGGAAATAGCTGCTTTTTATGCAAAACGTTTTATTACAGCAGACGCAAATAGTGCACCTTTCAAAGTATTGTCCCTGGAAAAAAAATTTTCGCTCGACCACAAGGAAATCCCAATGACAGGTATTGTGGACAGAATAGATATAAGACAAAACAACTATATATTGATTGACTACAAAACGGGGGAAAAGAAAAATGCTTTCCTTCGCGTAGAAGATTTGTTCTCTTCCTGGCATTCACAAAATAACGGAGACGCTTTTCAGATGCTATGTTATTCTTATTTGATAAAAGATCTCTTTAAAAACGGTGAACTACCTGTACCCATGGTGTTTTACCTGAATGTGCCTGTCATTGACACCTCCGGTTCCTATATTTCCTACAACAGACAGGCTCTTGATACGCCAACAGCTCTGGCTGCCTTACAAAATGAATTTATTTATTTTCTGGATATTCTCTTAAAAGAATTGTTTAATTTTAACGTGCCGTTCCACCAAACAGACGAAATAAAAAACTGCAATTTGTGTCCTTATATTTCCATTTGCCAAAGAGAAAAAATCAATGACTAAAAAAGAAAAAGAACAATTCCTTATTCCGCTTATTTTCATTATAGCTGCTGCTTTAATCGTTGCATCCCTTCCGCGTGAAGGGCAATTCAAATACCAATATCAAAAAGGCAGCCCATGGATGTATGAAAACTTAGATGCCACGTTTGACTTCCCCATTTTAAAAACAGAAGAGGAAATACGAGCAGAACGTGAAAGGATTACCCGTAATTTTACGCCTTATTTTCTTTTAAGATCAGATATTGAGGCAGAACAATTAAGGGCTTTTTCATTAGAAGCGGAGCAAGCCGGGCTTCCCGATGATTTGCAAAGCAAATTGATCTCGCTTTATAAAACAATATACAGCCGTGGCATTTTAGACAATGCACGCTACGAAGAGTTGGACCCGGAAACCGGACTGGCTGTTCTTAAAGGTAACGTAGCAGATAAAAAAGCTGTTACTGATATCTATTCCCTTATTTCGGCAAAAAACGATTTTCTAAGCCGTGTGGAAAAATTTTCAAAATTTGAATCCCAAATCCTAAAGAACCAGGAATTAGACCTTACAATTTTTTTGACACCCAACCTGATCTATGATGAACATACTACTTTTGCCGTTCAATCAAGCAGCCTTCAAGATATTTCGCTCACCAAAGGTATTGTTCATACCGGTCAACGTATTATCAGCAAAGGTGAAGTCGTAACCGGATATTCAGAGCAAATTCTTAACTCACTACGTACGGAATACAACACAAAAATCGGTTTTTCCGGCAATGTCCTGCTATTAATTATCGGACAAACGTTATGGGTCGTTCTGGCCATGTTTATCCTTTTTATCCTCATCAAATCCATTGCTCCTCAATTGCTTCATCGGGTTCCTGAACTCATATTCATTCTCTTTTTGTTTGTTTTGACCGTGGCCGGATCTTCCCTGTTGTACAACATTGAGCCCTCTCTTCTGTACCTGCTCCCTTTCCCTGTAATAGTCCTGTTTATGGACTCTTTTTTCCCGACCCGCCTTTCTTTGCCACTTTACCTTTTATTTCTTGTTCCCTTGGCACTCATTACAGATAGTTATCAACTCTTTTTAATAAACGTCATTGCCGGAGGAGTAGCTGTTTTCGTTTTCAAGTTTTGGGGAAGCGGATGGCAACAATTCTTATCTGCTCTTTTAGTATTTGTGGCTTATCTGATTTCAGATATCTCCCTTCATTTAATCTCGGAAGGTTCTTTTAAACTATTGAACACAGAAGTGTTCAGAAATTTTGGTATAGCGGCCATTCTTATGATAGCTTCTTATCCACTTGTTTTCCTTTTCGAAAAGATATTTGGCTTTGTTTCTTTGTCAAGATTGAGAGATCTTGCAGATACCGGAAATAAAATGCTCAGAGAACTTTCAGAGAAAGCTCCGGGCACAATGCAGCATTCTTTACAGGTAGCCAATCTGGCGGAAACGGCTGCCCGCAGCATAGGTGCTAATGCCCTTTTATGCCGTGTTGGCTCTTTATACCATGATATTGGAAAAATAAACAATCCACAATATTTTGCAGAAAATCAAGCGGCCGGATTTAATCCTCATACTTTGCTCAATCCAAGAGAAAGCGCAAGAATCATTATTCAACATGTTGAAGATGGAAAAATTTTGGCCAAAAAATACGGTTTACCTACACTGGTGAGTGATTTTATCGAGACCCACCACGGAAGAACAAGAACGGAAGCTTTCTATATTGCTTGGTGCAATGAAGGAGGAGACCCCGACAACACAGAAGATTTTACTTACGAAGGCCAACTCCCCACAACAAGAGAACATGTTGTTGTCATGCTGGCAGATGCTGTTGAAGCTGCCTGCAGAAGTCTGAAAGATTATACTCCGGAAAGTATTTCAGCCTTAGTCAATAAAATGGTACTACAGCGCATTTCTGAAGACCAATTGCAAAATGCAGATATCACTTACAGAGATTTGCGAAAAATACAAGAGGTACTTAACGTTCAGGTGCAGGAGATGTACCACTCCCGCATAACATACCCTAAAAGAAAACGTTTAAAATAAAAGGGAATCAAAAACAAAAGAAAGCGCGTAAAAACCTACACCTAAAATCAAAAAAAGCAAGGCTTTATCAAGCGTCCGGCCGTGGTATAACCGTACCATAATCAAATGGACTACAAAAAAAGGAAGGGATGGCAAAAACAAATACCAACAAAAATCAGTTTTCATTATGAAAATAATAGAAAGTAGCAAGGCAACCCCAATAAGTATATACTGATACCGTTTTGCCGGCGTCGTATTGCCTTCTTTTTTCCCCAACTGCGATATAACAACGGCCAGCGTCTTTTTCCCATACTTCTTATCATTCTCAAAATCTCTTATATTATTAACATTCAGAACGGCCGTACAAAGCAATCCCATAACTCCGGAAATTAATAATACTTTCACATCCAATAATTGAGACATTAGGTAATAACTACCGATAACGGATACGGGACCAAAAAAAAGGAAAACGGCCAAATCTCCCATTCCGTAATATCCATAAGGCTTTTTCCCGGCAGAATAAAAAACGGCTGCCACCATGGAAATCATTCCCCAAAACAAAAAAAACAAAGCATCGGTTCTGAAATAACTGCCCAATGCAACTCGAATCAAAGTCAAACCGGAAATTGCAGACAACAAAGCCACAATCTTGATAAAATTGATAAACTTACCTTCTGATAATGAATTGCTCTGCAAACTTAAAGGCCTTCTTGACTGTTGCTCTTTGTCTGTTCCCTTTCTCCAATCTCCTATCTCATTTACCAAATTCGATAAAATTTGTAAAAGACAAGCTGTGAATATTAATAACAAAAATGTATACCAGGAAAAAAAACCATCACCTTGTGCCAGAAACGCACCGGCCATAACAGCGGAACAGGACAGAAGCAGAGTGCGAGGTCGTATGCTCTGTAGAAAATACCGCATAGCGGACTATTTCAGGAAGTACTGGTTCAAGAAATTCTGGAAATCTTTCTTATATTGTTCTCCAATAGGAACACTGTTCTCTTTGTCAAATATAATACGGTTCTGAACCACTTCTGATATTTTGGATAAATTCACAATAAAAGACCTGTGTACCCTCATAAAAATATCTTTAGGCAATCGATCTTCAATGGTTTTTAAACTAAAAAGCGTCATTACAGGATGACTATTTTCTGAAAAAATGACTACGTACTCCCTTCTACTCTCTATGTACTGAATGTCCGATATCTTCAATCTTACTGTACGGGAATCGGCTCTTACAAAAACGTATTCGCTATCCCACCCCGGGGCTCCGCTATCTTCTTCCTCTACCGCCACTGCATCAGTTGCCCTGTCTTTGGTTATAAGGGCAGCCGTTCTCAGCTCATACTGTTGCTTAACCTTTTCTGCACTCCTCATAAAATCTGTCAAACTAAAGGGTTTCAACAGATAATCAGTAGCATCTACCTGAAATCCTTGTACCGCAAAATCAGAATAAGCCGTTACAAACACAATTATCGGCCTGTCTTTTAAGGAACGTATATACTCCATACCGTTGATATCGGGCATCTCGATATCTGTAAATATGGCATCAATTTTTTCAGTAGCCATAATCTCCATCGCCTCTGTTGGTCCGGTACAGGCTTTAACAAGTTCCAGGTACGGAATTTTCTCCACATAGTTCACCATTTGCTGAAGCGCCAATGGCTCATCATCTATAACAATACACCTGATTTTCATAATTTCATTTCTATTGGGAGTTCTAAATGTACACAATATTCCGTTCTTTTTTCATTTTCTCCCATAGTTAATTTGTAATTTTCACCATATAGCAGGTTAAGGCGTTCTGTCACATTCTTTATACCCAGCCCTCCTTCTTTCACAGATTTTGGTTTGTCCGGAAAAATCGAATTGGTGATAGAAAAATGGAACCAACCCGGTTCTACCCAAAAGTTCATATTTATAAGGGTGTCTTCTCCATATACAATACCGTGCTTAAATGCGTTTTCTATAAATACGATTATAATAAGAGGAGGCAGTTGAATATTTGGCATATCATTAGGTACCGTAATATTTAATCTGACATTGTCTCCGTGACGCAATAGATTCAGATTGCAATACGACCTGAACACTTCCATTTGCCGGGTAAAAGACGGGGTGCTATCCGGCGTACTTTCATACAACATATGACGTAAAAGACGAGATAAACTAACAATGGCCTCTTTAGCTTTTTCCTCATCTGTATCAACCAATACGTGAATGTTGTTCAATGTATTCATTAAAAAATGAGGACTTATCTGAAACTGTAAAAATTCCATCTTATACCTCATCAATTTATTATCGGCTTCATGGGTCAGCATCTTTTCCTTGATGCTGTGAAAAACCAGTCGAACTGCCACATTCATGCCCATTAACAGCAAAGCAATGAAGAAATTACTTAATAAAGTAGATTCATAAGGTATATAATTGGACCATCTTGCTCCGTATTTAACATCCAATATGTTAATAATTGCCTCACATCCAAAGACGATTCCCAATAACAAAATAAAAAGGAGAAAAACATATGTAAAAAAATTCCCCTTGAATAAAAAGAAAGGAACGTATAGATAATGGTGCAGCACCAAGCCAAAGAAAAAAGGTGCAAGAATAGCCCAAAGGATAAAAACATGCTGTTGGAGTAAAACAGGACTGAGCAGGGCTGCACCGGTAAATCCCCAAAAAGTCAGATTTTCCAGCCTTCTCAGTTTTTTAAGCTCCTTGTCTATATGGTATTCGTTATGAGCTGCCATGGGAATTAGGAGCGAAGATACAACATAAGTAACAAATTTAAGGTTTAGACAGTGCCTTTTCTTAAAAAAAAAGGCGGGATTAGATTTCCCACCTGTAAAAAAGATTTCGCATCTTTTTTGTGTTCGTTTTTAGTTCAAAAACCATTCATTATTTATCCTAGTCACAAAGTTAACCGACAAGTTCAATATAAACAAACAGTATTTCTTTAAAACGTTATTATATCTACCAACCGGTCATTTTTATCTACGAACGGGCCTGAATCCTCTACATAAACTTAATAGCCAAAAATATCTTCCAGACCTAACAGCACGACCGGACCATAATCTGATAAATAGTTCACATCCAGTGCTTCCAGGTCACTTAAGATACCGTAGACCGTCGGCCTGTTTTGTATCCATTCTTTTTGAAATCTAACAATGTCCTCAAGTTCAACGGTTTGGCCCTGGTTAAACAACTCCTTTCTTCTGTCTGTCCACAGATTTCTTTCTTTTGCTCTGATGTAATAATTCAGCAAGGCTCTTCCCGTAATCCTATCCGTACGCAACGTACTTAACAAGCCCTCCTTAGCCAGGGAGAACGATTTCTCAGATTCAGGCATATCGTTGATGATATCATGGAAAGCTTTCATAGCTTCCGCCATTTTATCATTTTGTGTAGCAATAAAACTGGAGAAGGTATACGGGAATCCTTCTTGTATCTGATTCGGTTCACTATATCTTGCAGTAGCGCTATAAGCAAGTCCCCTCGCCTCTCTCATTTCCTGGAATACAATAGCATTCATGGAAGAACCAAAATATTCATTATACATATTTGCCAAGGTGTAGGGAACCTCTTCGTATGTTTCTCCTTCTCTTGCAGAGTATGTGGCATAATACAATTGATTGGCTTTGTATGGAGCTAAAAACACCTTGTTGCTCTCTATGATTTGCGGATAATAATGAATTTTTTCCGGATTCTCCTTGGGAATCTCCGGAACAGGATAAACGGTCGTAAAGATGTTACCTGCTTTATCCATGTTTTCCGGGCCGTAATAATAGACGTCTACGCCGTATGAAAACAATGCTCTAACCTTGGCCAAAAGCTCGTCAGGAGTTGTTTTCCGCAATGTTTCTTCCGAAATGATTTGAGTAGCCGAATTTTCCGGACCGTATTGCATGTACATTTGCAAACGTTGAAAACATGTCCTCTGGTCTGCTTTGGCATCGACTCTGTTTTTCAAAATATTGTGAACCATGGCTGTGTATACTTCCTGGTCAGGTTGGGCATCCAGGCCCAATGCTACAAGAAGTTCCAGAGCCGGCTCCATATTCTCCGCCAAGCCACTTAGTGTAATGGTACATGTATTTTGTGAAACTTGCGCATAGTAAGAACAAGCCATTTCATAAAAAGCTTGTTTAACCTCTGCCGCTGATTTTTCTGACGTTCCAATATATTCCAGATAACTTAAAGCCGTGGATAGTGCATTATCGTGGTTATTACCTACATTAAATACCAATGTTAAAGTAAACAAATCATTCAGCGTATTGGGAACATACACCATTTCCACTCCCTCCGCAAGTTTTTTCTTTTTGAAATCTTTTTGGAAATCAACGAAAACCGGTTTAATGGGTTTCACGCGGGTTGCAAGTATTTCTTTCAAAAAAGCAGAAGACGTATCACGGTTCATATAAATAGGAGTAATCTCCGGTTTCTCAATCTTAATATAATTGGGATCAGGTCCTTGCTTTTTATAGATAACCACATAATTGTCTTCCTTAAAATGCTCCTTGACATACGCTACCAAATCTTCTTTGGTAACAGCCTCCATCCTCTCTATAAATTTGATTTGTCTTTCCCAGGGTATATCGTTGGTAAAAGAACTAACAAACAGATTGGCCCTTCCCCTGTTGTTTTCAAGCCTACGCATCATACTGAGTTTGTAATTGTTAATAATAGCTGTTAACAACGATTCCTCAAAATCTCCTTCTCTGATTTTATCAAGGCTGCTCAGCAGCAGATTTTTAACCTCTTCCAGCGTTTGTCCCTGTTTGGGATTTCCTTGCATAACCAACAGACTTCGATCGGCCAGCATGTATGCAAAGGCCGTGGAATACAATACTTTTTGCTGCTGATTCAACTCCAGATCTAAAATACCGGCTGTTCCATTGCTGAGAACTTCTCCCAAAACGGTAAATAAAGCATCCTCATCTGATGATACATGCGGCCCATGCCATCCCATGGTTACGTATTCGGATTCCAGTCCCCAAACACTATGCGTTACGGGCCCCTCTACCGGCTTTTCCTGCGTTGGCTGACGATCCGGTAGTTCCGGATTAGCTTCCCAATCACCAAAATACTCATCTATTATGGCAATCATTTCATTGGGATCAAAATCACCTGACAAACAGATAGCTATATTATTGGGTACGTAGAACGTTTTGTAATACTCCTTTATATTGGTGATGGAGGGGTTCTTCAAGTGGTTTTGTGTCCCCAATACAGTCTGTGTTCCGTAAGGATGCGATGGAAATAAAGCCGCCAATAGCTTTTCCAATACTTTATCACTATCCATAGCGGCGTACATATTGCTCTCTTCATATACTGTCTCCAACTCTGTATGAAAACCGCGAATAACGTTATCCGAAAAACGTGCTGCTTGAATCTTTGCCCAATTCCTGATTTGATTGGATGGAATATCTTCTATATACACCGTCTGGTCGTAACTGGTGCCGGCATTGGTGCCTGTGGCTCCTATAGCCGACATCAATTTATCATATTCATTGGGAATAGCATGCTTGGATGCCTCCAATGAAACGCTGTCAATAAGACGGTATATTTCTTTTCTTTGCCGGGCATCCGTTGTTTGTCTGTACTCTTCAAAGAGCGCTTCTATCTGATCCAGCAAGGGCTTTTCCAGTGCATAATTCTGTGTTCCAAAAGTACTGGTACCTTTAAACATGAGATGTTCAAAGTAGTGCGCCAACCCGGTTGTTTCTGCCGGGTCATCCTTAGCACCCACTTTAACAGCTATATACGTCTGTATTCTTGGGGTTTCTTTATTTACCGTCATATAGACTTTTAAGCCATTGTCCAAAGTATATATGCGTGCGTTTAACGGATCTCCTTCTACCCTTTCATAGGTATAACGAGTTCCACATGACAATATGGCACCTAATGCCGCTACCGTCAGAAAGACGGTTTTACATTTACATAAAGTTGACATAATCATTGAGTTAATTAAACAAATATACAAATAATTACACTCGGCATCGTATTTGTTATCTATAATCAAAAATTAGATATGGAAGTAACTTCAACAGTATCCCTTTATTGGATGGTTTTTATTGGTATAGTGCTTCTCAGCTGGGTTGTACAAGTATCTCTTCAGTCAAAATTCAGGAAATATTCAAGAATCACAATTTCTGCAGGACTGACAGGTGCGGAAGTGGCCCGCAAAATGCTTCAGGAAAATGGTATTACGGATGTTCAAGTAATTTCAGTGCGCGGCAGACTGACAGATCATTTCAACCCCATAACCCGTACCGTTAACCTAAGCGAAGGAGTCTATGCAAGCCGCTCTGTTATGGCTGCTGCGGTTGCCGCCCATGAATGCGGACACGCTGTACAACATGCTACCGGATACGCTCCGCTAAAAATGAGATCTGCCCTGGTGCCTGCCGTTCATTTTGCTTCGCAATGGGTGATGTGGCTGATTCTGGCCGGGATGTTCATGATTAACACCTTTCCCCAACTTATGCTGACAGGTATTGTGCTTTTTGCCCTTACCACTCTTTTCAGTTTCATTACATTGCCGGTAGAAATCAACGCCAGCAAAAGGGCGCTTGTCTGGCTAAATACTTCCGGAATAACCGATTATGAAACATACCCCATGGCAAAAGAGGCTTTAAAGTCTGCTGCCTATACATACGTGGTAGCTGCGTTGAGCTCGTTGGCCACTCTGTTTTATTATATTTCTTTGTTTTCAGGTTCAAAGCGCAGGTAATAATTTTAAAGAGCACAAAAAGTTTACACTTTTATTTGGTTTTTATAATTAAAAATTTTATATTTGGGATAAGAAAAGCCTTTGTGGCTATGAAAACCATTTTTTATTTATCCGCTCTTTACCTGAGCTTGTTCATTATTTATCCAATCCGTGCTCAGGTGGTTGTTACAGGTCACGTTTCAGCTGAAATTGTTGATGTCGTGAATGTTGTTTCACATAAGGTCTTCCTTTCAGAAACAACATCCTCCCCGGAATTCATAACTGTTACAGACTCAGACATTATTGTGTTTGGAGAAGTTGCTGTTCTGACAGAAGAGAATCTGGCTTTTAATGTAGCTTTATCTTCTGCTATTCTCGTAGGTGAAAATGGAGATGCGGTAGTACTGGAAACGTCTTACACACCAGTGGAGGATACCTCAATCAACGCTAACAAAACAGCGCTAAGGAACGCAGACCAGGTTTTACAATTGTCTGGTAATGTCAATGTTTTGCTTGGACAGAACCCGGGAAATTATCAGGGTTCTTGCCATTTGATCCTTTCTTATAATTGACCATTACAGATTAAGGTACTCTTGATATTATAAATTTCACTACTTTTGTGAAATTTATAATATTATTGCCTTATTTTTATGCACTCTGAAATAAGATGCAACTTAAAAATATTCTCTTTACTTCTGACAATCAGCTTCTTATTTATTTCAGGAACTGTTTTTTCACAAACAACCGAAGATGAGTATTTTGAAGAGATGGCCATTTATTTTTCGGTTCCCCGTATTGGAGGAGCCGATATTTCAGGTGTTATTGGAGATACAGATATCTATTTATCAATAATTGATATTTTTGACTTTCTTAAAATCAAAAATACATACACACCAGGTTTTGATGTAATAAGTGGATTCTTTATAACAGAAGAAGCAGTATACGAAATAGACCGAGTAAATAACAAAATTACTTATAAAGGCAAAGAATATACCTTAAAACCCTCAGATTTAATCAGGTCTGAGACAGGCTTATACTTAAAAATTGAATACTTCGGACAAATCTTTGATTTAGATTGTAGTTTTAACTTCAGAAGCCTGTCGGTTACCATGAATACGAGCATCGAACTGCCTGTAATCAGAGAGATGAGACAGGAACAAATGAGGAAAAATCTTGGTAAATTCCGTGGAGAAATAGTGGCCGATACCTCCATAGGTCGCAAATATCCTTTCTTTCATTTTGGTATGGCTGACTGGAACGCTGTTCTGACACAACAAATTGGTGGTGATAAAGATGCACGTGTGACATTAAATTTGGGAGGTAACTTTGCCGGTGGAGAAACAAATGCCCGTCTTAACTACGATACAAGAACCGGTTTCCAACTTAAAAATCAGTTTTACGAATGGCGTTTTGTTAACAATGATATTAAGTTTATGCGTCAGGCAGTTGTTGGAAAAATCAGCACTTTTTCTGCCTCCACCATAACTTATCCCGTTTTAGGGGTACAACTGACAAATACACCCACAACGTATCGCCAATCCTTCGGAACCTATAGGCTCAGCGATTTTACAGAACCTGACTGGATGGTAGAACTGTACGTTAACAATGTGCTGATAGATTATCAAAAAGCAGACGCCTCGGGTTTTTATTCGTTTGAAGTACCTATGGTATATGGAAATACAAGTATCAAATTGCAATTTTACGGTCCATGGGGGGAAGAACGTTACAAAGAACAAATTCTTAATATTCCTTACAATTTTCTTCCGGCCGGAACCTTTGAATACAGAGTATCGGCCGGTGTAGTGGAAGATACGCTTTGGAGCCGATTTTCCAGAATAGACATGGACTACGGAGTCAGCAGGTTTATGACCCTGGGAGCCGGTGTAGAATATCTGTCTTCCATTAGCTCTATTCCTTTCATGCCTTTCGCTCATGCTTCTGTAAGATTGTTACCCAGCTTGTTGATAACGGGAGAGTATATCCATAAGGTAAATGTGAAAGGAACTCTTAACTGGCGTCTGCCATCAGATATTCAACTAGAACTCAATTATATTAAATATGATAAAGACCAGAAGGCTATAAACATTAACTATCTGGAGGACAGAAAGATATCAATATCTATACCTATAAGAGCCAAAAGATTTTCTTTATATTCCAGAATTGGAGCTAACCAAATTGTGATGCCTAACAGTAAATTCACGACGGCTGAACTATTGCTTTCAGGTAATTTTAAGAATGTCAGCTCCAACCTGACAACCTTTGCATCTTTTTCACATTTTGCCAAACCTAATATTTTTAGTAATCTTTCCTTTTCTTTCCGTTTGCCTTTCTCTTTTGTTCTTAATCCACAAACACAATTCAGCTACACTCAGGGCAAATTTGTTTCTGCACGAGTGGCTCTTGAAAAACGTATAGGTAACAGTGGATATATCAACATGTCGTATGAAAAAAACTTTCTTTACGGATCGTCTAATATAGAATTGGGGATGCGTTATGATTTTTCTTTTGCGCAAATAGGTTTCTCTGCCCGAAAGACCAACAAAGTGTTTTCTTTTGTTGAAACGTTCAGTGGAAGCATGATGCTGGATTCACGTTCAAAATATGTTGGATTCAATAACAGAAGTAGTGTCGGAAGAGGTGGCATGGTATTGCGTCCTTTTTTGGATTTAAACTGGAACGGTGTGTGGGATAAAGGGGAACCAAAAGTTTCCGGTTTAGAAGTGAGGGTAAGTGGAGGAAGAATTCGACACAACGAACGCGATACACTTACACGTATTTATGAACTACAACCCTATACAGACTATCTTGTTACCCTGGATGGCAAAAATCTTGACAACATTGCATGGAAACTACCCTACAATACCATGAGTGTCAAAGTAGACCCCAATCAATTTAAACAAATTGACATTCCGGTAGTAGTCATGGGGGAAGCTTCAGGAGAAGTGTATTTACGCACAGAGCATACTTTAAAAGGACAAGGAAGAATTACCGTTCATTTTTTCAATAAAGATACTGTCTTCAAGCATTCTACGATGACAGAATCTGACGGTTATTTTAGTTTTATTGGGCTCGCTCCGGGAGATTATCTGGCAGCCATAGATCCAAATCAGATGACAAAATTAGACATGACCGCATCTCCGGCTTTCATACCTTTCACTATTGAACCCTCCATGGACGGAGACATAGTATACGATTTGGAATTTATCATTTCCGTAAATGCCGAGGCAGGCCTTATGACGAAAAAAGAAGATCGACCGACACCCAAACCGGATACCGCAGCTGTAAAACCGCCTGTAGAAAAACCAGTGGTTACGGTTGAAAAACCTGTCAAAGAAATACCCAAACCGGATACCGCAGCTGTAAAACCCCCTGTAGAAAAACCGGTGGTTACGGTTGAAAAACCTGTCAAAGAAATACCCAAACCGGATACCGCAGCTGTAAAACCGCCTGTAGCAGAAGGGTATCGTTTACAGTTCCTGGCTCTACGGGAACCGCTTGAAGATATAGAGCGTTATTTTGCACCTTTAACAAAAAAATTACCAAACATCAGCATTTCCGTTATTCACGTTGAAACAGGTCTGTATACATACGTGTCCCAGGTATTCCGGGCACGCAGTGAAGCTTTGCACTGGATGCGTATGTTAAACGGAATGGGATGGCAAGATTGTATTCTTATAAAAGAAACAACCTCTCGTCAGGAATAATCTTTATCGAGAGGTTGTTGTGGGAGCTGGGAGATTCGAACTTCCGACCCCCTGCTTGTAAGGCAGGTGCTCTAAACCAGCTGAGCTAAGCTCCCAAAAGGGACTGCAAATATACACGTATTTTTTTTACGTGCAAAAAAAGTTTGACAACACATCGGCAACGGTAAAAGTACTACCTGTTACTAAAACCAAATCACCCGTCCCGGCACCGGAGAGTGCCTTGTTATAAGCTTCCCTGATATCGGGCACTACTTCTCCACGAAAGCCTTGCACCACGGCCCAATCACTAAGAAGCTTTGCCGGCATGGCTCTTTCAATAGACGGTTGTGTAAAAAAATACCACGCGTTGTCTGGCAATAAGTGGGCCATCAGCGACAACTCTTTTTCCCGCACAACCCCATACACAATATACAATTTATCATACTTTTCATAAGTCAACTGCTTTCTCAAATAACTCAGTCCGGCTGCATTATGTCCCGTATCCAGAATGACTGTAGGATTTTCTCTTACACGTTCCCATCGGCCCCTTAAACCGGTGCGTGTTTTAAAATATTGTAAACCCTCTGCAACGGACGCTTCCGTTACACAAGCCATCAAATGAGGCTGTGTTTCTTTGAGAACGGACAATGCGGTAACGGCCGTCAAAACGTTTTTTCTTTGGTACAAGTTGTCGCCTTCTACAGGGAAGCTCTCGTTGGTATTTTCGTAAGCACACACGAGCCGAGACCCTTGCCGGGCAGCTTGCTGCTGTATGACGGGAAATGCAGCTGCATCGTATTCACCCAGAACCACAGGAACGCCCTGCTTAATGATACCTGCCTTTTCTTTTGCAATGCTTTCTTTGGTTTGTCCTAATATGTCACAGTGATCCAGACCTATATTTGTGATTATGGAAAGTAAGACAGATGGAGCAGTAAGGATGTTTGTTGAATCAAGCCTTCCTCCCAATCCCGTTTCTATAACGGCTATATCTACTTCTTCCGTTGCAAAGTATTGAAAAGCCATAGCTGTTGTCATATCAAAAAAAGAAGGTTTTTCCTCTCCTATTTCCGGTATCCTTTTTTCTACGAATTTAGTAACAAACGAAGCCACGTTTTTTTCGAAAATCATTTGGCCGTTTACTTTAATCCGCTCTCTGAAATCAATCAAATGCGGAGAAGTGTATAAACCTGTACGCAATCCCGCTGTTTGTAACACAGAAGCCAGCATATGTGCCACCGATCCTTTGCCGTTTGTGCCTGCTATATGAATACACGGAAAGGAAAGTTGAGGATTTCCCAGCCACGAAACAAGCGATAACATCCGTGCCGGATAAGGTTTGTATCCGGCCATACCTGTCTTCTGATATTGAGGGAAATGTGAAATAAGATAAGTAACAGCCTGCTTGTAATTCATAACGGTGCGAATGTATGCTTTTTTCCTTACATTTGCCTTATGACAACCCTTCCAAAAATATTTGTGCTGGACACGAATGTGTTATTGCACGACCATAAAGCCCTTGGCAATTTTCAAGAAAATGACCTTGTAATTCCCATCGTAGTAATAGAAGAATTGGACCGTTTTAAAAAAGGTAACGAGCAAATCAATTACAATGCAAGGGAATTTTCAAGAGAGCTGGACAGAATTCTGGGAGACAAAATGTTAGACGACTGGATTGGTATGGGAGGTGGAAAAGGGCGGCTGAAAGTGGAGCCGGGTCATCCTTTTCCCGAAACGTTAAAAGATGCGCTCTACAAAGATATTCCTGACCACCGCATCTTATCTACTGCCCATTATTTTAAGGAAAAATATCCGGAACGGAAAGTAATCCTGGTCACAAAAGACATCAATTTACGTATCAAGTCAAAAGCCTTGGGTATAGAGGCTCAGGATTACCTGACCGGCAAAGTAAAAGAGGAGAATATCACTGTTCTGTCAAAAGGAATTGTATACCTCCAGGACGTACCTTCGGCTGTTATGGCCCAATTATACCAGTCGCCTGAAGGACTGAATGCAGCAGACATAGATTTAAAAAATGCTTACGACAACCAGTATTACGTACTGCAGAACAAAGACGGTACAGCCTTGGCCAGATACATGGCGTCAAAAAAAGTACTTGTTCCTGTACCAAACCACAGGGCTTACGGTATCACACCGCGCAACAGCGAACAAAATTTTGCACTGGACGCACTGCTTAATCAAAATATCAAATTAGTGTCCCTGACCGGCATTGCCGGTACAGGTAAAACGCTTCTTTCATTGGCTGCAGCACTTGCTCTGGAGAAAGACTACGATCAAATTATGTTATCCCGCCCTGTTATCCCACTCAGAAGTCAGGAAATGGGTTTTTTGCCGGGAGATATAAAAGAAAAATTGGCGCCCTACATGTTACCCCTTATGGATAACCTGAGTGTTATCAAAGGAAGTCTGAAGCCAAACAGCCGGGAATACGTGCGTATAGAAGAAATGCAACGTTCAGAAAAACTGCTTATTTCTCCTTTGGCATACATACGAGGAAGAAGCCTCTCCAAGGTTTTCTTTATTGTGGATGAATCACAAAACCTTACTCCTCACGAAGTCAAAACCATCATAACCAGAGCCGGAGAAGGCAGTAAACTGGTATTTACCGGAGATATTCATCAAATAGATCAACCTTATCTGGATAGGCATTCTAATGGTCTTACTTATCTGACAGACAAAATGTTAGGTCAGGATTTGTTTGCTCATGTGAATTTGGTGAAAGGAGAAAGAAGCCGTTTGGCAGAACTGGCCGGCAACATATTGTAACTTTTTTATTATTTTTGCAGAATAATATCGGATATTTATCTATAATATAACCTTATACAAATTTTTATGTCAGAAATTAAACGAGTTTACAGCTTTGGCGGAAAAACCGCTGATGGGGATGGTTCTATGAAAAATCTGCTGGGAGGCAAAGGAGCCAACCTGGCAGAAATGTGCCTTTTGGGGATTCCTGTACCGGCAGGTTTTACTATTACAACAGAGTGTTGTACAGAGTATTATGCATTAGGATGCAGTTACCCAAAAGGATTATCACAAGAAGTGGCCGAGGCTTTGAAAAAGACAGAACACATCATGCAAGCCCGTTTTGGCGATCCCGAAAACCCGTTGTTGGTATCGTGCCGTTCGGGAGCCAGAAGCTCTATGCCCGGTATGATGGAAACGGTATTAAATATCGGTCTGTGTTCAGCAACCATTGAAGGATTGATTAAGAAAACCAACAATCCCCGTTTTGTGTACGACGCCTACCGTCGTCTGATTATGATGTATTCGGACGTAGTCATGGAGAAAGCGGAAGGTGTAGAGCCGGAAGACGGAAAAGGCATACGCGTACAGCTGGATGGCATACTGCAGCAAGTGAAAAAAGAGAAAGGATACGTATCAGATACAGACCTTACTTCGGATGACCTGAAAGAACTATGTGACGTTTTCAAGAAAAAAGTCCTTGAAGTATTGGGTCAACCTTTCCCCGACGATGCTATGGAGCAACTATGGGGTAGTATCGGCGCCGTTTTTAAATCCTGGAACGGGAAGCGCGCTATTGCCTATCGCAGGATAGAGAATATTCCTGACGAATGGGGTACAGCTGTAACCGTACAATCTATGGTATTTGGAAATATGGGCGATAATTCAGCAACCGGTGTTGCCTTTTCACGTAACCCGGCTACCGGAGAAGCCAAATTCTATGGTGAATGGCTGGTTAATGCGCAAGGAGAAGACGTTGTGGCCGGAATTCGTACCCCGAACCCTTTGAATGAAGCCACCAAAAACGACCAAAACAGACACCTGGCTTCTTTAGAAAGTTCTATGCCCAAAGTTTATGGTGAACTTAACCAAATCCAGAAAAACCTGGAAGCCCATTTCCGGGACATGCAGGATATTGAATTTACCATTCAAGACGGACGATTGTGGATGTTGCAATGCCGGGTAGGTAAACGGACCGGAGTTGCCGCCTTGAACATGGCCATGGATATGCTGTTGGAAGGGTTGATAGATCGTAAAACGGCAGTCTTGCGCGTGGCTCCGACCCAGTTGGACGAATTGCTACACCCCATTCTCGATCCTAATGCAGAAAAACGAGCCAACCTGGTAGCCAAAGGATTGCCGGCCGGTCCCGGAGGTGCTGTCGGTCAACTGGTATTTACGGCAGAAGATGCCGTTACCTGGCACAGTAAAGGAAAACGTGTCATCCTGGTAAGGGAAGAAACCAATCCGGAAGATGTGGAAGGTATGCGTGTAGCAGACGGATTGCTTACGGCACGCGGTGGAATGACTTCTCACGCCGCATTGGTTGCCCGCGGCTGGGGCAAATGTGCCATTGTAGGCTGTGAGGCCGTTCATCTGGATTTGAAACGCCGCGTAATGAACATTAACGGAAAAGAATATCCGGAAGGCAGCGTTTTCAGCCTGAACGGAACACGTGGTTTTGTCTACGACTCTGCTGTAGAAACCATGGACGCTTCCGAGAATCCCAGGTTCAAAGAATTTATGAAAATGGTCGATTCATTCCGGACCATGGGGGTAAGAGCCAATGCCGATACTCCGGAAGATGCCCAAACGGCTTTAGATTTCGGAGCCGAGGGAATCGGTTTGTTCCGGATTGAACATATGTTCTACGGGAAAAATGCCGAAGCTCCTTTAAGTAAACTGCGCAAAATTATCCTCTCTGAGAATACAGGTGAAAGGAAGCTGGCTCTCCTCGAACTGGCTCCTTACGTAAAAACGGCAGCTAAAGAAACTTTACGGGTCATGGACGGTCTCCCGCTCACCTTCCGTTTACTGGATCCTCCGTTGCATGAATTCGTGCCACAAACTGCAGAGAAACAGAAAGAACTGGCCAAAGAATTGAACATTACCGTAGAAGAAGTAATCAGAAGGTCAGATTTGCTGAAAGAAGTCAATCCCATGATGGGACACCGTGGAGTGCGTCTGGGGATTTCATATCCGGAAATTTCCGAGATGCAGTTCCGTGCCATTTTTACGGCCGCTGCAGAATTGATTAAAGAAGGTTTAAATCCCAAACCGGAAATCATGGTTCCTGTGACACTCACTGTCAAAGAACTGGACGATCAAAAAGCGATATGTGACAAAGTACATAAAGAAGTTCAGGACCAATTTGGTATTACCTTTGATTACGTATACGGCACGATGATAGAAATACCGCGTGCCACCCTGTTGGCTGATGAAATGGCACAAAACGCCCAATTCTTCTCCTTCGGAACAAACGACCTTACTCAGATGACTTTCGGATTTTCTAGAGACGACATCGGCTCATTCCTGGGTGAATACATCAACAAAAAGATTCTGCCTTTTGACCCTTTCCAACACATAGACGAATCTTCTGTTGGAAAGCTTATGGAAACAGCTGTCGAAAAAGGCCGCTTGACAAACCCCGATATTGAACTGGGTATTTGCGGTGAGCACGGTGGAGATCCCCAGTCAGTACATTTTTGCTATAAATTGGGATTAACTTACGTTTCCTGCTCGCCTTTCAGAATTCCCATAGCCAGGCTGGCCGCTGCACAAGCTGCTATTGTTTCTCCCAATTCCTGAAAGTCAGGAAAAAAGACTAATTCATAAACAAAAACCGATTGAGAAACTGTTCTCAATCGGTTTTTTTATCTTTGTATAAATGAAGACAATACTCATAACGGGAGGAGCCGGATACATAGGCAGCCATACAGCCGTTGCTTTGCTGGATGCCGGCTACCATACTGTAATTGCAGATAATTTTTCCAATTCAGATACCACGTGTTTGAAAGGGATAGAAAAAATAACAGGCTGCAAAATACCGTTTTACGAAGCCGATTGCTGTAAAACAGAAGATGTAAAGAGGATATTCAAAAAACATAGAATTGACGGAGTTATCCATTTTGCTGCCTACAAAGCCGTTGGAGAAAGTGTCGAAAAGCCTTTGCTGTATTACTATAATAATATTACTTCCTTTCTAACGCTTTTAGAAGTTATGCTGGAATATGGCGGAGGTAATGTAGTTTTTTCCTCATCGGCTACCGTATACGGACAACCGGATATCTTACCGGTTACGGAAGATACTCCCAGAGGTCTTGCAACAAATCCTTACGGACACACCAAGCAAATTTGTGAAGACATCCTTGTAAATGCGGTAAAAGCTCATCCTGAAATACAAGGCATCATCTTGCGGTATTTCAATCCCATCGGCGCCCACCCCTCGGCCCTTATTGGAGAACTGCCCCGAGGTATTCCCAACAACCTGGTGCCGTTTATCACACAAACGGCTGCCGGCATACGAAAGGAGCTTCAAATCTTCGGAAACGACTACCCCACTCCGGACGGAACTGCTCTGCGTGATTATATTGACGTTACGGATTTATCCAGGGCTCACGTACACGCCCTGAAAAAATTGGAAGATAAGCGCTCAGACGGAATGTGTGAGGTTTTTAATGTGGGAACAGGAAAACCGCTGTCCGTAATGGAACTGGTTCACAAATTTATGGAAGTCAATAAGGTGAAAGTACCCTACCGCATAACGAAACGCCGGGAGGGTGATGTTACGGAAGTGTGGGCAGACACATCACGTGCCAATAAACAATTGGGATGGAAAGCTCAAGTGTCCACTGAAGAAACATTAACCAGTGCCTGGGCCTGGGAAAAATACATACGAGGTCTATGAATAAGAGAATGATACCCGGTTTATTTGAAAAAGGTAAGCTGGGACCTTCCCACTCCAAATGGGAGCAATCCTTGCAAAGAGGCAAAGATTTTTATCCTCACCAAGAAAAGCAAGACGAGACACGTTCACCGTTTTACAGAGATTACTCCCGCATTTTGCATTGTACATCCTACAGGCGGCTGAAACATAAAACACAGGTCTTTTTTGCCACTCAAAACGATCACATTTGCACACGTATGGAACATGTGAACCATGTGGCCTCCATCAGCTATACCATTTCCCGGTTTATGGGACTCAACACGGAGCTGACCCAGGCCATTGCTCTGGGACACGATCTGGGGCACAGTCCTTTCGGGCATGAAGGAGAAACCTTGCTTTCAGAAATTATGCAGGATTGGGACGATACTTTCTGGCATGAAAAAAACGGATTGTATACGGCAGACAAAATAGCAACCCTCCCCAATGCCTATGGTATCCACAAAAACCTCAGGCTTACCTATGCCGTCAGGGACGGAATCATTTCCCATTGTGGAGAAACGGATGAAAACGGACTGTTCCCCAGGGTACAAGCCATTGATTTGGATCAGATAGAAAGACCCAATCAATACATGCCTTATACGTGGGAAGGCTGTGTAGTGAAGTTGGCTGACAAGATTGCTTATTTGGGTAGAGATATTGAAGATGCCATTGAGTTGAATTTACTGGAGCCGGACAGGCTGGAAGATTTGAACAAACTTCTCAAAAAGGTGCCGCTTCCACACGATATGGAAGACGGACGGGCGGTTGTTGCCAATAACACAGCTCTTATTGAGTTGTTTATTAAAGATTTATGTACACATTCCTCTCCGGAAGAAGGCATGCATTTTTCCCATAAATATTTTGATCTGCTGGTAGAGATCAAAGACTTCAATTACAAACACATTTATTACCACCCACGGCTGTTGTATTACCAGGAATATGCACGTTGCATCATACGAACCGTATTTGACTTTTTAAATACTTTTTACGGCGATGATGTTCTGGAGCGAATAGAAGAAAACAAAGATAAATTTCCCGTTTTGTTACGGTATTTTAAGGAGTGGCTCATTAAATACAGTTCTTTAGATCTAAAATCAAAAGAAAAAACCGGGTTTGAAAACGATCTTGTATACGATATTACAGATTCCGTTCAATATAAAAGAGCCGTAATAGATTACATCGCCGGTATGACAGACAATTTTGCCATACGCGTGTACCATGAAATTATCTCTTTTTGAATCCTGTAGATTATAGTTCTCTTACTAATCCTGTAAAAAGGAGGGTTCCTGTACTTTTCTCTTTGATGAATAGCAAAAAAGGTCTATCTATATAGAAAGGTACAGGCCCTGTATTGACAGAACCATATCTGATGCCAATGATAGTGACTGCCGCTGCCTCGGTACCTTTTTCATCTACTTTAATACGAGCGTTTTGTTTTACCAGATCTATATAAAGAGGGATATCGCTGATATTTGAAAAATCCGCTCTGTTTCCGTCAAAAGCAATGCCCATCCCCATTCGGCTCAACACGGGAATCATCATTTCTTCTGAATCAAATTCCAGATCAAAACGTGGCATACGGACATGAAGTTCCACAGGAGATAAAAATTCCATCCAGGTATTCCATTTTTCCATCGTCAACGATTGCAAACATTCTTCTGCTGTAACACCCTCTGACGGTAAGGCTATCACCATACTGAAAGCTTCATTTCCGTATGGAAGTTCAGCCAATGCCACTCTTTCATCCTCGTAGTATGGAAAGGTTTGTGTCTGTTCCATAAAGACAACTTGTGAAGAAGCACCGGATGCATTCCAAAACAGTCCTTCATTACTGTTTTTCTTATCAAAGCTATTCTTCCAATCACCTTTAAAGTACAATGCATTTGTGTAAAACAGTTTGTACGAAGGGTCAATACGATCAATAATCTCCGGAATCATTCCGTTTGTATGGTCACTACACCATTTGTTAATAATACCCGGCGATCTACTGTCGCTGAAATCCAGCTTGTTTACGCTGGCGCTGTAATAACGCTGCAAAACATTTAAAAACGGTTTCTTTACAGGAAATGTTCGCTCAATCCATACAGCGTTGGCGCTATGGATTGTTACCTGTCTATCGGCTTTCTGAAGCGCGGGAATCAATTTATTATAAAAATCGTTCATCAAATCCAAAGGGAATGCTTGAAAACCTAAAGCAGCTTTCATATTTTCTTGCGTAACACCTTCAGCACCATTGGTTATTGCAGAGAGTGCCAAAGATGCACTTAGAGGAGAAATGAACAAATTCCCTTTCTCAAAGTCTTTACCCATTTCCCTAAAAAAATCAATGGCAAACACCTGACTCCTGTCCAGTACTTCTTTCTGGGCTTTTGTCAGGGCAATATCTTGTCTGGCAACTGAACCATTTCTTTCCCATTTAGAGCAAGAAAAAGTAGAAAAACCGGAAAGGACTACCATCAATAAAAGACCGGATAGTGATTTCATATGTTACAATTTTTTGATAAGTCCCGAAAACAAAATGGTTCCTGTGCTTTTCTCTTTAATAAAAAGCAAAAAAGGTCTGTCCACATGAAAAAGGATAGGTTGCGGGCCCGGTCCCGCAGAAGTGACTCCGACTCCGACTATCGTTACGGCAGCTGCCTTTGTACCTTCTTCATCTACCTGTATGCAGGCACTCTGTTTAACCATATCTATAAAAAGCGGAATCTCGCTGATGTTGGAAAAATCGGCCCTCTGCGAATCGAAGGCAATACCCATACCCATACGAGTCAATACGGGCATCATCATGTCTTCTGTATCAAAAGCCAATTCAAAACGCGGCATACGCAGGTGGAGCTTAGCCGGAGAAAGTGCTTCCATCCAATCGTTCCATATGGCTATGTTCAGGGACAAGGCCAGGTCTTCTGCAGAAATCCCTTCATCGGGTAGTACCAGAACCATGCTGAACGCTTCGTTTCCATATGGAAGCTCGGCCAAAGCTGTTTTTTCATGGGCGTAGTATCGAAACGTTTCCGTCTGCTCCATAAAAACAACTTGTGAAATACTTCCCGAGGCATTCCGGAACGGACCTTCCCGGCTGTCTTTTTTGTCAAAAGTTTTTTCCCAGTCTCCTTTAAAATATAAGGCATTTGTGTAAAACAGCTTGTATTGGGGATCAATGCGGTCAATGATCTTTTTGATCATTCCGTTTGTATTGTCTTTGCACCACTTGTTAATCGTTTCCGGTGCCTTTGGATCAGAAAAGTCTAATTTTTTAACAGAGGCATCGTAATAATCTTTCAAAGAACCTGTAAAGGAATTTTTTACGGGAAACGTTTTTTCTATCCAAACGGCATTGGCAACAAACAAATCAACTGTATTATCGACTTTTTTTAACGCCGGAACGAGCGTTTTGTAAAAACCATTCATCTGTTCCATAGAAAAGTTACCAAACCCCAGGGCTGATTTCATATCTTCCCTGGTAGTCCCTGCTCCGCCGTTTGTTACGGCAGAAAGCGCCAGAGAGGCACTCAGAGGGGAAACGAACAAATTGTCTTTCTCCAGGTACCTGCACATTTCCTTAAAAAAGTCAATGGCAAACACCTGACTGCTCTCCAATACTTCTTTTTGGGCTTTGGTAAGTACGATGTCTTTCCTTTCAACAGGAGTTTTCAAGGGCCATTTTGAACAGGAAAGAAAAGAAAAACCGAAAAGGACGGCAAAAAAATAAAGAACGGATAGAGGTTTCATATGCATAATTTATGTAAACAAACGTGTACTGTAATTATTAAATGCACGAAACCCTGCAATACTGCACAGTCCGGTATTCTTTCTTCGCAATCCTTCCCGGTAAAAAGAACAAGGTCTACAAAGGAGAGAAATCTTCCTTTCCTGCACCGCAGAGCGGACATACCCAATCCTCGGGCAAATCCTCAAAAGCTGTTCCGGGAGCTACACCGTTATCGGGATCTCCTTCTGCGGGATCATAAATGTACCCGCACAAATCGCATTCGTACTTTTTCATAAGCTTATAAGTTTTGATACGATAAAAGTAGCATTTTTTTTTAATTTTGCAGGTGTTTTACAATGGATTCAAGAAAATTATTAAAGCTGGCGCTCAATAAAGGTGGAGATTATGCAGATCTTTTTATGGAGCAATCCATCTACAACAGCATCAGATTACAGGACGGAGCAGTAAATGCCGCCGGAATGCATCAGGAAGGAGGTATAGGAATCAGGGTGGTAAAAGGTCAAAACACCGGTTATGCTTATACAGAAAGTGCTCTTCCCGCTGATCGTGAAAAAACAGCTGTAATTGCTTCACATATCGCCAATAATGGAATCGTCGTAAAAACAGCAGACCGTTTTGCAACCTTAACACTTCCTAACAGATACCCCTCTTTAATACCATGGGAAGGCATGTCTGCCCGTGATAAAATGCCTTTTTTATATGCATTGAACGAAATCATTTTTGAAGCGGACAAGCGTGTCAGCAAAGTGATAGCACAGCTGGAAAACAGCACTTCTTACATAACTTTTTACAATTCCCTGGGAGAGCACTTCTCAGATATACGTCCTTTAGCTTCTTTATTGGTAATCTGTATCATGGAGCAAGATGGCCAGATAGAAACAGCCTCTGTTTCCAGGTCATTCAGAATGGGAGCTGAATTCTTGACCTACGAACTGGTACACCAATTAGCAAAAGAAGTCACGGAGCGAACGGCTTTTTTGTTTGATGCCCGACAGCCGAAAGGCGGAGAAATGCCCGTTGTCATGTCTGCAGGAAGTTCGGGTATTTTACTGCACGAAGCCATAGGTCATGCCTTCGAAGCAGATTTTATCAGAAAAAATGAATCCATATTTTCTGATAAAATGGGAGAACGTATATGTCGTAAGGGTATCCATGTGATAGATGATGGCACCTTGCAAGGCAACAGAGGCTCTTTGAATATAGATGATGAGGGTGTACCTGCCCAAAAGACATATATGGTCACAGATGGTATCCTCACTTCTTTTTTACACGATCGTATTTCTGCCCAATTCTTCAATACCTCCCCTACAGGAAACGGCAGGAGGGAATCTTTCCGTCATGCACCGTTACCGCGTATGCGAACTACCTACATGGAAAGTGGAAAAGATACAGAAGAATCCATCATAGCATCCATAAAAAAAGGGTTGTATGTGGATACTTTCAGCAACGGTCAAGTACAGATTGGAGCGGGAGATTTTACTTTCTTTGTAAAGAGCGGCTATTTGATAGAAAACGGAAAATTGACGCAACCTATAAAAGACACCAATATCATTGGCAACGGCCCCAGGGCCTTGTCTGCCATTACAGGAATTGCCAACAACCTGATTATTGATGACGGAACCTGGACATGCGGCAAAGGGCAAACGTGTCCCGTTTCTTGCGGTATGCCCTCTGTAATGATTGAATCCTTGACCGTAGGAGGACGTTTATGAAAGACCGTTACCTGTTACAAGAAATGACGGAATACGTCTTGCAGGCTGCTCTCAGGAAAGGAGCCTCGCATGTCCGTGTCACTGCTGTCAAAGAAACTTCCAATGAACTTACGGTTTTAAACAATACGTTGGAAAAAATCCAGAGTTCCGTTGAATCTGTTTTGCATATCCATTTATTTGCCGACGGACGCTACGGGACTTGTTCCACAAATACGACGAACACAGACAATCTGAACAAATTGCTGGACGAATCAATAGCTTCTGTTAAACTTTTAGAACCTGATCCCTTCAGACAGTTGGTCCCCGGAGATTTGCAATACAAAGGTCCTTCTTTGCAAGATGCCTTTTCAGGAGAGCTTCCTACAGAGACAAAAAAAGATTTGTTATTTTCTTGTACAGGCGCAGTACAAAATAAAAATAAGGCACTCATCAATGCAACGGCACATTTCAGTGATTCTTTAAGATGGGTACATATAGCTGATTCCAATGGGTTGCATTGTACTTCAGAAAAAAGCTGGTTCGGTATATGGGCAGAATGCAGTGTCAGTGGAAAACACAATACGCGTCCTTCCGATTGGGAATATGCAGGCGGTACACATCCCGAAGCTCTTCCGGTTGTCGCAACATGTGCCACTAAAGCACTGGAGAGAGCTTTGGCCAAAAGAGATCCTAAAAGAATCCGTTCGGGCCGATACCCTGTTGTAGTAGAAAACAGAGCAGCATCTACTTTGCTTGCACCTGTCATAGAAGCTTTGTCCGGGTCACTCCTTCAGCAAAAAAATTCGTTTCTTTTGAACAGTCTTGATAAACGTATAGCTTCACCCGTTCTGACCTTAATCGATCATCCACACAAAAAAGGAGTTCCCGCTTACAGTTTTTTTGATCAAGAAGGTATCGCAACCAAAAAAAGAACGGTTATAGATCAAGGCGTACTGCTACTTTTCTATCTAAATACTTATTATGCCGCAAAGATGCAGATGCCCGTTACCGTATCTGCTCCTTCCACGTTAATCCTGACAGGTGGAAAAGGAGATATGCTTTCCCTGGCAAAACAGATGCATTACGGCGTTCTTGTAACAGGTTTTAACGGAGGTAATTGCAATCCGGCGACCGGAGATTTTTCATACGGTATAGAGGGTTTTTTAGTAGAAAAGGGCAAGATGGTCACCCCCATTAACGAAATGGTCATGACAGGGAACATGATCTCACTTTGGAACCAATTACAAATGGCCGGAGATGATATATACATCTTTTCTTCCCGGCTTCTGCCTTCTTTGCTGTTTGACCAGGTTGATTTGGCAGGATTATAAATAAACATATGAAAAAACCTCCACTCATTGTCAGTCTCATCCCTCTTTTATTGCTCATTGTAATAATCTTTACATGCGTTCGGATATTTGGAGACAAAGTAACAGCAGGCCCTTCGCAATTTACCTTACTTTTTGTGGCCGTTATTGCGTTTGCCATTGCACGTATTTTCTACGGAATGACATGGTCACAAGCTGAAGAGGGCATGTTAACCCATTTAAAAAATACTTATCCGGCCATACTTATACTCATTGCCATTGGAGCTCTCATAGGAAGCTGGATGAGTAGCGGTATCATCCCGACCATGATTTATTACGGACTGAAAATTATTCATCCGGCTGTATTTTTACCATTGGCTTTTATTATCAGCAGTATCATTTCTTTGGTAACGGGAAGTTCCTGGAGCACAGTGGGCACCTTTGGCGTTGCCTTGCTGGGAGCCGGTCAGATTATCGGATTCCCCACTCCCTGGCTGGCCGGAGCCATCATATCGGGTGCGTATTTTGGAGATCAGGTGTCACCTCTGTCAGATACCACCAATCTGGCTTCTTCCTTTTGCAATGTGCCGCTTTTTACTCATATCAGATATATGATGGTTAACAGTATCCCCGTTTATATCATTTGTCTTATTATATATCTCATAGCCGGTCTTGTCATACCCACAGAAGCAGCCGTTGACATTCAACTCCAGCTGGATGCGCTACAAAGTACTTTTTATATTTCCGGATGGCTGTTGCTTATACCCCTTATCACCATAGTGCTGGTCATTAAAAAAGTACCCCCTTTTATCACCTTGCTTCTATCTGCCATTGCAGGCGCCATGGCAGCTGTTATATTTCAACCGCAAATATGCGATACGATCGGAGGAGGACGCTTTGGAGCGGCTGTCACCATGATTGCCGCACATGTGGAAATAGATACGGGGGATACTATATTGAACAACCTGACGACCACCAACGGCATGGCAGGAATGATGAATACGGTCTGGCTTATATTGTGTGTTATTGTCTATGCTGGCATCATGACTGCCTCTGGCATGATTCATGTAATAACACAATATCTGCTCAAACTTATGAAGAACACGTTTTCAACCATAGCTGCTACTTTGGGTACAGGGATTTTTTTCAACATGACACTGGGAGATCAATATATGGCCATTATCATGCCAGGGAGCATGTTTTCCGAAACGTACAAGAAAAAAGGTTATGCCCCGGAGTTGCTTTCACGTACAATTGAGGAATCCGCGACGGTTACTTCTGTGCTTGTTCCATGGAACACGTGTGCCGTTGCACAATCTACCGTACTAAATGTAGCTACTTTGACATACCTCCCCTATTGCTTTTTTAATTTGATACTTCCCGTATTCTCTTTGTTTGCAGCTGCAGTAGGATATAAAATCAGACGAATAACCAATTAACACATACAATATGATGACCATTTCAGACGAAAAAGTAGTTTCACTCTCTTATACACTTGTAGTTGACGGAGATGTCATAGAAACAGTTACGGATGAAAAACCCATGCAATTTATATATGGATTGGGTTACTTACTACAAGCTTTTGAAGAACAAATAAAAGGTAAAAAAACAGGTGATTCTTTTTCTTTCGTATTGTCAGCAAAAGAAGGATACGGAGAAATTGATCCCGATGCCATTGTTGAACTTCCCAAAGACCTGTTTAAAGTAAACGGGAAAATTGAAGATGGCCTTTTGGTGAAAGACAAAATCATCCCTATGCAAGATACTCAAGGAAACCGCGTGAACGGCATTGTAGAAGATATCCTGGCAGATTCCGTGAAAATGAATTTTAATCACCCGCTGGCCGGTTGTGCGTTACATTTTTCTGGAAAAGTAGTTGATATCAGGGAAGCCACAGAAAAAGAACTTATTGAAGGGTTATACGGAGAAAGAGCTGTCTCAGGTTGTGCAGGCAGTTGTGAAGGATGTGCCGGTTGTGGTTGATCAGCGGGGCATCCGGCTGCTTCTGGTAACCGGAGTACTGTCCAATCCGGTATAACGACCTTCCAGCCATTTATAATATCCCGTTACGGCAATCATGGCCGCATTATCAGTAGTAAAATGTAAAGGAGGCAAATAAACGTCCCAGTCGTGTTTTTCTGCTTCCTTTTTCATACGATTCCGTAAACCACTATTGGCAGAAACCCCTCCGGCCAATGCAATACGGTTTATACCGGTACATGCAACAGCCGCAGCTATTTTGTCCATGAGGATATCTATAAGAGTTTGTTGAAGACCTGCAGCTAAATGAGCCCTGTTGCTTATGATAAACCCCGGTTCTTCACGTTCTCTGTCCCTTAAAAAATAAAGAAAAGACGTCTTGACACCGCTGAAACTAAAGTCAAGTGCCTGAATGCGAGGACGTGCAAACGAAAACAAATGAGGATTGCCCTCAGCTGCCCATTTATCTATCTGTGGACCTCCCGGATATTCTAGTCCCAATAATTTGGCTCCTTTATCAAAAGCTTCTCCCACAGCGTCATCAATGGTTTGCCCCAGAATCGTAAACTCCAATGGTGCATGTACTTGAAGAATTTGCGTATGTCCTCCGGAAACAAGCAGGCAAAGAAAAGGAAACGCCGGCTTACGGGTTTTCTTATCTGTATCAATGAAGTGACTGAGTACGTGTCCTGTCAGGTGATTGACTTCTATCAAAGGAAGGTTCGCCGCTATCGATAATCCTTTGGCAAAAGATATGCCCACCAGAAGAGAACCCAACAAACCCGGTCCCCGGGTAAAGGCAATAGCATCTAAATCCTGTACGCCGATACCGGCTTCTTCCAAAGCACGCCGCACTACCGGTACAATGTGTTGTTGATGTGCCCTGCCGGCCAGTTCCGGCACTACTCCTCCAAATTTCTTATGCACATCCTCCTGGGTTGCCATGATATTGGACAGCATCTGTGTGTCTTTTAAAACAGCTGCAGAAGTATCGTCACAGGAAGATTCTATCCCTAAGATATAGGCCATTTCTCTCTTTTTTTCCACTGCAAATTTGGGCATTTTTTTCTTAACTTTGTATGTTTGGGGAACCCCTATGAAGACTTTCAAGAACATACTTCGTACCCTGCTCTTTTTGATAGCTATAGGGCTATCCGGTTTGTTCATTACCCTTCAGACACCTTCGGTCCAAAATCATTTGGCAGAAAAAACAGCCCAATGGCTATCGGATGCTTGGGAAGCCGATATAAAAATTGGTTCTGTGCATTTCCTGTTTTTCAACAAATTGGTAATGAACGATGTTGTTGTAACAACATCTTCGGATACCCTTTTTCATACAAATAAATTAGCCGTTACGTTAAGCACTTTCAACCCTCTTGGGAAAAAAATAAAATTCCGGAAAATTCTTCTTTCTCAGGGTTCGTTTCATCTGATTACGAGAGACGAACAAGCTAATGTTTCCCGTATTTTTTCCCGGACAGGACGAGCAGACACAATAAGAAAGCCTTTCGACTGGGATATCCGCGCCCGTACTATAATATTAGAACGCTTTGCTTATCACATGATTAATGAAGATAGCCGGTTAATGCGCGATAGGGTTAACAGCATTGATTTTTCAAATATGCACATAGACAGCATCGCTATAGAGCTGCAACATGTCCGTTTTAAAGACGGCATGGTAGAAGCCCGGCTGGACCATTTATGTGGAAAAGAACAATCAGGATATGTTATACAACATCTGGAGGGTGATGTCACCGTTGACCATCAGGAAGCCTTCGTATATAATATGGTGGCCAAAGACAATTACTCTTTCCTTACTGCCCGGTATTTTCGTATGCACTATGGTCATGTAAACCACTTAGCTGACTATGTCAACAAAGTACATATGGAACTTGAATTTGACAGCTCTTTGGTTTCTTTTAAGTCCATTGCTTATTACGCCCTTAATTTTCCCTCCGATTTTGTACTGGACCTGGAAGCCCAGGGAAAAGTTACCGGCACGGTCAGCAATTTACGTTCTGACAATGTAAAGGTACGTTCTGTTAACGGACGAACACAGTTGCAATGCGGATTTCAGTTAAAAGGATTACCCCAGCAAAAAGAAACTGTTTTAACAGTACGTATTGACAGCCTGCATTCGGATATAGGAGACTTAAATCACATTTTGTACAACATTGCCGCTGTTTATCTTAACACATTGGAAAAGCGCACAGGAGCCTTTACTTCTTTTGACTTTAAAGGACGTCTGACAGGGCTGCTTACTGATTTTGTAGTGAATGGAAATCTTAATGGTGATTTTGGAGACTTGTATCTGGATCTGCTCATCAACAGCAGTGACTACAAACGCGGAGTAATCCTTTCCGGAATTGCTGACATAAAAAATCTGGAACTGGGAAAGCTATCAGGCATAGAAGAATTGGGAGCATGTACCTTGTTTGCAAAAGCAAACGTGAGCATTAAGGAAGGCGGCATTAAAAACATGCAAGCTTTCATCGATACTCTTTCTCTTTCCCGTCTTGAGTTTAACCATTACGTTTTCAAAGATTTCAAGATGTTGGGAGAATTTAAAAACAGCGTTTTTGATGGTAGAATCAGTGCTGCAGATCCTAATCTCCATTTTCTTTTCCAGGGACGTACAGACCTTTCACGATCTACAGGAGCTGCCGCAAATTTCTTTGCCAATATTGCGTATGCAGATTTAACCCGTCTCAATCTGTATAAAAGTGACTCGTCCGCTGTGCTAAGTGGTTTGATTCAGGCCGATTTCTCCCATATCAATAACAAAGGAGATATTGACGGTACTTTATATGCTTCCGGTTTGACCCTGCATAATAAAACCGGTACACATACGTTGGAACACTTTTTTCTGGAAAGTATTATGGAAGAAGACGGTTCTTCCAAAGTAACCGTAGATTCTGATGCTTTCACTGCGGCGTATGAGGGAACTGACGGACTTATGAGTTATCTGACAGGGCTTGTCAATAAACGCTTTGCCCTGTTCCGTAACAGTGATTCTATGCAACAACTGTTACCTGCCAAAGGGAGCCCTATGGCAACCTTACACCTTGCAGTCAACAACAGCGCTTTCCTGGAAGAGTTGCTTATGCCCGGCTTATATGTTTCGCCCGGAACAGAAATTACGCTCATTGATTTTGGTCATGACAGTTTAAGTTCTGTTATCAACGCGCCAAGACTGGGTTATAAAGAACACAATCTGAAAGATCTGAACCTTTTGGCCCGCGCAGACAAAAGAGATTTACGAATAGATGTTACCTGCAAAGAAATGGCCTTGGGTCCATTGAAAGCAGACACTGTACGTCTTACATCCACAGCTTTTGATAACAAAATTGTATCTGAACTGTATTACAGCCATAAAAAAGAACATAGGAACAGTGCCGATATACGTTCCCTGTTGTCTTTTACACATCCAACACAAAAGGATCCTGTTATAAAAACATGGCTGACTTCCGATAATTTGTATATAAATGGCAAGCACTGGACTTTGCAAACAGACAGCCTGGTTTTATCCGGTAAAACTATTGCGCTTCACAATATGCTTTTACAACATGAAGAAATGCATAAAGAGCCGGAGTATTTATTAGTACATGGCATCTTGTCTCCTGTACCTTCTGACACGCTCTTTGTGGAATTGTCAAAATTTGATGCTGCTCTATTCAATACCCTGATGCCTCCACAGTATCCTTTTACGTTTAAAGGAGCTTTTACGGGAAAAGGACATCTCACACATTTCTATAATGACAGGCATTTTTCCCTCAATCTTCTGGGTGAACAACTTTTTATCAACGATTCATTGGCCGGAGATATAAGGTTGCAAAGTGCATGGAATCCCAAAACATCTTGTTTTGAATTAGACGCAGCCGCATCATTGCCTGATGGGAAATACCCTCTATTGACTCACGGGACTTACCATCCTTCTACAAAAAAAGTAGATCTTCAGGCTTCTTTCGATACCTTTCAAGCCGCACTTGTTGCTCCTTTGCTGAAAAGTCTTGTTACAGATGTATATGGTCACATATCGGGCGATATGTATTTATCAGGGATTCTGCCCCATCTGGATCTTGTGAGTTCCAATACTTATGTTTCTGACTTGAATTTTACCATCGACTATACAAAGGTCCCCTATTCTTTATCGGGGCCCGTACATCTGACAGAAGAAGGATTATTCTTGCCCAGAGATACACTTAAAGATGCCTCGGGCAGGTATGCAATTGTAAAAGGGGGGCTGAGATACAAACATTTCCGTGATATTCATACTGATATCACACTAGATTTTAACAATTTACACAGTTTGAATCTGCAGGAAAAAGACAACGATAACTTTTACGGACAAGCTTATGCAACGGGCAATTTGTTGATTAAAGGACCTTTGGACAATATTTTATTGGATATTTCCATAAGGCCGGAACCTTATACCAGCCTTCATATACCTCTATCGTCCGCATTACAAGCCAGACAAACAGATTTACTTTCTTTTGCTGAACCGCAGCTCTCTTATACAGGAAGAGATCCTTATACAAGAGCCGCCTTATTTAAAAAAACACGAAAAGAAAGGGCTGGCAACCTCACATTGAATATGAGAACCGAACTGACCACAGATGCAGAAATATTACTGGAAATCAATAAAGTAACGGGAGATATCATACAAGCAAGAGGAACGGGCCTGATCAACCTGGGATTGGATCCTAAAGATGACGCATTTTCAATCTTAGGAGACTGTTCCGTAGAGAGTGGAAACTATTTATTTGGACTTCAGGGAATTGTGTCAAAAAGGTTTGAAATTGTTCCGGGTGGTACTGTCTCTTTTAACGGCGGTATTGAAAACACACAAGTCAATCTGACAGCTTCTTATAAAACAAAGGCTTCCATTAACACGCTGCTCTCGGATACTACGGTAGTGAGCAACAGAAGGGATGTAGATTGTCAGATACTTATGTCGGGTAATTTGATGAATCCCAATCTGGGATTTCATATCCAACTGGATGATATTGACCCCATGACCAGGGCTCGTGTGGAAAGTGCTTTATCTACTGACGATAAAATCATGCGTCAGTTTGTGGCACTGCTTGTATCAAGTAATTTTGTTCCGGAGCAAGAGTCCGGCATTGTTTACAATTCCAATTTATTATATTCAAACGCCACAGAAATCCTGTCTAACCAATTAAACAATATTTTCGTGCAATTGAATATTCCTCTGGATGTGGGTTTCAATTATCAGCCCGGACAAAGTGGTGATTTATTTGACGTTGCCATTTCTACCCGTTTGTTCAACAACCGTGTGGTCATCAACGGCAATATGGGCAATAACCCGTATACCCGTAACGAAAATGATTTGGTTGGGAATGTCGATATTGAACTAAAATTGGATGAAAAAGGAAAATTCCGATTGAAGGCTTTTAGTCATGCAGCAGACCAATACTCCAATTACCTGGATAACACACAACGCAGCGGAGCGGGTTTTGTATATCAGGAAGAATTCGACTCGTTTCGCACATTATGGAGAAATTGGATCCGGATGCGCTAATAACCTGCTGTCTATCGTAATACTGCTCCTGTTTCTCGCTTGAAAGCTGTTAAAAGGCGCTCAACCGCTTTTTCCACATAAGCATCCGTCAATGTCTTGTGTGGATTGCGAAACACTAAGTGAAGAGCATACTGTTTTTTCCCTTCAGGCACACCCTTGCCCTGATAAACATCAAACAAACTAACATTTTGCAGGGATTCTTTTTCTGTTCTGAATGCTATACCGTGTAAAGTTGCATAAGGAATATCTTCGTCCACGACCAAAGCCAAATCTCTGTGAACTTCCGGAAACCGCGGCAATTCCTTGAACTTTATTTTTTTATTGTTAATCAATAATAAGAACAAGTCCCAGCGGATTTCTGCCATATACACATCTTGTTTGATATCCAGGGCGGTCAGACATTTACGATTAATTTTTCCCATGTCCGCCAAGGGTTTTCCATTAACCACGTAACGGATGCCTGTCTCAAAAATATCGTCCGGGGCTTCTGTGAAACGCAACCTCATCAAATCTACCCCAAAACTGCCAGCCAGCCATTCCACATATGATTTTAACAAGAAAAAATCTACCTCTCTTGCAAGAGTGTGCCAGTTCAAAGGCCTGTCATTACCTGTAACAAACAAAGACAAATGTTCTTCTTCTGCATAATCTTCCAAAGATTCACCGGTATTTTGCAGGCTATACACGTGCCCCAGCTCAAAAAATTTCAAATCGTACTGCTGCCTGTTTACATTATGCGCAATAGCTTCCAGTCCTCCCCAAAGCAAAGTACGACGCATCACGCCTAAATCGTTGCTCAAAGGATTAACTATTTTCACCACCGATTCTGCAGGATACGTTTCCGACTCGTGATAAAATGCCGCCCGGGTGAGCGAATTGGACATAATCTCCCTAAAGCCGGCCGATGCCAATCTGTCTCCTGCAGCATCCCGCAAATGTTGTGGTATGAGGCCCTCGGGAAGTACGTAGGAAGCCGTTATTTTATCCGGAATTTCAATGTTGTTGTAACCATAAATCCTGAGCACTTCTTCTGCCACATCGCAGGGTCTTGTCACATCAACCCTATACGTAGGAATAAGTAACGCATCGTTTATCTTTTCCATCTCCAAGGCTTCAAGAATGGCATCGGTCGTTTCTTTGTCAATTTGCTTTCCTATTAATGCGTACAACTTGTCGTAATCAAAAGGCACACGTGCTGCCGCAACAGGATTGGGATATACATCAACGGTTTCTCCCTCAATCCGCGCACCACAAATTTCCTGCATAAGTAAAGCGGCGCGTTTGAGTGCATAAATAGTGGCGTTAGGGTCAGTACCTCTTTCAAAACGGAAAGAAGCATCTGTTTTTAACCCATGGCGTTTGGAAGTTCTCCTGATCCATGTAGGATGAAACCAGGCCGATTCCAGGAAAATGGACGTCGTTTTTTCCGTTACTCCGCTCTTCATTCCTCCAAAAACACCTCCGATACACATAGGTTCCTTTTTATTGCAAATCATCAAATCCTCCCCATGAAGAATACGCTCTTCTTCATCCAAAGTAACAAAACGATCCCCGGGTTGGGCAAAACGAACTACTACACAATCACCTTCGATAGCATCTCTGTCAAAAGCATGCAGCGGTTGTCCCGTTTCCAGCAATACATAATTGGTGATATCCACTACATTGTTGATGGGCCTGATACCAGTCAGTCTCAAACGTTCCTGTAACCATTCAGGAGAAGGTCCTACTTTCAGGTTACTCAAAGTAATACCGCTGTATCGCGGAGCAGCCTGCGGGGCTTCTACCACAACACGGACACCTTCTGTATTAGGGTTTTCTGTAAAAGCCGATACATCCGGACGATGCAAAGTGATGTCTTTTCCTTGCCCTTTATACCAGGCTGCCAGATCACGCGCCACGCCAATGTGCGATGCCGCATCTATCCTGTTAGGGGTTAAACCAATTTCAAAAACAGCGTATGAAGGAAGGCTCAAAAAAGTTGCCGCCGGAATACCCACAGGTGTATCTTCCGGCAATACCATTATTCCTGCGTGGGACGTCCCAATACCCAATTCATCCTCGGCACAAATCATTCCATGAGATTCCTCCCCCCGTATTTTACTTTTTTTGATGGTAAGCTGTTTCCCATCTGTAAAAGTCAATTGCGTTCCCACGGTGGCCAAAAACACTTTTTGCCCGGCCGCCACATTAGGAGCTCCGCAAACAACAGGTATAGGCTGTCCTTCACCGGAATCTACCATTGTCAAAGTCAGGTGATCCGAATCCGGATGCGGCTCACAAGTCAACACCCGGGCTGTGACAACACCTTTAAGGCCACCCGGTATCGATTCTGTTTCTTCTAAAGATTCTACCTCTAAACCTATGTCTGTCAACACTTCTGCTGTTTGGGCAGGTGTCATGTCCAAAGGCAGGTAATCTTTAAGCCAATTGTACAGGATTTTCATACGTATGCTTTAATCAAACAAAGACGCTACAAAAGATGTTTTATCAAATACTTGCAAATCTTCTATGCCTTCACCAACCCCGATAAACTTCACAGGTACTTGCAGCATATCACTTATACCAATGACCACACCGCCCTTTGCCGTTCCATCCAACTTGGTGACAGCCAATGCTGTAACAGACGTGGCTTTAGAAAATTCACGTGCCTGCTGGTACGCATTCTGTCCGGTTGATCCGTCCAATACCAGAAGAACTTCGTGAGGAGCTTCAGGTATAAGTTTCTGCAACACCCTTCTTATTTTTGCCAGTTCATTCATCAAATGTACTTTATTGTGTAATCTCCCGGCCGTATCAATAAGTAAAACATCCATATCTCCGGCAATTGCCGAGGCAAGAGCATCATACGCCACTGCAGCCGGGTCGCTTCCCATAACCTGCTTTACTATAGGGACATCGGCACGTTCACTCCAAATCGTCAACTGCTCAATAGCCGCTGCCCTGAACGTATCTGCTGCACCCAACATGACTTGCTTTCCGGCTTTTTTCAACTGTGCGGCCAATTTTCCTATGGTAGTAGTCTTGCCCGTTCCGTTTACCCCTACTACCAGTATAACCAAGGGTTTCTTGGAAAAATCAAAAGGAAGGACGTTGTTCGTATATACGTTAGACAAGAGCAAAGCTTCAATTTCCTCCCTCAGGTAATTGTTCAGCTCCTCTGTGTTCATGTATTTATCTTTCTGAACACGTTCTTCCAATCTTTCAATAATGCGTAATGTGGTATCTACTCCCACATCAGAAGCAATCAAAGCTTCTTCCAAGTTATCAAGTACCAGCTCATCTACTTTTGAGCGGCCTATTACAGCCCTGGATAACCGGGTAAGCAGGCTTTTCTTCGTTTTCTCCAATCCAAACATAAGAATGCAAATATAAGAAAAAGGACGGTGTCCGTAAACAAAAAAAGCTCCCTGCGGGAGCTCTTCCAAATCTGTATCTCTAGATTATTTAGATGCAAAGAATTCCTGTTCCTTATCTATAGGAAGTATTTCTTCCTGAAAAACATAAGCACCACTACGTTTGGAGCGAACCATCCGGATGCATTTCACAGTTCCCTTCCCTGTACCTTTATCCCTTAACGTTGCTACTGCTTTTTTTGCCATAGTATTATTGTTTTATTATTTTATCTCTCTGTGAACGGTAACTTTCTTCAAGAAAGGATTGTATTTTTTTCGTTCCAATCTTTGAGGTGTATTCTTTTTATTCTTTGTGGTAATGTAACGGGAAATTCCCGGAACGCCACTTTCTTTCTGTTCCGTACATTCCAAGATTACTTGTACTCTGTTTTCTTTCTTTGCCATAAGACGAAAATTAAACTATATCTATCAATCCTTTTTCTTTGGAGTCTTTCAATACAGCAGCCAATCCTTTTTTATTGATGGTACGGATCCCGGCGGCTGTCACTTTTAATGTAACGAATCGATTTTCCTCCTCTAACCAGAAACGTTTTGTTTTTAAATTAGGTGCAAACTCACGTTTGGTCCGACGTTTTGAGTGGGATACTTTATTTCCCACCATTCTCTTCTTTCCTGTAACTTGACAAACTCGTGCCATGGATTCTGTATTTATTTAATTATATTAATTTTAAGGGGTTGCAAATATCAACATTTTTTTTGTAACCCCAAAATTTATTTAAACCTGACTTTCAATAATCTGTCAAACCTGACATTTGCAGGAAATTTTTTGAATTTATCTGTTGAAAACCAGACTATCAGCGGATTACCTACTATTCTGTCTTCCGGTACAAAGCCCCAATAGCGCGAATCCAGCGAATTATGCCTGTTATCCCCCATCATAAAATAATAGTTCATCCCAAACGTATAGGTAGTCGTTTCTTCTCCATCAATATAGAAAACGCCATCCTCTATATCCAGGGTATGGCCTTCATAAGTGGTGATGATACGTCTGTATAAAGGTAAATTTTCTACAGTTAGGGTAATAGAGGTTCCTGCCTTCGGAACCCATAACGGACCGTAATTGTCACGAGTCCACTGATACTCATCCGACACCACAAAAGGAAATAAAACCAGTTGAGAATCAGGGTAGTCAGGGGGGAAATCATCAACGTTCTGCGTAACGGAAAGTACATTCCTCAATGTTCTCAACTCCTCTGCATGCGGCTGGCTCAGGGGTAAAGAAGCGTAACCCGGTATACGGTTGTCAAAACGAGCTTCGTCCAGAGAAACCTTGTACTTATCCAACAAACGTTTGTTCAGAGGCTGCCCGTCCGTAACAACCGCATACGTGGAGCGAATACCGGAAAATACCGGTTGTGGCTCTCCATTTACCCAAACTTGTCCATCTATCACCTCCAAAGTATCTCCGGCTATGGCAACGCATCTTTTCACATAATTATCTTCCTTGCCGGGCGGACGTACTTTTATGGGTCCATAGTGGTCTAATGTACTTTTCACCCCGTTAAGCCTGGCGTGTGTGTAAAAGTCATCTGTTGGGTATTTGACCAATACGGTATCTCCATGAGGAAAATTGAAGACCACCATGTCATTCCTTTCCACTTTTTTAAACCCGGCCATACGCTTATAGGGGCGTTCAATGATTCTTGAATACGATTCTTTTCCAAAAATCACATTATGCGTCAAAGGGACTGTTAAAGGATTTCTTGGTCTGACAGGACCGTACTTTAGTTTGCCGACAAACAAGTAGTCTCCTGTCATGAGCGTGTTCTCCATAGAGGAGGTGGGAATCATATACGCTTCAAAGAAGAAAGACTTTACAAACGTAGCGGCTATTAAAGCAAAAATTAGGGCATCCAGCCATTCCAGCCACAGGTTTCTTTTTTCACCTTCTTTGTACGTCTTTTTCCAGAATGCCCACTTGACCTTCTTTGTAATGTAAAGATCAAAAATGATGACCAAGCCAAAAAGCCACCAGAAATTTCCCAGCCAGATGACCCAAATAAGATAACCTGCGGCTACCAGAGAAAACTTTACCCAGCGGTTCACTATGGTTTATTTTATGGATTCAATAACGGCTTCAAACGCCTTTGGGTTGTTCATGGCCAAATCTGCCAGCACCTTTCTGTTTAAACCTATATTGGATTTATTGACTTTTCCCATGAATTGAGAATAAGACATTCCGTGCATGCGGGCTGCCGCATTGATTCGCTGTATCCACAGTGAGCGGAAAGACCTTTTTTTGTTTTTACGATCACGATAGGCATAAGTAAGCCCTTTTTCGTACGTGTGTTTGGCAACTGTCCATACATTACGGCGTGCCAAAAAATTTCCCTTCGTTTGTTTTAAGATTTTTTTGCGTCTGGCTCTCGAAGCCACTGCATTTACCGATCTTGGCATAATAATTTTTTTTTGCGGCCGTCAGCGTTCTCCTCCTTTGAGATACTTTATCAGCTGTGCAGCCTGATTTATAATTACTGCTCTGTTATACGCAAAGCAATTGTTTTATACGCTTTTCATCTGCCTTGTCCACCAAACCGGTATAAGTCAGATTGCGTTTCTGTTTTTTTGTTTTTTTAGTTAAAATATGACTGTGGTAAGCGTGTTTCCGCTTAACTTTTCCGGTACCTGTAAGGGTAAAACGTTTTTTGGCTCCGGAATTTGTTTTCATTTTTGGCATAGGATTCTCTTTTAAAATAATTACTTCTTCTTCACGTTTGTTTTTATGGGAGCTATCATCATAATCATCCGCTTTCCTTCCAGTTTGGGCATTTGCTCTGCTTTTCCATAATCTTCCAGATCTACTGCAAACCTAAGCAGCAATTTTTCTCCCTGCTCTGTAAAAACAATAGACCTTCCTCTAAAAAAAACAAAAGCCTTAACCTTAGCGCCGTCTTTCAAAAATTCAATGGCATGCTTCAATTTTAACTGATAATCATGCTCGTCTGTGTTAGGACCAAAGCGAATTTCTTTTACAATAATCCTGGAAGCCTTGGCCTTCATCTCTTTGGCTTTTTTCTTGCGCTGGTATAAGAATTTTTGATAATCCATTATCTTACAAACAGGTGGGTCTGACTGAGCCGAGATTTCCACAAGATCCAGATTCATTTTTTCTGCCATCCTTAAAGCCTGAGCAATAGGGTAAATTCCCTGCTTTTCAATATTATCACCTACTACACGCACCTGTGGAGCGGTGATTTCAGCATTGGCCCTTGGGCCTTCCTCCTGCCTTGGTGACCTCGGATTGTATTTGTTATCCGGTCGCCTTTGCGGGGCAGGCTTAGGTCTGTAAGATGTTGCGATAGTGTATTCCTCCTTTACTAATTGGTTATTGTTTCTATTTCTTTCCGGAGAAATATAACAAATTCCTCCGGTTTCATGGTGCCTTTATTTCCTTCTCCCTGACGACGTACGGAAACCGTGCCGGTAGTCTCTTCTTTTTCTCCGACTATCAGCAGGTAAGGGATTCTTCTCAATTCGTTCTCTCTAATGCGCTTACCTACAGTTTCGTTCCTATCGTCAATAGAGGCGCGAATATCGGAATTATTCAAGAGATCACAAACTTTTTTGGCAAAAACGTTGAATTTTTCACTCAGCGGAAGTACCACAACTTGCTCCGGCGCCAGCCACAACGGGAATTTCCCACCCGTATGCTCCAACAAAACAGCTACAAAGCGTTCCATGGATCCAAAAGGCGCACGGTGGATCATGACCGGCCTATACCTCTTGTCATCTGCTCCGATATATTCTAAATCAAACCGTTCCGGCAAATTGTAATCTACCTGAATAGTACCCAATTGCCATTTCCTTCCTAATGCATCCCTTACCATAAAGTCCAATTTAGGACCGTAAAATGCAGCTTCTCCATATTCAATATGCGCTTTCAACTGCCTCTCCTCTACAGCGTCAAGAATGGCTTGTTCTGCTTTTTCCCAATTTTCATCCGTGCCTATGTACTTTGTTTTGTCTTCCTTGTCGCGCAATGAAATCTGTATAGTGTAGTCTGTAAAGCTCAGTGTCCTGAAGATATACAAGACAATATCAATGACTTTACAAAATTCGTCTTTCAATTGGTCGGGCCTGCAAAAAATATGTGCATCATCCTGGGTAAAACCTCTAACACGTGTAAGTCCATGTAGCTCTCCGCTTTGTTCATACCGGTAAACCGTGCCAAATTCAGCCAGCCTTACAGGCATGTCTTTGTAGGAACGAGGTTTGGTTTTGTATATTTCACAATGGTGCGGGCAATTCATGGGTTTGAGCAAAAACTCTTCTCCTTCATGCGGTGTTTTAATAGGTCGAAAACTATCTTTTCCATATTTTTCATAATGACCGCTTGTCACGTACAATTCTTTTTGCCCTATATGCGGCGTAATGACCTGTTCGTAACCATGTTCTCTTTGTACGGCTTTCAAGAAATTTTCCAATCGTTCCCTCAGAGCCGCTCCCCGTGGCAACCACAACGGAAGCCCCTGACCCACCTTTGGTGAAAAAGCAAACAATTCCAGTTCCCTGCCCAATTTTCTATGGTCCCTTTTTTTTGCTTCCTCCAGCATCACCAGATAGTCATCCAGCAGCGCTTTTTTTGGAAATGTAATTCCGTACACGCGTGTCAACATCTTCCTGTTCTCATCTCCCCTCCAGTACGCACCGGCTATAGAAGTCAGCTTGATGGCTTTTATAGCAGCCGTATGCGGAATGTGCGGACCTTTACATAAATCGGTGAAGGCTCCGTTCGTATAAAACGTAATGGCTCCGTCTTCCAGATCTTCTATCAATTCGCACTTGTATTCGTCCCCTTTTTCCCTGTATATCCTTAGCGCTTCTTCTTTGCTGATTTCTTTCCGTTCAAAAGATTGTTTGGTACGGGCCAATTCGTACATTTTTTGCTCTACCACCTGTAAATCCGCTTCTGTCAATTGACGATCTCCGGAATCTATATCGTAATAAAAACCGTTCTCTACGGCCGGCCCTATGCCAAATTTTATACCCGGAAAAACGGCTTCCAAAGCCGCAGCCATAAGGTGTGACGAGGAATGCCAGAATACTTGCTTACCTTCATCATCCTCCCATTTCAAAAAATGCACAACGGCATCTTCCGTTACAGGCATTCTAATATCGGTAACCACACCGTTTATTTTCATAGCCAGCACTTCCGCTGCCAACCTTGGACCCAGGTCATTGGCTACTTCCAAACCCGTAATGCCTTTTTTATATGTTTTTGTTTTTCCGTCCGGAAAAGTAATTGTTATCATGGATGCAAAGTTAGGTATTTTTTAAAAATTTTGATTACTTTGTATCTCTTATCTTAATCGATACATCCATGAATCAATCTTTTTGGAACAAGGCGGCTCCCTACGGTATCATTCTGGCTCTTATTACCATTTTATTTACGGTTGTACAAACGGTACTCCCGCTGAAAGGCTCGTTTTACCTGTTTATGATGTGGTTTCTTAAATTGGCTGCTACACTGGGTTTTTTATTTTATGTTATGAAAGATTTCGGCAAAAACCTGGAATCATACGCCTATAAAGATGCCTTCACCTTTGGATTGGCTGTTTCTGCCTGTTCTTCCATCATAGCAGCAGCCTATTACTACCTGCACGCCGTGTTTCTTTTTCCGGACTCCATCAACCAATTCACGAACGCCATGCTTGAGGGATTTGAACAGGCGGGCGTTATGGATGCAGGTTTTGATATAGGAAAATTTTTAACCCGTATGCCGGTTATACTGACAATAACCCAACTCATTTATTATAACGTGTTGGGGCTTCTGTGGTCTTCTTTGTTGGCGAACGGTGCAAAACACAAAATTGAAAAAACACCCTTTGATTTATAGAATACCCTGCCATGGATCTATCGATAGTCATTGCACTGTATAACGAAAAGGAATCGCTCCCGGAATTGCTGGAGCGTATACGTGACGTGCTTGACAAACCGCTTGGTGCGAATGAAAACACACTACCTGTTTACGAAGTGCTCTTTGTTGACGACGGAAGTAAAGACGGCTCGTGGGATTTCATTGCGGAGGTAGCAAAAAAAGACGTAAGAATCCGGGGCATACGGTTTCGTCGCAATTACGGAAAATCCGCGGCCCTCTATTGCGGTTTTAAAGCTGCACAAGGCAATGTAGTCATTACCATGGATGCTGACTTACAAGATGACCCGGCAGAAATCCCGGCTTTATACCGCATGGTAACACACGAGGGTTTTGATTTAGTATCCGGATGGAAGAAAAAGCGTAAAGACCGTATTCTTACTAAAAACATACCTTCCCGCATCTATAACGCCACGGCCCGGGCTGTAACGGGCATCAAACTTCACGACATGAATTGCGGACTGAAAGCCTACCGCAAAGAAGTGATCAAAAACATAGAAGTTTATGGAGAAATGCACCGTTATATCCCCTATTTGGCCAAGGAAGCAGGTTTTACAAAAATCGGTGAAAAACCGGTCATCCACGCACGCCGCAAATACGGAAAAAGCAAGTTTGGACTCAGTCGTTTTATAAACGGTTACCTGGACTTGCTGACTTTATGGTTTCTGGCACGGTTTGGCAAAAGGCCCATGCATATTTTCGGTTTTTTTGGCTCACTCATGTTTTTCGCAGGAGGCATTTTAGCCGTGTGGCTTATTGTACAGAAGATCTATTGGCAATCACACGGTATGCCCTTCAGGCCTGTTACAGACCAACCTCTTTTCTACGTGGCACTTCTTGCAGTCGTACTGGGGATGCAATTGTTTCTGGCAGGATTCATTGGAGAACTCATTACGCGTAATGCCCCCGAAAGAAACCACTACCATATTCAGGAAGAGCGCTGATTCCTATATATGTATGCAACGATCGGCAGCGTCTGCTGCTGCCTCCATGATGCTTTCACTCATGGTGGGGTGAGGAAACACAGTGTACATCAAATCTTTGCCTGTAATCTTTTTCCCTTGTGCCGCCACTAAAGGCCCAATCATCTCTGTTGCGTTTGCTCCAATAATATGCGCCCCTAACAAACGGTCGTCGGCCGCATCAAAAACTAATTTGACAAAACCGTCTCTTTCTCCGGCTGCTGTTGCTTTTCCGGAGGCAGTAAACGGGAATTTACCTGTTTTTACAGCTATACCTTTTTCCAAAGCATCTTTTTCACGAAGTCCAAAAGAAGCAATCTCCGGAGTGGCGTATATACATCCGGGTACGTTATCGTAATCTACCGGTGCGGCCTTTAATCCTGCCATACGCTCCACACAACAGACAGCCTCGGCCGAAGCCAAATGCGCCAAAGCCGGTGTAGCCAAAACATCGCCCACCGCATATATGCCTTTAACCGAAGATCTGTAGTTTTCATCTACCGTAATCCTGCCCCTGTTCATGGCAACACCTACCTCTTCCAATCCCATGTGAGACGTGTTGGGTACTACTCCTGCTGCCGACAAGACAATCTCCGCCTCTACCATCACTTCTCCCTTCTTTGTTTGTACAATCAAGTTACATCCGCAATCTGTTTTTTCAGAGCGGATTACACCGGCAGAAGTCATTACCTTAATACCTGCCTTCCGGAAAGAACGGCTCAGTTGGGCGGCTACGTCTGTATCTTCTGTGGGTACCAATTGATCCAAATACTCAATCAACGTTACTTTTGTTCCCAGGGAATGGTAGAAAAAAGCCAGTTCCGTACCAATGGCTCCGGAACCGATTACTGCCATGGTCTTAGGTATGGACACCGGCGTAAGCGCATGGCGGTAACTGATGATTCTTTTTCCGTCAATAGGAGCACCCGGTAAGGAATTGGGTTTGGAGCCGGTAGCTATCAAAATATTTTTTGTATCAATAATACGATCTCCCACAGCAACTTTTCCTACGTCTTTCACCACTCCTTTTCCATGAATAACCTCTACCTGATTTTTCTTCAACAAGAATTCAACCCCTTTGGCCATCTGTGCAGAAACGTTTCTGCTCCGCTCTACTATTTCCTTCAAATTGGGAGTGACTCCTTCCGGCACATGTATTCCATAAGAAGCAGCTTCTTTTGACATATTTAAGATTTCAATGCTTTTGAGCAATGCCTTTGTAGGAATGCAACCCCAGTTTAAACATACTCCGCCCAACGGCCCTCTTTCAATAATTACAGTTTTCAAGCCCAACTGTGACGCACGGATGGCACCTACATAGCCGGCAGGTCCCGATCCAATAATGGCTAAATCGTATGACATAGGTTTCTTTTAAGAATTTAGACGTTTTTACCGTGACAATGTTTAAATTTTTTTCCGCTTCCGCAAGGACACGGATCGTTTCTTCCGACTTGCTTCTCTACATGCACCGGCGCATTGGACCTGGGCTCTGCAGACTGCGTCAGCAAATCGGGCCTGGAGGTTTGCGTGCGGCTCATATCTGTTCTTCTATCGCTTTCTGCTTTATCCAGCCTGTCCTGATCCCGGCGTAAAGGAATATGTGCCTTAAGCAGGAACGAAAGCACATCACGTGCTATTTTCTCCAGCATTTGGCTAAAGAGATTGAAGCTTTCAAATTTATAGATCAACAGCGGATCTTTTTGTTCATAAGTTGCACTTTGAACGGATTGTTTCAAATCATCCATATCTCTCAGGTGCTCCTTCCAATACTCATCTATCATCACCAGATTGATGGTCTTATTAATGGCTCTGATCAGCTCTTTTCCTTTGCTGTTATATGCTTTCTTCAGATTTACGATAACCTGATATATACGTCTCCCATCCCCTACAGGTACAACTACGTTTTCATAGCTTGCCCGTTGTGTTTCATAAATATTTTTAAGGATGGGCCAGGCTTGAGCAACCAGGGCGTCTGCCCTTCTGGTGTACGATGTTTGAATTTGTTCCGTAAGTAATCGGGACAATTCATCCGGGTGGCTGTCCTTAAAAACCTTCTGGTCAAATCCACATTCTATAGATATTTGACGGATCAACTCATGATTAAAAGCATCGTAATCAACACCATCCATTTGTTGAACGAACGTTTCTGCAAAATCAGACATCATGTTGGCTACGTCTACATCCACCCTCTCTCCGTACAACGCATTACGACGCCGGGTATAAATCACCTCCCTCTGTGAATTCATCACATCATCGTATTCGAGCAATCTTTTCCTCACGCCAAAATTGTTCTCTTCGACTTTTTTCTGTGCCCTTTCTATGGAATTCGACAACATAGAGTGCTGTAACACTTCTCCTTCCTGCATACCCATTCTGTCTACTACAGACGCAATCCTTCCGCTTCCAAAAAGACGCATCAAATCATCTTCCAGAGAAACGTAGAAAGACGAGGATCCGGGATCTCCCTGACGTCCTGCCCGTCCACGCAGCTGCCTGTCAACGCGGCGGCTGTCGTGGCGTTCCGTACCAATAATAGCCAACCCTCCCGCTTCTTTTACGCCTTCCCGCAGCTTAATATCGGTTCCCCTTCCTGCCATGTTCGTGGCAATAGTAACAACCCCGGCGTAACCGGCTCCGGCCACAATCTCAGCTTCTCGTGCATGTTGCTTGGCATTGAGTACATTGTGCTTGATACCCCGCATCTTCAGCATACGGCTTAACAGTTCCGATACTTCTACCGAGGTGGTACCTACCAGCACAGGCCTGCCTTCTTTGGTCAGTGCCGTAATCTTGTCGATAATAGCATTGTATTTTTCCCGCTTTGTTTTATAGATCAAATCGTCTCCATCCAGACGGATGACAGGACGGTTTGTGGGAATGACTACTACATCCAATTTGTATATGGACCAAAACTCTCCGGCCTCCGTCTCTGCCGTTCCTGTCATGCCGGCTAATTTGTGATACATCCTGAAGTAATTTTGCAACGTAATGGTTGCAAAAGTTTGCGTGGCAGCTTCTACTTTAACATGCTCTTTGGCTTCTATGGCCTGATGCAGTCCGTCTGAATAACGTCGGCCTTCCAAAACACGGCCTGTCTGCTCATCAACAATCTTGATTTTATTGTCTACCACAATGTACTCCACATCTTTATCAAACATGGCATACGCCTTAAGCAGTTGATTGACTGTGTGTACCCTTTCGGATTTCACGGCGTAATCACTTAGCAATGCATCTTTTGCGGCAGCTTTTTCTTGTGGTGTGAGCTCTTTTTTTTCCAATTCTGATATTTCCGTACCAATATCCGGAAGTATGAAAAAAGCCGGATCGCTTACCCTTTTGGCAATCAGATCGTGCCCTTTTTCCGTAAGATCTACGGAGCGCTGCTGTTCCTCAATAACAAAATACAAGTCGTCGGTAATCAGGTGCATCTGCTTGTTGTTGTCCTGCATGTAGAAATTTTCCGTTTTCTGGAGCAGCTGCTTGATGCCTGTTTCACTCAAATATTTGATTAAGGGCGTGTACTTTGGGAGACCTTTAAAAGCCCTCAGCAGGAGTTTTCCGCCGTTTTCTTCGTCCCCCTCGGTAATGAGTTTGCGTGCCTCGGCCAATAATTGCTGTACAAGAGACCTTTGAGCCGTATACAACTGTTCCACAATGGGGCGAAATTCGTTGAACTGCTGGTCTTCTCCTTTTTCCACCGGTCCCGATATGATCAAGGGTGTACGTGCATCGTCCACCAATACCGAGTCTACCTCGTCCACAATGGCATAATGGTGTTTTCTCTGCACCAGGTCCTCCCGGTTAATGGCCATATTGTCACGCAAGTAGTCAAACCCGAATTCATTGTTTGTTCCAAACGTAATATCGGCACGATATGCTTTTTTTCTGGCTTCTGAGTTGGGTTGATGTTTATCGATGCAATCTACTTTCAAACCATGAAATTCGTAAAGCGGTCCCATCCATTCCGAGTCCCTGCGCGACAAGTAATCGTTCACGGTAACCACGTGCACTCCTTTTCCGGCCAAAGCATTCAAAAATACAGGAAGGGTTGCCACCAGCGTTTTTCCTTCTCCGGTAGCCATCTCGGCTATTTTCCCCTGATGCAGCACTACGCCTCCAATAAGCTGTACGTCGTAATGCACCATGTCCCACGTAATCATATTCCCACCTGCCATCCATTCATTATGCCAGATGGCTTTGTCACCACGTATTTCTATATGGTCTTTGTGTGCGGAAAGCTCCCTGTCAAACGGAGTAGCTGTTACCTCCAGAGTTTTGTTGTCGTTAAACCGCCGGGCCGTAGATTTCATAATAGCAAACGCCTGCGGCAATACGTTATCAAGCACCTCTTCCAGTTTCTCATCTATTTTTTTCGTAAGCTTGTCCACTTCTGTGGCTAATGCTTCTTTCCTGTGGATTTCAATATCAACATCTTCCAGTTGTTCCCTAAGACCTGCCTTTTTCTCCTCGTCTTCTGCAATGTAATCTTTTATAATTTGTCTCAGCTTCTCCGTCTCTGCTCTTAAATCATCTTCGTGTAAGGAATCGATACGTTCATACTCCTTTTTAATCGCTTCCACATAGGGGGTCAATTGCTTGAGATCCCTGTCTGCTTTCGACCCAAATATTTTTCCAATAAAATGTATAATAGAAGCCATAAATTCAGCTTTAAATTATTAGTAAGAAACGTTACAAAGGTACACTTTTTCTTACGAAAAAGCCGGCCGAATAGAACTCAGCCGGCCTCTCTGACCGGATTCAATCATCTTCAACCTAATGGGCCGGAAGATGGGGAACCATCCGATTTATTCGGCCAAAATAGCGCCGACCGGACAAACTGCAGCACATGCTCCGCAATCGATGCATTCATCTGCGTCAATTACGTAAATCTCACCCGGAGAAATAGCTTCAACAGGACATTCGTCAATACAGGTTCCACATGCCGTGCAGTCTTCAGTAATTCTGTGTGCCATAGTAAAATTTGACTATTAGTTAAAAATTAATTTACAAATATATGAATTAAATTCTTACTACCTTTGTAAAAGACAACTTTTACGTATGAAATTGTTTCTTTTACTATTTACTGTCCTGTTTATGTACGTTTCTCCTGCACATCAGAAAGATGACAAGGTAGTATTTGAAAAAACAGTACACGATTTCGGAGATTTCAAGATAGATGACGGACCTCAAACCTACACATTCGTATTCACCAACAAATGGGATAAACCCATAGTCATCCAAACGGTCATTTCTTCTTGCGGTTGTGCCGCTCCGGAATGGACAAGACAACCGGTGGCACCCGGCGGTAAAGGACAAGTAACCGTCACGTTCAACAACGATATAGGTCCCTACCCTTTTGAAAAAAGTTTATCGGTATATTTTGCCGGACTACAAGATCCATATGTAATACGTATTCGCGGGGTAGTTCATAAAAAGCCTGTATCAATTGCACAGACACATCCGATAGTTATGGGGCCTTTACGGTTAAAAAAGCAAAACTTTGAATTAGGCCAGATTAAACAGGGATTGGTTAAGACAGATTCTACAGAAATCATAAATACAGGAAAACAACCGGTTTTTTTGAAAGCAAAAAGCCATCATCCCAATCTTATAATCACACCTTCGCCTGGGCGTCTGGATCCCGGTGAAAAAGGATTCTTAATGTATTCCATAGACACGCGAAAGAAAGAGGTTTGGGGCGATGTGCTTTTTCAGGCAGATCTGATAATCAACAATAAAGAGAATCCTCTTCATGTGGTAACGGTAAAAGGCTCTGTCAAAATGAACCCGGACGTTCTGAGTGCATCAGAAAAAAAGAATGCACCTGTTCCGCAAATGAACAAAAGTGCCGTTAATTTTTACACTATTCGTAAAGGCTCTGAGATTCAGGCAGATTTTATTCTTTCCAACAAGGGGAAGACTCCCCTTGTCATCTACAAAACAGATACGGGACACCCGGACATACTGGTTGATATAGCAACAGAAATAGCTCCCAACGCCCAAACATCCATAAAGGTTCAGATTCCGGGAAAAGCAACCCGGGAACGCGGGGATATCATTTATACAGTCAGCCTGACAACAAATGCACCTTCCAGGCCTACCATAAACCTATTGGTATACGGAACTATTGAATAAACAAGCACCATGGATTCCTTTAACCTTAAAAATTCAGCCCTTACCATTAACGAAGGCATTCCGCAGCCTCCTTCCATCAATCCGGGAGCTGCCCGGATGCTTAAGAAAAGACCGGGAAGAGATTGGAACGTTGCCGACCTTTTACAAGGAATCCGAGAAGGCAATATTCCCATGCTGGCACAAGCTATTACGCTTGTTGAAAGCACCCTGGAGAAAGACAGGGAAAAAGCCAGAGCCCTTATTTCTGCTTGTCTTCCTTTTGCAGGAAATTCCATCAGAATTGGAATAACAGGTGTCCCCGGTGTAGGAAAAAGCACTTTTATTGAGACATTTGGGAAATACCTGACATCGGCCGGTCACAAACTGGCTGTTTTGGCTATTGACCCCAGCAGCGGTAAAAGCAAAGGAAGCATTTTAGGTGATAAAACACGCATGGAAACGCTTTCCAATGATACCCGGGCATTTATTAGACCCTCGCCAAGTGGGGGTTCTTTGGGAGGCGTAGCAAGGAAAACAAGAGAATCGATAATCTTATGTGAAGCGGCCGGATTTGATACCCTCTTTATCGAGACAGTAGGTGTGGGACAATCGGAAACCGTTGTACACTCCATGACAGATTTTTTCCTTTTACTCATGCTTACAGGTGCAGGAGACGGGCTGCAAGGCATTAAACGAGGTATTATGGAAATGTCGGATTTGCTGGTAATCCATAAAGCAGATGGTCATAACGTGAAAAAAGCCATTCAGGCCCAATCTTTATATCAGGGAGCTCTTCAACTGTTTCCTCCTTCTCCTTCCGGATGGAAACCCTTGGTACTGACAGCTTCTTCGTTGAAGAAAACAGGTATGGAAAAAATATATCAAACCATTCAGGAATATATGGAATTGACAAAAAACAACGGATTTTTCTACCACAAAAGAGCAGAACAATCGGTACACTGGATGAAGGAAAGTATAGATGACCATCTGCTGTCTTGTTTTTACAATAACCCCTTGATAAAAAACACCCTGCCTGATATGGAAAAAAAGGTAAAAGATGGCACTTTGGATTCTTTCAGCGCAGCTTCTGAACTGTTAAGCCTTTTGTAATGTGGATGATTGAAATCATAAAACAAAGCATACTCATCACCGGTCTTGTTATGGTAATGATGGTTTTCATTGAGTACATCAATGTATCCAGCAGAGGAGCTGCTTTGGAAAAGCTGCAAAACAAACCGTTGCTGCAAATTGTACTTTCCGCTTTATTGGGTGTACTTCCCGGCTGTAGCGGAGGCTTTGTGGTAGTCAGCTTGTTTACCCATAATCTTGTTTCCTTTGGAGCGCTCGTGGCCATGATGATTGCAACAGCCGGTGATGAAGCTTTTCTTATGATGGCCATTATGCCCAAGGAATCACTCCTTTTATTCTCTATTCTTTTTGTGTTGGCTATCGTTGCAGGTTTATTAGTAAATAAATTTGTACGTCAGGCACCACAAGCTTGTTGTCCGGAGCCATTCCATATCCATACACACGAACAAGGAGACTCTGCAGATTTAAATGTCTGGGGCAATCTGCGACAAAACTTCAAAAATCCGGGTTACAAACGGCTGCTGCTGCTGTTGGGATTGTTTATTTTTATCATTAGCATCTCCACAGGCTTTTTAGGACACGACCATCACGACCACGAACACCTGCACCATTCCATCTTTTCAGAGAGGTGGCTGAACCTTATTTTTGCAGTTCTTTCCGTAATCACACTTTTTTTTACCTTGTTTTCAACGCGTCATTTTCTGGAAGAACATATTTGGAATCATATCGTCAAACACCATTTTCTGAAAATCTTACTCTGGACATCAGGTACGTTACTGGTCATTCACTTTTTGACAGACGCTCTTGATGTTACACTGTGGATTGAAAAGCAGTATTGGATAGTGTTGTTGCTGGCGATACTCATCGGCATCATCCCCACATCGGGACCGCATCTTATTTTTGTAACACTTTTTGCCAATGGAGCATTACCTTTTAGTATACTTTTGGCAAACAACATTGTACAAGAAGGCCATGCCGGATTACCCTTGTTGGCGGAAACAAAAAAAGGCTTTGTCCTTGCCAAAGCCCTTAAAATAGTATTAGCCGTATTGGTTGCCTTTGCAAGCCGGCTTGCAGGATTCTGATTTTTTATTGGTTCATGGTAATCAAGAATTCTTCGTTGTCTTCTGTTCGCAGCAAACGATCTTTCATGAATTCCATGGCTTCCACAGCATTCATGTCGGCCAGGTAGTTCCTCAAAATCCAAATACGGTTCAGCTTGTCTTTTTCCAGGAGTAAATCTTCACGGCGGGTAGAACTGAGCGTAACGTCAACTGCCGGGAAAATACGTTTGTTGGAAAGCCTTCTGTCCAGTTGCAATTCCAAATTGCCGGTTCCCTTAAACTCCTCAAAAATTACTTCATCCATTTTTGATCCTGTATCAATAAGCGCAGTTGCCAAGATAGTCAGCGAACCCCCGTTCTCAATATTTCGGGCAGCACCAAAAAAACGTTTTGGTTTTTGCAATGCGTTGGCGTCGACTCCACCGCTCAAGACCTTTCCACTGGCCGGTTGTACCGTATTAAACGCTCTTGCCAAACGTGTAATGCTATCCAACAAAATTACCACATCATGACCGCACTCAACCAAACGTTTTGCTTTTTCCAACACAATACTTGCCACTTTCACATGGCGTTCTGCCGATTCATCAAATGTAGAAGCAATGACTTCTGCTTTTACGTTTCTGGCCATATCAGTCACCTCTTCCGGACGCTCATCTATCAACAAGACAATCATATATACTTCCGGATTATTATCGGCTATGGCGTTGGCCAGGGATTGCAGCAAAATGGTTTTACCGGTTTTAGGCTGAGCGACTATCAGTCCCCGTTGTCCTTTACCTATAGGGGTAAACAAGTCTACCACCCTATTGGACAAAGTATTGTGACCTTTTGAGGTAATGTCGAACTTTTCATCAGGAAAAAGAGGCGTAAGGAAGTCAAACGGGACCCTGTCCCGGATATACTCCGGATGTCTGCCATTGATTTCATGAATTTTTACGAGTGGAAAAAACTTCTCGTTTTCTTTTGGAGGACGAATCTCTCCGCTAACCGTATCTCCCGTCTTGAGTCCGTACATTTTAATTTGCTGCTGCGACAAATAAATATCGTCCGGAGAGTTTAAATAGTTATAATCGGAAGATCGTAAGAAACCGTACCCGTCCGGCATCATTTCCAAAACACCTATAGCTTTTACTACACCTTCGTATTCCGATTTTTTGGGAGCCGGCTCTGCCGGCTGGACAGGTGCTTGTCCCGTTGGTTTTTTTGAATCTTTTATTTCTTTTGCTTTTTCTTGTTTGATTTCTACTTTTTCAGGTTCCTGTACTTTTCTGGGTCTGCCTCTGGGGCGTACTGTTTTTTTGACATCGGCCGGCATTTCTTTCGGGGTTTCCTCCTCAAAGAGTTCTTTCTGCTGTGTTTTCACTTCCTCTGCCTGCTTTGGTTTGCCTTTTTCTTTAGTTTTTTCTTCAGCTTTTGTACCTGCTTTAGGTGTTTCTGCCGCCTTTTGTTTTTCTGTTTTTCCGGCTTTGTCTTCCGTTGCAGATACATCTTTAGAAACAGACGCCGTTTTTGAAACTGAAGCGCTTTTGCTTTCTGTCGTCGATATGTTTTTAATCGCTTTTTCCGGCTCTTCTTTTTTCCCGGGCTTTATCTCTGTTTGCGGTAAAGGGCCTGCTTCCGTTGCTTTTACAACAGCCGCTTGTGGTTTTTTAGTTTTAGGTTTAGATTTGGGTATATGTTTTTCAGGTGCAAGAGATGCTCCTGACTCTGCCTGAACGTCTAAAATCTGATAAATAAGATCGTTCTTTGCATAGGTGCTCAATTTTTTGATTCCCAATGCTTCTGCAATGCTACGGAGTTCTTCCATAGACTTGTTGCTAAGCTCAATAATATCGTACATTCAAAATATGTTAAAAATTGTGGATAATAGCTTTGAAGAACAGCTAAGACGATGCAAATATAAATAAAAAATTTAATTATCCCAGAAGCTGGACGTTTTCTTGTATTGCAATACATCAGCTAAAGCAGACGCCTTGGCAGCAATTCGAAAACTCCAGCTTTCCCACTGTCCGTTGGGTACCCAGGAGAAAGAGATTTGAAAACAATGCAGGTCATACGTAGCGCTTAATTGCGTTGTTGTAAGCTTGAATTTCATAAGATCCAAACCGCTTCTGAGGTTGAGGCTGAAGTCTTTTGTCACTTTAACCTGAGCGGAAAAACCAAGAGTTTGTGTAAAATTATGGTTTGTGTTGAGTGTTTCATTTGCATAGGTATACGACCTGTTGTATGAAAAACTATAATTAAAGTTTACAGACCAAGGTATCTCCGGGTCCATATAATAGACCCATCCTCCCGGTATATAGGCTCCTGTATGAGGATCTTCATATACTAGTTGGTAAGCGCTGTTTTTAGTATCTTTTCCCCCGCCGTTGAAGGCATAGGCTGTGGAAAAACTGGCATTGGTCAACCGCGCAGGAGTACCCGTTTTAAGCACATGGAGCGTATTGATTCTTTGTCCCTTTTCATCAATGGTATAAGGATCAAACACGGCATTTGCATTGATTCCCAGTTTTTCAAATATCGATGTGGATAACGTAACACTGATATTGGAAAGCTTCATGGAATCTGCCAAAAAATTGTAGGAACCGCTTAACGATAAATTATCTATAAGTTTTATTTTTTTCAACCCGCCTTTTTCCGTGGTGTCTTTTTTGTTGAAAATCTTAGCTTCCAGATTGTTACCTAATGAAAAACTGAGTGCTGCCGTACGACCTTTGGATGGAGGTCCGTAAACAGATTTGCTGTATTTATTGTATTCCATGGTATGTTCTCTGCCCAGGCTATCCTTGTAATGTAACGTAACAAATCCGTTAGCCGGCGTTCCTAATTCCGGACGTATGCTAAACCCTACAGAGGGAGTAAGCATATGCCGGATGGCACGTACTTTTCCTGTTGGCTTAAAATTGAACATTCCGTAAATACGGGTAGACATGGACAGACCTCCGGAATACGTTTGGGTGACGCCAAAATGAGAAAACGGTTTCGACAATTCAGATACGACTTTTTGTGTTTCGGGGTCAAATTCCCTGGTTTCTTTCATAAAGTGCCAGTTCATTCCATAACTGATAGTTGGAGAAAAATTAAGGTATTTTAACAACGTAAAACTTGGTAAGCCTATGGCAAAATTGTGCTGCATGCCTGTTTTGAAATCGTTCCAAAAATCCGGGGTTCCAAACTGGGAAGACTTAAAATTTAATTTATTCTGAAAAGCAGTATTGTAGCTGATAGTAATGTCTTCATAAAATTTTTTCTTTCCCACCCTCACTTTACGTTTGAACGGATTGATCCGATTCATGGTAAATGTCAGGTTTGGCAAAGTCAATGCATAGGAAGAGTCTCTGTTGTTTTGACTGTGCAGCAAATTTATCGAGAGGTTGAAAGGTGTACCCGTAAACGTTTTGGCATAAGAAATACTCGAGGAAGTTTGTGACTGCAACGCCTCATCAATGGACTGACTGTTAAAGCGGTTGTTCGTTGGGCTTGAAAAATTGACAGAAGCACTAAAAGACGTACCCGGTCGCTTCTTAGGATCTTGCGTATGATTCCATCGGATGGAAAAATCTCCGCTTTCACTATAATCGGGTGATCCTCTTTCACCTGTCACGTTTTTTGAATAATTGATATTTAAGCCTCCGTTGTACTTATATCTGTTCTTATAACGAGCCGTTCCCCGTACCCCCCATGACCCCATAGAATAGATATCGCCGGTTACGGAAAAGTCAAGATAATCTCCAAAAACAAAATAATAGCCTAAATCTCGGAGAAAAAATCCACGGGCCACTTCTTCTCCGTAGGAAGGTATAAGCAATCCGCCCGAACGTTCAGGACGTTTTGGCACAAAGCCAAAAGGTACAATAATGGGAGTGGGTACGTCTTCAATAACTACATAAGAAGGACCAAACACAGTTTGGGCCACATTGCCATGTTCGTCCGTTGTTATTTTGGCATTGGTCATATGCAGGTAAAAATGCGGATGCTCTGCATCACACGTTGTATATTTCCCGTCTTTGATATTGATGGAATTATCCGGCATTTTCTTAAGGCTCGTTCCGTGTAAAAAGCCCTGTTCGTCTTGCGTTATCATATTGTTTATACGGGCTTTTCTTGTAGCAAAATTGTAATACACAGACTCCATCACGTAGTTATTCTGCCCTTCTTTCAATACGGGCTTCCCCTGCATTACGCCTAAAGAGTCCAATACTCCTGTTGCAAATACTATTCTGGAATCTGCGTCGTATTCCATATACGCTGCCGTGATTTCTAAATTGTCATACGTAACCTTCACATCTCCGTAATAATACAGCAGCGTCTTTCCTCCACGGAAATCCTCCACCACGGAGTCCTTGGCTACCGAAAAGGCAGGCGCTTCCAATTGTGTTTTTGTTCGTATGAAATCCAACCGGGCTATGCTGTCTACCTGGGTTTGAGTCAATCCGGCTTCCGGTTTCTTTATTCCTGTATATCGGCTTAGGCTCTCCCACATGTGGGATAGCGAGATTTTTCCCGATTCCGTTGCAACGGGAACCAGGAAGGTGTTTTTATATTTCTCACTGATGGGTGCAATAGGATTATCAAGGGTACGTTTCTGCTGTCCCGACAAGATTTGTGAGCCAAGCAAAAGGCACACAAGGCAACATACCGTATGCAAAATACTTTTCTTATCTTTGCCTTCAGCAGACATAAACTGCAAATATATATGAAAAAACTGATTCCCTTACTGGCGGCTCTTCTTAGTATCTGCAATTCGCATGCCATCCTGGGACAAGTATTTTCAGGTCCCGTAATCCGCAAAGTAGTTATAGATCCCGGACATGGGGGAAGAGATCCGGGTGCTTTAAGTCCGGATAAAAAGATTAGAGAAAAAGATGTCAATTTATCGGTAGCCAAATACCTGGGGCAGGAAATAAACACCCATTATCCGGAAATAGAAGTGATTTATACGCGTAACAAAGACATTGCTGTAGATTTGGACAAACGCGGTATCATGGCATCTGAACAACATGCGGACGTATTTATTTCTATCCACGTCAATTCTGCAAGAAAAAGCACAACCGTTACCGTAGGACCGGAGACATGGGTCTTTGGCGGAGACAGAAGTCTGAGAAAGGATGACAGCTACGATGTGGTATTGAAAGAAAATGAAGTCATCAAATTTGAAGAAGATTATAAAACCAAATATGAAGGTTTTGACCCGGATAATCCCCAATCCATGATTGTATTTAATTTTCAGAAAGAAGCCATTATGCGCCAATCCCGGATTTTGGGGAGCTGCATCCAGCAGTCCTTACGTAAAGGTCCCTTACAAGGTGCAGAAAAAGACAGAGGGATGAAAGAAGGAGGCTTTGTAGTGCTGGCCTATTGCTCTATGCCTGCGATACTTGTGGAGCTTGGTTTTATCAATAGCACATCGGACAAAAAAGTGCTTGGTTCCACAGACGGTCAAAAAAAACTGGCCCGTCACCTTTTTTTAGGGTTTGAAGATTATTTGAGAACGTATGCGGGGAACGGAAGCCTCCAACTTCAAACTAAAGAAGAACCGGCAACTGCCGGTATACGCTATCATGTGCAAATTGCTGCCTCCAAAACCCTTCTTCCACAAAATCATACGTTATTCACGTCCCATCCGGATACACAATATATTGTTTGTGAGGATCAGACTTATTCTTATAAATATTTTTTAGGTGATTTCTCAGCTCTTGAAGAAGCAAATATTTTTTGTAAAAAACTGAAATCCGAGTCTTTCAAGGATGCGTTTGTAATTGCCGTAAAAAATGGCAAACTTGTACCCATTATTCTATGACTTATGAAAAACAAGCTTTTTTCCCGCGAATTGAAAATAGGATTATTTGCAGTACTTATTATAGGCTCACTGTATTTTACCATTCAATTTCTAAAAGGAAAAGATTTTTTTAGCGGAACAAATACCTATTACGCTATTTATTCCAATCTTGGTGGTTTGGAACCTACCAGTCCGGTTTCTGTTTTGGGGCTGACTGCAGGAACAGTAGACGAAATAAGCTTTGATCAGAAAAATACACAGATGGTTGTAAAAATCAAGCTAAAAAAAAGCTTTTCCCTGCCCCGGGGAACTGTTGCAGAAATATACAGTTCCGATATATTAGGCGGCAAGTCCGTGCGTTTGTTGTTAGGTGAGGAACCCGGATACCACCGCTCAGGAGACACCCTGGCTTCCGGCATCCAACGAGATTTAAGCGCTCTACTTACCGGCGATCTGGAATTTATTAAAAAAGACATAACCAACCTCCTCTCTAAATTAGATGTGACGGTTACGCAAATTAATGACGTACTGGATATGGAAAACAGAGACCATGTCCGTGATATCCTGCATTACCTGAACAACGCTCTCAAAGAGATTAATTCTTTTACAAAATCTTTGAACAGTCATCAAAAAACGATAGACCGTGTAGTTACAGGAGCCGACACCTTGCTCACTGACCTGAACAAGGCTGCAGACCGGCTGGCTGTCACGCTGCAACATGTTGAAGGCATATCTTCGGAAATTAAGGAATCGGATCTGACCGGCATTATTGATGGTTTAAAAGAGCTGATAAGCGGTCTGAACAATCCGGAAGGAACTTTGGGTCAGCTCACTTCCAATCCTCAATTGTACCATACTCTCAACGATATTTTATCCAGGGCCGATTCTTTGGTTCGTCTGATTAGTGAAAACCCAAAAAAATACCTTAAAATTTCTGTTTTTTAAAAATTTCTTTTTTGTCTCAAAAGCATATGTGCCAACAGAAAGCAGGTTTAGCCATTTTGCACATGCCTGATTTACAGGAATTTGGGGTTTTTATTTTTTTCTTATTGATTCTTAGACTGTTATTGAATTTTTGAAAAAAACAAGCGTTTTTCATTTTTTTTTACCATTTTTTTCAACCATTTTTGTAACAATTTAACCCCAAAACCCAATATGTCCCTGTCACCCCACAAGATTGTCTGGAATAATTGCTTGTCTATTATCAAAGATAATATACAATCTACAAATTTCAGCACATGGTTTGAACCCATTGTGCCTTTGAAATTAAAGGACAACATCCTGACCATTGAGGTGCCTTCTCATTTTTTCAGGGAATACATAGAAGAACATTTCATTGATCTTTTAGGACATTGCCTTAGAAAAGAATTGGGTAATTCAGCCAAACTGGAATACTGTGTTAAAGTGGACTCCCACAGCAAGGGAGTACCCATGCCTCACCAGGGACAGGGAAATTTCCAAAACAAATCCATCCCTTTCACAAAAATAAACAAAGACGAAGTAGCCAGTCCTTATGTAGTACCGGGATTACGTCAAGTGAAAATTAACCCTCAGCTTAATGCGGCCTATTCATTTGATAACTTTGTGGAAGGATCCTGCAACAGATTGGCCAGAACTGCAGGCATGAGTATTGCAGAAAAACCGGGAGGTCCCTTCAACCCATTGTTCATATATGGAAAATCGGGGTTAGGTAAAACCCATTTGGCCCAAGCCATTGGAATAGAAGTGAAGAAAAGGCTTCCTGAAAAAATAGTGCTTTACGTATCTGCCAATCTGTTTCAAATCCAATTTATGGATGCTGTCAATATCAAAAACAAATTGACGGATTTCATGCGCTTTTATCAAATGATTGATGTGCTGATTATAGATGACGTACAGGATTTTGCCGGTAAACCCGGGACACAGAATGCCTATTTTAATATTTTCAATCATTTGCATCAATCAGGAAAACAATTGATCCTTACCAGTGATAAAGCACCGGTTGATTTAAAAGACTTGGACGACAGGTTACTTTCTCGGTTTAAATGGGGTCTTTCTGCTGAATTGCAATCACCTGACTATCCCACACGTTTAGCCATTCTGGAGAAGAAAGCTTATAACGAAGGCGTTGAGGTGTCTAAAGAAGTACTTGAATTCATAGCCCGCCAGGTAACGACAAACGTGCGTGAAATTGAAGGGACCTTTTGTTCCCTTTTGGCACAATCTACCATCAACAAAAAGCCTATTACCCTGGAACTGGCACGTGTTATTACGGACCGTCTGGTAAGTAACACACCCAAAGAAATTACTGTACAGGAGATTCAAAAGACCGTCTGCCAATATTTTAAAATCTCACCTGATATTCTGTTGTCAAAAACACGTAAACGCGAGATTTGCCAGGCCAGGCAAATTGCCATGTACCTCAGCAGAAATCATACTAAAAATTCTTTATCTACCATAGGTGCATTAATCGGTGGCAAAGACCATGCAACCGTATTACATTCCTGCAATACGGTCAGCAACTTGATGGATACGGACCGGATGTTCCGTCAATACGTTACTGATATTGAGAAACAGCTGAAAAACGGCTAAATGCTTTTACCATGAAAATTCCGGAACCACAATCTGTATTTCATTTCTTTTTTGAAATATGTAAAATCCCGCGTGAAAGTGGCAACGAAGCCAACATGACCCGTTATCTGGAAGCGTTTGCCCAGGAAAGAGGATTGGCATACAAAACAGACGCAAAAGGCAACGTAGTCATTTCCAAGCCTGCCTCGTCCGGAAAGGAAAACAGACCCGGTGTGATTTTACAAAGCCATACAGATATGGTATGCGAAAAAAACGAAGGAACTGTTTTTGATTTTGCAAAAGACCCCATCAAATGTTATATAGAAGACGGATGGCTAAAAGCAGAAGGTACCACTTTAGGAGCCGACGACGGCATTGGTGTGGCTGCCCAGCTGGCTGTATTGGATGATAATTCCCTGGAACACGGTCCTCTGGAGTGTCTGTTTACCGTTGAAGAGGAAACCGGTCTGGACGGTGCCAGAGCCGTTGCTCCCGGATTTATGAAAGGGAGTATCCTGCTTAATCTGGATTCGGAAGACGAAGGAGAAATCTTCATAGGCTGTGCCGGAGGCGTGGATACCTCGGCCTATTTTTCTTATAAAACAGTGCCGGCTCCTTTTGAGGAAAAGGGTATAGCCTTAAAGGTTAATATTTCAGGAGGTACCGGAGGCCATAGCGGAGATGAGATCCATAAAGACATTTGTAACGCTGTTCAAACGTTAGCCCGTTTTTTATGGAACGCCGGAGAACGTTTTGCTTTTGGCATAAGCCATATTTCAGGAGGTAACAAACGAAATGCCATAGCACGTGAAGCTGCTGCTGTCTGCGTTTTGCATAAAAAAGATGCGAAAGCATTCACAAACCTGTTTCACACACTTTCTTCCGAATGGGAAAAGGAGCATCAACATACAGATCCGCAACTGGCCGGTAGTATTTCGGAAGTTACTTTGCCGGAAATGTGTATAGATGAAAAGACCGTTCAGCACGTTATAGCCGCCCTCTATGCATGCCCACACGGGGTTCTGTCTATGAGTAAAGAAATACCGGGACTTGTCGAGACTTCAACAAACCTGGCTTCTGTACGTATGGATCCGGAACAGGCAATCATCCGGATAGGCACAAGCCAGCGCAGCGCTTTGAACTCTGCCAGAAGAAATGCCGCCTCACGCATAGAATCTCTTTTCCGTTTGGCGGGAGCAAAAGTAACCCATGAAGGAGAATATCCGGGCTGGGCACCTAATCCAAACTCTCCCGTACTTAAGGTAAGTGAAAAAGCCTACAGGGATTTATTTCAAACGCCGGCCAAGGTAAAAGCCATCCATGCCGGATTGGAATGTGGTATTTTCCTGGATGCGTTTCCGCACCTGGACATGGTTTCTTTTGGTCCCACCATAAAAGGAGCTCATTCACCCGATGAAAGATTGGATATAGTAAGTACACAGAAATTCTGGGATTTGCTTGTGGAAATTTTAAAGCGTATATGACCATGAGAAGAGTTTCTGTATCCATACTTTCTTCCGACTTCAGCCACCTGGCGCAATCGTGCCAAATGGTAAACGAAAGCCCGGCATGGGGATTTCATCTGGACATCATGGACGGAGTTTTTGTTCCCAATATTTCTTATGGATTTCCGATCATAGAAGCCATCGCATCTCAAGCCGGAAAGCCGTTGGATGCACACCTGATGACGGTTGAACCATCCCGTTATTTCGAACGTTACAAAAAAGCAGGGATCGATTGGCTTACAGTACATTACGAAACCTGTCCGCACTTAAACCGTGATCTGCAGGAAATCAGAAGATTGGGTATGAAAGCAGGTGTGGCCATCAATCCGGCTACGCCCGTATCCCTGTTGGAACAGGCCGTTCATTATGCAGATCTCGTTTTGATTATGTCTGTTAACCCCGGATTTGGTGGTCAGGCGTTTATTGAAACCTCTTATGACAAAATTGAGTTGTTGCGTAACATGAGGAAAGAAAAGAATCTGGATTTTCTCATTCAGGTTGACGGCGGTGTCAACGCTGAGCGGGCAGAAGCTTTATATAAAAGAGGGGTTGATATCCTGGTTGCGGGCAATTACGTTTTTTCGGCAAAAGATCCTATAAAAGCCATAGAGGCCATTTCCTGAATCAAGATTTAAGGGTTGACAGCAAAGTTTCACATCCCCAAACCTTTTGTCCCGGTTTTACGTGAATTTCTGCATCTAAGGGTAATAATATGTCCAGTCGGGAGCCAAACTTAATAATCCCCATTTCACTTCCTTGTAATATCTGTTTCCCTTCCTGAGCCTTGCATACTACACGTCTGGCAATCAAACCTGCAATTTGCCGTACCCCTATCATATGTTGGCCCTGGTGGATAAAGAGCGTCGTATGTTCGTTTTTCTCTGAAGATTTAGGATGCCAGGCAACCATTTTTTCTCCCGGATGATATTTGTAATAAGCAATTGTACCGCTGCAGGGATACCAATTGACATGCACATTAAAAATGTTCATGAAGATAGAAACCTGCAGACGTTTTTCCTGTAAAAACTCATTCACCATTACTTCTTCAATCATCACAATCTTTCCATCTGCCGGTGCCACCACTCCGTTCTCCTCAATAAGTATATTTCTGTTGGGAATACGAAAGAAAACAAGTAGCTGGAATATCAAATAGGCCGCTACCAATGCATACCCGACGTATACCCATGTGTTTTGTACAGAAAACAAAAACAATGCTCCCAAAATGATTCCGAGAAACACAACCACAACTAAAAAGCTTCCTATACCTTCTTTATGTATTCTCATGTCACTAAAAATATTGTTGTACCCATAATACGTATACAATGGCTATGGGAAACGCCAAAAGTGCTCCATCAAACCTGTCCAGCAGGCCGCCGTGGCCCGGCATAATGGTTCCTGTATCTTTTACCCCAAAGTTTCTTTTCATTACCGATTCTATCAAATCTCCAAAAACTCCTAACACGCTGATTATAAGAGCAAGGATAACATAGTGCATCAAAGTCAGGGACAAGGGATTCCAAAAATATACCACTAAGGCTGCCAACTGAGCAAATACGATACTGCCAATAAAACCCTCCCAGGATTTCTTGGGAGAAATCCTGGGAAATAATTTATGTCCTTTCTTTTGCCCGAAGGTCATACCAATGATATAACCTCCTACATCAGATGCCCAAAGCATAATAAAAAGAGCCAACAACCGTATGCCCTGAAAACCCCTTTCCGGGTGAAAGACCATGAAATTAAAGAGCGAGAAAGGCAAAGAGATATATAACAACGGAAGAAATAAAAAAGCAGCATGTTTAAGCAGATCGTCCGACTTATCATACAAAACGGTTATCCATACAGTTATGAGCGGTAAGGGAAGCATGAAAAATAAAATCCGGGCTGCTCCTGCTCCGTATCCGGCTGCGGCAAAGCCTGTCAAAAACAAAAGCCCACACGTCAAAAATCCAAAAAGTTGCCCTGTTCTATTCCAACCACCCAGAGACATTCTATAAAACTCAAAGGTCATAACCCCCACGCAAAGCAACATCAAGCCTGCATAACCAAAAGGGTGCACCAACAACCCCAAAAGCATGAGTACGATAAACACCACACCGCTTAACGTTCTCTGTAATAATATACTCACTTCCGGTTATGCTTTAATGTCCTCTGCCAAAGACCGTTTTCCAAATATAGCCTCCAGGTCGTCTGAGAATAAGACTTCTTTCTCCAAAAGTAAATCTGCCAGTTTTACAAAACCTTCTTGATTCTCCGATAAAATCCGGCGGGCCGTATCGTAAGCACTATCAATAATGCGCTTAACCTCTTTATCGATCAGTTGTGCCGTTTGCTCACTATATGGTTTGCTGAAATTGAATCCGGCACTTTCCGTGGAATCGTAAAAAGACACATTACCAATTTTGTCACTCATCCCAAAATAAGCAACCATAGCATATGCCTGACGGGTCACTTTTTCCAGGTCATTCATGGCTCCCGTAGATATACTCCCTATTATCAGTTCTTCCGCAGCCCTACCCCCTAAAGCAGATGCCATTTCATCCATCATCTGCTCTACTGTGGTAATGGCTCTTTCTTCGGGAAGGTACCAGGCTGCTCCCAGCGCCCTGCCCCGGGGTATGATGGTAACTTTCAACAAAGGATTGGCATGTTTGAGCAACCAGCTGACGGTAGCATGCCCGCTTTCATGATAAGCGATAGTGCGTTTTTCCTGCGGACTGATGATTTTACTTTTCCGCTCCAAACCTCCTACTATACGATCTACGGCATCTAAAAAATCTTGTTTTTGAATGACCTCTTTATTCTTACGTGCCGCAATCAAGGCAGCTTCATTGCATACATTGGCTATATCGGCTCCTGAAAATCCCGGTGTTTGTTTGGCCAAAAAAGCTAAATCAAACCCTTCTTCCAGCTTTAAACCGCGTGAATGCACTTTAAAGATCTCCAGCCGTTCTTTCAATTCCGGCAAATCTACGTGTATCTGACGGTCAAACCGACCGGCTCTTAATAACGCTTTATCTAATATATCCGCTCTATTGGTAGCTGCTAAAATAATAACACCACTGTTGGTCCCAAACCCGTCCATTTCTGTAAGAAGCTGGTTCAACGTATTCTCCCGCTCATCGTTAGAAGTGAAACCTGTATTTTTGCTGCGGGCTCTTCCTACTGCATCTATTTCATCTATAAAAACAATACTGGGAGCTTTTTCTTTGGCCTGACGGAATAAATCTCTTACACGTGAAGCTCCTACCCCAACGAACATTTCCACAAAATCTGACCCGGATATGGAAAAGAAAGGCACGTTGGCTTCACCGGCCACAGCTTTAGCCAGCAACGTTTTTCCCGTTCCCGGAGGCCCGACCAGCAATGCTCCCTTGGGTATCTTACCACCCAGGTTTGTATAACGCTCCGGACTTTTCAGGAAGTCTACAATCTCCATAACTTCAACTTTTGCCTCTTCCAGGCCTGCCACGTCTTTAAACGTAACATTGTCTGACACCTTGCTTTTCTCAAACAATTTGGCTTGAGAACGCCCGACATTGAAAATACCACCTCCTACTCCTCCCTCCTGGCCTTTGGCCATTCGTCTGAACATAAAGACCCACATGAGAATAAGCAATACGGGGAACAACAGCCAATCTATGATTTTCCCCCAATAACTGGTTCGCTGATCTATTTCCACAGGAAAGCGCTGATCTTCCGGTAATGTATTTCGCAAAGCTTCAAATTGCGTTTCTGCGTCAAACGTGTCTGAAACCATAAAATAGAAATGGGGAGCGTATTTAGGTATTTTATCTCCAAATTTATGTTTGTATTTTTCCAAAGCATCCGGCTTCAAATGTAATTCCGCTCGTTGCTGATTACTTATATAAACGAGTTTTTCGACCTCTCCACCCGGTACCATTTGTTCCTTTACGACCATCCATTCTGTTTTCACAGGTTCTGCAGAGCGGTTGGAAAACATGAAGTATATGATTACCGCTATGAGTACCACGTATATCCAGAAAAAAGGATTGAAGCGTCTCTTAATAGATTTATTCTGTTTGTTAGGAATATTTCCGTTCATCTTTTTCTAATAATTAATCTGAATAACAATGCGTCTGAGCATCTGCCCACAAATCTTCCAATCTGTAAAACCGTCTGTACTCCGTCTGGAAAATATGCACAACTATATCTGAATAATCCAGAATTACCCAAAACCGGTTTTCTTTTCCTTGACTTCTTACAACGGGACGTTTCATGGTGACGAGCATTTTCTCTTCTACCTCATCTGCTATAGCGGCCACCTGAACACCTGAATCTGCATGACAAATAACAAAATAATCACAAATGGCCGTTCCTAATTTTCTTAAATCCATGCTACATACTTCCTTGCCCTTCTTCTCCAACATAGCATCTGTTATTACTTCTAGTTCTTTCATATATAACATTCAAACCATTACAAAGGTAACGATTAATTAGTATTTTTGCGACTATGTTTGAACCGCAAATCATCCGTCTGGAAGAAATTGACTCAACCAATGCCGAGGCTAAAAGAAATTTGCATCATGCCGCTGAGGGAACGGTGTGGTCGGCTTTGTTCCAAAGTAAGGGAAGGGGGCAATATAACCGACATTGGGAAAGCATTAAGGGGCTAAACCTTCTTGCCACACTTTTGCTCAGGCCTGTGTTTCTTTCCGCCAACAAGCAATTTCTCATTTCAAAATGTACCGCATTGGCCGTTTGTGATTTTCTGCAAACCTTAGGATTAACAGCCGCCATCAAATGGCCAAACGATATCTACATAGGGCCCAATAAAATTTGTGGTATCCTCATTGAGCACCAGCTGTCAGGTAACAACTTGTTATCCAGCATTATTGGAATCGGCATCAATGTTAACCAAACCCATTTTGAAGGAGCTCCCAATCCTACTTCAATTTTTTTGGAAACGGGAATCAGGCAAGACATTGATTTGTTGTTACCGCTAGTACTTCACCCAATACAAAAGTGGTACCAAACATTGAAAGAAAACAAAATCGGTCTTATTGATAGGTCTTATGAGAATCTGCTAATCAACAAAGAAGATTACGAGAAGAACCGGGCCATAGATGTTGCGAATGCCCGGGCTGCTTCTTCCGGTCCCTTCTCCGCCTGAATTATGGCACGCGACACGTTAATCAGTATATCTCCATCGGGTGTTTTGGCCTGTTGTATCACTTCTTCCAAAGAACCTCCCTGAGCCCCAATTCCGGGAATTAGCAAAAAACGGTCAGGTGCCACTGCTCTTACTGCCTGTAACAAATCGGTACGAGTTGCACCGGCCACATACATAATCCGGTTGTTGTCGGCCCATGTATTTGCCTTCTTTATCACTTGTTTGTACAAAGGTGTATCATCCCGGGAATGGAGCTGAAAATCGTCGGCTGAAGGATTGGATGTAAGGGCTAACAATATGACCCATTTGTTTTTATACTCCAAAAAAGGTTCCACAGAATCGTAGCCCATATAAGGAGAAAGAGTCACAGCGTCAAAATCCATCCTTTCAAAAAAAGATCGCGCATATTCCGCAGCCGTATTTCCAATATCTCCTCTTTTGGCATCCGCTATCAGGAAATGGTTGGGCCAATTCTTGCGTATATAGGCTACGGTTTGTTCCAGACACTTCCATCCCTCCCAACCCTCCGCTTCATAAAATGCTGTATTGGGTTTGAAAGCCACAGCAAACGGTGCCGTTTGGTCAATTACTTCTTTGTTCTTCTCCAACGAAACCGGAGTTATATCCAATCCCACACATAAGCAGCTGCGCTTACGGTATATTTCTCTGTTAAGCTCCTGACGAGTCATGTTTTAACCTTTCTGTATTTTCAGCTATCTGCAAGTGGTCAATGACTTCCCGAATTTCACCATCCATAAACACCGGTAAATTGTGCATGGTATAATTGATTCTATGATCTGTAACCCGGCTTTGCGGGTAATTGTACGTCCTTACTTTGGCAGAACGGTCACCCGTAGAAACCATTGTCTTTCGTTTAGAAGCAATCTCTTCCATATATTTCTGGTGTTCCAGATTATAAAGTCTCGTTCTCAATTCTGCCAACGCTTTATCATAATTCTTCAATTGCGATTTTTCATCCTGACATTGAACTACAAGTCCTGTAGGGATATGAGTCAGCCGAATGGCGGAATACGTAGTATTTACACTTTGACCTCCCGGACCGGAAGAACAGAACGTATCTTTACGGATGTCTTTTTCATGCAACTCAATATCAAATTCATCCGCTTCCGGAAGCACTGCCACAGAAGCGGCCGAAGTGTGGACCCGTCCCTGTGTTTCCGTCTGAGGTACCCTTTGTACCCGGTGTACTCCGCTTTCATACTTCATAATTCCGTACACTTCTTTTCCGGTAACTTTGAAAATCACTTCTTTAAAGCCTCCCGAAGTACCTTCAGAAAAGTCTGTCATTTCTACCTTCCAGCCGTTCTTTTCTGCAAACCGGCTGTACATCCTGAATAAATCACCGGCAAAAATGGAAGCTTCATCCCCGCCCGTTCCTGCACGAATCTCAACAATGGCGTTTTTGCGGTCTTCCGGATCTGCGGGAATAAGCAGGATTTTTATTTGTTGTTCCATTTGTGCTATCTGCTCTTCCAGCTTGGTGATCTCCTCTTTTGCAAATTCTTTCAACTCTTCATCTTTCTCTGTTTGCAACATCTCTTTGGCAACTTCCCATTCTTTTATTGCATTCTTGTACACCGCTCCGGCTTGAACAACAGGCTCAATCTCTGCATATTCTTTATTTAAGGCTATGTATTTTTTCATATCCTGTACCAAGGCAGGATCAGACAATTGCTGTTGCAACGCCCCGTATTTCTGCTCGATTCCTTCTAGCTTTTTCAATAACGTATTTTCCGACATACTCTTGATTTAACGTGCAAAGATACTCCTTTTCCGGAAAACAAAAGAGGGTGGTAAAACCACCCTCTTTCTGTACATCAGGAATTCCAATATTTATTCGTATTTTTTTAAAATTCCTTTTATCATGTCCGGTGTCAAACGGCCGTGCACGTCATCACCAATCAGGATAACGGGCGCTAAACCGCAGGCACCAATACAGCGTAAACAGTCAAGAGAGAATTTACCATCTTCTGTTACTTGTCCCACCTTGATTTTCAGTTCTTCTTCCAGAGTTTCGACTATTTTTTCCGCTCCGCGAACAAAACAAGCCGTTCCCAGGCAAACAGATATGGGATATTTCCCTTTTGGAGTCATGGTAAAGAACGAGTAGAAAGAAACAACACCGTAAATTTTGGCCAAAGGCATATCCAGATTTAAAGCAATCTCGTTTTGAACGGCTTCCGGCAGATAACCAAAATGCTCCTGTGTCCTGTGAAGGATATTGATCAATTCACCGTGTTTATTCCCAAAAGATTCACAAATCTCTTTAATGGTCTTTTTGTGACTATCGTTTAATTCATATGTATTCATTGGGGTAAGGATTTACGGGTTATTTTCTTGGGTGACAAAAATAGCATGTGTGCAATAATTCATGGGCTTTTTCACTCATCGGTGCTCCCAGGAATTCTTCATAAAGTGTTATGATTTCCGGATTCTCATGAGATTTTCGCAAGACCTTGTTGGCGTCCTCTTTGTAGATGGCTTTCATACGGGCTTCCAAAACAGAAGAATCTCCTCTGTGCAAGGGTTGCCCGGCTCCTCCGATACAACCGCCGGGGCAAGCCATGATTTCAATAGCATGGAAATTATACATACCGCTTCTTACTCCATCCAGCAGTTTTCTGGCATTTCCAAGCGTATGTGCAATACCAATATGAATGGGTGTTCCATCAAAATCAATGGTAGCCTGACGGATACCTTCCAATCCTCTGAGTTCGTGGAAATCCACATTTTCCAGTTCTTTACCGGTAAAGAGTTCGTATGCCGTACGTGTAGCTGCCTCTATCACACCACCGGTCACTCCAAAGATTACACCGGCACCGGTAGATTCACCCATAAAACGGTCAAAGCTTTCGTCTTCCAAAGCACGGAAATCGATGTTACCGTATTTGATTAAACGAGCCAATTCACGGGTAGACAAGGCATAATCCACATCGGGAATACCATCTACTGAAAATTCTTTCCTTTGGCATTCGTATTTCTTTGCCAGACAAGGCATGATGGATACAACCACCATATCTTCTTTTTTCACTCCCAATTTATTGGCCAGGTAGGTTTTAGCTACCGCACCGAACATTTGTTGAGGTGAACGAGCCGTAGAAGGCACATCCAACATATCGGGGTAATTTGTTTCAAAGAAATTCACCCAAGCCGGGCAGCAGGAAGTAAGAATAGGTAGTCTTACGTTTTTGTCTCCCTGGAGGTGTCTGGAAAGCCTGTTCAGCAATTCCGTGCCTTCTTCCATAATAGTCAGGTCAGCGGCAAAGTCTGTGTCCAGCACCTTGTCAAAACCAAGAGCTCTCAGCGCTGCAACCATTTTGCCGGTAACCAATGTGCCGGGTTCATAACCAAATTCTTCACCCAGCGCAGCCCGTACGGCAGGAGCTGTTTGCACTACCACAAACTTACTTTCGTCTGCCAGAGCACGCATTACCTGGAAGGTGTGGTCCTGCATGGTTAGTGCACCTGTGGGGCAAACGGCTACACACTGTCCACAGAAGGTACAGGGGCTGTCTATCAAATCTTGCTCAAAAGCAGGAGCTACCACAGACATAAATCCGCGATGAATAGCGTTGAGTGCTCCAACTGTCTGGATTTCGTTACAGACCGTTTCACAACTACGACACATCACGCATTTATCCATATTACGTAATAAAGAGGGTGTTGCATCTTTACGGTAAGTAGAGACAGCTGCATTTTCAACGAAAGGAACCTCACGAATTCCCATAGTAATAGCCAGATCTTGCAATTCGCAACAACCTGATGAAGGACAAATGAGGCAATCTTTCGGGTGGTCGGAAATCAGTAATTCCACAACCGTTCTTCGAGCATTGATAGCACGCAACGAGTGCGTCAGCACCTCCATGCCATCTACACATTTTGTAACACAAGAAGGAACCAATGTCTTATGCCCTTTTACCTCTACCACACAAATCCGGCAACTTCCCGGTTTGTGCTCTTTGGCTAAGTGCGGCAAATTCATGTAGCAAAGAGTTGGAATGGTAATCCCCGCATCTTTTGCTGCCTTAAGGATAGTTGTTCCCTTGGGGACCTCTAATTGTTTATTGTCTATTTTAATTTTTACAGTTTCCATATTTGTGCCTATTGAACTAAGATTGCATTAAACTTACACTTGGTATAACATACACCACAACGGATACAAATGTCCTGGTTAATAAAATGCGGCTGCCTTCTTTCACCTGTAATGGCGTCAACAGGACAATTCTTTGCACATACGGTACATCCGGTACATGCCTCGGGAATAATGGTATATGTTGCCAGTGATTTACATTTTTTGGCCTCGCATTTCTTGTCCTTTACGTGCATTACGTATTCATCGTAGAAGTTGTCAAGCGTGGAAAGCACGGGATTTGGAGACGTTTGACCCAGACCGCATAAAGAAGTATCACGGATAACATTGGCCAAATTTCTCAGGTGGTCCAAATCTTCCATATCACCTTTGCCCTCTGTAATTTTTTCCAGGATTTCCAGCATACGTTTGTTCCCAACCCTACAAGGTGTACACTTTCCGCAAGATTCTTCCACAATAAACTCCAGGTAGAATTTGGCAATGGAAACCATACAATCATCTTCGTCCATCACAATCATACCACCAGACCCCATCATGGATCCTGCAGCTACCAGGCTGTCAAAATCAATGGGTGTATCCAGGTGTTTTTCTGTTAAACAACCTCCGGAGGGTCCTCCTGTCTGAACGGCCTTGAATTTCTTACCGTCTTTAATGCCACCGCCGATTTCAAAAATAATCTCACGCAGCGTTATACCCATAGGTACTTCTATCAAGCCTACGTTATTGATTTTTCCTGCCAACGCAAACACCTTGGTTCCTTTTGATTTTTCCGTGCCAATGGAAGAAAACCACTCAGGCCCTTTCAAGAAAATAACGGGAACGTTGGCGAACGTTTCTACGTTGTTTACGCAGGTGGGTTTTTTGTTATAACCCGACTCTGCCGGGAAAGGAGGTTTAAATTTAGGTTCTCCCCTGCCACCTTGCATAGATGCAATCAAGGCTGTTTCCTCGCCGCAAACAAAAGCTCCGGCGCCGTAGCGCAATTCCATTTCAAAGGAAAAGTCTGTTCCCAGAATGTTTTTTCCCAACAACCCATATTCGTTGGCTTGCTGAATGGCTACCTGCAGACGATGAATGGCCAGCGGGTATTCTGCCCGAATGTATACCACACCTTTGTCGGCTCCAATGCAATAACCGCATATAGCCATCGCTTCTATTACCGAGTTTGGGTCACCTTCCAGGATGGAACGGTCCATAAAGGCTCCGGGGTCACCTTCGTCAGCATTACAGACTACATACTTCTGATCTGCCGTATAATTCTTGGTAAACTGCCACTTTAATCCTGTAGGGAAACCGGCACCGCCCCTGCCTCTCAGTCCGCTCTGTTTGAGCATGTCTATGGCCTGATCGGGGGTAAGTTCTGTAATTACCTGTGCCAAAGCCGAGTATCCGTCTCTGGCAATGTATTCGTCAATATTTTCCGGGTCGATGAAACCGCAGTTCCTCAGGGCAATCCTCATTTGTTTTTGATAAAACCCCATGTGTTTGGAATCGGAAACGTGTTCCTTTGTTTCGGGATTTTCGTACAACAAACGAGCAACTTTTCTTCCTTTCAGAATGTGTTCGGCAACTATTTCCTCTGCGTCTTCCGGGGTCACTTGTGTGTAGAACGTGTTGTCCGGTATCACTTTAACAATAGGTCCTTTTTCACAGAAGCCAAAACATCCGGTTGTCACCACCTGTGCGTCTTCTGTCAAACCATGAGCCTTCAGTGATTCATTCAGTTTGTCTACAATTGTTGCGCTTGCAGAGGCCTGGCAGCCAGTCCCGCCGCAAACAAGTAATTGCATTTTGTACATTATGATTCTATATTAATTGATTGGATTAAATAGTCTGATAATTAGCCGGCAGAATACCGTCAATCAATTCATTGTTACGTATGTATTTATCTATTATCTCATCTACTTTTTTGACATCGACATAGGAAAATACTACAGGATCTTGTCCCGGTTTTTTCACTTCAACAGTAGGCTCTGCATAGCAATATCCCATACAACCGGTTTGCGTCACAACTGCAGGTATTTTTTCATCTCTGATTTTTTCAACAAATGCATTCATTACCGTACGGGCTCCTGAGGCAATCCCGCATGTTGCCATGGCTACCCTAACTTGAATCATGCTTTCGGGATGATCACTTTTCTCCCTGATTTCCAGGCTTTGTTCGAGCTGCTGTTTCTTCTGGCGCAATTCGTCCAATGATTTAATCTTTGTCATAGTCAATAAATAATAGTTTAATATGTATCTTACCTTAATAGAATCCGCAAACTTAACCCAAATTATTGAATCGGGCAAACTTTCAGATCGCTTTGATTTGTCTTAATCATTTCTTCTATCATACCCATTATATGCAGGTCACTTAACGGAGTGTCTCCCAGCACTTCTTTCAACTGGAAAGTATCAATTTCATACGTTTTTCCATTGTATGAATACGTGTATTCAAAGTCCACCTGAGGATTAGCCGATATCATCAGCACAACGGCGTTGGGGATATCTCCCAGGGGTGGCCTGTCTAAATGGTCATATTGAAAAACAACGCTCAACCTGGTTCCTTTTCCCGACTCAGATTCCACCTCCAAACTGCCTCCTGCCTGTTCTGCTGCTTGTCGCAGCAAAGGAACACCCAACCCCACACGTCTGGTTGTTCTGGAAGTAAAAAAAGGGTCACTGAGTTTTTGCACCTGCTCTTGCGTCATACCGCGCCCATTGTCTTCAACAATCATTTTCAACAAGTTCTCCGTTACGTGTTCTTCTAATCTAATAGAAATCAATGAAGCCCCTGCCGACAGAGAATTCTGTACAATATCCAACAAATGCAATGCTAAATCGTTCATAAAACACCCTTTAATGCGTTTCTCAATCCTTCAAAAGAAGGTTTTTCCATTTCAAATGCTGTAAAAACAGACCCGACATGCTGCAAATAATGGGCGTCGGAAGATTGAATAATCCTGAAAGGTTTCAAATAAGGGTTTTTCTGCATGAAAACAACCGGATCGGTATGTCCGGATAACTCAAGAGCATCGGCTTTCAAACCGGGAGGAACGAAGCCTAATTGGCTAAATAAGGAATTACGCGGTCGTTCTATGTGTGCAGGAATAAACAAACCTCCAATGCCATGGACAAAAGCTTCAACCTGATCCAGATTCCTGTCAATGGCGGATATCAACAAATAAGGTACTTCACCCATAACCTGCTCCTCCTGATCCACCCACATCTGGTATCCAAAAATGTCCGGATCATTAGGAATGGCCGGTAAATACTTTTCCAGATACTCTTGTAACGCTTGCCGCTGTTCTTCCGTCTGTATAAGAGCCAGGCAATGCACCTCTTCTTTTGTCGTTATTTCAGCCCCACAAAGCACCACAACTCCTTCCTGCTCCCCAACGCGCTGTACTTCCGGGGCTTGCAACGTGGAATTGTGATCCGTAATGGCAATCATATGCAATTGTTTCTCTTTTGCCATACGGATAATATTCCTTGGGGTCATTTCTATATCACCACAAGGAGACAAAAAAGTGTGTATATGCAAATCTGCTCTTACAGATGCCATAATCAGGGGTGAAGCAACCGGTACAAACGGCCGGAAAACTCAAAGGCTTGTTCTGTGGTACTCAATATGGGAATATGTTCCTGCTGCGCCACTGCTACCGTTTCCTCATCGGGTTCAAATCCCTTTACCAAAACAACGGCAGCCAATTCTTTGAGCGAAGCTATAGCCATGACGTTTTTATGTGTCTGCAACGTAATCCACACATATCCTTCATCCGCATACCCCATCACATCACTTAATAAATCCGATGTGTAACCTCCTTTTATTACCTTTTCTAAACCTTCTTCTCCGGCAAGGATTTTCAATCCCAAGGTTTGAGCCATTTCTTGTACTGTCATTATTCTATTATTTTATTCTTTTTTTTCCCCAAATTTTTTCAATCGTCTTGGAATCTGCATCGTAGGCATGCAAAATGACACAATGCTCCAACGTCGCCCTGTTGCATACAATATCTTCAGCCAACGCTTCACACGTAGGAGCACCACACGCGCCACAATCTATATTAGGTAATATTTCATCACGCAATCGGCGTGCCTCTTCCATGCGTTGCAAGGCAATGGTAATGTCCGGATGGTATTTCACCATAGCTCTGGGCTCTACCGGGTCCATAGGTACCCTGCCTGAACATACTTCTCTGAATTCTTTATCCAGTCCATGCGTATCGGACAACTCAGCGGCCATTTTATCTATACGTTCTTTAACAAGAAAACGGTTGTCCTGCACTAAAATACCGCCACAACAAGACATATCGCATGCCCTGAGTTCCAGAAAATCGACTCCCTTGATTTCTTCATTTTCCAAGCGCTCCAGGAAATCTATGACATTGGGCATACTGTCGATGGCTAAAGCCCGTCCTTCTACGTTTACGGCTTCGCCTCCTGTAGTAGGCCAATGGATACCGACAGAAGAAACCGTGGAATGCACAAGGGTGCAATGCTCGTTTTCATTAACACCTTTTTGTTTGTAAGCAAGGAAAACCTTGTTATAGAGTTCGGACATGTTGATGACACCGTTGATGGGCGAAACATATCCGCCTACAGGAGCCTTAATAGCTGCAATTTTTGCCGCACAAGGTGTCACATAGAATATGCCTACGTCTTCCAGAGGCACACCGTGTTTTTCATATTCACTTCTGTAATATTGAGCAGTGACTTCCAAAGGCGGAATAAGCCTCATAATCTGGTCTGCAAAAGACGGGAACCGTACTTGTATAAGGCGGACAACGGCGGGACAATAGGATGAAATAACAGGTTTTTCTCCCTCAAACTCTTCTACGTATTTATTGATTTCCTCTATCAGAAGATCGGCGCCTTGCTCTACCATACATAATTCCGTAAAGCCCATTTCGTAAAGAATTCCATTAATGGCTTCCAAGGTAAGTTTCTCTTCAAATTGAGCAAAGAAGATGGAGGGGACCAACAAAATTCTGTGCTTAAACTTAAATATTTGCGCTATATCATCGTCTTCTACAGTTATGGCTCTGACCGGGCATACTTTATAGCATTCTCCACAGTCAATACACCATTCCGGATGCAGGGTTGCCTTTCCGTCAATCACCCGCAACGCCTCCGTTGGGCACACACGCATACAACGCGAGCAGCCCGTGCAAATTTCTTTATGGATGCGCAACGCATGATGAAACGGTTTTCTTTTCTGATCCATATATTGTTAATTGATTTGAATAGTTATTTCTACCGTTGTTCCTTTATCAGGAACTGAATGTATATTAAAAACATCTGCATTCCTGCAAATATTGGGCAATCCCATACCTGCTCCAAAACCCATTTCTCTTACCTGTTGGGACGCCGTAGAATATCCGGGCGTCATGGCTTTTTCAATATCCGGGATCCCCGGACCCTCATCCGTCAAGGTAAGAAAAACGCGATCCGGACTTATTTGTGCCTTGATTTCACCCTTATAGGCATGAGCCACTATATTTACCTCGGCCTCGTACAGCGCGACAACTACCCGTTTAATAACAGACGCATCTACACCTAATTCTTTTAAGGTCCGTCTGACCTGAGAAGAAGCCATCCCTGCTGACGTAAAGTCGCCTCCTTGTATATGAAACGAAAGATCCACCTAAAAAACTCCTTTTATACCGGCCTCATATAGAAGTCCGGATGTTTTAAACATTGAATAAGGGCTGATTATCAACACAATTCCACTATCTTCAGCCAGGTCAATCATTTCTTGCGGCGGTGTTTTCCCCCTGACCAGCAATACGTATTTCAAATCGCTCATTTCTGCCGTTCTTATGCTCTGCACATTTGAAAGTCCCGTAAGGAGCATAAAATCGCTGCGGCAAACGGTCAGCACATCGCTCATAAGATCCGAAGCAAAGCAATATTCAATACTATCTTCCGAAGTAATCTTTCCGCTCAGAATCTTTCCCTGAACCAGCGACACTATTTCTTGAATTGTCATTTTTATAAATTTTATGATAGGGTTTTAATATAGCAACGTCTGCGTGTGTGTAATTCTTTATCGTACTCTTTCCAGATTTCCACGGCCTGGTTGTTTTCCAACTGAGGATTCGTAACGGCCCAACGCAATTTTTTTCTGAGAATGGTTTTATTTGTGTGGTAGTGGTATATAGAACTCAATCCCTTTCCTTTCCAGTCGGGATGTGCACCAATCATCATAAAATCAATGTCTTTGTATAAAAAATAACCTTTTAGCAAATGAAACCACCCAAACGGAAAAAGGTATCCCCCGGCTTTCCGGAACGCCTGCGACATGCTTGGAAAAGAAATGGAAAAGGCAGCGATTTTATTATGGGAATCTAAGATAAAATAGGATAAATCGGGACGAAGCAATTTGATGTATACTTTCAGATTTGCCTTGATTTCTTCCGGTAAAAGAGGTATGAAATTGCTCACGGTCATAAAACTGTCGTTGTACATACTGAAAAAATCTTCCAGGTAAGGTTCTATGTCCTTAAAACCTTTCCATTTCAGGAGCCTTAAGTCATATTTTTTCATTATAAGACGGTTGACTCTTTCAATTTTGTCCGGAACGGGTTGTTGAGCCGGCATGATGTACTGGAGCCAATCCAGCTCTTTTGTAAAGCCCAAACGTTCCAGAAATACCGGGTAATAAGGATAGTTATAAATACAATTGAACTGCGGTATGCGTTCAAACCCTTCAACCATCATCCCTTGTTTATTCCATGTGTTATAACCCAAGGGTCCATGTATTTCCGTCATTCCCAAACCGGCTCCCCAATCTGCAACTGCTTGCAAAAGCGCTTCTGCCACAGAAAAATCATCTATCACATCAAACCAGCCAAACCGCACTCTTTTGTATCCGTACAATGCATTCGCCCGTGGATTCACAATACCTGTTATACGTCCTATAACCTTGCCTTCTGCACTGCGGGCTATCCAGGATTTCTGATTGCAATACTTCAGGCTGGGTGATTTCCAAATACTTCTGATTTCATCACCTACCAGGGATGGAACGTATTGCGGGTGGTTTTTGTACAATTGCAAAGGGAAACGGGCAAACTTTCTGATGTCTTGCTTAGTGGATACTTCCTGAATTTCAAATATCATGGTGCTCGGTTAAAACAATCTTCAAAGTTAGGTATTTTAAGCAGATCACAAAGAACCACCTGAGCACAAATACACCCAAAAACAGCCGGAAGATAAGATACCGTACCTATTATGGATTTTTTATATCCTTTTCCGCCGGAAACGACAGCTCCCGGAACCGGTACTTCTGTTGAATATACTGTTTTGACTCCTGAGAGAACACCTTCTTTTCGCAATCTTTTTCTAATCGTGGCGGCCAAGGGGCAATGGCTTGTTTGTGAAATATCTGCTATGCGGACTGCCGTGGCATCCAACCGTGCTCCTGCCCCCATAGAGCTAACCACGGGGATATTCCGGTTCAAAAAATAACGTATAAGTGCCACTTTGGGGAAGAGGGTGTCAATGGCATCTACTACGTAATCAGGAGTATACGTATCCAATAAAACAGGAATGGAAGCTTCGTCCAAAAAGTAATCGCATCTATCTGTCCGTATGTTGGGATTGATTTTGAGCAATCGCTTTTCCATAATTTCTGTTTTCAGAAATCCTACCGTATCTGTATACGCCGGCAGCTGCCTGTTGATATTTGTAACAGAGACTGCATCGCCGTCTGCCAGAATTACATGTCCCACACCGGCTCGGGCCAGCATCTCTGCCGCATAAGAACCTACTCCTCCCAATCCGACAATAAGAACCGTGCTTTTTTCAAGTATCTCCAAAGCCTCCCCACCCAACAATAAACGCGTTCTGTCCTGCCAATGCTCCATATTCCTTTTTACTCTTTAGGTTTTTTTATCCTTTACCTGTTCCCAAATTGCTTCCATTTCTTCCAATGTCATCGTTTCCAATGAGCGCCCCTGTTTAATGGTCTTTTCTTCCAACTGATTGAACCGTTTTATAAACGTTCTGTTCGTACGCTCCAAAGCGTCTTCCGGATTGATTCCGTATAACCGGGCCGCATTTACCAAAGCAAAAAGCAAGTCGCCAAATTCAGCCTCCATTTTATCCCTGTCCTTTTTTTCCCACTCCACCCTAAACTCTTCTGCCTCTTCTTTTACTTTATCCCATACCTGCCCTCTTTCTTCCCAGTCAAAACCCATAGCCCTGGCTTTATCTTGTATCCTGAAAGCTTTAATAAGTGCGGGTAAACCTGACGGGACACCGGAAAGAACTGTTTTGTTTCCATGCTTTTCTTTTGCCTTAAGTTGCTCCCAGTTTTTAATTACAACATCTGCCGTTTTTGCCTGAATGTCTCCAAATATGTGCGGATGCCTGAATGTTAATTTTTCAATCAATTGCTTAATGACATCTCCTATATGAAAAGCTTCTTTTTCCTGACCAATTTTTGCATAAAAAACAACATGCAACAATAAATCGCCCAACTCCCTGGACAATTCATCCAAATTTCCGCTCAGTATGGCTTCGCTTAGTTCGTAGGTTTCTTCAATGGTGAGAGTACGCAAACTTTCCAGTGTCTGTTCACCGTCCCAGGGACACTGCTCCCTGAGCTTATCCATAACCTCCAGTAATTCACCAAAAAGTTCCAATATTTGTTTTTTATCCATGGTTGTAAAATTGTATGTGTACTTGATCGTATACCGCTAGATTTTCCAGGGCAGCTAAATTACCCATGCAAATGGCGAGTTCCAGACAATCTGCAGCATTAAACAATGCTACCAGGTGTCCCGGGCGTACCTTTGTATAATGCGTAGAAATTTTTTCTATACGTGTATATGGCCCTTGCAAAAAAATGTTGAACCTTCTTCCTTTTCCAATTTTTTCAAAAAGCGTTTTTGAAATATTGGTAATGGCATTTCCATATGAATCTATATATACCACCTGTCCCAACAGGTAGTCTTTTTCCGCAACAGGATCTTGACGGGTCTCTGTTTTCATTTCTGTCGGCAAGGTGCGATCGTCCAACACTCCTTCTACTATGGCCTTCACACCTTTCACATAGGTTTCCAGCTCTGAAAAAGTATCCTCCCGGTGCACCAGGGCACGTATCCACTCCGGATTCTCATCAAACAACAGAGAAAAGCGACCGTCATTGACCGTAATAAAATAATGTTTCCGGTACAACGCAATACTCATAGGCATTTGATCGGTTGCCTGAGCCTGAATAGCCAGAATATGTATGCTTCCCGCAGGAAACTTGCTGTAAGCCTGCTTTAAAACATACACACCCATGCGTACATCAAAAGGTTGGATATGGTGGGATATTTCATACAGAGAAGCTACTCCAAGAAGGCTGCCTTCCAAAGCCGCTGCATAGTAATCGCGTTTGCTCCAATCGCTCGTAACAGTAACAATTGCCATAGAAATACAAATGTAAACAATTGTAATGTGTTTTTGGTTTGTTATGAAAATTGATTTACTTTACGTGATTAAAAAACAAACAGAGCACATGAAAAAGAACCAATTATCAAAACGCTTAACGACCATAGGGTTAGGCCTTATTATGCTGGCTTCTTGTTCCCCGAAAGAACAAACAGGGTACCTGTCTGTATATCCGGGGCGCTTTAATGTAGGACCGGTTGCCTGGAGCGGAACCGTGACGCTTAAATCTTCAGATACATGGAATATGGTCTCCATAGGACAAGCCGATTGGTGCAACGTTTATCCCGATAAAGGCATACCGGGCGACATGCAGCTTGAGATAACGGTTACTCCTTTGGAGGGTACCCAGCCACGTACAGCTCTTTTTGAAGTCGTATCCGGCTCGGGTATAAAACGTTATTTGCAAGTTGAGCAAAAAGACGACTCCGGTAATTATTATCTTGATTTTGCCGGGAACCCGGACCTTTCTGTCTCTGTTCCCGCTTTCGATGTGCCACCCCTCAAAAACCTGGTACTTACCAATGCCGGCAACTGGACCGTGCATGTTTCACCTCAGGCAAAAGACTGGCTCTCTGCGGAGCGAAAAGGCGATACATTATTGATTTATGTGAAAGATGTGGATGGTCCTGAAGGCAGATCGGGAACGGTTACGGCCTCCGCCGGAGGATCCATAGGCAAGACCCTGACTTTGTCTCAGATAGGACTTCATGAATTCGGTGCGGCTACGAGGAATTTCTCTTTGCCCATTCCGGGAATTCCCGATTCTGACCTGGAATTCAAATACGTGTACACAAGAGCCCGTGTCACTTTATTGCTCATATGGGGTTCCTGGTGTGGCGATTGTACGGCATTCATGCCTTTTGTCAAACAATTGTATGAGGAGTTTTACGACCATGGTTTCAAAATCTATGGTGTAGCACTGCAAAAGGCAGACGACCAGCAAGCTTATTTTGATTATCTGGCAGAGAGCGGACTGGATGCAGTAGATGAAGAAACGGGGGCCAAAATCTGGTGGGAAAACCGCCCCGTCTTTTTCCCGTTACAGGAATTGAAAGTTAACAGCTTTACTCAGATGTTCTACGGAGATCAACTCCTGACAGGCCGGGTCAAAAACTATGTGCCGGCTTTCTTCTTCGTGGACGCCGGAGGCAATATTGCAAGAGTGTATGCAGATAATTACAGATTGCATGACAATTCCGGCAATGCCCGTTCTTTATATAGGAATATGCGCACTTTCTTGAGCCGTCAGCTGGAATGTTGCGGCAATTAAACAGACATCGGTTTACATGAAAGCCGTTTCGCTCAGTCCCGGACCGTCCAGGGTCAAATCCCTGAAATAGTCCGGGACTTTTCTTCCTTTCAATACGTCTACATACAATTTGGCCAAATACTGCGACAACATGAAGCCGTGCCCCCGCATGCCGATGAAAAGTCCTTTTTCCGGGTCTACGATATATCTTGGCTCCGTATAATAACCGCTCCAGAACGCCTGGAATCCGGCCTCTGCCAAACGGGGAAACCATTGGATAAATACTTCGGATACTATATTGAGGAAATCTTCTGTATTGATTTTCACATTCTTTCCGGATTCCTGCATATCCACCAAAGGCGATGCACACCCTATGATATGACCCGTATAGGCCATTTGCTGGCCATAAACGGCTGAAAAGCCTTTGTTCCGCCGTCTGTCGATGAGCATATCCAGCGGTTTCCCGTCATTGCCCAGCATAGGCAAACGTTTGGTAATAAATGCCTGATGCCTGACCGGGTATATACCTGAAATATAGCCCAGTTTTCGGGCAAAATCTTCTCCGTTATGTCCTAACGCGTTGATAAACACAGGTGTCTCGAAAAGCTTGTATTTGTTGTCCTGACCCAGTACCAGCACCCTGTAGGTATCCCCTTGCTTTTCCACATCTACCACCCGGGTTTGTTCCAGCACCTTTCCACCGGCCTGCGTACCCAGATAGCGGATCAGATCCATTGTTTTTCCGGGACTGGCCTGCCAGCAGTTATTGGTAATCTGAGCGTGGCTGTAGGTTTTCAAATCTCCATTGAAAGCCGGAGAAATAAAACGCTTAAAATCCTTGGCTTCTATCATTATGGCATCGGACCAGGCCATGGCTGCCTCCAAAGATTTGTACGTAGCCCGGTCATGGATAAAGTTGACATACCGGGATATATGAAAATCTATGTTGCCCTTCTTGTCCAGTTCTTTAAAAATTTCCAGATTTTGCTGCGCAATATCAGCCAATGCCGGCACACTAAATGCCGGTCTTCCTCCGGCAATGTTTCTCCAGGAAGCCCCTCTGTCAAAGTTTACCAACACAGGACGGAAGCCTTCTTCTGCCATATAACGGAACAAAGCACTGCCTGCAATGCCTCCCCCTGCGATAAGGGCCGGAACGCTTTCCGTATCTTTTTCTTTATCCATGCCTGTGGGCAGCACCATTTCCTGCCGGATTCCTTCCGGGTACAATTCCCCCAGCTGCACCAGGTTGGCCATGGGGCCTCGGGGCGTAAAATCGGAAACAAGCTGAATCCCGTGGCTCCTGAGCGCCTGTACAGCACGCGGTAAACAGCGCGAGCCTCGGCAAGCCCCCATACCCATGCGGGAAATATGCTTGAGTTCATCGGCCGTGATGGAAGTCCGGTCACCGATCAACTTGAGCAAATCTTCCAGGGTCAAATCTTCGCAATGGCAAATATACGTCTTACCTGCTTCCTTTTCCGGAACGGGCTTTCTGTCCAATGCTTCCGGGTATGCTTCTTTCACGATAAACCCTCTCAATGCCAGCATATCTTCCGGCAAAGGCTCATGCACCACCACGCGTGCCATGTTCGTTTTGTTGGGACGGGTCAACAGCTTATCCAATGTCCCCTCGGCCTTGACAACTCCCTCGTTATCTACCAGATACACTTCGGCTCCTTCAGCCACTTCGTATTCGACCGGGAGGAAGAGTCTTTTACGATTGATATCAAAACCAAATATGGCCAGGCCGGGACACTGACTCACGCAACGCATACAGCCGATGCATATATCATAATCCACCACGGGAACCGTGGATGTGGAACTTTTTATGATGGCTCCGTAAGGACAGGCAAACGTACAGGGATTACATGCAAATCCATACAAACAATCGAATAACACAAAAGGCTTGGCTTTCATGCGTTCTTCAGAAGGAATGGCCGGTTTATCCAAAATGCGTACGGGATGCTGTTGGGAATCAATGTATTCTTTTGATACTTCCAAATACTCTTCATAAGAAATCCTGACTCCCATTTGCTGCATGATTTCATAAGCACATTGCTTGCCGCGCAACACAGCCGATGTACCTTCTCCAATCCGAATGGCATCACCTACTCCGTGGCATCTGAAACCGAACACCTGACGTCCTTTTTGCAACAATTGGTCATCGGGTATCAAACCTGTGCAAATATTAATGGTATCAATCCCTTCCAATAAACTCTCTGTGCCCGGTATGGGTTTGAAATCTTTGCATTGGGCTATCACCGCACCTGTTATGCCCGTATAATCTTTATTGGGAATGGCTTCCAACAATACGTGCGAGGTGATGATGGGTATACCTAAACGCCTTACCCGATTGGCTTGTACCGGAAAGCCTCCTTCATGCGGCATGGCTTCAATAATGGCCTTGACACGGGCTCCTGCCTGCATAGCCTGATACGACGTGAGGTATCCAATATTTCCGGCACCTACCGTAAGTACGTTTTTCCCCAACAAGGTAAGTTCACTGTTCATCATCCTCTGAAAAACAGCTGCTGTATAAACACCGGGCACATCATCATTGCCAAAAGCCGGCATGAAAGGAACGGCGCCGGCTGCTACCACCAGGTATTCGGCGTCTGCGTAGAACACCTCTTGTGTTTCAATATTCTTTACAGCCAATCGTTTGTTGTCAAAAATATCCCAGACGGTACTGTTGAGCAATATGCCGTCGTGGTTATCCCCGGCCAGGGTGGCAGCAATCTCAAAACCGCGCATACCTCCGAAACGTTTTTCTTTCTCAAAAAAGAAAAACTGATGGGTCTGCATATTAAACTGACCTCCGATACGTGCATTATTGTCGATAACCAAATTGGGTATCCCTCTTGCATTCAACTCTTCACGAACAGCCAATCCGGCCGGACCGGCACCGATGATGGCCACTACCGTTTTATATACTTTAACGGAACGGGTTCCGGGAATAGTACCTCCCTCGGTCAGAAATCCCTCCGGAATACGTACGACTTCTTTTACACCGTCAACCTTAGTGATGCAAATCCTGCGTACTTTGCCGTCCACAAGCATTTCACAAGCACCGCATTTGCCGATACCGCACGACAGGCTTCTGTTCCTTTCTTTCAGACTGTGTCTGTGAACCAACAGTCCGGCCTGATGCAACGCGGCTGCTATGGTAAAACCTTTTTGACCGTATACCGTTTGCCCTTCAAACGTAAAGGCAATAAGATCCTCCTCGGGAATGGAAAGAATAGGGTGTTTCCGGATTGATGACATGAGCTGTATGTTTGAAAAAACGAATCACAAACTTAAAACTTTTTTTATTGTTTTATACCTATTGTCTTCTTTTTACTTACAGAAAACAAGTATTTCACATCAAATTTAACCTTTTAATAAGTTTAGCTATGTGTAGAAAGATTTTTAAGACGGCAGTATTTTTTTTACTCGCTGCCGTATGGGCCTGCAACGGCCTTGTTATCGTAAACGACCCCCATGGCCAATTGTTTGTGAAAGTAACCAAAAGAACACCTTATGGCGTGAACACCAGAAGCATGGATGTAGATTCTTTCGTCTTCATTCTTACTACATCAGAAGGTGACACCCTCTGCAACAGCACGGTTGGAGAAATTACCGGAGAACCGTTGTCTCTGAAACAAGGAACGTATTACATTACCGTATTTAACGAATTGTTTACCGTACCTGCTTTTGAGAAGCCCTTTTATTACAAACAAACAGAAGTAGATGTGGTAGCCGGAAGTATCTGTGAAGCCTTTATCGTCTGTACGCAAAACAACGCAGGTGTAAGGGTCTTGTTTACTGAAAGTTTCATGAATTCCAACCCGGGGAGCTTTATGACTGTCATAGCTCCCGATGGTGAGTTGTCATACGACACCACAACTGAACATAAATGGGGTTACTACAATCCCGGCCCCGTTACCCTCATGTTGTACAGAAACAATATCCCATCCCGTTCGTACGAAAGATCCGTCGACGCTAACTATATGTATACTTTTCTGGTTGGTACTCCGGATACACTGACACAATATGTAGAGCCCTCATTTTCAATTTCTGTTGATACTGCCAGGGTTTGGAATTACGGCATCTGGGATGATGAAGATTATGGTAAGAATGGAGTTGCAAACGGATTAGCACAAGAAACGGCTTTCAGTATAAGCCAGGCCCGAACCTTACCGGATAATACGGCAAACATTTGGGTATATGGATATATCGCAGGTTATTATAAAAGTCAGAAATTTATTCCCGGGAGCGAAATCGAAGACTGGGATAGCGTACAGGCCAGCTGCCTTGCGTTGGCAGAAGATCCCAAAGAAACAGAAAAAGCGAATACATTTTCCATAGAGCTTCTTGAAGGCTCTTTACGTAATGCTATAAATTTAAAAGATCATCCGGATCATTTATACAAAAAAATCTGGATTAAAGGAACTACGAGTGTTAGTTATCAGGGTGTTTACGGTTTAAAAAATCCAAAGGATTATTCCTGGTAAAAACAAGAGGCAGTCCTAGAACCGGACCTGCCTCTACCGTTGAAACCTATAAACCTAAAACCATATAATAGATGCAAGGGTACGCAAAAACGTTGCATACCCCTGCTCTTTTTTTACCATTTATTGTTTTAGAGGAACAGAAATCCAGAAATACAACGGAGTATAACCCGGAATACCGCCTCCCAGGTAAGTACCTCCGGGCGACTCCGGTTTACCTTCTTCTTTATAGCCGTAATCCGAATGGAAGAAACAAACGGCTTGTTCTCCGTATCTCATGTCCGTCACACATTTGACAAATCCTTTGATGGCAGAACCTTCTTCTTCCTTATTTTTGTCTTTGTCTTTATGCTCTCCTTCTTCCGGTACAGGAATAACCACCCGAAAAAGACCATAATCTTTCTTCTCCTCATGTATCCTGTATTTCAAAGCCGTATCGGCCACATTGGTATCGAAAACATGTCCGTCCAAAAATTTACCGACATAATACGTTCCCACTGAAGTGCCACGTTTTAGCGTATCTCCTGTTCCGGGCACAACGGTTATTTTATAAAAACCCTTTTCCAAAGAATCTACCCCCGGATAATGCATGTTCCTGAAAACTTCCAGCAAGTCTGTCTGGTAGCTGTCCATGTCGTGGATTACTTTGACAAGTTCCAAATCATACACCATGGCAGACGCGTTTTCCGCACTCCCTCCTTCCCTGTAGGAAGACATCCAGTAAGGAAGCCAAATTCTTCTGATTTCACCCTCACGCATGACTAACAACATTTCTTCCAGCCCTCTTAAAATGGACTGGGTTCCCATATGCCACAAAAGGGGCATATAGGCACGGGCGTAACTGAAAGTACCTAGCTGCCTGGCAACTGAAGCTTCCGTACTGGCCACAATGTTATACTGTAAATCCCTTATGGTTTCGCGCACAAATACCATGGCAGAGTCTGTATTTTTGCCGCCCGTACCTTGCTGCAGTACGGTATAATACAGTCCTGATTCTGTTCTCTGCAACGTATCCAAATGGATTATTTTAACATGGGCCTCCAATAGTTTTCTGTGTTCTTCCTTAAGATTTTCTTCCGGTATACGGGCACAGGAAGTGAACACCAGCGGCAAGACAACAACTATTGCAATCCAGGGAATAAAAGTCTTTTTCATTGGGACAAAGATATTTGATTTTTTACAACCTGCACCACCCAAACCTCAAACAATAAAGGAGACATGGCCGGTATCTGTCCTGCACTTGTGTTGCCAAAACCAAAGTCCGCATTAAAAATCAGGTATGCATGTTCTCCGGAGGCCATGCCCTGAAATCCATAATCCAATCCTTTTAGAAATTTACCGGTACCTACAACTCCTGAACGCACCCGGGCCTGATCTTCAGGCAGCACCCTGTTGTGAGACTTTGCCACACTTTCTGAGTTCGTATGAAATAACGCTCCTTTTCCTCGGGAAAAGATATGACCTGCGTAATAGAAATAAATCGTATCTCCTTTTGCCACCGTATCAGCTGTATGAGCCGGCTTTCCTTTTTCAAGAACAGCCCTTACCACCCCTCTTTGATAAATTACCGTATCGCACACAAGGGTTTCCACAAATTGGTCGATTTCCTTTTCCTGTTTAGTGATCATCAGTTTTCTATCCTCTTTCGTGCAAGAAGACAGACCTATCAAAACAGCCAGCAACAATAGGGCAAATAATCTCATACTGTTTTATTTTACTTTTCAGGCTCCTCAACAGGTACAATTATTGTGCCCAAAGCCTCTGTCAGGCGCTCCTCGATCTTTTCCGGAACGTTCTCCATTTTACCGGCAGACGCGTTGAAATGGCCTCCTCCGTTAAAAAACTTCCTGGCAATTTCATTCACGGCAATGCCTCCCCTTGAACGCAAAGATACCTTAATATGGTCTTCCCTCTGCAGAAAGAAAGCCGAGACCTGTATTCCTCCTATGGCCAAAGGGAAGTTCACAAACCCCTCCGCATCTCCAATCTTATATCCGTAAGCTTCCAAAATATCTTTTGTAAGCACAATATACCCTGTCCTGAAAGCAGGCAGGATTTTTATGTTTTGCAAAGCATACCCCATCAGCTGCATACGGTTGATGGTAAAATCCCGATATACTTTGGTTACTATTTCCTCCATGTCGGCTCCACTCGCTCTTAAAGCCGACGCTACCGTAAACGTGCCCGGAAACACGCTGTTTGCAAATTGGTTTGTATCGGTAACAATACCCGTGAGCAGGGCCGTTGCCAGGTTTTTTGAAAGTTCAGCATCCGGCTTCCAGGCTTTCAAAATCCTGAATATCAATTCTGCGGAAGAACTCACCTGTATAGAAGACAGTACCAGGTCAAATTCATGATTTACCGGGTCTATGTGATGATCTATCAGAATTTTAAAAGCTTTCGATTCTTTCATCAACGGTTCCATCATCTCCATCCTGGAAAAGCTGCTTACATCAACGGCAATTATCAAATCTGCCTGTTCTGCTGCTCCGGCTACTTCATTTTCCTGCCACACATAAATCTGAATACTTTTGTCCGGGTCCAAAAAAGATAGAAAATCAGGATACGGAGTAGGACATACCAGCGTTACCTGATATCCGTACTCTTGCAAAAACAAACCCAATCCTACCAAAGAGCCTACGGCGTCACCATCCGGGTTTATATGGGTAGCAATAACAATACGTTTGGAACCATCCAGCGCTTCTGCCCATTTACCTATCAAATGCTCTGAAAAAAGACACTCCATAAAAAAGATATTGATGCAAATATAATGGTTTTATTGCAAGCGTTATTTTTTTTCCTAATTTTGCAGGACTCCTGATTTGATTCTATTAATAATTCAATAATGAAAAAGATTTTAACCATTGTAGTGCTGCCCCTGATTATTCTTGTTCTGGGCTATTTTATTGTCAGAAGTTTGACAGCTCCCATTAAATTCCAAAAAGAACGCGAATACCGCCAGCATCTGGCTATTGAAAGATTGAAAGACATCCGTACGTTGCAAACTTCCTACAAAACAGAATACGGAAAGTATGCAGAGAATTTTGATACCCTGGAAAATTTCTACAATAACGGGTATATTACTATTGTCAGGCAAATCGGATCGTTTGATGACTCCCTGGCCGTAGCTCAAAAACGCGTATTCCGCGACAGTATGGAAATGGCTGTGAAAGACACGTTGCTCAAACGTCCCGGTTTTCACATCGATTCCTTAAGATGGGTTCCTTTGGTCGGAGAAGAATTTGAACTCAGAACGGTCATCAAAAAAGTATCCGGCGTAGACGTTCCTCTTTTTGAAGCTTGTACTCCTTTTGACGTACTCTTAAGAGGGCTGGACCGCCAATTGATCGTAAATCTGAACGAAGACCGCAACATCACCAACCGGTACCCGGGCTTGAAGGTGGGTAGCATTGACCAACCCAACAACAACGCGGGGAACTGGGAATAGAAACATGTCTGCGCACATTAAAATACCGCAGGCTCACCACAGATTGTCCATTCATATTGGTGTGAATGGACTTTCTTTTGTTTTGGAAGATACAGAAAACAACGATTGCCTTCTTTGCAGAAACCATTCATATGCTTTTCCGGCAAACGATTACAACGAATGGGCCAAAGAAGTGGGCAACGTCATCAAACAAGAAGAATTGCTGCAAAAACGTTTCAGTCGTTGCAGCGTAATGATTGATACGCACAGATATACGCTCATTCCCACAAAACTCTTTACACCGGAAAAGGCCGTAGAAGTACTGAACCAGTTGTTTAATGTGGCCTACCTGGACGAGGTCAATTATACTACGGTCCAACCTCTGGAAGCTTCCTTCATCTATGCATTACCGGCTCCTGTCAACGCCATGGTTGTCAAACACCAGCACAAAGCCAAATTTTATGCCGGTGTCATTCCGCTGCTCAGTTTCATCATGGAACAAAAGGAATATTCACGTGCGCTCTTGCATTATACCCCTACCCACGTACACCTTATCCTCATGCAAGGTGAGCGTTTGCTCTTATGCAATGCCTACGCCATAGACCGCTTTAAAACAGCGCTGTATTTCCTGTTCTTTGCCCTCAAGCAATGGCAGCTGAATCCCAAGAGCCTGAGCCTGTACATTACCGGTGCACTCAAGCCCCTGCATATGAAACAGCTTTGCACGTTCTTCCCCTCCGTCACCGTTGCTACGGCCGACAACCACGCACTACCCACAGAGGCTATGAACTTACAATTTGGGCCGCATTTTTTCAACATACATGGCCGGTAGCCGACCTTGCCTGCTTCCCGGACTGTCTAACACCAACGTACCACCATGCGCATCATCAGTGGCGTTTTGAAAGGACGTATCCTCACACCTCCTAAAAATTTCTCGGCTCATCCCACAACGGATTTTGCCAAAGAGGGTCTTTTCAATATCCTGGAAAACACCATAAACCTGGGTACTGCCAAGGTGCTGGATCTGTTTTCAGGAAGTGGAAACATTGCTTTTGAATGTATCTCCAGAGGCTGTACTTCCGTACATTGTGTGGAAATGAATCCTGCTCATACCCGCTTTATTGACGCTACGGCCAAAGCCTTTGGAGTTTCTTCCCACCTGCGTGTAGTACGAAACAATGTCTTTGATTTTCTAAAAATCTGTACGCAAAAATTCCACTTTGTATTTGCCGACCCTCCCTACGATCTACCCGGTCTGGAAGACCTCCCCTCAAAAATTCTTCAGGCAGACATTTTAGAAGAAAACGGTTTGTTGGTGGTGGAACATCCGGCTGCATATACCTTTGTCCGCATCCCCGGTTTCCAAAAAACTAAAAAATACGGCCACGTGCATTTTAGTTTTTTTGCGGTTTCAAAAACATTACCTACATTTGCACTCCCAAACAAGTAAGGTCCGGTAGTTCAGTTTGGTTAGAATACGTGCCTGTCACGCACGGGGTCGCGGGTTCGAGTCCCGTCCGGACCGCTCCACAGAAAGCCAATCAGTTAATAAATAGCCGATTGGCTTTTTTTATTTCACTTATTTATACATTTTTGGCGAGAAAATGGCGAGATAAATAAAAAGGCACCCATTTCTGAGTGCCTTAGTTGCGTTAAACTTTACCTCTCGGCAACGTTTATAGTACAAATATACAAAATATTCTATTCCTTTCAAGTACGACTATACACATTTACTGTTTTAGCCTAATTCTTCTCATTACTTCGGAATAATTTAGTGTGTCTTTAGGAATGTATTTACCATCCTCCAATTCAAAGTAATCAAACCAATAGCCAAAGGGTTTCCCAACAAAAAAAGCATTAAGAGCATCGCAAATGGCCTGAAGTTGTTCATGCTTTTGAATCTCTTCCGGATCTGTTAAATAGTAGTAATATGATTCCCTTAGCATTTTTTCATTTTCAGCTGTCAAAACAACCTGCCCGTTTTTAACAGATAGGAAATCTTTTTTTTGTACGTGGCCTATTGAACGTGCCTTTTCCAAAAACTCAAACATTGCATCCTGGGTTACGCTCAAATGGCTTTTCCTTAAAATAGGATTCTTTACCTCCTTAAGATCCTCCTCAATCTGCTTACTGTACTCTTCTTGGATCATTTGGCAGTTATTAAACAATAAGTCAGCAAGGATCTTAGAGGAAAATTTAATGCCCAATTCTGCCAATTCAGGTAAAATATTTTCATTCAGATATTCTACCTGCTTTTTCAGACTTAATACAACGCTATTTGCCTCTAATTCTCTTTTGTTAATCAAAATCTTTTTCATACTCTTTTTTTTACTTTTTTAATCCTTTTATTACTGAAGGCTGCTCATCGTCCAGCCCTCTTATTGCCGGCTGTTTATAGGCACTTTCCTTGGCTCTTCGGGCATGCCTCACCTTCATAACTTCCGACATTGTAATACCTCCTATTTTCGTTTCCTGAGGCTCTGCCGGCTCTGTTGGCTTTTGTGAATCCTTTTTTGTCAATTCGTCCAATTCGTCAATAACAGACTGAACTTCTGTCATGGCATCATTAATCATTTTAAATACATCTTTTCCCATATTCTTATTTTTTAATTAGTTACCGGACTTGTTATCCGCTTTTTTCATTATTTCCAAAAATAAATTTACTTCATTCAGCTCCCTGGCTTTATCTATCCAGGCCTGGGGGATCTCCAGGACACCACGTTTCAAGGCACCTATAAGAGCAATCAAAGAACCCCTATCTTTAACCTCAACCGGTGCTGTAATCTGTTCGGGTTTATATACCTTGCCTTCTCTTTTGTATGACTTGCTGACAATATCATTCATGTTTTCCACTCCATCTACATAGTTTTTTAGGAATTGCTCCATATCCGGAATGGTCAGCAAGTCCAGCATCCCCGTGGCAATGGCTTTTTTAATTGCCTTCTTTATTGATTCGTTTACTGTTACTTTCATAATTCTTCTTTTATTGCTTCAATTATTGTTTTCAATTGATCGTCTGACAAATTGTTTAGATCTATTTTTGCCTGCATGGCCTGGAGCCTTGGAACAATAAACGGGAGGATCTTAGTAATGACATCCCATCGCTCCCGTGGCGTCATAGCTTTTAAGTCAATATCCAACGTGCTTGCATGGTTGTAAAATAGCTCCAACAGCCATTCTTTCACATCTTTAGTTACTTTGTTTTTACTTCCCTTTGGTCGTCCGGCTGGGTTTCCGGATTGTCCTTTTACAAATGCCATTTTTCCCTCCCTTTTTTTTACTGTTATTTTATTATTGTTTACAATGGCTCGTTATTGCCAGGTAAACATCCTCAACTGATCGGGCTGTAATATATTCCCCTCCTGCTGCCTTAATTTCTTCCGCACAACGTTTTTGTGCTTCACTCAAAGTGTCCCGTCCCACTTTTACCTCAACCCCGTAGAATCGCCCAAAAGGGCCGATTATTACAATGTCAGGAAATCCCTGCTTTGTTTGGCTTTTTCTATACCGGCCAATTTTGGCATCGTATATTCCCACGTTATTGATCCGGGAGGCAAAATAACCCATTGACCTGGCCCAGCGAAGGATTAACCTGGTAAGGTCATTTGCTGAGAGCTGGCCCGGCTTTTTGTACCCAGATTTTTGTACTTGTTTTTGTGGAAATAAGGTTGTTTTCATACGTGCTTTTTTAGTGGTTGGTGCAGACCTCTATTCTGCACCATTTCTCTGCTGCTTTTGGTGCAGACATGGTGCAAGTGTGGTGCAAATGCGGTGCAATCTTTGTAATATGTAGGGGCAGGTGCAGAGGTGCAACCCCCCTTATAGAGGGGGTTGCACTTCTGCACTACCCCATTAAACATAAATTCTTCTATGATAAAGTCCATTTTCATCTCTTAGTATTTCTTTATTATCCAGAGCAATTTTTATATGGCTCTTAGCTGTACGTTCAGCCACCGCAAAACGTTCCATGTACAAATCCGTTAGTTTGCTATATGTTATTCCATCGTTTGTCTGTAAAATCTCACTCATGTTTTTATTGATCTCTATTTCCTTTTTCTCTGACATGCTCAATTGAGGGGTTATAACAACCTCAGCCGGCAACCCATCTTCTCCAATAGAAAATGTAAAATCGTCAATAGGCAAATTCCTTGTTTCAGTTTGGGAAACTTTGTAATAAGATTCCTCATCGTTTCCGGATCGTGATACCTGGAACACTTCAGCACATTTATTCAACAGCTCCGTTCCTAAGTGGCCTCTCATGTTATTATCGGCCTTGTTCTCATGTAGTACAGTCAGAATGGCACATTTTTTCTGCTTGCTTAAGGCCATAAGTAAGTTTATTACATTGTTGCTTTGTGTGATATCGTTAAAGTCATACAGAAGATCCCGGACACCATCAATGATAAGAACGTCCGGGGAGTAAGCCTCAACCAATACAACCACCGCCCGTGTTCTTTCTTTGGCAGATATTTCCCGTAAACTGAAAGTGTGCAGTCTGTCATGATCCCGGGCATCGGAAAAGCCTCCCATCTTTAGTGCTTTTTTTATTATCGTTTGAAAATTCAACATTCCTTGCTCTGTATCTATATGCAGAATTGACAAATCGTTTTCCAGGGCTTTGTATTGAGAAAATTTACCATTCAGAAGAGCTGCTATTAATACAGTCAGAAAGTGTGTTTTTCCGCTTTTTGCCCTTCCTTTTATTGCTGTTATATCGCCTTGTACCAAAAAACATCTTTCTTTGAAAGACATCAAAAATGACTGACCGTCATAAATTTTGGCAACCGACATCCGGCAATTTAGAATATCTTCATTTGTAAGCTCTTCACTCCGGTTGATGCCAATTTTTGATAAAACTTCCTTCTCTATCATTATTTATCCTCTTTATTAATACAAATAACAGCCCTCCTACTCATCATATCTATTGTTGCAATGCCTTTTCCGTTCATACTGAGTGGTAGGGTTATAATTGCTGCATTTAGTCCTTTTGGTAGCTGTTTCAGATAGCTATGAATAAGGCCCCAAACCTCATATTTCTGCTCTTCCAGGGCATTGATCGTGTCCATGATATCTGAAAGCTCATTTAAGACAATTTGCCGCTGTTTATCCGGCATCTCAGCTCCGTACTTCTCCAACCTCCATTCCCGGTTGGCTGCAAGCTTTCTAAGCCCGGAAAGAGGATCGGGAATGTTTTTAAGCTTTAAGTCTTTATACTCAAACAAGGCACCTATCTCTGACAACTCACAGTCTTTGAAATTGTCAAGAACTCGCTGAACGTTTCCATTCAACTGTTTATCCTCAGTAAGTATAATTGCACAATCCATGTTCAACCCCTCCCAGACAAAAGCTTTTGGACATCTGATCTCCTGTAACGTGTTTTTGTTCCTATTTTTATAGGAATCAAATACCCGGCTTTGGCCCATCGCCAGAGTGTACTTTTATCCACGTCCAACATTTCCGACACTTTTTGAGTAGTCAAAAGCATGTCAGCATTTTGCTGCTCAATTGCTTCTTTTGCTTTAACAAAAACGTCTGCAACAATCTTCTGCATCTTTTCTGTCAATTCCTCTTCTGAAATCATTAAAACTATTTTCCCCATAGACCTGCTGTTTTTTTTACAATTATAGGTTCCCCACTTCCGAGGGGAACGGGGAAAATAAAAAGCGGCTGATATTCAGCCGCTTATAAAATAATGGTGGGGAACGAGTGGGGAACGGACTCTATTTCTTAAGAGTTGGGAGCAAGTCCAAAAACTTTCTATGATCCCCTTGTTCTATTCTTGCCGGTTTATATTTTGTTTTACCTCATCCGCCGCAGATTTTTCTCTAAGGCAAGAAAACCTGCTTAAGAAATCTGCTTGTTTCTCTGTTTCCCCAGGCTTATATTTAGTAGGCTTATATTTAGTTGGTCCTCTTCCAACAAAATCATAAAAGATTTCTCTCCACTCATTGAAAGATTTTGCCTTATTGTGATCAACCCAATCCGAATCTGATTTTTTACCCTTTACAGTTCCATGAAGATAAAGTTTACGGGCAACGGCAGCTACATGTATAGCATCAACCTTATCCTTGGCATCCCATATGTATTCTTTAATTTCTTCCATTAAAATTTCAAAACGGGTTTGATTCGCCATCGATTCGTTTCGCTTCATGGTAAAAGCAGGGTAAAAATATCCCTTAAATTCCTCTTCAGTTATTCTATGTGTTAATTCTCCCGGACCACCTCTGTTGAGAAAATCAATATAATCCCGTAATTTGACATAGGTTCTATTGTGCCAAAAGTAAACAGAAGATGTTTTAGCTGCAGGTAACGGGTTAGTATTTCTTTTCATATCCTCTGGCCGCAGTCCTCTGATTGCAGGATTGATTACGGGAGCATTCGCTCGGATATCATGTAGTTCATCTAATTTGTCGGCCATAAGATTAAGCCTCTCCAGCTGATATCTTCGTCTTTCCTCTTCTAACTCAATAAAAAGTTTCCTGCACGAAGATCCAGTTCTCTTTTTCCATTCTTCAAAATCCTTATTAAACTTTTTGCAAAAATCAACTTCCTTATACTTACCCTTCCTCTCTGGGTCTGGACGTTCATCTAAATCCCATCTTAACAACATAAATTCTTTCATGAGCTGTCTTCTCATTTTATTATGAGGCTCTCTGTTACTCTCTTCAACTGACTTCTTAATGAAACCTTCTGATAATTTAACAACTTCTTCAGGACTGCCCCATTCAGGACCATCCCGGTAAACAAATTCATTCTTTTCTAATTTAAACATTTTGACCTCCTTTTATATACATTTGTTCCCATGCTTTCCGCATAAACCTGGCATGCTGTTCCTTTGTTATACGGACGTATTTTATAAATGATTTTTCCGTTTTATGCCCTGATATGGCCATGATTGTATAAGTTGGAATTCCCAACAAATACATGTTAGTACAGAAGGATCTCCTCCCGGTATGTGTTCCAATAAGCTCATATTTGGGTTTACGCTCTGTCTGAATCTTTCCACCAATAGTTTTACGTGTGGTTTCCACCTGATCAATCCCGGCTATTTTTGCAACTTCCTTAATGTACTCGTTAAACCTCTGGTTGCTTAATGGTTTGGGCATTTGATAATCATACTTCTCCAGAATCTTTATAACAGCCGGGTGCAATGGTATGATAACCTTTTCATCCGTTTTGCGTTGTCTAAAGGTAATAACACCGTTTTTTATATCTGTACGGCTGATTTTCTCTGAATCTGAATACCGGCAACCCGTCCAGGCTAACAATAAAAACCAATCCCGTACCTTCTCAAGTTTATCCGATAATTGACAATCTTCAATCTTTTTCAACTCCTCTTCATCCAAATAAACAGTATCAACATCTTCTGTAAATACATGAAAGTTTGTTATATCTGCCTGGAGCTGTAATGACTTAGGGGCTGAGTTAATAAAAGTTTTTAGGTTCTTTATCTGTTTACCTACATGGTTATTTGTAAACGATTCATTTTGAAGATAGACAACATATTGCTGATAAAACTCTGTATTAACATCTTCAAAACTGAAATCCCCTCTTCCTATTGAGGTAGCAAAATTCCTCAAATGGTCTAAAGCTTTTATATACTGCTGTATTGTTCCTTTTGATATCTGCCTTCCCGTTCTTATATCTTTTCGCTGTTCAGCATCAATAATAAACCCTTCAATGTATTTGAATAAAGTTATTGGCCCCTCTTCAGGCTCGGTGTCTTTAGGCTCATATTTCTCCGGGAAATGAAATTTGTCAATAAGGGTTTCCAGCCATGCTCTGTCCACCATAGACCGGTCAGCTGCCAGATAGGATTTAGTGATATGCTCATTGAGAGCTGCCAGGATCTTATCTTTATTCGTAAGATCATTGACCAACTCTTTTTGTTGAGGATTGAGCAACCGGAATGCCGGTACAATTATTCTTCTCTTCTCAGAATCCCAATATTCAGGATTAACGTATATACCCGATTGTGCTCTTAAGTTGGTACGCCCGTGATAAAAACGGATAAGAATGGCAGCCAACTTTGTTGTTTGATTAACCTTTGGGGAAATTGAATATAAAACTGTTGCCATAGTTTAAAAGTTTAACGCATGACAAAAGTAAACTAAAGTCGCCAAAAATGCAAGTTTTTGGCGAGATAAATAAAATCTGGTACAATCCCCTGCAATTTAAAACAGCAAACTTTTAACCCTTAACACTCTGGTGTAAAGGCTGTAAACGTCCCTAAATGCTGTAAATCAATAGGTGTTCAAAAATGGCGGAATTGCATTTGGGCAGTCCCGTCCGGACCGCTCCAAAGGAAGCCAATTAGTTGACACACAGCTGATTGGCTTTTTCATTGGCTGTTTTTGTCATTCTCTTGCAATACTTCTCACCATTCACTTGCTGCTTGCCACCTGCTCATCCGTTCACTTTCCCACATTTTTACACGTTCACTTCTCCACTCTATACCTTCACTCTATACTCTACACTCTACACCCTACACTCTACACCCTACACTCTACACCCTACACTCTACACTCTACACTCTACACCCTACACCCTACACCCTACACCTTTTCCCTTTACCTAAGCGATGCGTTCATCTGTATCGGCATAGAAAATCCTCCCTACCTGGCGATGGGACCCCTCCCTGTTCGGGAGCCCATGCTTTTCTTTACCTGTAAAATCCGTCTACCTGTGCATTCCATGTCTTTTTCGTGGCTCCCCGAATTTTTCCCCATTTTTCGGTGAAGGTAGTAAGTAGCCATTTCTGGGTTGAGACGTTAATCCGCAGATAATCATATGCTTACAGCATTACGCCATTTTATGGCACTTACCACCCTCGGTCAAAAAAGGCAGTTTCCTCCGTTTTCCGGGTAAGGTAGTAAGTTACTGTTTTCGTGCCGAGGCTTCAATCTGCAGACAATCATACATTTACAACACTACGCCATTTCGTGGCACTTACTACCCTCTAACAGGGGAAACGGCCGGCTGTAGCAGCACGGAAAATCCTCCCCACCTGAGGGTGGGTCCCCTCCCTGTTCGGGAGCCAATGTTTTCCTTTGCCGCTACAGTCCGTCCACTAGCCAATTCTATGAAGTAGCACTCATGACCCTTTAATCAAAGAGGCAATTTTCCCATTTTCCATGCGAGATAGTAAGTGGCCGTTTTCGTACTATGGCGTTAATTAACAGACAGCCACATGTTTACAGCACTACGCCATTTTATGGCACTTACCATCTTGACGCCAAAAGACCGTATTTGGCAAATACGTGCAGAGATGGTAAGTAAGGAAAGAAACACCTTCTCTGCAAACTCCAGACATTCAAGCTTTTAAACAAGAATCACAATACAACACGCTTACTACCTTGAAATAGCAAGCAACCGGAACAAAAAGACATAGCCGGGAACGAAGCTACTCTTCCACTATCCGTATCCTTGCAAATTTGAGTAGCAGAGTCTTGACGCCGCCGTCAGCAAAATCGATGACGGCTTTTGTGTTGGGCATTTCGCCTTCCATCGAAACGATGTGGCCTCGCCCAAAGCGGTTGTGCTCAATGGTCATGCCTACCGCAAGGCTGCCGGGATCGGAGGGTACAAAATCGTCATTTGCCGAGGCGGCAGGCCAGGATGAGTCGGAGTGGGAGCCGGCGGAGCGAGAGCCGTCAAAGCGGGAGCCGGCGGAGCGGGAAGCGGCAGGCCACGATGATTCGGCATGGGAGCCGGCGGAGTGAGAGCCGTCAAAGCGGGAGCCGGCGGAGCGGGAACCGGGGGAACGGAACACCGGTTCTTTAGGTGCAGAAGCTCCGCCAGAAGTGCGTCCACCAAAAGTGCTTCCGGCAAACGAGCGTCCGCCAAAAGAGCGCCCGGAGGGGGCTCTGCCAAAGGTATCTCTCCGTGCAAAATCATCGGCGGAAATACCGGCACCGGAAAATCCCGTATCGTCCGGCAGCGGACGGGCCAGGAAGACGGGATTAATCTCGCGCAGGAAACGGCTGGGGCGGTTGTTTTCTATGTTTGCCCAGCGCATGCGCGTTTGGGAAAAGGACAGCGTAAGTGTCTTTTTGGCGCGGGTCATGGCTACGTAAAACAGTCGGCGTTCTTCTTCCAGTTCTTCTTCCATATTGTTCGATGAGAGCAGCAGTGGAAAAAGTTTTTCTTCCATACCGGTCACGTACACGTGTGGAAATTCCAGGCCCTTTGCCGAGTGGACCGTCATCAGGCTCACCTTTTCTTTATCCGGAGTGTCTTCTTCATCGGATTGGGTCAGCAATGTGACGTTGTTCAGGAAACGTTCCAGGGTGGGTCTGCCTTCTCCCGGTTCGGGAGCCGAGACTTCCGTTTCCAATTCCGCATCCGCACCGGCTTCTTCACAGAACGACTGCAAACTGTTGAAGAGCTCCTCCACGTTGGCCAGACGGGACATACCTTCTATGGATTTGTCTTCTTTCAGGTGCGCCAGGTAGCCGGACATCAGGGCCAATTCCATAGTCAGTTCAAAAGCGTTTTTTCCGTCTTCCTGCAGGCTTTGAACGGCTTCTATCATATGGGCAAACGCTTTCATGCGCTCGGCAATGTTGCCTTTCAATCCGGCGGCCGCAAGGTCACCCTCCAGGATATATCGTAAAGAAGATATCTCGGAAAAAGCGGCTGCTGTATTAAGTTTCTGCAGAGAAACTGTCCCGATGCCGCGTGCCGGCGTACCAATCGCCCGAGAAAAAGCCTCCTGATCGTTGGGATTGACTACCAGGCGCATGTAGGCAAGCAGGGCTTTAACCTCGGCCCGTTCGTAAAAAGAAAAACCCCCGTACACTTTATAAGGGATGTTCCGGCGGCGGAGGGCTTCTTCAAACAAGCGGGATTGGGCATTGGTGCGGTAAAAGATGGCAAACGAACCAAAACCTTCATCCGTCGCATAATTCTTGTTTACCAGTGAGCCTATCACCATAAAGGCCTCTTCTTTATCCGTATAGGTGCGTATAAGCTCTATTTTTTCTCCCGGCGCCGCCTCTGAAAAGCATTCCTTGCGCAACCGCCGTTTATTATGACTGATTAAACTGTTGGCCGCCTTGACTACCGTTTGTGTGGATCGGTAGTTTTGTTCCAGACGGAATTCAGCGGCTTCGGGAAAATCTTTGCTGAAATTAAGGATGTTTTCTATACGGGCTCCACGGAAGGCGTAGATGCTTTGTGAATCATCCCCGACTACCGTAAGATTACGATGAACCAACGCCAGGTTTTTGATGATCTGGTATTGCACCAGATTCGTATCCTGGTATTCGTCTACCAAGATATAGCGAAACCTGTCCCTGTAACGCTCCAAAATATCCGGATGGCGTTGCAGCAATATATTGGTGTAGAGCAGCAGGTCATCAAAATCCATGGCTCCGGAAATTTTGCACTTTTTGGCATAAAGGTCATATATATCAGCTATAGCCGGTTTTCGTATGGCCCGGTCTGTTTCCTGTATCCTGTCGTTGTTCCGGTATCCTTCTGCTGTCAGGAAACTATTTTTGGCTCTGGAAATACGTGAAGCCACTTCGCCCGAAGGGTACATTTTGTCATCCAGATGCAATTCTTTGATGCATTTGGAGAGAGCTGCTTTTGTATCGGCTTTGTCATAAATGGTAAAATTTTTAGGAAAACCCAATACCTCTGCCTCAGCCCTTAAAATGCGTGCAAAAACGGAATGGAAAGTGCCCATCCACAAAAAGCGAACAAGATCGGGTGAAACCATGGCCGCCACCCGTTCTTTCATTTCCTTGGCCGCCTTATTCGTAAAAGTCAGTGCCAGGATGGAAGATGCCGGAATACCCTGCTGCAACAAGTAAGCAATCCTGCATGTCAAGACCTTTGTTTTGCCGCTTCCGGCACCCGCGATGATAAGTGATGGACCTGTAATATTTTCAACTGCCTGTCTTTGAGCCTCGTTCAACTCCTCCAAAAAATACGCCTTCATACTGACAAATATAGGGAAAAAGCCATTGAATATTTTATCTTTGTAACGAGAAAAACCCCTGCATGAACCACCGTTTTATCCTAAAAAAAGGACTGAACATTCCGTTGAAAGGCGAAGCATCCCTGCGTATGGATTCCGAGGATGCCTGTGGGCTGTACGCATTGAAACCATCCGATTTTCCATACTTGACGCCCAAACTCCTGGTACATGAGGGAGATACCGTATTGGCAGGCAGTCCTGTCTTTTGCAACAAGGCATACCCGAGTATGGTATTTACATCTCCGGTAAGCGGCACGGTACAGGAAATAATACGTGGAGATAAAAGAAAGCTGAAGGCCATCTGCATAACTGCAGATGGAAAAAATGAGAGAATCTTGTTTCCGGCAGATGCTCCTGAGAACCTGCATGTGGAAAAGATAAAAGAACTGCTCCTGCAAAGCGGCTGCTGGCCTTTAATTACGCGCCGGCCTTACGGAACAATCGCAAGACCTGAGGAACAACCCCTCCACATTTATATCAGCTGCTTTGACACAGCTCCGCTGGCTCCTGATTATGATTTTGCCTTTGCCGATGAAGAGGAAGCGTTACGTATGGGATTACGTGTCATGGAACGGTTCTGTCCGGGAAATGTGCATCTGGGGCTGTCAGTTCGTACGTCCGAACACAGCGTATTCCATCGGCTGAAAGGAAAGAAACATTATTTTTCAGGCCCCCACCCGGCCGGAAATCCCGGTGTACAAATCCATCATGTATGCCCCGCCGGAAAAAACAGAATCATCTGGACACTCACTCCCCTGGGTCTGGCCATAATTGGAAAACTTTTCCTGTACGGCTGTCCGGATACTACGCGTATGACGGCCGTTACGGGACCGGCTTTGGAAAACACGGGATACATCCGGTGCCTGGCCGGAATACACATAGCTTCTTTGACAAGTTTTACGCGTAAAAAAGATAAAGATATCCGTACCATAAGCGGCAATCCCCTGACAGGAGACAACGTGGGTGAAGACGGTTTTTTAGGTTTTCAACACCAACAGATTACCTTCCTGGAAGAAGGTAACAAAAGGGAACTGCTGGGTTGGGCCCGGCCCTTGCGTCTGCACCGGTTCAGTGCGGCTCGTACATACCTTACCTTTGTAGCCCCCCGGTTAGGCAAAACAGGGCGTTTTGCTTTGGATACCAACACTAACGGGGATAAACGCGCTTTTGTGATGACGGCCGAATACCGAAAAGTATTGCCGATGGATATTTTCGTATCACAATTGCTCAAAGCCATTTTAGCCGGCGATGTAGAAAAAATGGAACAATTGGGTATTTATGAAGTGATCCCGGAAGATTTGGCTTTGTGTGAATTTATTTGTTCGTCAAAGATTGATATACAAGATATTATTAACCAAGGGATAGCCCTGATGATTAAGGAAATGCAATGAAGCTCCGCAACCTTTTGGATTTTCCGGATAAGCTTATGCGTAGGATGGAACCTGCCTTCCGCAAAGGAGGACCGTTGTCTTTCCTGCATTCCACGTTTGAAGCCTTCGAGGCGTTTCTGCTCGTTCCGGACAGGGTAACCGGCAAAGGCTCGCACATACGAGATGCCAACGACCTCAAGCGCGTGATGATAGTGGTAGTCGTCGCCCTGGTACCCTGTTTGCTCTTTGGTATGTTCAATACGGGATGGCAGTACTATACGGCTATGGGAGCGATAGCAGCCCGGGCAGGTTTTTTCCGGATATTCTGGTACGGATTCCTGAAAGTACTTCCGCTATTGGTCGTTTCCTACGTAACGGGGCTGGGTATTGAATTTACCGTGGCACAGATACGCGGTCATCAGGTAAACGAAGGATATTTGGTAACGGGCATGCTCATTCCGCTCATAGTGCCGGTGACCATTCCCTTATGGATGCTGGCCGTAGCCGTGGCTTTCTCTGTATTGATTGGTAAAGAAATATTTGGAGGCACCGGCATGAACATCTGGAATCCGGCTTTGTTGGCCCGTGCCTTTTTGTTTTTCGCTTACCCCGGATACATGACCGGTGAGAGTATCTGGGTAGACGGATTCAGCGGAGCCACTCCCCTGGCCTTATTGACAGGTGGTACGGCACCTTTGGAACTTTGGAGGGATATGTTCCTGGGGCTTGTTCCGGGATCGGTCGGGGAAACCTCTGTTGTTTGTATTCTGTTGGGAGCAGCCATTCTGCTGTTTACGGGCGTGGCCAGTTGGAAAGTCATGCTGTCCTGCGTAGGCGGGGCTTTCCTGATGTCGTTGGCCGGGAGCATCCCCTTTCATTACCACCTGGTAATGGGAGGATTTGCTTTCGGCTGCGTATTTATGGCTACCGATCCGGTCACGGGTCCCCAGACAGAAACGGGCAAATGGATTTTCGGATTTCTTATTGGCGTATTGACCATCATTATCCGTTTGTTCAATCCCGGCTACCCCGAAGGAATGATGCTGGCCATATTGCTCATGAATACATTTGCTCCCCTTATTGATCATACGGTCGTATCTGTCAATGTCAGACGTAGAATGAAAAGGATAGCTGCCCATGGATAAGAAAAAAAGAAACGGAGATTTTTATACATTTTTGTACGCCGCCATCATGGTTACGGTAACGGCAGCTTTACTGGCTTTCGTGTCGCAAATCCTGAAACCCAGGCAAGAATCCAATAAACGGGAGGCAACGCGCCAAAACATCTTACGCTCGGTCCATCTGGAAGGCCGTTCCTACGAACAGTATATCAAAGACACAACCATAGGAGCGGAACAGCTGCCCTTATACCTGTGTACCCTGGACGACGGAAGCCGCAAATACATCATTCCGCTCAAAGGTAAAGGCCTTTGGGGTCCTCTGTGGGGCTATCTGTCGCTCAATGCTGACGGACAAACCATTTTCGGAGCTGTCTTTGACCACGAAGGCGAAACGCCGGGATTGGGTGCCGAGGTGTCCCGGCCAGAATTCAGTATGCCTTTCAGCGGCAAATCGCTCTTTCGGGACAGCACCTTTGTATCTGTCAGCGTACTAAAGCCGGGTAAAGGCGGTGCCCGTAATGCCAACCAGGTAGACGGTATTTCAGGAGGTACCCTTACAAGCCGAGGTATTGAAAACATGATACGGGAAACAATACAGTTGTACCTGCCCATCCTTGACGCACTTATACAGAAAGAAGCTTATGAACAAACGAACCTTCCTTGACCCGCTTTTCAGAAGCAGCCCCATCCCCGTGCTGGCGCTGGGGATTTGCTCCGCATTGGCCGTTACGGTTAAGCTGGAACCGGCCCTTGTCATGGCCCTGGCCGTAACGCTTGTGACCGGCTTCTCCGAATTGCTGTTATCACTGCTTCGTAAGACCATCCCCAACCGTATACGCATTATTGTGCAATTGATGGTAGTGGCTACCCTGGTGATTCTGGTAGACCAGGTGCTGAAAGCGTATGCCTGGGAAATCAGCAGGCAGCTTTCCGTATTCGTAGGGCTTATCATTACCAACTGCATCATCATGGGGCGAATAGAGGCTTTTGCGCTGAACAACAAGCCTTTACCCGCCTTTGTGGACGGCGTGGCCAACGGTCTTGGCTACGGAATTGTGCTGGTAGTCGTAGCCGTTGTCCGGGAACTATTGGGGTCAGGTACTTTAATGGGATACAGAATCATTCCTGAACACTGGTATGCAGAACAAGGAGGATTCTATGAAAACAACGGACTCTTTATCTTACCCCCCATGGCTTTGATTCTGGTAGGGCTACTGGTATGGATTTATAACGTAAAACAAGCAAAAAGCGTATGGAAACCTTAATGGACATATTTGTCAGAAGCATCTTCACGGAGAACCTGATTTTTGCTTATTTCCTGGGTATGTGCTCGTACCTGGCCGTTTCCAAAACGGTGAAAACAGCCACGGGACTGGGTCTGGCCGTACTTTTTGTGTTGCTCATTACCTTACCTGTCAATTACCTGCTGCACAAATACGTATTGGCACCGGGAGCCCTGGCACTGATACATCCGAAGTGGGCCGCTGTAGATCTCAGTTTTCTGAGTTTCATCTTGTTTATTGCTGTCATAGCCGCTATCGTACAATTGGTTGAAATGGTCATTGAAAAATACGCTCCGGCCCTGTATGACAATTTAGGCATTTTTCTCCCCTTGATTGCCGTAAATTGCGCCATATTGGGGGCTTCGTTGTTTATGCAGGAGAGGAACTACGGCAGCATATCGCAAGTATTTGCCTATGCCTTGGGTTCCGGTTTGGGTTGGCTTCTGGCCATTGTGTCCATCGCGGCCATCCGGGAAAAACTGAGTTACTCAAACATTCCGGCTCCTATGCGCGGATTGGGTATATCCTTTATCATTACCGGCCTGATGGGTATTGCTTTTATGAGTTTTATGGGAATAACCTTATAGTATGTCGCTGTTTACGTTTCTGTTGATCTCTGTTTCCGTAATACTCGGAGTAACCTTGATACTGGTAGCCCTGTTGCTTTATGCACGACGCAAACTCCTGCCCGGGGGACGTGTCACGCTTACCGTCAATGGAGAAAAATCCATATCTGTGGAACCGGGGGATTCCTTGTTGGCCACCTTGGCCGGACAGGGTATATACCTGCCGTCTGCCTGCGGCGGAACTGGAACGTGCGGTCTGTGCAAGTGCCGGATCCTCTCCGGAGGAGGTTCCATTCAATCCACGGAAACGGTGTTTTTCACCCGACGGGAACAACAAAACCAATGGCGCCTGGCTTGCCGCGTAAAAATAAAAGAGGATATGGAAGTGCAGATACCTGCCGAGGTGCTGGGTATCAAAAAATGGGAATGTGAAGTCGTCAGCAACCGCAACCTTACTTCGCTCATCAAAGAACTGGTCATCAAGCTGCCTGAAGGTGAAATACTGAATTTTCGACCGGGCGGTTACGTACAGATTGACGTACCTCCCGTTTCCATTGATTTTTCCAAAGACATCCGTATTGACACACCTTTTATGGACAGCTGGAAATCATTCGGCTTTGAAGGTTTGAAAATGGTCAACAAGGAATACGGATTCCGGGCGTATTCCATGGCCAACCATCCGGCAGAGGGCAATGTGATTGTACTGAACATCCGTATAGCTCCTCCACCGTGGGACCGTTCACGAGGCACGTACATGAAGGTGAATCCGGGGGTTTGTTCGTCGTACGTATTTTCCCTTAAACCGGAAGACAAGGTAAAAGTATCAGGTCCCTACGGTGATTTCTTCCTGAAAGACACACCTAACGAAAAAGTATTCATCGGCGGAGGCGCCGGTATGGCGCCCATGCGCTCCCATATTTTCCACCTGTTCAAAACACTAAAAACAAAGGTCAAGGTATCGTACTGGTACGGAGCGCGCTCCCGTAAAGAAATATTTTACGAAGACGAATTCCGGGCCATAGAAACCGCCTTCCCCAACTTTTCTTTTCACATAGCTTTATCAGATCCACAACCCGATGATAACTGGGATGGGCCTGAAGGATTTATCCATCAAGTTCTTTTTGATAACTATTTGCAAAAACATCCGGAACCGGAAGAAGCTGAGTATTACTTGTGCGGACCGCCTCTGATGACCTCGGCCGTTATCCATATGCTGGACAACCTGGGCGTTCCCAAGGACCATATTTTATTCGATGATTTTGGCGGATGATGCTTCTTTCGTATCCAGAAGCGTTCTACGGATCAACAACGCAATAGAAGCAAAGCAGCAGTTCAGACGTTCTTCCAATCGGTGACGCGGCACCCACTCAACCTTCTCTATCCCCTCTTCTGTTTGTGGCATTAAGGAGGAACAACCGGTCATGCGGTACCAGGCCGTCATTTTAAGTACATTTTCTCCCATATAATGGTAACAATGGTACGTTTTGTTGCACGTGTCGTTAATCAGCTGCAACGGCTTTGTTCCCGTTTCTTCTGCCACTTCCCGTAAAGCTGTTTCTTTCAAAGATTCTCCGTCTTCCTGTTTGCCTTTTGGCAAATCCCATTTCCCATACCTGTATATCATGAGTAAATCGCCTTGAGGATTAGTGACCAGGCCTCCGGCCGCCGGAACAACCTGAAAACTGTTACACAATTGTACAAAAGAATCACCGGGATTTTCCACAGGAACGAGCAGGTGGCGCCAGTTGCTGTGACACTGAAAGCTTACTATCAGATCTTCCCAGGATGTGAATCGGTCCAATGTTATTACTTCAGCACCGGGCTGCGCACAAAGAGGAGCGTTATGTCTGCAAAATTGAAGGCGCCTATTATTGAAGAAAATACTGTACATTTGTACAAAGATATGTGTTATTATGGAATCTGTTGAAAAAAAGGTTGCACAAAAGTTATTGGAAATAGAAGCCGTGCAGCTCAACATTGAAAAACCCTTTGAATGGGTTTCGGGATGGAAATCCCCCATATACTGTGACAACCGGAAAATTTTATCTGTGCCGCAAGTCAGGGGTTTTATACGAAACGCCCTGTGTGACTCTATTTTGAAGAACTATCCCACCGTACAGGTCATAGCAGGTGTAGCCACAGGCGCCATTGCCATGGGAGTGCTTGTTGCAGATAAACTGAACAAACCTTTCATTTATGTGCGTCCACAAAAAAAAGCACACGGAACAGGAGCACAGATTGAAGGGTCATTCTCCCCAAAAGCCCATGTAGTTGTGGTGGAAGATTTGATTTCTACCGGTCATTCCGCACTTTCTGCTGTAGATTGTTTACAAAAAGCTTACGCCAACGTGCTGGGAGTCAGTGCCATCTTCTCCTATAATTTTGATATCGCACGCAGAGCTTTTGAAAAAAGCAATTGCGAATTGTATACGCTGACCAACTATGAAAACCTCATAGAAGAAGCAGCCCTTAAAAATTTCATCAGTCCGGAGCAAATAGAGACGTTAAAAATCTGGCGTCTGACTCCTAATACCTGGGGACAATAAAACAACATATGTCAAACACACGCGTCACAGGAGACCCCTGTTTTATCAACAAACCGGCGCATGCCGTATTTGAACTTTTCAGCGATTTTTCGCGCCTGGCCGAGCAGTTGCCGGAAGAACACAAAAACAAAGTAACCCTTACAGAAGACACCCTTCTGGCTGAAGCTCAAGGCATGCAGCTGGGTGTCAAAGTAACGGAACGTCAGGAGCCGTCGTTAGTAGTGATGGAGCAATATGGCAACGTGCCTTTTTCTTTCCGGCTGCAAGTACATATACGCCCAAAAGAAGAAGGTTGTGAATTACAATTGGACTTGGATGCTCAATTGAATATGATGATGAAAATGATGTTAGGCGGAAAATTGAAAGAATTTGTTAACCAATTTACGTCTAAACTGGCAGAAGGGTTGAATAAATAACCATACCCTGACCGGGCAATTATGAAAGCAGATTTTCTGCAAACGTTGACATCCTGGCTTCCCGAAGCAGAAGTCAATGATTTTATTACGTCCATCAATGCCGCACCTCCTGTAAGTATCCGTCAGCACGCACGAAAAGCCAAAGGAGAACTTTTCCCGGGCAGCCCATCCATACCCTGGTATTCACGGGGAAGGTACCTGGACAGCAGGCCCGTTTTTACGCTCGATCCTCGTTTTCATGCCGGAGCCTATTACGTACAGGAAGCTTCTGGCATATCCGTTGGCCGGTTGGAACCCCTTCTGGCCGCCATGGATGCTCCCCGCGTTTTAGATGCTTGTGCATCGCCCGGCGGAAAAAGCACCCTGCTGCTGGATATCCTTCCCGACGAAGGCTTTTTGGTAAGCAACGAAACCATTCAATCACGCATACCTGCTCTCACAGACAATATAGCCCGGTGGGGATACGGAAACGTTATGGTAACCGGAAACGATCCTTCGGCTTTCCGTGCCCTGGAAGGTTACTTTGATGTCATCCTTGCCGATGTGCCTTGTTCCGGAGAAGGTTTGTTCAGAAAAGACAAAACAGCGGCTGAGGCCTGGTCTGCGGGGTTAGTAAATTTATGTGCCGCACGGCAACGGCGAATTCTTACGGACCTGTGGCCTGCTTTGCGTCAGGGCGGCTTGCTGCTCTACAGCACCTGCACGTTTAATACCCAAGAAAATGAAGAACAAGTATCCTGGATAGAAAACGTGTTGGGTGGCCGGATTGTGTGGCCGCCGGAACGCTTTCTGCCCCATCGGATTCAAGGAGAAGGGTTCTTTATGGCACTGCTGGAAAAAACAAGTGCCTCGGCAAAAAAGCCTCTGTCCGGAAAATTTGCCCATACGGTGCAGAAGAAACAGGCACCTGAAAACTTTCCAAAGCCTCTGCACGGCCACTATACGTACTCTGTAGAAGAGGGTTTACTGAAAGCCGTTCCCTCTCAGCTGGCAAAAGAATGGGCATCTTTGGAAAAACACTTGCATGTGGTACATTCAGGAATAGCCGTTGCCGTTCAAAAAGGAAAAGATTGGGTACCTCACCCGGATCTGGCCCTTGCCAACGACTTAAAACAAGACGCATTTCCACGTCTCTGCCTCACCCGTGCAGAGGCAATTGCTTTTTTACGGAAAGAAAACATAGTGTGCCCTCCTCATTTGGAAAAAGGATACGTCCTGGTTACGTATGACGGATACCCCCTGGGTTTTATCAAGAATCTGGGACACAGAACGAACAATCTATTCCCCAAAAGCCGTAAAATTCTTATGCATCCGGTGGCAGCAAATAAGGAGTAAAAAAAGCTTTTTCCTTAGCCGGTACCGCTTGAAAAGAATGTATTTTCACCTGATACTCATACCCGTCGGTCAAGCCGTAATCTATCGTTTTTGGAGATAACCCGTCTTGTTCAAGGCATATGACAATGTGCGTAAAAACAGATGACGGATCTTGTGGCTCCAGCAGGAATGTCCATACCGGGTTTTCTGCCCTTTTGTCCCTTTCTGCCGATGTGGGAGAAACCCGGAAGTGATGGTGCAGTCTGCTGAAAAAAGCCGATGGGTTTTCCAGGATATCGGATGATTCCGTATCGTACGGCAAGGCTTCCCACTGTTCAAATCCTTCGTTATACATCCATTTTTCCACACCGTTGCAATACACGTGAATTTCATCCATATGTATGGCAAAAGAACGGCCTTGCAAAATCATGGTTCCCTCTATTCTGCCGTTCCAGATAAAGTGCATTTCAAGAGCCGGCGCTTTCTTCAGATTTTCCAGGAAGGTTTCCCATGCCTGCATGGGTGTTTCCTGTTGCAGCCCGGGAATAAGAACCGATAACCATCCTATAAGCAAAAAAGATATCATAATGCTTTTAACAAATCATCCAGCAGTTCCTGGCTTGTCACCAGCAATTCCCTGGGGCTGCTGCCTCTGGGAGGTCCTACTATGCCGGCTTCTTCAAGCTGGTCCATAATCCTGCCCGCCCTGTTGTAGCCTAAGCGGAATCTGCGTTGGAGCATGGAAGTGGATCCTTCGCCGTTTTGTACCAGCAAACGGGCCGCTTCTTCAAAAAGTTCGTCACGTTCTTCCGCATCGGGAAACAAGGGGTCTTTTCTTTCCGATTCTGTGTACTCCGGTAATTCAAACGGTCCGGCATACCCTTGCTGGTTCGCAATAAATTCCACCATCCTGTCCACTTCCTGTGTGTCTATGAAAGCACATTGGACACGTATCAGATCCGTTCCGGCAGAAAGCAGCATGTCGCCTCTGCCCACCAATTGATTGGCCTCGGAAACATCAATAATAGTCCTGGAATCTATCTTGGAAGCCACACGGAAAGCTATCCGCGCCGGAAAGTTGGCTTTGATGGTTCCCGTAATGATATTGGTAGTGGGACGTTGTGTAGCTATTACAAGGTGAATACCGGTTGCCCGTCCCATTTGTGCCAGACGCGTAAGCGGACCTTCCACGTCGCGTCCCGCAGTCATGATCAAATCTGCAAATTCGTCAATGATGACTACAATAAAAGGCATGAAACGATGCCCTTTGACAGGACTCAACACCCTGTCGGTAAATTTTTTATTGTATTCCTTGATATGTCTTACACCGGCTTTGTTGTACAATTCCAAACGGTCGTCCATTTCTATACATAAGGAATTCAGTGTATAGACTACTTTTTTAGTATCAATGATGATGGGACTTTCCGCATCGGGCAGTTGCGCCAGAAAATGTTTGTCCAACTTGGAGTACAAGTTCAATTCCACCCGTTTGGGGTCTACAAGTACGAGCTTCAAATACGCAGGGTGCATTTTGTAGAGCAAGGAGGCCAGGATGGCATTCAGCGCAACGGATTTTCCCTGTCCCGTGGCTCCGGCCACCAACAAGTGCGGCAATTTGGCCAGATCCAGCATCATGATTTCATTCGATATGCTCTTGCCCAGTACTATAGGCAGGTCTTCCCGGGACTCTTTGAATTTTTTGGAATCCAATACACTTCTCATAGGGACAAGGGAAGGCTTGTCGTTGGCCACTTCTATGCCTACCATGTTCGTCCCCGGAATGGGTGCGATTACACGCATACCGCGAGCTGCCAGGGACAGCATAATGTCATCTTCCAGTCGTGTAAATTGTGAAATCCTGATACCCGGCGACAGCACAATCTTATACAGCGTAACCGTTGGTCCCGGAGTAGCTACTATTTTTTCTATCTGTATATCGAACGTCCTAAGACATTCTACTATCTTTTGATTATTCCTTTCCAATTCCTCCTGCGATACCTCAGTAATGCGATCTTCATACAATTCCAATAAATGCAAAGGGGGTTTTTTATACCGTGGCAAATCTTGTTTAGGGTCATAAAACAGCATTTTACCATCTATAGGTTCTTCCTCAGAAAACTCTATTTCAAAAGCGGGAGCAGGTTCCCGTTCCGATACCGGTAAGGGTTTCGGCTCCGGTTCCGGAGTATCATCCGGGACTGTGATTTCCGGCTCTTTTTCTATATCCCGGACTGTATCCTCTCCCTCTGAAAGCCGTTTCTTTTTTCTTTTCTTTATATAAGCAACTACAAAAGGCAAGGGAAATGCCGTCAGAATAAAAAAGAGCAACAATCCCGTTCCGACAATACCAAACATGTTGATGAGCCATTCATTTACCCTGTATCCGTACGTACCGCCCACACCCGACCCAAAAAGGAACTCCAGAGAGGTAAAACTAAAGATATACCCCAATGCAATGGAAAGAAAAATACAGGCAAAAGCCGTAATAAAAAACAAGGGTATGATTCTTATACGACGAATCCTTAGCAGGAAAATAAACAACGAAATAAAGAAAAAAGGAATGATAAACGCACTCAATCCAAATAAATCTCCAATGAACAGCTGAGCCCACCGCAAACCAATAATCCCTCCTTTGTTGGCAATTTGCATATCTGCATCGGGTCTGTATCCCAGGCTCAATGCACTTTGGTCTGTACTCCAGTTCAACAAAAAGGAAACAAAAGCAATCAGCAAATAAATACCAATAGCCAGCATAAGCCAACTGGCAATAGCCCTGACGGCCTCCTTGCGAGGGAGTTTATTGTCCATATAGCATCAATTATTGGAAGAGGTTCTTTTCTTTTTCTTGTTCTTATGCCACTGTCCTTGTCGCTGTGCACGCGGCCCTGTGGCATTGGGCTGTTTGAATTCACCTTGTATCTCGGACAGCTTGGCTCCTTCCGGGACAGACAGCGTGCCGTTGGACAGGGTGTGAATATCGTTAAATATCGTTTGATCAGAAACGGTATCCTTATTCCAGATAAGGTATTGCTTGCGCATGTATGAGGCCAGGGCCAGGGTCATTTGATCCCGCTCTTCACCGGTCGGTTTTGAGGCTATGGCCATAACCATGTTTTGAATATTTCTGCCGTAGTGCATGACTTTCACCGGCTCTCTTTCCGCATCTATCTTGTGTGGTTTGCCTGTAAAACTGTCTCTGCTGGGAGGCGGGAAAGGAGAGTCTACATCCAGCTCATAATCAGCAATAATATGTACGTGATCCCATAATTTATGGTAATAGTCGTTCATCTCTCTCATTTGCGGATTGAGGGCACTCATGGCTTGTACAATAGCTTTCACTTGTCTGGTACGTGCTTCTTTGTCTTCAATTTTCTTGGCCTCTTCCACCATATCCTGTATATAACGCCCGTATTCGGGCAATATCAGTTTCTTTCTTTGTGTGTTATAATCCATGTAATAATTATTTTTAACTTTCTAATATACAAAAAGAATTTCATGCAACAGCAGCCACCCTTGCCTGCCGTCTTCCAGTTCTATACGGGCCCATTCACCGGCTTCCTCCAAAACGCGTACTTTTGTTCCTTCATGCAAAACCAATAAATCTTTGCCTTGCATACCCGGCGCAGATTTTACAGAACTCACGGCCGACATGACAATAGCCATATCTGCTCTTACAGCTTCTTTTTTTGACTGTCGGGCAAAACCCCACGATGTGACAAACAGAAGAAAAATAAATACTGCCAATACAAAAGAAGCTTTCCGTAATTCAACAGGACCGGCATACACAAATAACATGACAAAAGTCAACGACAAAGGCAAAAATACCAGAGAAAGCAACGACCAAATGTCGGGAGAAAGCATCCTGTATGTCTTTTGGATCCATTGCGTGACAAAAAATTGCGGTATGGGCTCAATCCTGTCTATGCATTGCTCGCGTACTACTGAAAGGTTATATAGAACATCTGCGTTATGAGGGTCCAAACGCAACGCTTTTTCATAATACAAAATTGCAAAGGCGTGCTGCTGCATCTTGTAGTACGTATTACCGATATTGTAATACAAAAAGGCAGACTCTGCACCGGATTGTTCAATCTGCAAATACCCTTCCAATGCCCGTTCATATTGTGCTTCGGTATAAAAAGAGTTGGCTCTGTCCCATAAGCTATCCGTTGTTGTGCGGTCAATTTTTTCCGCGGAATCGGCGGAAACTGCAAACACATGGGCAAATAACAGAAAAAGTAATAACAAGTATTTTTTCATAAGTACATCATTTCAAAACTTGTTCCATGTTACTGATGACCGCAACAGCATTCTCAAAAATCCTTTCTTTTGCCGTCTGTCCCGGGTCGGGTGCGTAACGGGCAAACTCACAGGCTTCTATAAGATTTGTGTATGCTTTTATAAGATCTTCGTCCACCTCCCGCTCCCTTAATAAAGCCTCTATCCTTTCTCTGGAGCTGTCGGCTTGTGATAATGCCAATTTGTCCGCAATATAGCCCCACAGGGCACGGTTTAACTCTTCATAATATGCCTCAAACAAATGGCGTTTCATATAGTCGTCTGCTGTTTTTAAACGCGCTCTTGCCACTTTGTTGGCCCTGCTGTTGCGTACCCGTACCACGTCTTTTTTATGTTCTTTCCTTTTATGCAGAACGTAGAAAACCATGCCCGAACCTGCCAGCAGAACTGTCAGAAATCCGTAGTAATACAAGCTTCCCGTAAAAAAAGTCCCCTTTCTGCGCCATACAGGAGAAGCCGTCTGTATATACCGGATATCTTCACCCAGGCTTTCCACTCTTCTTCTTTGGGTTGTTACGTATGATCCGGAAGCAAACCTCCCCTCGGCACTTTTCTCTACTTGCAGCACTCCGGGAGTACTGCGCAAGGTCTTGTACGTTCCGGAAGTAATATCATAATACGTAAACTCAACGGGTTTAATGATGAATGTTCCATGACTCCTGGGTATAATAGGATATTCAAATGTTTTTGATCCTATAAAGGTACCTTCTGAGCTTTTGTAATTATCTGAGATTTTTGCGTCATAGACTTCAAAATCCGGAGGAAACTGTACGCCCGGCGCCTCCAACAAATTGATATTTCCTTCTCCCCTGACTGTAACAAACATGGAGACAGCATCATGAGCCCGGATGGTATCCTTCCCCAAATGTGTCTGCAAAGAAAATTTGCCCACAGCTCCTTTAAAAGATGCCGGTGCTCCCGAAGGCAGGTTTTTAACCGTTATGGTTACGGGAGGAGAGGTAACTCGTTTTCGTACCGTTTGGTAAGAATCAAAAAAATCATCAAGCAAAGATTGCCCCCTTCGGGCACTACGAACTTGAATAACACATACAATTTCCGATGGATCTATGCGTATATCCCCGGTCTGCTGGGGAAGTAATACATAACTTCGCAAAACAGCCGTCTGGTAAATCTCTCCTTTCACGTTTTCCCGTTTCCATTCAATTTGTTGAGGAGCATATACTTCCTGGCTCCAAAACCCATTAAATTCCGGAAACCTGATATCTTCTGCACCGGCCACATTCACACGTGTATATAAAATGAGAGTGGCTGTCAGCGGTTCTCCTTTTACTACTTTTTTCTTATTGACGGATAAACGCAAAAATACATCTTCATCTGTTATTTCCGTAGATACTGTTGCCTGTTCTGCGCTGTGGTCTCTTGACGGTTTAACTGTCCCTTTGATGACTTCTATGGTAACCGGTCGTGTCTTATAAGTTACATGGTCAGATACGATGGAGGCCTCTTCAATAGTAAAGCTTCCCGGCTCATAGGCTTCCAAAATATAGGTATAACTGATGGAACGACTTTGTGTTCTGCGTCCGTTTACATATTCCATCCTATTCATGGTGGATGTCGTAGGACCGGCTAAAACATGGAAATGTTGAATCGAAGGCGGAGTAAAAGTATCATGGGGCAAATCTGTTGCCGTAAATACAAGACGAAACCTTTCCCCTGTCGCTACTACTCCGGGGACTTCTACTGTAAACGTCCCTTGCGCACTTACTTGCACAAAGTATAAAACACTTATTGCTGTAATGATAACTCTTCTCATAACACGGGGTGTTTTACCAGTTTTTATCTGAACGTACCGGGACTGCTGCTTTTGCTTTCTCTTTCTGTATCTTTTCCTGCGTTTCTTTCTCCTTTTGCTGTATGGCCTCTAAAATTTGTTGTGCCGCTTGAGGGGTTATGGCGGGTTCCGGCTGTTCCTGGTTTTTGTTTTTATCTTGCTCCCGGTCTTGATCTTTTTCTTGATCCTGATCCTGATCTTGATCCTGCTCCTGGTTCTTATCTTCGTCTTGGTTTTCCTTATCTTGCTGATCCCTCAGCATTTTTTGAGCATAGGCAAGATTGGTTTTCGTTTCATAATCTCCAGGTCTTTTGCGGAGTGCGTTTTTATACGCTTCTATACTTTTTGCATAATCTTCCCGACTCAATTGAAAGTTGCCCGAATTGTGCCAGGCATCAGCTTTCTGTTCATTGATTTGTAAAGAATCAGGGACGGCATGCATGGTTTCTACGGCCTGATCGTGCTGTTCCAGTTGATGTAAGACATTGGCCAAATTATATTTTGCTTTAAGTGAAGTTGTATCCTTCGAAAGAGCCTTTTGATAGTCAATCAAGGCTTGTTCCAAATCTCCCCTTCTAAACGCTTTGTTGCCGGCACGTACGTCTTTCTTGTCAGGTTGAGCCGTTGCAGCTATGGAAATACCCGTAAAAACAAGAAAAAACAAAAAAGTTCTCGTAAAGATATCAAAACTTTTAAACCTCTTTACTTTCCGCTCGCCTATCAACATTTCCATTAAAAAGAAAAAAAGAGCTATTCCAAAAAAATACATATACTGCTCATTAAAATCTTCAAAAACTACAGATTGAAACTCCTGTTCGTCCATTTTTCGAATCTGCTCAAAGATTCCCTGAAGGCCAAAATCTGAATGGCCGGCCCTGACATACACTCCTTTACCGGCTTCCGCTACCTCCATAAGTGTTTTTTCATCCAGCTTTGTTACGACTATATTCCCCTCCTTGTCTTTTAGCAAAGATCCATCGTCCATTGGTATAGGTTTACCCGTTTCTGATCCAATGCCAATACAGTGAACCTGAACACCTTGCTGTGCCGCTTCTTTGGCTATCGGTACCGGGTCGTCTTCATGGTCTTCCCCGTCTGAAATAATAATCAAAGCCCTGCTTCCCGGAGTGTCCAGGCTGAAACTTCGTATACCTGTCAGAATAGCCTGCCCAATGGCCGTACCTTGCCTTGGAATGGAATGTGTGCTGATGGAGCGTAAAAACATTTTAGCACTCACATAATCAGTAGTAACCGGTAACTGTACAAAAGCATCCCCCGCAAAAATGATTAACCCGATTCTGTCTCTTCCCAAATTATCCACCAATCGAGAAACTGCCAATTTTGCCCGCTCCAGCCTGTTGGGAGAATAATCTTCTGCCAGCATAGAATTAGATACATCCATGGCGATGATGATTTCCACCCCCGTACGTTTCATTTCCTTCACTCTGGCTCCGGTGCGCGGACGGGACAACCCCAGGACAAAAAAGAATAAGCCCAGAGAAAACAAGACCATCTTCAACCACCCCTTCCTGGGCGACACATCAGGCATAAGAGGTTTCATCAGTTCGGGATCTCCGAATTTTTTAAGCATACGTTTTCCATGCCTTCTGTACATTCCATAGGCCAAAAAAAGCAAAGGAATAAGAGCAAGAATCCATAAGTACTGTGCCTGAGCTATCTGTATCATATGCATTTAAGGTATTCTTCTTAAAACAACCCAACGTATCAGGAATTCCAAAGCCAAAGCGAACAAGGCTGTCAAGGCAAAAATCATAAACAATTCTTTATATACCGGAAAAGAATCAACCTGTGTTTTACTTTTTTCCATTTTGTTGATTTGGCCGTAGATAGATATCAATTTGGTATTATCGGTCGCTCTGAAATAGGCTCCTCCTGTCATTTCTGCCATTTGCCTGAGCAATTCTTCATCAATTTCCACCAGCATCTGCTGCAATTGTACTCCATACGGAGTCATTACGGGATAAGGAGCCATTCCGTGAGCTCCCACGCCAATAGTATATACCCGTATCCCATACGTTTTTGCTATTTCCGCCGCCATTAACGGAGTAACTTCTCCCCTGTTGTTCACACCATCTGTCAATAAAATGACCACCCGGCTGAGGGCATCTGAATCTTTAAGCCGTGCTACTGCAGTAGCCAAGCCGTTTCCAATAGCCGTTCCGTCTTCAATCAACCCGGTTTGTACTTCTTTTACCATATTGATGAGTGTCACACGATCTGTCGTCAATGGACATTGTGTATAAGATTCTCCGGCAAAAACCACAATCCCCATTCTGTCAGTAGGTCTTTCTGCGATAAATTGTATGGCAATATCTTTTGCCGCCGCAATCCTGTCCGGCTTAAAATCACGCGCCAACATAGAAGAAGACACATCAAGCACCAACATGATATCAATGCCTTCCGTAGTTGTTGTCTGGTAGTCCTGGGAAGATCTCGGACGCGCCATGGCTATAATCAAGGCTGCCAAAGCCACCAAACGCAAGGCAAATGGTGCGTGGTACAATATTCTCTTTAAAGACCTTCCCTGACTTTTAAACGGGAGCAGCGTCGAAACCTGAAGAGACGGTACGTTTTTCCCTTTCCATTCTCTATAAACATACCACCCTGCCAGGAAGGCCAGCAAAATCAATAAGAACAAGAGTCGTGGATATTCAAAAAACATAAGCTGTAAGTGTTACAAAACGTATGGCGTTATCCAAAGAATCTTCATTTTCACGATCTGCAGGAACGTATTTTGCAAATTTTGCCAAATCTCCCGTCATAAGCATAGAAGACAGGCACTCCAGAGCTTCATCCGTTAACAAAGAATCGTTCTTTCTTTTTTCATGAATGGCCGCAAGCATTTCTGCCGAGGTTTGCTCCATGGCCTGTATACCCCATCTCCCCTTCAGATAGATGCGTATGGTATCTGTCAACAGTGTATAATAAGCTTTGGCTTTCTGTTTTTTCCACAGTTCCTGTTCCTTAATGGCATGCAACACCTTCAGTGCAGCAGTATGCGGAGGGTCTTCCGGTTTGATATCAGCAAAAACAGGCAAGTTTTTTCTGCGCCGCTTAATGATATAAACAAGCAGGCATACAATAGCCATCAAAAGAAATACAGCTCCGGCTACTGATAAAATCTCACCCCATGTGATGGGATACCGCATTTGTGGTTTAATGCCGAAAGGCTTAAAAGACGTCGTATCCACCGGGATGGTGTTTACATATAATTCCGGTCCTTTAAACCATAGCGTGTCTGTTGTTCCGTCTTCTTTTTTCAAATACAACGGCATGTCGGGCAATCGGTAGGATCCGCTGTCAAAAGATGTAATGAGCAATCCGGCCCTTATACCTTCCAAACGTTTTTTTCGCACCAGAGAATCCAGCCGTAAAGAGGACAACCCCTCTACCCCTGGCATAAGATCAAAGGGCGGTTGTGGAAATACGGCTGTTTCAATCTGTCTTTCTTTCCATATATCTTTTGGTAAATACATACTCCACCACACCTGGTCCCCAATCAGAATACTGTCTTTTTCCAACTCAGATTCCTGAACAATCGTTTGCTGGGCTTTGATCAAAGAAGGAAAGAGAAGAAAAGCAAGAACAAGTCCCCCTATTATATAATACCTGTTGAATCTTTTCATGATTATGCTCTACTGTTAAAAAGACGTATCAGGGGTTGTACATAATCCTGATCGGTAGCAATCCTAACGTAATCTACCCTGTATTTTACAAGAAGCTCTTTGATACGTTCTTGTCCCTCCCGGTACCAACGTGCATATGTATCCCTGACTTTCCTGTTGGACGTGTCAATCCATTGTTCTTTTCCTGTTTCTGCATCCGCCATACGCACCATACCCACGTTGGGTAATACTGTTTCTCTATGGTCATAAATCTGGATGGCAGCCAAATCGTGTTTATTCACCGCTATTTTCACGGCTTCCTCAAAACGGGGATAATCGTTTGCATCCAAATCCATCAGGTCTGATAACAGAAAAGCAGTACAACGTTTCTTGATAGCGTTTGTAAGAAAACGTAACGCTTCTGAAATATTCGTTTCTTTGCTTTCCGGTTCAAATTGTAACATTTCCCGAATAATATGCAGCAAATGAGTCCTCCCTTTTTTTGGAGGAATGAATTTTTCAACCTTGTTGCTGAAAAACAATGCACCTACTTTATCGTTGTTTATGGAGGCCGAAAAACTCAAAACAGCCGCTATTTCAGCCAATTGTTCTTTTTTTAATTTTTCCCTGGTTCCAAACAAGCGGGAACCGCTGACATCAATCAGCAGCACAACGGTCAATTCCCTTTCTTCCTCAAAGATTTTAACATAAGGCGCATTCATTCTGGCCGTAACGTTCCAATCCATATTACGTATATCATCCCCGTATCCGTACTCACGAACTTCACTAAATGCCATGCCACGCCCTTTAAAGGCAGAGTGGTATTCACCGGCGAAAATCTGACGTGAAAGACCACGTGTTTTAATCTCAATTTTTCGTACGTTCTTGAGTAAATCGTTGCTCATAGTAGTTTTTAAGGAACTTCCACAGCGTTGATGATGGAGGTAATAATGTCTTCACTCACTACATTATCTGCTTCTGCCTGGTAGGTAAGCCCAATCCTGTGACGCAGGACTTCATAGGCAACAGCGCGAACGTCTTCCGGAATGACGTATCCCCTGCGGCGGATAAAAGCATAAGCTTTGGAAGCAATGGCCAAAGAAATACTGGCCCGTGGTGAAGAACCGTATGCAATCAGGGGTTTTAAATCCGGGAGAAGGTACTTGTCCGGCTCTCTGGTGGCAAAAACCAAATCTACAATATATTTTTCGATTTTTTCGTCCATGTATACTTCCCTTACCACTTCACGTGCTTTCCTGATGTCTGCCGGTTTCAATACTTGGGCAGCAACGGGAAATGCTCCGGAATTGTTCATGCGTACAATCAATTTTTCTTCTTCTTTTTTGGGATAGTCCACAATAACCTTCAACATAAACCGGTCTACCTGCGCTTCCGGCAAAGGATACGTACCTTCTTGTTCTATGGGATTCTGCGTAGCCAAAACCAGGAAAGGTTCCGGCAATGGGAATGTGTGTTCTCCAATGGTCACCTGCCTTTCCTGCATGGCTTCCAAAAGTGCTGATTGTACTTTAGCCGGGGAGCGGTTAATCTCGTCAGCCAAAATGAAGTTAGCAAAAACAGGCCCTTTTTTCACCTGAAACTCTTCTGTACGCTGGCTATAGATTAAAGTGCCGATAAGGTCCGCCGGCAATAAATCCGGTGTAAATTGAATCCGGCTGAACTGTGCATCTATTACACTTGCCAATGTTCTGATGGCTAAAGTCTTAGCTAAACCCGGTACCCCTTCCAGCAAAATATGACCATTGGCCAGAAGGCCTATGAGTAAATTTTCCACCAGTTGCTTCTGTCCGACAATTACCTTGCTCATCTCTAAGGTCATGATATCCACAAAAGCACTTTCCCTCTGAATCCGTTCGTTCAACTCTTTAATGTTTACGGTTTCCATATTATCAATTATATTTGTCAAAGATACATCCTTTATGCGTTATTTTATCCATTTGGCCTATAACGGAGCCCATTACCACGGTTGGCAAATTCAAAAAAATGCACCCACCATACAAGCTTGTGTTGAGGAAGCACTCAGCTGTATATTGGGCAACACCATTGCTGTTACCGGATGCGGCCGTACAGACACAGGTGTTCACGCAAAAGATTTCCGGGCACATTTTGATTTTTCCGGGAACCTCCTGGATTGCGATACTTTATCTTACAAAGTTAATGCCATATTACCAAAGGATATCCGTATCTATAATATTTTTCCCGTTGATGATAATATGCATGCCCGGTTTGATGCCAAAGAAAGAACGTACAGGTATTTCATCCGTACCGGCAAAGAACCCTTTCTGAACAACCTGTCGGCTGCTCCCGGAACCTACGCTGTACCTCGCCCGGATATGGGACTGATGAATGAAGCCGCTGCACTTCTCATTGGAACCCATGATTTTACAAGTTTTACAAAATTTCACTCCTATGCTCGTACTCATATATGTACTGTAACAGAAGCTTTTTGGACTATCGAAACTCCGGATTTTTCCATAGCTCCGTTATGGGTTTTCCAAGTATCTGCCAATAGGTTTTTACGAGATATGGTGCGCTGCATGGTGGGAACGCTTTTGGAAATCGGAAAAAAGAAAAAACCCGTGGAATGGATTTTGCAGTTAATAACAGAAAAAAATCGTTCTTTTGCAGGTTATTCCGTACCGGCTGAAGGTTTATTTCTTTGGAAGGTTACTTACGATAAATTTTAAACAATTAACCCTATGTTTCACATTGTTCTACTTCAAACAGAGGTTGTTGCAGAAGCCTCTTCATCTATTTCCCTGTTATCCATGGCCGCCAAAGGCGGATGGCTCATGCTGGTTTTACTTGTATTATCCATCATCGCTGTGTACATTTTTGGCGAACGTCTGGTTGTACTTAGAAAAGCAGCTAAAGTGGACCAGGATTTTATGAATAACATCAAGGAATACATCTATGATGGAAAAGTACAGTCTGCCGTTCATTTATGTGAGAGCAAAGACACCCTGACGGCGCGTCTGATCGGAAAAGGACTTCGAAATATCGGAAGACCCCTGGCTGATATCAAATCTGCCATAGAAAATGTAGGCAGCATAGAAGTAGCACGCCTGGAAAAAGGGCTGCCTGTATTGGCATCTATTGCCGGAGGTGCTCCCATGGTTGGTTTTCTGGGGACTGTCATCGGCATGATAAAAGCTTTTTACAACATGTCCATGGCCGGCAGCAACATAGATATTACCCTGTTATCGGAAGGTATTTATATTGCTATGGTTACCACGGTAGGTGGTCTGCTGATTGGTATTCCGGCTTATTTTGCCTACAACTATCTGTCGGCACGTATTGGTTCTATCGTAAACTCTATGGAAAAATCAACACTGGACTTTTTAGACTTGTTGCAAGAACCTTTAAAATAAATAGCTATGGCTATAAAAAGAAACACAAAAGTTCAGGCAGGCTTCACCATGGCCTCTATGACAGACATAGTCTTCCTGTTGTTGATTTTCTTTCTGGTAACCTCAACACTCATCAACCCTAATGCGCTTAAACTGTTGTTGCCAAAAAGTACCAACCAAATCCCCGATAAAGGGCAAGTCAGCATTTCTATAAAACATTACCAGCAAGCCGGCACGTTTTCCTACCATATTGACGGAAACCGCACAGCTGTTCCATTTCATGAAATAGAGCCACGCTTGCAGGAAATGTTAAAGGATAGAACAGAACCCACATTATCTTTATACGTAGACAAATCCGTTCCTATGGAGCAGGTAGTACAGGTTATGAACATTGCTAAACGTAACCGCTACAAAATAGTATTGGCTACTTCTCCGGAATAATACAAAAGACCATCCATGTCTGAAAAAAGAGGACATACAAGCGGTTTGATAGCCACTATACTGTTCCATATAGTGTTGGCTGTTGCTTTAGTATATTCAGGCATGGGATTGACGCTACCCGAGAACAGGGACATGCCGGAAATTGAAGTGGAACTGGCAGAAGAACGTCCGACCTTACCTGTAAGGCTCCTGGCCGAACAAGGTACTGCCCCCCGGTCTCCTAAACCCGTAACTCATCAGGAACCCGAATTAGTTCAGCAAGCCGTTGTTCCGGAACCTGTAGCGGGAGAGCAACGTACGCAGGAAAGTACGCCCGGAGAAGAAGGCGATGTGGAAATCAAAGACCCCGAGCCGCCAAAAATCAAAGAAAAGGCTTTGTTCCGCAGCAGGGATGTTGATTCGTTACCCGGTGAGCAAACAGGTATTGCCACATTTCCGCAAAGACAAGCCGGTCACAGTGCAGGAAATGTAGAGACAGGCAATCCTTCAGGACAACCTACAGCACAATTGGAGGGGCGCACGGTCATAGGAAAATTGCCTTTACCTGAATATGCACAAAACGTATCAGGAAAAGTCGTTGTTAGAATATTGGTAGACACGTACGGAACCGTCACTTCGGCAACACCGGGAATAGAAGGGACAACCGTACAAAATAAAGTACTTTGGGAAGCGGCAAAAAAAGCAGCTTTACAAGCCAAATTCAACATCAGCGGAACAGCTCCTCCTATTCAGGAAGGAAGAATTACCTATGTGTTCACATTAAAATAAAGCTTTTTTACTCGTAGCGTAAAGCTTCTATAGGATCCAGTTTGCTGGCACGAACGGCAGGTATATAACCGGATAATATGCTTACCACAAAACAAACGGCCACTCCCAACAGCATCCATAACCAAGGAACAATGAAAGATGTTTTCATTCCAATGGAAGTGATGTTTCCGGCCAATATCCCCAATACAATACCGCCTAACCCGCCTAACTGTCCTATGACAATGGCTTCAAACAAAAATTGCTGTTTGATGATTTGAGATGAGGCTCCCATGGCTTTTCTGGTCCCTATCTCCCTTGTTCGTTCGTTGACAGAAACAAGCATGATGTTCATCAGGCCTACGGCTGCTCCCAATAAGGTGATGAATCCTATAATAACAGCCACAATGGTTACAATCCTCATGGTTTCCATAGAACGTTCCAACATATCTTCACTGCGTTCTATCTGGAAATCTGTTTGATCTGTTGGTGAAAGCCTGCGCACATTTCTAAAATATATTTCTGCTTCTTCATAAGCCTGTCGCGTATTCTCTCCGGCTTTAGGCTGAATCTTGATCTGAAAAGCAAGACTCTCACCACCATAAGTACTACGGGCATTCCCTATGGGAATAAAGATTTGCTTGTCGGCTCCGCCACCAAATGCAGCTCCTTTAGAACGTAGGACTCCTATGACCTGGTACCGCCTGCCGTCCACATTCAAAAATTCACCTACCGGATCCTTTTTTCCAAATATATGGAGCAGACCATCGCCAATAACCGTAACAAAACCGGAAGAACTGGTTTCAAACTGTGAAAACGTTCTTCCCCTTACAATATCCAGGGCGTTTACCGGAAAGTATTCGGGGTTCACTCCCATAACCGTAATGTCCGGGTTTGTTTTTTCCGAACCGTAACTTACTTCCAGCATAGCCCGTGCTGTTGTATATATGGCAATTTTGGAAGGTATTGGATAATTCTCCAGGAAGGCTGTTGCTTGTTTGTACGTTATATGTGGTTGGTTGCGTACCCTCCTTCTTGCTTCAGCCGATTCACCTCTCAGGGATTTGGCCTTAATCGTAATAGTGCTGGCTCCCATTTGATTAAAACTGTCTGTTACCGACCCCTTAATGGCATCGATAGCCGTGAGAATCCCTACCAGGGCCATAATACCTACAGCAATCATCAATATAGTAAGAATGGAACGCAGCTTATTAGTCTTAACGGCTGTAAGAGAAACATTTAAGTTTTCACGAAACAAAGGAGAGAATCTCAGAAAGGATGAACGCTTCATAATGCAATATTAAGAAATTTCATGTACATTTATGCCCTTAATTAATAAAAATGAAAACAAACAACAATCCCCAAGGTAAGGAAAAACAAGAGCGCCCCAAACGCAAACGTATTGTAACGACTACTTACCGCAAGGAAACAGGGCGGAATAAAATCCGCCGCGAAGACGGGGTCGGTTCAGACAAACCCGGCAGAGACAGAACATACCGGGCAGAAAGGCCGCGTCGTACAACATTTGACAAACCTGAAAAACGAGCTCCCCTGAGAAAACAACCTCTGATTGACGGAGAAATCAGACTGAACAGATACCTGGCCAATTCCGGTATCTGCTCCCGCAGAGAAGCCGATGATTTTATACAAGCAGGACTCGTAACCGTCAATGGAAAAATTGAAACAACACTTGGTGTAAAAGTGCTGGTAACTGATGATGTACGTTTAAACGGTCAGCGTATCAACCCTGAATCCAAAACGTATCTTGTAATGAATAAACCTAAAGGATACGTTACTACCATGAAAGACAAACATGCAGAAAGAACGGTTATGGATTTGATAGCCGGACAATGTACCAAACGCGTCTTCCCGGTAGGAAGGCTTGACAAAGACACCACAGGCGTATTGCTGTTCACCAACGACGGTGATCTTACGGAAAAGCTCATCCATCCGTCTTATAATAAAAAGAAAATCTACCAGGTTCAACTGGATAAAAACTTCAAAAAATCTGATATGGAGAAATTGCGGCAAGGTATTCGGCTGAAGGATGGCCCTATGTACGTTGACTCCATATCTTATCTGAACAATAGTGATAAGGACATTGGTGTGGAAATACATTCCGGCAAAAACAGAATAGTCCACAGGCTTTTTGAATCGTTAGGATACAAAGTGAAAAAATTAGACAGGGTTTACTTTGCAGGGCTTTCTAAAAAGGGATTGGAACGCGGACAATGGCGTTACCTTACAGAGGAAGAAATTTCCCGATTAAAAACTGGTTTCTATCAATGACACACAAAGCCGGATTTGTAAATATTATTGGGAATCCCAATGTGGGAAAATCCACATTGATGAATGCCCTTGTTGGTGAGAAATTATCTATCATCACTCCGAAAGCCCAAACCACACGACATCGCATTATGGGCATAGTAAACGGCCCCGACTACCAGATTGTATATTCAGATACTCCCGGAATCATCCGCCCCCATTACTTGCTGCAAAAAAACATGATGCAGTTTGTAGATACAGCTCTTACTGACGCAGACATTATTCTGTATGTAACCGATGTTGTGGAAAAGATGCAGAAGAATCCTTCCTTCATGGAGAAATTAGCCTTGCTGGAAATTCCCGTTCTTGTTGCTATCAACAAAATTGATATAAGTTCCGAGGACGAAGTAAGAAACTTAATGTCCCAGTGGCAGACGCTCTTGCCGCAAGCGGGCGTATATCCCGTAAGTGCGCTGGAAGGTTTTAACCTGGATTCGTTGCTGCAGCATATTTTGGACCATCTCCCGAAAGCTCCTCCGTGGTTTGAAAAAGATAGGTTTACAGACAAAAGCCTCCGCTTTTTTGCTTCAGAAATCCTTCGTGAAAAAATTTTCCTCAACTATGCACAGGAAATACCGTATTGTACAGAAGTGGAAATAGCAGCTTTCAAAGAGACACAGGACAGATACCACATAGAAGCCGTAATTTATGTCATGCGCGATTCACAAAAAGGAATTCTTATTGGGAATCAAGGAAAAGCACTAAAGAAAACAGGAACTCAAGCCCGTTTGGATATGGAAGATTTCTTCCAGAAAAAAGTATACCTGGAATTATTTGTCAAAGTACTTCCCCATTGGAGAGACAGCCGTTCCCGCTTAAGGCAATTTGGCTATTAGTTGTTCATTCAGAACTTCAAGGGCTTTTTCCAACACATTGTCTATGCTGCCCAAATACGGATAGAACCCTTTGTCTTCCATAGGTGTATTCCTGCCAACGTACGCTTTGATCTGTGTCATGATGATACTTCCACACTCCTTCCACTGAACACGGTCATAGGGTATACCCTGCCTTTGCATGTAGGCCAGGAATTCTTTTTCAGGCCTGTGTGTTTCAAAAAAGCGCTCCAGTGCTTCAAACGTATCTATGGCAGATAATTGTTTCCTGTTACGATCTGCAAAGTCCATACTAAATCGTATAGGCAGGTTTTGCCTTGTAATACGAACATACAAATCGTTTACTCTGGTCGTGTCCAACGGAACAAACACATCGGGGATAATACCTCCGCCGCCGTAGAGCACCTTTCCTGCCACCGTTACATAACGCAGCGAATCGTTTTTCGGGATGGAATCTTCTTCCATCAGTTCCCCATGACGATACCTTTCCAGCAAATCAAAAGCATACTCTTTTGTATTGTTTCCATAAGGCTTTTGAATGGACCTGCCCAGAGGTGTATAAAAACGTGCCACGGTAATCCTGAGTCCGGATTTATCGGAAAAATAAACAGGTTCCTGTACCAGACCCTTCCCATAAGAGCGACGGCCGACAATAGTCCCCCTATCGTTGTCTTGCAGTGCTCCTGCCATAATTTCCGAAGAAGAAGCCGAGGTTTCATTAATCAGCAATACCAAAGGCATTTGGTAACAAGATCCCCTTTTGCGCGTATAAAAATCCTGTCTTTCTCTATGTGCCCCTTCTGTATATACCATCAATTTGTTTTCATCCAAAAATTCTCCGGCAATTTTCAGGGCCTGGTCAAAATATCCTCCTGCATTGTCCCTAAGATCAAACACCAGTTGCTTCATCCCTGCTTTCATTAATTCAGCCAATGCTTTCAGAATTTCCGCATAACTTGTTATGGAAAAACGAGACAATTTGATATAACCGGTAAGAGAATCAACCATATAGGCCACATCTACACTATGAACGGGTATCTTATCTCTTGTTATGGAAAACAGAATAAGGTTTTCCTCTCCATACCGCTTGACTCTAACATCTACTTTTGTGCCTTTTGGCCCCTTTAGCAATTTAACAATGGAATCTTGGGGAATCTTTACTCCGGCCACTGTTTGCTCTCCTATCTGTATGATTTTATCTCCTGCCTGTAATCCCATTTTTTCCGAAGGACCGCCTACAACTACGTTTATTACAGTGGCTGTATCCTCAGGAACATTAAAAACGATGCCGATTCCTTCAATATTGCCGCGTAATTCCTCATCTGCCGTACGCAATTCGTCCGGTGGCAGATAAATGGAATGCGGGTCCAATTCTTCCAGAATACCCGGTACCGTCTTTTCAATAAAGTCAGCTACATTTACTGAATCTACATAGTTGTGCTGAATCTGGTTAAGAATGAGCTCCAGCTTGGTCCACTCTTTACCCAGTTGTTCTCTTTTTTTGTTCCTGTTGGCATAAGTAGTCCATCGTAAGGCTACCGCAATAAGCAGGGCACATAAAACGATTAAAACAACTACACCTGTTTTTCTTATTCCTTGCCGATTATCCATACGTTACTCAATATTTATCTACTCTTATACCGGCTTTTTTCAATAATTCAATACCGTCTTGCAACCTGTAATCATCACTATATACTACACGCACAATCCCGGATTGTATAATTAATTTGGCACATTCTATACAAGGAGACGCCGTAATATAAATAGTGGCTCCTTCACTGCTGTTGTTGCTGCGGGCTACTTTTGTAATGGCATTTGCTTCTGCATGAAGGACATAAGGTTTTGTTCCACCTTCTTCGTCTTCACAAATATTTTCAAAACCTCTGGGCGTTCCGTTGTAGCCGTCCGATATAATCATCCTGTCTTTCACCATCAGAGCCCCCACCTTTCTTCTTTCGCAATACGAATTACGTGCCCATACACGCGCCATTTCAAGGTAATGGAGATCGAATTGTCTCTGTTTATCCATTATACAAAAAACGTTTAATACTTCTTTTTGGAGTTTTCTCAAATTCTTCGGGTACAATTTTTATTTTGGAAATTTGAGCATATTTGGGCAATTCCAGATTGATTTGATCACGTAAGGATTCCATGGTAGATTCCATAGCTGTGTCGGGTAAACCATCAGCTGCCGCTTTTTCAAAATCAGGATAAACGAGGGCTACCAGCAAACCGTCTTCCATGATTACGAGACTTTCATTCACGTATGACATATTATTTATGGAGCTTTCGATTTCCTCCGGATAAATATTTTGACCGTTTGGTCCCAGAATCATTGTTTTAGAACGACCCTTAATAAAGAGGTAACCGTTTTTATCCAGTGTTCCCAAATCACCTGTCTTGAACCAGCCGTCTTCTGTAAAAGTATCTTTCGTGGCTTCCGGATTTTTATAATAACCCAACATGACATTATCTCCTCTCAACTGGATATCGCCGGGTATGTTTTCCGGATCTGGAGAATCTATGCGGATTTCCATACGGGGAGCAGCTCTTCCACAGGAGAAAAGCGGTCTTTCATTCCAAGGTGCATACGTTACAATAGGACCACATTCTGTAAGCCCATAACCTACCGTGAAAGGCAGGTGGATTTTTGTAAGAAAAGGCTCTACCTCGTGATTCAAAGGTGCTCCACCCACAATAATTTCCAAAAATTCTCCTCCAAAAGCCTGCACCAATTCATCGTGAATACGTTTCTTGATTTTCTGATCGATAAACGGCATCCGCAACATCACTTTAATAGAAGGACGTTTGAGCAGAGGCAGCAATTTTTGTTTATAAATCTTTTCAATAATCATGGGAACGGCAATAATAACCTTAGGTTTCACATTCCGGAAAGCTTCTATAATGACCTTGGGCGAAGGCATACGCGTGAGAAAATGCACATGGGCGCCGCTCGTCATCTCAAACAACAGTTCGAACATCAATCCGTACATGTGCGCCGAAGGAAGCATAGATACCACTTTGGCTCCGTTGCTCACCTGAGGCAGCACTTCCCATCCAAATAGAATGTTGGACAGCAGAGAGCGGTACGGGAGCATGACTCCTTTTGAAAAACCTGTGGTTCCGCTGGTATAGTTAATCAAAGCCAGGTCTTCGGGTTTGTCTTTGTAGTAACTGACATCGTCCGGCTGCATCCCATCTTTGTACATCTCCCTAAAAGCTTTGTCCAAATCTTTTCGGATGGCAATAATTTCTTCATCCGGTGTATACAGAATATCAAAATTATTGAGTCCGACGATGGCCTCGAGGTTAGGCATTTCATTTTCATTCAAGCTTTCCCACACTTGTTCTCCTACAAAGAATATGCGTGAGTCGGAATGGTTTACCAGGTGGTGGATGTTTCCCGGCTTGAATTCATGCAGAATAGGTACCACAACGGCTCCATAAGTAACGGTCGCCAAAAAAGCGATGGCCCAATGCGCCTGATTTCTTCCGCACAACGCAACTTTATCTCCTTGTTTCAAACCGCATCTTTCAAATCCCATATGAATGGTTTTTATACGGATGGCCACATCTCTGTAATAAAAAGTATCCCCTTGAAAATCTGTCAGAGCTTTGAAATCCCAATATTTTTTAATACTTTTTTCAAAAAGCTCATTCAGGGACTTTGTGTTCAAAATGTTCTGATTCATACTTATTGGTTTTAAATAATTTTTCATACGTTCCTTGTTCCACAATACGGCCTCCCTCAAATACTACTATGTTGTCTGCATACCTGATGGTTGAGAGCCTGTGTGCAATGACAATGGTAGTACGGTCTTTCATAAGCCTTGCTAAAGCTTCTTGTACCATTGCTTCATTTTCGGCATCCAAAGAACTGGTAGCTTCATCAAGAATCAAAAGAGCCGGGTTGCGTAATACAGCACGGGCTATGGTCAGTCTTTGTCTTTGACCTCCGGAAAGCTTTTCTCCCTTTTCTCCAATATTAGATAAATAACCATGCTCCATTTCCATAATAAAATCATGGGCATTGGCAATCCTTGCAGCTTGCTCTACCTCTTCCGGTGGAACTTTTTTCAATCCAAAGGTAATATTATTTGCAACAGTATCATTAAACAGGATGGCTTCCTGCGTGACTATTCCTATTTGTTTGGCCAGATCTTCTTTATGGTAATCATTTATTGGAATACCGTCCAATAAAATTTCACCTTCCTGAACACGATAAAATCCGGAAAGCAAATCTGCCATCGTTGTTTTGCCGGCGCCGGAAGGACCTATCCAGGCAACAACCTGGCCTTTAGGGATTTCTAGATTTATATTGCGCAAAACATCGGGCCCGTTTGCACTGTATCTGAATGTAATATTTTTGTATACCACTGACTGTTTGAGGGTATCTAAAGGTACATTGTCACTTTTTTCTTCCAGTTCCTTAGGAACATCCAGCAGTTGAAAAATGCGTTCGGCAGATACCATCCCTTTACGTATCATCGCGTACGCTTTTGATATCGATTTGGCCGGCTCCAGTACCCTCCAGTAAAAACCAATATACACGACAAAAGCGGGCCAGCCCATACCTAATTTTCCTTGTACCTGAAGCCACCCTCCATAAAACAGGATACCGGCCGCTATGGTAATTCCCAGGAATTCACTCAGCGGAGAAGCCAGCTCCTGCCTGTTAAGAACTTTCTTGATTTCTTTCCTGTGAATTTCATTTACTTTATCAAACCTATCGTTAACATAGTCACGGGCATGAAACGCTTTTATGATACGAATACCATGTACTGCCTCTTCAAAATGGCTCAGCAACCTGCCTAACAGCCTTTGTGACACTTCTGCCCCCGAACGCAACGTCCTTGTTATTCTGCCAATACAAAATGCAGATATCGGCAATGTGAAGCATGCCACCAATGTGAGGCGCGGGCTCATATAAAACAAAACAATGAGAAAACCTATGATCAGTAAAGGATCCCGGAATAAAACATGAAACATGCCGGCTATCGAGTGCTGAATTTCTATGATATCGCCGGAGACAACCGATAAAATGTCTCCTTTTCTGCGTTGGTGAAAATATCCAAGAGGAAGCCGGGTAATTTCTGAAAAAACATGATTCCTTACATTTTTTATCAGGTTTGTTTGTACGTTGATTAAAATTCTCCGGGTTATGTATTGTGTCAAATTAGACAATAAAGACGCCGCTACAAGACATACAGATACGTATAACAAGGCCATGAGTACGCCTTCTTCCAGTATAATACGAATCAGGTGGTACTTGAACAGTTGTACTATATAGGAAAACGAAAATGCTCGCTCCGGATATATTGGAACCGTTTCCAGGGTATGCGGTTCAAACAAAACCGTCAGCAGAGGAGCTATCAAAGCGTAATTGGCAATACCAAACAATACGCCAAGCAAAGAAAGCAACACATAAGCAACTCCTTGCCTGCCATAGGGTTTGCCATAAGATAATATCCGAAAGAAAGATTTCATGCATCTTCTATTTCTTCATAATCCACATATTCCCCGACCCGCTTATCAATAATCTTTTCCCGTGGTGGTTTCTTTGGCATTTTGTCTATAGGCTTTTGCTTTTTAAACATCTTGTTGATTTTTGCAGAAAGCAGTATAGGAGCCATACGCATGAAGAAATAAACAACAAGAAGTGAAAAGAGTATAACCAGAATATTCATTTCATCGCAATAATAAAGTAATGGGTTTACCCTCAATTGTTGTGCCGTACAACGCATATCCGTCTGAAATTTTCAAGTCTGCACGAGGGTCAAGACAATCTTTCTGCGCGGTCACGGTGCATACTTGCCCCGTAGCCGACAGTACCAACGTTTGGCTGTCCGTGTAAACGACCCAGTAGCCCTCCCTTCCTCCTGAGACGTATCTGGGTTCTGCTGTTAAAAAACCAGGAAGTATCAATGTTTCCCAACCATCCAGAAGGAGTCCCTGCTTGTTGTAACAGCCCAGTTTGTTGTCCTGATGCACCAGCAATATGAGGTAGTCTTTATTTCCTGTCACATCAAATACGTAAGGTCCGTATACAATACTGGTAGCGTATGCTTTTGGATAAGGTGCCACGTTACGTCCCAGGCGGTCCATCAAATACAACCTGTTTCCAATGGCAAACAACATTTGTAATTTGTTGTTCTTAAGAAAATCAATCTGGACCACCTTATCCTGAATGGGACCTTCCATAGTTTTCTCCCACAACACTTTTCCCAAATGGTCTCTTAATATTAGCCGACATTCCGGCCAGGGAGACTGAAACAATTCGTTCTCTTTACCTGTATAATGATTCAACAAACTGTAAGGAGGCTGTGCTCTGTGCAAAGTATCTTGCTTTGGGGCGCTCCGCAATCGTATATCGCGACGTCGTGGAATAAGAGGAGATATTTCCAAAGAATCTCCATACACAGACAGGTGGGCGTACATCCTGTCCTCCAAGGAAGAAAACTGAAGAAATGCAAATTGAGCGTTGTAACGCCTTGCCGATTCCATATGTTTCACATACCTCTTATCCAAAAGCGGCAGCAGCGGTTCAGGACCTGCGGAAAGATGGAGAAACAAAGTCAGGCTTGCCGTATTCATGGTTCCTTTATACGCTTTCGTCTGCTGTATGGCAGCTGATAAAGTATGTGTATTTCCCAACCGGTTGCGTCTTGTTAAATCCGTCAGTAAATCCCTATCTCCCATAAGAATATAGGAACCCTGATAACAATAATGGGTAGCCGGACACACATCAAACAAAGCTCCAAATATATCAGACAGCATATTGGGAAGCGGATTTTCCATAACCTTGTTTTCTTCTTGCTTGTTCAACAGCGCAAATTGAATCTTGGCTTGTTGTATGTATCTTGAATGGATTATGGAAACCCAATGATAAGTACCCTTAAAAGGTATGCACGCCAAAGATACTTCTGTAGGATACAACAAGTCAAACCAAGCTGTTTTTTCGCTGTCAGGTTTAATCCTGTTGCTTTTTCTGAATTCCCTATACGTGGACATGCGTTCCTGAAATAACGGCATATCAGATATTCCAATGGAACATCCTGCCAGCGTCGTTGCCGGAAGTATTTCTTGAGCCATCCATTTTTGTGGCTGCTGGTCTCTGAAAACAGAAAAGAAATGCTCTCCGCCGGGGTGAAGCCATGTATATCCGTCTGCCTGCAATTGGCTGCTTGAAATAAATCCATCCAGCACCGTCCATTGCCCCGTCGTTTTAAGGAATCCTGCATATTTCTGCAAAGGCGCCCCCAAATATGCAGCTACCAATGAGGGTATCTTATCATGTGAAATAAAAATACGCATAGGTTTTGATACAGGAGTTTGCTCCACCAAACGGGCAAATGCTTTATTTTCCATAATTGAGCTTTTCCTGTCAATGTGCCTGAGGGAAGATTCCAGTACCATCCGTGACCGGGAAGCTATGAGCACACCTTGTGAAAGCGCTACATAAAGTACCTGTTTTCCTTCCTTCTGATGCAATCTGTATATGGTCTCGGCATTGTATTCACGTGTATCATATTCCATACCCGTAACATCTAAAAATTCTTCCCACCATTTTCTGTCGGTTACTTCTGCAACGGATAAACAGAACAGCAAATCCAGGGTGTTTTTTTCAGAAGGATGTAAGGAGCATAATGCCTCGGCTTTTTCTATTACCGGATAACGATCAGGAAGAAACGAGGCCAAGCCGGCCCAGAAAGCACTCATTTCCCTTCCCGGCATAAAAACATTGGATAAATAGCCTTCCGGCAGCAGTACCTCAGCCGCAAGGGTTTCAAATCTGCCGAAATGCTGTATCATGACAACATCCATAGGAACAGCCCTGTAGGTATTATTGTGGACGATGGGGTTTGAAGGAGTACGGAACAATACTATAAAACCATACGTCGCTGCACCCAACATCAAAGCCGAAAGAAGTGCCAGAAATAAGACAGTACGTTTTCGCATAAATAACAAAGATAAAATTTCAGTTGGCAACGTCAACTAAAAATTTGATCCTTACAAGACGAATTTCTTCTTCTGTATAATCTACGCCTAATGCATTTTGAGCTTCTTCTATAGAATCTGAAACAGCGTCATGGCGGAAATAATCAAAAATATCCTCCAGTTTATCATCATCTATGCTTTGCCGCAGATAGTAATCTATATTTAATCGTGTACCTGAGTTAACAATAGCTTCTATTTCTCCGAGCAACTCCTCCATGGTCATCCCCTTACCATCTGCTATATCTTCAAAATCAAGTTTCCTGTCTATACTTTGAATGATATACAATTTGTTGGCAGATCTCTTGGGCGGGGATTTAACCACTATGTCTTCCGGTCTCACAATATCATTTTCTTCTACATATTTCTCTATAAGTTCTAAAAAAGGTTTTCCGAATTTTCTGGCTTTTCCTTCGCCCACTCCCTGGCATTTTGTAAGTTCGTCTATCGTAATAGGATATATGATAGACATGTCTTCCAGACTTACATCCTGAAAAATTACATAAGGTGCCAGCTGCCATTTATGAGCTATTGATTTTCTCAGGTCTTTCAACATAGCCAACAACGTATCATCTCCCCCTCCTCCTGATGTCCTGGGTCCGTAGTCGCTGTCTTCGTCTTCCGCTTCTTCAATTTCTCTATCCTCATACAACATCAATTCATAGGGGTTTTCAAGAAACTCTTTTCCTTTGGGAGTAACTGACAATATGCCATACTGTTCAATATCTTTTTCCAGAAATTGCAGTAAAACTCCCTGATTGATAATAGCCGTCCAAAAAGACACCGATTTGTCCTTTCCCAGTCCAAAGACTTCCAGCTTATGATGGTTGTAGGATTTAATAAGGGCATTGGATATTCCTGCGATAACATAAGCCATATGTTCCGTATTAAATTGCTCCAACGACTCCAATACGGCTTCCAGAACAAGGCACATTTCTTCACTTCCGTCAAATTGTTTTTTGGGATACAGGCAATTATCACAATTGTGGCAATTATCCTGTTGGTAAGTTTCTCCAAAATAATGCAACAAAATCTTGCGGCGGCATACATTAGTTTCTGCATACGCTACCGTTTCCATCAACAACAATTTACTGATTTCTTGCTCTGCAATGGGTTTGCCCTGTTTAAATTTCTCCAGTTTTTGTATGTCTTTATAACTGTAAAAAGCTATACATTGCCCCTCGCCTCCATCACGCCCGGCTCTACCCGTTTCCTGATAATACCCCTCCAAAGATTTAGGTATGTCATAATGGATTACATAACGCACGTCCGGTTTATCTATGCCCATACCAAATGCAATGGTAGCCACAATCACATCTGCGTCTTCCATCAAAAAAAGGTCCTGGTTTTTTGTACGCGTAACTGCATCCATTCCGGCATGGTAGGGCAATGCCCGTATGTCATTGACTTGTAAGAACGATGCTATTTCTTCTACTTTTTTCCGACTCAGACAATAAACAATCCCGCTTTTGCCTTTGTGTTGTTTTATAAATTTTATCAGCTCCCTGTTGATATTTACTTTGGGCCTGATTTCATAATACAGATTGGGTCTGTTGAAAGACGTTTTAAATACCCTTGCTTCTGCCATTGCCAGATTTTTCTGTATGTCTTGCTGCACTTTGGGAGTTGCGGTAGCTGTCAATGCAATGACAGGAGCCTTGCCAATAGCCGTTATCTGTTCTCGGATACGACGGTATTCCGGTCGGAAATCATGTCCCCATTCAGAAATACAGTGGGCCTCATCAATGGCATAAAAAGAAATATGCAATCTTTTTAAAAGCTGTATGTTTTCAGCTTTCGTCAACGATTCCGGTGCTACGTACAGTAATTTTGTTTTACCGGACAATAGTGCTTTCTTCACTTCTTCAAGCTGAGTTTTAGTAAGCGAAGAATTCAAGAAATGTGCTACGCCCATATTCCCTTCCGTAAATCCGCGAATGGCGTCTACTTGATTTTTCATCAAGGCAATAAGAGGAGAAATGACAATGGCTGTTCCCGGCATCAACAACGCCGGTAATTGATAACATAACGATTTTCCTCCGCCGGTGGGCATAAGTACGAAAGCATCACCCCCTTGCATTACGTGAGTGATGACTTCTTCCTGTTGACCCTTAAAGGAATCAAATCCGAAATGTTTTTTCAACTGAAAGTGTAATTCAGATGAAGTGTTCATATTTTACTACCTTTGTCCACTAAGTTAGACGTTTGTTTTGTTCTTTCAAAATATAATGAACACACCTTGGGCAGAGATAGAAAAAACAGCTTTTGAAGTAATTGAAAAAGAGCAATATGTTTTAGGTGCATTGAAGCAATCCGTCAATGATTCTTTCCTGAAAGTTGTCCATATTCTCTATACTTCCAAAGGGCGTTTGGTTGTCACAGGTATTGGAAAAAGTGCTTTGGTTGCACAAAAAATTGCGGCAACTTTCAATTCTACCGGAACCCCGTCTCTGTTTATGCATGCCGCAGACGCGCTTCACGGAGATCTGGGTATGGTAGAAAAAGAAGACATTGTACTGTGTCTTTCTAAAAGCGGAGAAACAGAAGAATTCAAAGTGCTGGTACCTATACTTAAGCTTGCAGGCAATACACTCATAGCCATGGTTGCCAATAAAAATTCTTATCTGGCCCGCTGTGCAGATTTTGTTTTACAGACGGTTATACCTCATGAAACATGCCTTGACAACCTGGTACCTACTTCCAGTACAACAGCCCAAATGGTCCTGGGAGATGCCCTTGCTGTTTGTCTGCTGAAGCTGCGCGGATTTACGCCGGAAGATTTTGCGCGGTTTCATCCGGGAGGCACGCTTGGGAAAAAAATGCACCTGACAGTATCAGACATCATGAATCACAACCTGCGTCCTGTTGTACATCCAAAGTCCGGAATAAAAGACACGCTTATGGTTATTTCTGAAAACAGGCTGGGTGCCACGGTCGTAATGGATGAAAAAGAGACTTTGTGCGGTATTATTACTGACGGTGACATCCGAAGGATGTTGGAGAAAAACAGAGATCCTTACAGCCTATGCGCAGAGGATGTGATGACAAAATCACCAAAAACCATACTTTATGACACGCCGGCCGTACAAGCATATAACCTTATGCAATCGTACAAAATCACCCAGCTTATAGTCTTTAAAGAAGAAAAATACGTTGGTATGGTACATATTCACGATATCATCAAAGAAGGAATTGTATGAATACTTTCGATCCCAATTTGCCGGGAGTGGCAACAGGAAGCTATTTTGCCCTTCCTTATTCAAAAGAAGAAGCCCATACGGTTCTTATTTCCGTTCCTTGGGATGTCACAACTTCTTACAGACCGGGAACGCATCTGGGACCTCAGGCCATAATTGATGCTTCTATCCAGGTAGATCTCTTTAACGTCCGTGTGCCCCGAGCCTGGTCCATTCCCCTGGCAACGGAACCGGTTCATGAAGAACTGCCTATTCTCAACCGTTCGGCCAGAAAATTGGCCGAACAAATCATAGCCAGCTGGGAAGAAGGAAAAGATCCCAGAATCAACGGATTGTCAGATATACTGGAACAGGTCAACCAAGCCTGTTCCCGTATGAACCGTATTGTTTATCTGCAAAGTTCAGCCTTATTACGTCAAGGAAGATTTGTTGGCATAGTGGGAGGAGAACACTCCGTTCCATTAGGGTTCCTCCAGGCATTGGGAGAGCATTACGACTCTTTTGGCATACTCCACATAGATGCTCACGCCGACCTCAGAGAAGCTTACGAAGGTTTTTCTTTTTCACATGCTTCCATCATGTACAATGCCTTGAAGACCGTTCCGGCCATCTCTTCGCTTACACAAGTGGGTGTCAGGGACTTTTGTCAGGAGGAATACGACTTTATACAAAACAGCGATCGCATTGCTTTTTTTTCTGACGAATCGCTTCAGGAAGGTCTTTTTGAGGGACTTACCTGGAGGGAGCAATGCCATAGAATCATGGAAAGCCTTCCCGATCACGTGTATATCAGTTTTGATATTGACGGACTTACTCCCGATTTGTGTCCCCATACAGGTACTCCCGTACCGGGAGGACTTACTTTTCAACAAGTGGATTACCTGCTTTACCTTTTAGCTTCTTCCAATCGTAAAATCATAGGTTTTGACCTGTGCGAGGTAGCTCCCGGCGAAAACGATTCCTGGGATGCCATTGTCGGCGCCCGGATTCTGCATAAAATATGCTGTTATACGTATGTGAATAACAAGAAATAAACCGTACATTTGTCGTTTAATATTTTTGTCAACACTAATAATTTTAATGATACAATGAGAACTTTAAAACTTTTATCCTTAGCTCTTTTAGGCGGACTGTTGATTATGTCCTGTGATAGTACATCAGCCAGAAAAGATGCTGATATTTCAAAAGGAGCCATAGATACCGTAAGCAGGTATATCGGCTATTCTTTAGCTTCTATGGTGAAGCAGTCTGACTTTGGAGCATTGAACCATGCCCTTATAACGAAAGCCTATAAAGAAATGACGGCTCGTAAAGATGACCCTACGCAAGAGGAAATGATGGAATGGAACAAAGAGATTAATGCTTTTATGCAAAAAAAGAGCATGCTGGAAGGTGAGCGCAACCTTAAAGAAGGAATGGCTTTCCTGGAAGAGAATAAAGACAGAGAAGGAGTAATTACTTTACCAAGCGGTTTACAATACAAGATCATCAGAGAAGGCAACGAAGTCCGGGCAGGTGAAACAGATACGGTAGAAGTTCATTACGTGGGAACACTTATTGACGGAACGGAATTTGACTCTTCCTACATACGCAACGAACCGGCAAAATTTCCCTTGAATCATGTCATTCCGGCATGGACAGAAGGTATGCAGCTGGTAGGTGAAGGTGGAAAAATCATTTTATACGTTCCTTCAGATTTGGGTTACGGACCCAGTGGTGCAGGAGGCGTTATCGGCCCGCACAGCACATTGATTTTTGAAGTAGAAATCAATAAAATATTTCCTGCAACCAAGTAATCAGAGTACAGGATCCGGCCTTAAGAGCGGATGGTCTTTTACTGCAGGCACGTCCCTCCAATACGTCATCTGACGTTTGGCATACCTGCGGGTGTTTCTTCGAATCAAATCAGCCGCATGGTCCAGGGTCGTTTTTCCTTCAAAATAATCGAACAACTCTCTGTACCCCACTGTTTGGAGTGCAGGGAGTTTTTTAAACTTGTGCAAGGTACGGGCTTCTTCAACCAAACCGGCTTGCAACATAATATCAACCCTTTGGTTAATTCTGCTGTAAAGTTCTTCTCTTGGTTTTGTCATCATCAGATGCTCTATCTCAAACGGCCTTTTACGTGGTATACGACTTAAAAAAGAGTGGTATGGTTTTCCTGAAAGCACACACACTTCTACCGCCCTGACCACCCGTCTCTTATTGTCCAAATCTATACGGTTATACGTTACTGGGTCCAGTTCCTTCAAACGCATGCGTAACGCTTCCCATCCCAACGGATCCTCTGCCTGCAATGCCAACTGTTTTCTCAGCTGCGCATCGGGCAATGGTAACGGATCAAAGCCTTTAACAAAAGCATCTGCATACAAACCGGACCCACCCGCCATTAAAAGGTATTTATGAGAAGGAGCCAAACGCATCACCAGATCCCAGGCTTCCCGCTCGTAATCTCCTGCCGAATAGGATTGATGGATAGTATGGGATGCTACAAAATAATGCTTGACTGCAGCCAGTTGCTCCCTGGAAGGGCGTGCTACTCCAATATTCAATTCTTTATAAATCTGCCTGCTGTCACAGTTTATCACAGGTGTTTGGAGCAGCCGTGCAATAGCCAGCGCTTGTTCCGTTTTTCCCACACCTGTTGGCCCTGTTAACAAGATAATTTTTGTAGCCATTCTACTGTGTTTAATCCATCGGCAAAATCAGAAAACAAGGGGCGTTGCGTTCGGCCAAAAGGCACTTCCGTTGTGCCGGCCACACATTGAATTACCTGGCGATGGTCTTCAATGAAAGCAGCTGCCTGCGCCACGGTTTGATACGTGCTGTAGTATAAAACCCCCATAGGGGGCGACAAATCACTGTTTTGTTCCAAAACAAAAAAGGCCTTCAAAGCCGAGGCGGTACCCATAGCAGAAGCAACGCCTGCTTCCGGTACCGAATGCTTTGCTACGTCTTCTTCCATGGCCCGGCAGGCTCTGGCATGCCTGAAGGCATGGCTGTAGCCGATATGTTGGTTTAAAAGATTACCAAAACGGGTCTGCACTTGTTGGACAAGCGGCTCAAAATCATACCCTTCAGGCACCAACAGTAACGACACATTCCGGCAGCCCAAACCAAAGTATAGAAAACAATCTTCTGTCAACCCCTCCAACTGATTGTCCGTTTCGTTGCCCGACAATAAAGCTACAGAGTTTCTCCCTGTTCGTAACAATAAAGGCGTATTGGGAAAAGTACGCGTATAATATTCCTGCGCCAGCGATCCGCCGGTAAACAGAACAGCCTGTGTTTGAGGGCTAAGATTCTTTACAAACTGTATATCCATCTCTTCTGTAAACGTGTTATCCAATAAGAACAACCGTTCAAAGAACGCAGGCAACAACACATCATCCCTGGAGGACAACTTAATTTCTATCCTGACTTTACCGGGATGAGCAGCGCCATAGGCCAGGCAACATACCACGTCGTGCCAGCATACCAACGGAATATTCCCCGCTGCCACTATGGAGATAACTTTTGGCGCATGGGCCTGTATCTCCATGTGCAGCAGTTTACACATCGTCTCCTTCTCTTCCGCCAAGCTGATTTTTAAAACATCCAGCCTGTGCTTGATAAAATCGGAAACAAACCATGGGTTTTTTTCTTCCGCTTTACGCAAAGAGGCAGGAGCCATGTCTGAAAGAGCATCAAAAGCCTGTTCTGTAAATTTTCGTACAAATCCCATATTTTCATCCTCTCTGTTTTGCAAAGATACGTAAAAGAGGTATTTTTGTATGATGTGCTCTGCTGTTCAGACATACAAAACCTTAAAAAGTTCTTGTAAAGGCCAGTACAAAGAAAAAGGAAGCCGTTTCCTTGCTTTTGGATTTCCTGCATCTTCTGAAGAAACCGTACAAGAAATTTTAAAGACTTATAGAAAAAAGTTTTTTGATGCACGCCACATTTGTTATGCCTACCGACTTGGGCCTGAGGGGGACATCCAAAGAGCCAATGACGACGGTGAACCGTCATCTACCGCAGGGAAACCCATACTGGGACAATTACTTTCCTTTGACCTTACCAATATACTACTGATTGTTGTCAGGTATTTCGGAGGTGTCAAATTAGGTACAGGAGGCTTGGCTCAGGCATACAAAGCAGCAGCTCGTGATGCTTTGGATCAAGCCGATATTATTGAAGAAAGAGTCATGGAAACGCTTACCCTTCAATTTACGTACGAACAGACAGATAAAGTAATGCGGACTGTACAAGATACAGGGTCACAAATTATTGAACAATTTTATACAGAAGGACCTCTTCCCTGTACATTGACGGTCCGTGTTCCTGCAGCAGAACGCGGAGCGCTTATAGCTGCTGCAAACTCCTAACAGAAATAGATTTTCAAGGTATGAAATCTTTAATTTCCATCAACGACTTCAACAAAGAAGAAATGTTGCAGGTGCTGGACCTTGCAGCCGAATACGAAACCAATCATAACCGTCCCATTTTCAAAGACAAACTGATTGCACTCATTTTTTTTGAACCCTCTACACGTACCCGGTTAAGTTTTGAAACGGCTGCCACACGGCTGGGGGCCCGTTTTGTGGGTTTTGCTTCTTTAAGCCATACAAGCATAGCCAAGGGAGAGAGTTTGAAAGATACCATAAAAATGGTTTCCAACTATGGAGATATGATTGTCATCCGACACCACCTGGACGGTGCGGCGCGCTATGCCGCTGAAATTGCAGGATGTCCCGTTATCAATGCAGGAGACGGAGCCAATCAGCATCCCACACAAACGCTCTTGGATATGTATTCCATCCGTAAAACACAGAAAACCCTGGAAAATCTGTCCATTACCATTGTAGGTGACCTTAAATACGGCAGAACCGTTCACTCCCTGTTACAGGCCATGAGCCATTTCAACCCCAGGTTTCATTTTGTTTCCTGCCCGGATTTGGAGATTCCGCAAGAATACAAACATTTCCTTGATGCACGCCATATTCCGTACACGCAATACCACAAACTGGAAGGTCAGATACAAGACACAGATATTTTATACATAACCCGGGTGCAGCAAGAACGTTTTCAAGACCCTATGGAATACGAACGGGTTAAAAATCTTATGAGACTGGATGCATCCATGCTTACCAATACACGTCCCAATTTACGTATCTTACACCCCTTGCCCCGTGTCAATGAAATTGCTATTGACGTAGATGATCGCCCGGAAGCTTATTATTTTGAGCAAGCCAGAAACGGTGTCTATACGCGTATGGGAATCATCACATACCTTATGAATCAAGAACAGCAACCATGATGACCAAAAAACAATTGCAAGTTAGCGCTATAAAAAACGGCACGGTAATTGACAGGATTCCGGCCGGAGAATTGTTCCATGTTATTGAAATTTTAGGACTGGCCAAAGGAAATTACCAAATGACTTTTGGGACCAACCTGAAAAGTAAAGTCCTGGGTAGTAAGTCCATTATAAAAATTACGGATAAATTTTTTGAAGAAGACGATGTCAACCTGATTGCTCTTGTTGCACCTGATGCCGTTTTAAACATCATCAAAGAATACCAGGTAGTAGAAAAAAGAAGACTGACCATTCCTTCCGAAATTCGTGGTCTTGTACGTTGTTTGAATCCCCGATGCATTACAAACCACGAACCTGTTAAGACACGTTTTACTACCCTTGTAATGTCCGATGGACTGGTACTGAAATGCCATTATTGTGAAAAAGAAACAAACCAAAAGAACTTACAGATTATCAGTTCTAATTAGTTTTTAATTGTACATTTTTACTTTATATTTGTAAACTCATAAGAATCGTAACAAAAAACAGTATTCAACATGAAAAAAGTACACAATTTTAATGCTGGCCCCTGTGTTTTGCCACGGGAAGCCGTACAAGCCGGTATAGAGGCTTTGAAAGATTTCAATAACTCAGGAATATCGGTCATAGAGATTTCGCATCGTTCGAAAGATTGGGAAGCAGTTATGGAAGAATGCCGCAGCCTCTGGAAAGAATTACTCCGTATACCTGATGATTACGAAGTACTTTTCCTGGGAGGAGGAGCCAGTATGCAATTCTGTATGGTTCCCATGAACCTGCTGGGTAAGAAAGCCGCCTATTTGGAAACAGGAGCTTGGGCAAAAAAAGCTTTGAAAGAGGCCAAAGGGTTTGGTGAGGTCATTACCGTTGCTTCTTCTGCAGAAACCACTTTCAATTATATTCCCAAAGGATATGCCATACCGGAGGATGCAGACTATTTCCACATTACAACAAACAATACCATTTACGGAACAGAAATACATGAAGATATGGACAGCCCCGTACCGTTGGTAGCCGATATGTCTTCTGATATCATGAGCCGCCCCGTGGATATTTCAAAATATGCCCTTATATACGGAGGTGCACAGAAAAACGTAGGTCCGGCCGGTGTGACGTTTGTTATTGTCAAAAAGGACATTTTAGGTAAAGTGACACGCCATTTACCTGCCATGCTGGATTACCGCACCCATATTGATGGTGGTTCCATGTATAACACTCCTCCGGTCTTCCCCATATACATTATGACTCAAACCCTGAAATGGCTGAAAAACCTGGGAGGACTGGAAGCCATCCAAAAAATCAACAAAGAAAAAGCCGCTCTTCTGTACGCGGAAATTGACCGCAACCCGTTGTTTAAAGGAACGGCCGCAAAAGAAGACCGCTCTTTGATGAACGTTTGTTTTGTCATGGCAGAAGGTTACGAATCACTGGAAGCTGAATTTATGGAATTTGCCAAATCCAAGGGAATGGTAGGTATTAAAGGGCACCGCTCCGTAGGAGGATTCCGTGCCTCTATTTACAATGCTTGCCCCAGAGAAAGCGTTCAGGCGCTTGTGGATTGTATGCAGAAATTTGAAAAACTTCACAAATAGACAATTATGAAAGTACTGGTAGCTACTGAGAAACCTTTTGCCAAAACTGCCGTAGACGGTATCCGTGGTATCGTGGAAGAAGCAGGTATGACATTGGCTTTACTGGAAAATTATACAGAAAATGAACAACTGATCGAGGCCGTTGCAGATGCAGATGCACTGATAGTCCGATCAGATTTAGTCACAAGAGAAGTGATTGAAGCCGCTAAAAATCTGAAAATTGTAGTACGTGCAGGTGCCGGTTACGACAATCTGGACCTGGAAGCGTGTACAGAAAAACAAATTGTGGCTATGAACACTCCCGGACAAAACGCCAATGCCGTAGCCGAATTGGCTATTGGCATGATGATTTATATGGCCCGCAATCAATTCCAACCCGGTACGGGAACAGAGTTAAGGGGAAAAACGTTAGGTGTCCATGCCTATGGTGATATTGGACGTCTGGTGGCCGGGTTGGCTACGGGCCTGGGAATGAAAGTATATGTATACCACCACAGATTCAAAGGTTCCGAATTGCAAACAGACACCATAAACGGAGTCGATACGGCAGAAGAATTGTACAAAGTAAGCGATTATTTGTCCCTGCACGTTCCGGCAAGACCACAGTCTATCGGTTCTATTGGCAAATCCCTGTTGTCCTTACTGCCTAAAGGAGCCTGCATCATCAACACCTCCCGAAAAGAAATTATGAATGAGCAGGAACTGGAAGAAATCCTGGCAGAAAGAACAGATTTGAAATACGCATCTGACGTAGCTCCCGACAACCAAGCCGTACTTGTGGAAAAATTTGGTAACCGTGTTTACGCCACTCCCAAAAAAATGGGAGCACAAACTAAAGAAGCCAATGTCAACGCAGGCTACGCCGCAGCTCGTCAAATTGTAGCCTTTTTGAAAGAAGGCGACCGTACATTTCAATTGAATAAATAAGATTATGGTTAAGATTAAGCCTTTTGCAGCCCTTCGTCCCCCAAAAGAATTTGTGAAAGAGGTTGCTGCACGTCCTTATGATGTCTTAAACTCACAGGAAGCCAAAGCTGAAGCAACAGAAAAATCTCTGTTGCATATTACAAAACCGGAAATTGACTTTGATCCCATTATTGATGAACATTCACAACCCGCGTATGATAAAGCTATAGAGAATTTTGCGCTGTGGCAGGAACGTGGCTGGCTGGTACGCGATCCAAAGGAAATGTATTACGTCTATGCCCAGACTATGGACGGCCGAACACAATACGGTCTGGTTGTATGCGCTCATGTGGACGATTATATAAAAGGAAATATCAAAAAACATGAGTTGACCCGCAAAGACAAGGAAGAAGACCGGATGATCCATGTTCGGATCCAAAGTGCCAATATAGAGCCGGTATTTTTCACCTATCCGGATGTTCCGGAAATCAATGCGTTAGTCCAGCGGATTATTCAAGAAACACCTGAATATGATTTTGTGGCAGACGACGGATTCGGGCACCACTTCTGGCCTATAAAAGAGCAAGAAGACATAGACCGGCTTACGGCACTGTTTGCAGCAATACCCGCCTTTTATGTAGCTGACGGACACCACAGAACAGCTGCAGCGGCTTTAGTGGGAGCGGAAAGAAAAGCACAAAATCCAAACCATACAGGTGATGAAGAATACAACTATTTTATGACGGTTGCATTCCCTCAAAGCCATTTAAAAATCATTGACTATAACCGTGTGGTCAAAGATTTAAACGGAATGACCCCGGCGTCTTTTGTACAAGCCCTTTCAAATGATTTTGTGGTAGAAGCTCTGAAAGGCAGAACAGAGCCGTATACCCCCTCGGGCCATCACAATTTCTCCATGTACCTGGAAGGTCTTTGGTATTCCTTAACGGCCAAAGAAGGCACGTACGACGACAACGACCCTATTGGCACGTTGGATGTTACCGTTTTATCCAATCTGGTATTTGACAAATTACTGGATATCAAAGACCTGCGAACAAGCACCCGTATTGATTTCGTAGGAGGGATCCGCGGTTTGGGTGAATTAAAGAAACGGGTGGATTCGGGAGAAATGGCTGCTGCTTTTGCCTTGTACCCTGTTACCATGGACCAATTGATAACCATTGCAGATACCGGCAGTATTATGCCGCCCAAAACAACCTGGTTTGAACCAAAACTCCGTAGCGGACTGGCCATTCATACTTTTTAACATTTTTTTAATATTTTTTACATTGTTCAACAACCTGTACATATGTATGGGTTGTTTTTTTATTATCTTTATCCGTCATTTCTTACGCGCTCCCTATGTTATGAAAATTAAAAAGGTCCGTATATCCAACTATCGCTCCATAAAAGACACTATTGAGCTGGACTTCTCTAACCTTACCGCATTGGTTGGCCCCAACAACTCAGGCAAAAGCAATATCTTATGGTGCATCAATAAAATCCTGGGACAAGAAACAGACCCTTCTTCCATTTTTACAGAAAAAGACGTATACATGCAAGATCCCAACAGGGATATTGATGTAGAAATCACTTTTGACAAGCCCTTGGAATATATTCCCTACGAGGGCGCTTTGCCTGCGTATATAGACAAACTGCGTTTTATATACAAATGCCACAAAGAAGGACCGCTACAAGGCACGCGTACGCTGGAACAATACTGCCTTACCAAGGACAACCGCATAGTGCAGGTGCTTTCGGAACCCTCCGGTACCGGCTCTACCCACATGTATAAGACCCTGGAACTTCCCTTACAAAAAATACGGGAAATGCTTCCTGTTGTATACATACGAACAGACAGGATATCTAGGCAATCCCGTATAGACACCCGACAAGTGTTGCTGAACAATTTGTTGGATAAAGTCAACAGTGATTTTCTACGTGACGAAAATACCATGCTTATTAAAAATGCAGATGGTACTGAGTCTCTCATGCCTCGCAAACAATGGTTCGACCAATGTATTAACGAGGCCATGATTACCTTACAAACCCATGCGTTTAACAGCCTGAAAGAGACTGTCCGTCAATACATGTTGGAGTATCTTGGTGCTGAAATCCAACTAGACGACGCCCTGTGGGATATTTATTTCAAACCGCTTACCTCTTTGGATTTTTACCATTCCCTGGAGATGTGTCTGGTAGAAGGAGGACATATTACGCCCCTACGGGCATTGGGAGAAGGCGTACAAAACGCCATTATTCTTGCCATACTAAATGCCTACAACCAACAAAACACCAATGGCTTTATTCTTATGATAGAAGAGCCGGAATTGTATATGCACCCCCGTATGAAGCGTGGTTTCTTTAAAGTACTGAACACTATAAGTGAGAAGAACCAGGTAATATACGTAACGCATTCCACGTATATGATATCCCTTCCGCAATTTGATTCTATCCGTATGGTATACAATGACGGAGAAGGTACAAAGGTGAAAGCTCCTCTTAAAGACAATGCTTCCATACTAAAAGCCTATTTCAGCAATATCATTTCCAGAGAACTGAATGAGCTTTTTTTTACAAAAAAAGTATTACTTGTAGAAAACTTATACGAAAAAAGAGTTCTTCTGAATTACCAAGCCCGTTTGAAACTTGATTACGACTCATACGATATTGCCCTTCTGGCCGTAGGCAACAAACAGGACATGTTACATCTGAGTAAATTGGCACTTGCCTTTGGTATTAACATAGCGATAGGCTTTGAATGGCATTCCGGCAACTACAAAGAAAGGAGAGAGGAAGAAGAAGAGATGAATAAACACTTGGTTGCCTTAGAAGAAAAAGGCGTTACTGTCTTTTACACCGTAAATAATTACGAAGAGTACATGAGAAAAGAATGGGGAGACAAAACATTCCAAACATACCTGGATAAATATACAGGAAGAGATATTTATCAAAAAATGATGTATTTTACGACAGATCCGGATATCCCCATTCCTTCACTGGTTCAAACCATGATTTCCTGGATCACAACACCCTGATAACGCGTATCCCTGTACATGATTTACTGGTGGATGCGTATTCCGCTATGGTCTTGCTATCAACAACTACTTTCATTTCAGCAGTAGAAGCATGTAAAAATCCGGAAACGGGAATATCCGTAGCCTCTTCCTGATTCGTATACGGCCACGCGAAAGCTACGTGGCTGATGTCCAGCCCCTTTACGTTTGTAACAAAACAAACAATGTCTCCTGCCCGCAACCAAGGCATCCCATCAGCTATATGTTCTTTTGAGATGTAACAGCTTCCCGCTTCATACAATTGTTCCTCCAAACTCCGCTCTACCTGAACCATCCGACCCACTTCTTCCGGGTTAGCAGCCAAAGCCGGGTATTTGCGGGCATGGGAAGTCATAAAAGAAAAGGGCTGATAAAAAGGCTTCCCTCCCACCCGACAAGAAATTTCAGTTACAATCCCCTGCTTTTCTGCTTGCAAAATCCACTCACTCGTATAATGCAGCCGGCTTGCATACCCTTCTATGCTGCCATCACGGTAGCGCAGCTTTTGCAAGTTTTCACAAAACGTGTCAAAACTCCTGTCCTCCCCACCTGACGTAAGTGCCATAGCCACGCAAGCTTCTACCAATAGAATACAATCTGTTCCGGCTAAAGACACAGTCAGCCGCTCCTGCCAATCTTGCTGCGGACCCTGTTCCGGTTGTTCGTCTAAAGTACCTGCTACATAAGGCGTTCCCAATAGGGCTTTAGCAGCAGTTACTACTCTGACTTGCATAGGCGCTTCACGTACAGGCTCCAGCAACTGCATCACTTTTTCATATACTGCCAGATCTTCCTTTGTATACTTCACGTTTTGAGCGTTTGTATTGAGGGACAGTACCATCCCCAGGCATAAAAAGAAGTTCCTCATACTTCAAAAGTACAACAAAAAGCCGGAAGAGGGCTATCCTCTTCCGATTTTTTCAAATACTACTCGACTTGTTACCAGGAAGCCGGCTATTCGCCTTTTTCCAATTCTTCCAGCCTGCGTGTTATATCGGCACGATTCTGATCCAAGAATTCCGCTCTTGTTTTCAACGATTGGATTTCTTCTTCTTTTGTCATAGGTGCATTCCATCCGTAGGCAAAGCCGGCTCCGCGTCCAAAACCTCTACGCATTCCAAATCCCATTCCTCGGCCTATTCCTCGGCTCATTCCTCGGCCGAATCCCATACCACGGCCAAAATTCCTGGCCATGCCCGGGGTATCATACCCGGCACAAAATCCTAAATTTCTTCCGGTCATGGGACCTTGTCCCATAGGTCCGGTTCTATCTCCTCTTGGCATAATAATATATTTTTATCTTGTTAATACGGCACAAAGATAACAAATTAAATGAACATATGTTCATTTATCTTAATTATTTTAAATATTTTTTGGAGATTTTCAGTTTTCGGCTTGTACCTGATCCAATAACATCTGTATGTCGTCCTGGCACTGTCCGCATACTTGTCCGGCCCCCGTTTCTTGGCCCACTTCTTCTACCGTTTGCAGATTTTTGTCTTTAATAGCCTGAACGATTGTGCTTTTGTAGACTTCGTTGCAATAACAAATGAGAATATCCTCTTCCATAATACCAATATTTTACTCAAAAATAATAAAAAAAGCGCGCATTCACTCTTGGTTTGCGCGCCCGAACAGATTTAATCCTTTATGCAGGTTTTACATGTCTTATTCTTTTTTCCACAAAGCCTTCTCTACTTTCTCTTTTTCCAGTTTCTTTGTACAGAAGAACCAATCATAACATGTAACACCTTCTTCCGGAATGTCTACACGGCTTTTTGCCTGGTCGCACGTTCCTGCCGTAGGAACAATCACGTCGTCTCCGGGACGCCAGTCTGCCGGTAAGGCTACTTTGAATGCATCGGCCGTTTGTAATCCAATCAATACTCTTTTAATTTCATCAAAATTCCGGCCTAATGACAAAGGATAATAAATAATGGTTCTGATTATGCCCTCCGGATCTATGAAGAATACAGCTCTCACTGCTTTGGTATTGCTTTCTCCCGGTTGAAGCATTCCGTACAAATTGGCTACTTCCATGGTAATGTCTTCAATAAGCGGGAACTTTACTTCAACATCTTTCATACCCTTGTACTCAATCTTCTCTTTGATGGTCCGCAGCCAGGCAATGTGGCTGTACAACCCGTCCACCGATAATCCTACAAGTTCTGTATTCAACTCCTTAAACTCTTCTTGCATAGAGGCAAAAGTCATAAACTCAGACGTACACACAGGTGTAAAATCGGCAGGGTGACTGAAAAGAATAACCCATTTTCCTTTATAGTCATTCGGGAAATTGATTTCTCCCTGCGTTGTTATAGCTTTAAATTTTGGTGCCGGTTCCCCTATTCTGGGGATGGGATATACATTTGTTAAGTTATTTATATTTTCCATGACTCTCGTTATTATATTTTTGATTTATTTTCTGAGCACAAAGATAAAAGGCTGTTGGTTATCGGTCAAACAGATTTTGTCTATGGATATATAGATTATTTCTATATATTTGTTCTGCTAAAACTAAAAATCTATGACTCTGCAACAACTCCAATACATTATAGCCCTGGATCGTCACAGGCATTTTGTAAAAGCAGCGGAAGCATGCCGCGTTTCTCAACCTACATTGAGCGCCATGGTAGCCCGTTTGGAAGATGAATTGGATGTAAAGATTTTTGACAGAACCAAACAACCTATTGAGCCCACTCCGTTGGGTGCTGAAGTTATTCGGCAGGCTCACAGGATATTACAACAATCCCGGGAGCTTCAAAATCTGGTACAACAAGGTAAAGAAAACCTGGAAATACAATTTAACCTTGCTGTCATTCCTACCGTAGCCCCTTATATTATACCCGGATTCATAACGTATTTCAAAAAGGATTTTCCTAAAAGCGAGGTCAAGATTTCTGAAATGCGTACAGAAGAAATCATACGCAACATTAAAGACGCAAAGATAGACATCGGTCTTTTAGCGACCCCGCTGCTCGATCCGGACATCCTGGAAATTCCGTTGTATTATGAAAAATTTGTTGCCTACGTATCGCCAACAAACAGCAATTATTCCAAAGCGGAATTGACAGCAACCGAGTTGCCGCTGCAACATTTGTGGGTCCTTCAGGAAGGACATTGCTTACGGGACCAAATCTTTAATTTTTGCTCACCCGAAGGGCCTGCCGAAAAACAAATATACGAAGCCGGAAGTATCGATAACCTGGTACGTATCATAGATACCAACGGAGGCTATACACTTATCCCTCAATTACATATTCCTATGTTAAGTCAGGGACAGTTACAACACATCCGACCGGTAGTGTCTCCTCCACCTGTACGTGAAATTTCTCTGATTGTTTACAAAGATTTTTACAAAGAAGCCTTACTTAACGCCGTAGCCGACACCATCAAGCAAATCATTCCCGCGGACCTGCTGGATACACGACTGAAAAAGTTTGCCATCAAATTATGATATGATGGTGTTTACTTTTTCAGCAAATCACGGATTTCCGTCAAAAGGACTTCTTCCCGGGTAAGTTCCGGTTCTGCCGGAGGTTCCGAAGCCGGTACCTCTTCCACTCCCTTTTTAGTCGTGAGCTTATTCAACCCTTTAATTAAAAGGAAAATACAAAAGGCTATAATCAGAAAGTCCAAAAGGACCTGAATGAAATTGCCGTAATTCAACGTTACCGCCGGCATGATAATGTCTTTGTCCAGCAAACTGGTCCTTTCTCCCACAATGGTCCATTTCCAATCCGTGAAATTCACGCCTCCTACCAAAGCACCTACCAGCGGCATTAACAAATCTGCTACCAAAGAGGATACAATTTTACCAAAGGCCGCACCAATAATGATACCAACGGCCATGTCCATAACGTTGCCTTTGATGGCAAACTCCTTGAATTCTTTGAAAAACTTTGACATAATCTTTCCCATAAAATTTGTATAAATATACAAAGAATTATGCCTTTGTAGACATCTTTTTTAACTTTACGGTTCTGATCATTAAATAACCACATATTATGAAATGTAAAATCTTAACAACTTTTCTGCTTTTAAGCACTTTTACAATCGTACAAGGCACAGAAACGGAAGGGCGTTTATTGCGTTTCCCCGCCGTGGGCGACGGTGTCATTGCCTTTTCCTATGCCGGCGATCTTTATACGGTGCCCCTGGAAGGCGGCACGGCCTCAAAACTCACAACCCACATAGGCTATGAGATGTTTCCCAAGTTCTCTCCCGATGGCCGCACCATTGCTTTTACCGGCCAATACGATGGAAACACGGAAGTCTATACCATTCCGGCAGAAGGCGGAATACCAAAACGGCTTACGTATACAGCTACCCTGGACAGAGACAATATCGGAGACCGGATGGGTCCCAACAACATTGTCATGGGATGGACTCCTAACGGCAAACAGGTAATACTCCGTTCTCGTTGGTACAGTTTTTCCGGTATGCGCGCTCATCTGTTTACTGTTCCGGCAGAAGGAGGTGAATTGACACAAATACCTACTACAGAAGGAGGTTTTTGTTCTTTTTCTCCGGATGGACAATATCTGGCTTTGAACCGCATGTTCCGGGAATTCAGGACATGGAAGTATTACAAAGGAGGGCAGGCTGACGATATTTGGATTCATAAACTAGGGACGACCGAACTGGAAAACATTACCGACGATGAAGGAGCATATGCGCAAAATATTTTCCCCATGTGGGTAGGCGAATACATTTATTTCATATCCGACAGGGATGATGTCATGAACTTGTTTCGTTACCATACCGGGAGAAAAGTCACGGAAAAAGTGACACATTTTGATACCTATGACATCAAATTCCCCTCTGCCTGGAAAGAAACCATAGTCTTTGAAAACGGAGGTTACATTTACACTTACGCCACAACAACCGGCAAGCTGGAAAAAGTAACCATCAAATTGAACGATGAAGGATTGTATGCACGTACACGTTTGATGGACGTTTCCCGTAGTGCATGGGGCTTTTCTCTTTCTCCCAACGGAGAACAAATTTTATTGGGTGCACGGGGAGATATTTTCTCTGTTCCCGGAACAGAAGGCGTGACCTACAACCTCACCCGTACACCCGGCGTTCACGAACGTGGCGCCGTTTGGTCGCCTAATGGTGAACAAATAGCCTGGTTTTCTGATAAATCCGGTGAATACCAACTGTATGTCATGCCTTATGACAACCCGGAAAACTCTCGTTCTTTAACTCAATTTACAGAAGGATATCCCGATAACCTCACCTGGGCCCCGGACTCAAAAGGACTATACTTTACTACAGAAAAACGTGAATTGTGGTATGCTGATCCTGCAACAGGTACTTCCCGTAAAGTATTGCAGACGCCTTATAGCGGTATCATGGGTTATAATATATCCCCGGACGGTAAATGGATTACTTACTCCACACAAGCAGAAAACAGGGTGCGCGTTGTCTATTTGTACAATGTGGCAGACAACATTTCTTACCCTGTCACCACACCTTGGTACGATTCGTATTCCTCCATTTTCTCTGACGATGGAAAATACTTGTTTTTCAGTTCTTCAAGAGATTTCAGAGCCAGCTATTCACGGGTGGAATGGAACGTTTCCTACAACGTCTCGTCCTATGTTTTTGTACTGCCGCTATCAAAAGGCACACCGGACCCGACAGCTTTAAAGGCTACAGAATACAAAGGCACTGAAGAAAATAAAACGCCGCCTCCGGCGGCCTCGGCAAAAAAACAAGCAAAAAACTCTAAACTTCCACAAGAGCCGGAAAAATCCATAGCTGTCAAAATAGATTTGGACGGTATTGTAGAACGTGCCTCGGCCTTGCCTTTGGAAGCCGGGATGTACCAATTGCTGGCAGCCGTAGACGGCGATTTGTATTTTTCCACACGTGGAGAAATTAAAAAAATCTCTATGAGTGACCTGCAGGTAAAACCGGTAACCAAAGGTATGGCGCTTGCCTATGCACCAAAAGGCAAAAAAATGCTTATCCGGGAAGGTCGTGATTTGTTCGTTGTTGGTGCACCCACCTGGAAATCGGATAAGAAAGTATCCCTGGCAGAAGTAAAAACCTTTGTAGATTTCAGAGCCGAATGGGAACAGATTTTCCACGAAACGTGGCGCGTATACCGGGACCATTTCTATGTATCCAATATGCACGGACGTGATTGGGAAGGTATCCGAAAAAAATATGAGGTCCTGCTGCCGTATGTTCGCCATCGTCACGACCTGACTTACCTCATCGGAGAAATGATTGGCGAATTAAACGTAGGCCATTGTTATGTGACTTCTCCCTCAGACACACCCGAGGCAGAACGGATCAAACTGGGACTGTTGGGAGCACGCTTTGCCAAAGACGCCTCCGGAGCGTTCAAGATTACAAAAATTTACGAAGGAGAAAATTGGGATAAATCGCTGCGTTCGCCGCTCCGTGAAGGCGGTCTTGATGTAAAAGCGGGTGATTACGTACTTGAAGTAGACGGAATGGATTGTGCTGATATGGCAACTATTTATCAGGCTCTGGTAGGGAAAGCAGATAAAACCGTGGCGTTGAAAGTGAACAGCACCCCTTCTCAAACCGGTGCACGCACCATCTACGTAAAACCTATAGCTGATGAATCGCAATTGGAATATTACGAATGGGTGCAGAATAATATCAAAAAAGTCAACAAAGCCAGTGACGGCCAGATTGGCTATATCCATATCCCGGACATGGGCATGCCCGGATTGGATATGTTTACCAAATTGTTCTACACCCAATTGGATAAGAAAGCCCTTATCATAGATGACCGTATGAATGGCGGTGGCAACGTGTCTCCTATTATTCTGGAAAGGCTTATGCGGGAGGCCTATCGTATGAGCATGTACCGTCACGGCAGCAATTTGCCCGTTCCCAATGAAACGCATATAGGGCCCAAAGTATGCCTTATAGACAAATATTCCATGTCTGACGGAGACTTGTTCCCTTACGGTTTCCGCAAAGCAGGCCTGGGTAAACTGATTGGAACACGTACATGGGGCGGTATAGTGGGTATATCAGGCTCCAAACGCTACCTGGACGGGCAAGACGTACGTACACCGTTCTTTACTTCCTACTCCATGGACGGTGAATGGATTATTGAAGGGTACGGAGTAGAACCGGATATTGAAGTAGATATCAATCCTTTTGAAGATTATTTAGGTAATGACGCACAACTGAACAAAGCCATTGAGGTACTGCTGGAAGAGTTGAAATACCACAAGCCCGCTCCGGCGACTCCGGCCGATAGAATTATGTAATTATGAAAAAGTATATATTTTTTTTACTGCTGATTCTGTTTCCTGCGTTGTCCTTGACAGCACAGGGGGTAGACCATGAAGGGTTAAGCCTTGCAAAAAAAATTGACGATGTATTGTGGTATCACAAAGTAGGTGATGTGGCATACATTGATAAGGTGTATATACCTACCACACCGCGTTGGAAAGAAGCTAACCCCACCGGACAAGGTGCCGGCAATCCGCTGAAAATCTGGTCCTATATTTTCGTCCCCAAAGACATCAATCCGGCAAAAAAGTACCCGCTCATTGTATTGCCCCACGGTGGTGTTCATGGTGATTTTACAACATACCACACACATATCATCCGTGAATTGATGGCTCAGGGTTATATTGTTATTGCCACCGAATACAGAGGTAGTACCGGTTACGGACGCGGTCTGTACGAAGACATTGACTACGGAGGTCGTGAAAACGACGACGTTTGGTACGGACGCAACTATATGGTGGAAAATTACGACATCGTGGATAAATCACGCATCGGCATTATAGGCTGGAGCCATGGAGGCATGATTACGCTGATGAACTTATTTCAGCATCCCAAAGATTACGCTTGCGGCTATGCGGGGGTACCCGTAAGCGATTTGATTGCCCGATTGGGGTACAAACGTCCCTCGTACGGTGCTTATTTTTCTGCTCCTTACCATATCGGCAAAACACCGGAGCAAGACGTGGAAGAATACCGCCGCCGCTCCCCGGCCTGGCACGCTTCCAAACTGCAGACGCCTTTACTCATTTATACCAATACCAGCGACGAAGACGTAAATTCTCTGGAAGTAGAACATATGATAAAAGCGCTGAAGGCCGAAGGAAAGTCTTTTGAATATAAAATATTTGAGGATGAACCCGGAGGACATTCCTTTGACAGAATGGACCACGCAGCAGCCAGTGCCATGCGTTTTGATATTTACAAATTCCTGGCAAAATATCTGAAACCACCTAAAACGTTTAAAAACATTAACGAGTTACGACGTGCAGCCTACGAACCGTGGCATACTCAAGCTAAATAAGGATTCCGTTTTTTCTTAAATACCGAATGAAACCGTCCCGGCGAGCCCGTGCTACCGGGACGGTTGATGTTTCGTCACCCTCCATAATGATGGTAAATCCTTTATCATGAACCAATCTTTTAATATAATTGATGTTGACAAAATGTTGGTTATGGACCCTGTAAAAACTGGCTCTTCCTTCAAACAAATCTTCATAGTAAGCCAGGTTCCTTGAAACCAGCATCTTGTTAACCTTATCGTTGTCCTTGAAATAAAACAACGTATAGGCATTATCCGACTGCAAGCGTAAAATATGGCTGAGAGATACAAAAAGAAAACTGCTTCCATCATACAACGCAATTTTTTGCAATTCTTTTTCTCTGGAAAAATTCTGAAGCAAATTCTCAATATTGTTACTGCGTATTTTATGACTATAACGCGCCATGGCATTTTTCAACTGTTCCGGATCAATAGGTTTTTCCAGATAATCCAGCGCTGACATCTTTATGGCTTGAATAGCGTATTGTTGATAAGCTGTAGTAAAAATAACCTCGAAATCCCTTTTCTTTAATTGATCCAGCAAATCAAAACCTGATTGGGCACCCAACTCTATATCCAAAAAGAGCAAGTCCGGATTTAAGGCCGGAATATGCAAGGCAGCCGAAGGAACGTTATCGAAAATGTCCAGCAATTGAACATTATCAAAATAATCCTCAATCATATCTGCCAATGATTTGGCGTGTAATCTGTCGTTTTCGACAATAACTGCTTTTATCATGCCGCATAATTATAAGGTAAAGACAACAAAACCAGGGTACCTTCCGTTTGATTGTCTTTGTTCATTATGTCTTCAATATGAAAATGGGCGGCAGGCGTATCGTACAATTGACGAATTACACTCAGCCTATCCTCTGTTAGTTTTAACCCCAAGGACTCTTTTTTGAAGCCCGATACTTGTCGCACTTCATTCAGACTCACAGAATAGCCAATACCGTTATCTCTAATATGACATATCAGTTTGTCCCGGTCTATGCTGAAGTACAAATTGATTTCATAGGACTTCTTATCCGGCACAAATCCATGCTTAATGGAATTCTCTATAAAAGGCTGTAAAATAAGGGGTGGAACATTGATTTCTTGTATATCTACAGAGGCATCCCAGTCTATAGAGTAAGTAAATGGAGCCACAGATCTTCTTTTTTCTAAATCCATATAAAAAGTAATAATCTGCAATTCTTTTTCCAAAGGAATATACTCTTTGGACATACTTTCCAACATGAGCCGGGTAAGGTTGGAAAATTGTCTTAAACAGACAATCGATTCTTCTGTTTTTTGCTCACTAAGCAAGTATTCTACCGTGTGGACGCAATTAAAAATGAAATGGGGATTGAGCTGAAAATTCAACGCCTTCATATGCGTTTCCATTAACAATCTATTCAAATCTGCCGCAGTCTGTTTAAGAAGGGCTCTTTCTTTTTGTTTTTTATTGGTAAAAACCAAAAACACAACTCCACTTATCAAAAATAATATAGATAATACAGCAACTGTTATTAAAGATATCAGATGCTTTTTTTCAATTTCCAAGGCCACAAGAGCCAGGTCTTTTGCCTTTTTCTCCGCATCGTATTTGGCTTGGAGATCCTCAACAGCTCTGTTTGTACTCTGACGAATAAGCGTATCCGTTATTGCCTTTTGCTTGCTTACGTAAAAATCTACGCTGTCCGGCTGGTTTAATCCGGCAAACAAGGTGATGTAATTGTAATACATATTCCTTATGGGCGTCTTATCATTCAAGTGATTGTATATTTGCTCCGTTTTTCTGAAATATTCAAGAGATTTCCGGTAATCCCTTTTCATCATATACATTGAAGCCAAACCATGATATATGTTTACCAAATCCGGAAAACGTTCCGTTTCCTCGGGATAGGCCATTGCTTTTTTGTAATACCATTCGGCTTTATCCCACTGCTCCCAACGTGAATAAATAAGTGCCAGTCTGTTATAAACCAGACTTAAAAAATATCTGTCCCCAATAGAAGTGAAAATACTTTCTGCCAGTAAAAGATTTTCAAGAGCTTCTTCATACCGGTTTGTTTGCATTAAAGAATACGACACCCTGAACAAAGTAATCGCTTGCCCGCTTTTACTTCCCAACTTTTCAAACAAAGCCATGGTTTGCTTTGCATAATCTATGGCTTCTTCATGTTCGTCAATGGCTGTATACACAGCAGACAGGTTAATAAGCACATAAGGAAGAACACTCTCGTCTCCCAGTTCTTCACAGTATTTTTTGGCCAACATGTAGTATCTGATGGCTTCTGTCAAATCTTTTTTCTCTTTATAGATATTCCCTAACCACATATTTCCATTTGCCAACAATTTCTTTTCACCCAACTCCTGGTAAATGGCAGTGGAACGAGTCCTATAATGCAGTGCTTTCTCCAAGTCTCCTTTATGCACATATACAACAGCTATATTGTCCATAGCTTTTGCTTTCAGCAAAGAGTCCTTCAGTTTTGTTGAGGCAATTTCATAGAACCTATTGTAGCAATACCAGGCTGAATCTATATCGCTCAATCCCAAGTATGCATGTCCCTTACTGTTATAACAAATGCCTTCTCCGTAGGCAAACTTTATTTGTTTTGCCAGGGCTATCCCTTCTTCTGCGTATTTTTTACTATCATGATACTCAGAAAAATCTTCTAACCTGTCCGCCAATTTGCTGAATATTATAACCTTTGATGTGTCAGCTTGAGCCAGTTCCAAGGCTCTTTTTAAAGAGTCTATCACATGTGGCTCTGCATAAGAAACGTTCACGTGAAGGATAAATTGAAGCAGGACGAAAATCCTAAAAAAAACAGTTTTTTTCATCAAGTTATGATTTAGGAATATTCCTTAAAATTGGCGAAATTCCTATTAAAAACCTAATGATAAGTGTTTAAATTTTTTGACACAACTGTTTATGTATCTGAACAAAAGATTATTTTTTTTGTAGTTGCTTGAAGACATGCTGCCGGTAATTCACTGGGATCGACTTCAATAGCCACAAAGTATTTTTTTTCCTGTTTATTTTTATTTTGAGGAACATAAATTTCCGTCAAAAAGTCAAAATCCAGTGCCTTTGAAATAACAAGCAATAGGTCAATATCAATGCTTTTTCTTTGAAAAATGTCATAAACAGTTGTTCTGGAGCGATTGATAAGTTTTGCAAAATCAGAGATATTTATCTTTTGCTCCTTAACTTTTTGTTCAATAATACTTCCTATATGGATGCTTTTCATAATTGTGTATAAATATAACGATTTTCTTTTTTTTCTACTCCTTCACTTCATTTTCAGTCGTTTTTATCTTGTTATAGGTTATAATTTATTAATTTTTGGTTCAAACATAATACCCACCTACGCCAAACTGTGTCGTAGGTAAATAGAAAAACTCAATATTTTCTGTTATTTTTACGTATTATGAAAAAACACATTTTACCTCTTTTACTAATAGGAATGCTTAACGCATGTAACCAAACTCCAAAAACGGTTATTGAACCGTGGGTTCCATACGACGAAAGTCAGGAACTTGCTGAAAACGCCACGCATGAGCTAGTCCGAATGCGGTACAAACTTATCCAGTCAAAAGTCCTGGATAAAAACAAACTGTGGGAATCCCTGCAACCGCAAATCAAGCATTTTTCCGAAGAAGCATACGAGCAATTGAAGCCTTACATCTTGGGACAAGACATACCTACTCTTCAGAAACATATTCAAGAAGGTACTCTTACGTATGAGAAGCTTACGCAATGGTATTTGTACAGGATTGCCAAATTTGAAAACAACAAAGAAACCCTGCTCAATGCCATTATCGCCATCAATCCCAATGCCGTGAAAGAAGCACGTGCAAGGGACAAGGCTCCCGGCTCTCATCCCATATACGGCATACCCATTCTGGTCAAAGACAATATTGGAGTGTCCGGAATGCCTACTACTGCCGGTGCACATATTCTGCAAGAGAATTATACGGAAGATGCTGCTCTGATAGCGAATATAAAAGCCAACGGTGGCATAATATTAGGTAAAACAAACCTGACGGAATGGGCCAATTATATCTTTGAAGTAGGTCCAAACGGATATAGTGCCGTAGGTGGGCAAACGCTGAATGCTTACGGAAGAAGAATTTACGATACAGGAGGCTCCAGTTCCGGAAGCGGAGTGGCTATGGCAGCCGGTTATGCCGCCGTCACTATCGGTACAGAAACATCCGGGTCCATTTTATCCCCATCCGGCAAGAGTTCGTTAGCAGCTCTTAAACCTACGGTTGGACTGCTGGACAGAGGCGGATGTGTTCCGCTGGCAGGCACGCTGGATACTCCCGGTCCCATGTCCGGCTTTGTTATAGATAACGCCATTTTAATGGCTGCTATGACAAACGACGATACCTACCTGAACCTCCCGGTAATTTCAGAAGAGCATCCGTTGGCCGGTTTGCGGTTTGGCGCCAACAAAAATTTCTTGCAAAATCCTCTTTACAAACAACAAACAGAAATCATTGAAAGCCTTGGAGGAACCGTTATAACATTTGAGCCCGTAAAAATCAACACAGAAGGATTTGGCACCTTATTAAGCGGTGACATGAGGGTAGACTTACCTGCTTATCTGGAACAATACGCCTCGGAGAATATTACTGTACGTTCTATTGCAGAAATTGTAGACTACAACAACAAAGATCGCGAGGTTAGAGTACCGTACGGCCAGGAGACTTTTGAAGAAATGGCCCAAATGGAACTTACGGCAGAAGAGTTGGCCACAGTTAGGGAACGTCTGCAAAGCGAAGGAAAACGGTATTTTGAAACACCCATGAACGCATACAACCTGGATTTTATTTTATCCATAGACAATTTTGAAGCCAGCTACGCAGCCCTGGCCAATTTCCCGTGTGCCATAGTACCCATGGGCTATACAGAGAAAGGAGGTCCCACAGGTCTTACTTTCGTGGCCCGCTCGTTTGAAGACCACAAATTGCTTAGCGTATCATACCTTTTTGAACAGTTTACCCGCGTCAGACAACTCCCGCAGGCGTACCTGTAACGGGTACTAAGTGAATAAACTTAAAGCTTTTATTTAAAGTTCTTTAAACAGCTCTGTTACATCTACGCAATACAAATCGTACCCTCCTTTGCCACCGGGCCTGTCGGAAGAAAAGAACAGTAATACGCTGTAATATGGGAACAAGCATACCAGCATAGGTCTGTATTCATTGTACTCTGAATTTATGACATTGCCAAAAGAAACCGGATTACTCCATGTATTTCCGGTACGCCGGGCATAATACAAATCATAACCTCCCCTCCCGCTTTCTCTGTCCGATGCAAAGACAAGAGTATTTCCGAGCAAAAAGGGGCATTTGTCATTCCCCTGAGAAGATAACACGGCCACCTTTTCTGCTTCTGTTGGTTCGGCATCCAATACCTCATGTAATACCCGTTCTGCACCAACCCCCAGATCCGCCAGATTTATTTCATAAATATTGAAAGTCGTTCCGTCTTCCCGATTGCTGCAAAAGACCAATATGTTACCATCTTTATCAAAAGCAGGATACAGGTCATCGTATGCCGAATTCACAAGCGAGGCCTCAAACGGTCCTTCCAAAGATTGCGAATCCTTAAATCCCCACAAATTATCAGCCTTGCCATATATAAATTTAATATCAAAATTTCCTACTTCATCGTCTGCGTAGAAAAAATAATGGTAACCTTCTTTTTTAAGTAGAAAATTGGGGCCCAGCTGGTCAGAGCCATTATTTGCTCTAGACAGCAAATCTTCATGTACTTCGCTAAGTACCGGATCTTCCAAAAAAGAAATGTTTGTTAAATCTTTTTTTCTATGGTACGATATATCCAAAGGCACACAAATGATATCAAAGTCTACCCCCTGACTGTTCCTGTTCGTTGAAAAAAAGAAGTCGTACCTGTCCAGAAAATACGGCGCTACAGCGTTGTAATCATCGTATGCTGTATTCAGTTTTTCAAGATTTTTTGGGGTATCCGTTACAATAAAATCAAAATCAAAAGAGTAATCCTGATCGTACCACGGGCATCCCGTAAGCATGAGTGTGGCCGCCACACCCAACACTGTTGTTACAATTGCTTTTGTTATTCTCTGTGCGTTCATGATGATTCTTTTATTAAATAGTGGAACGCGTAAGGCAAATATATACAATTTTTTACACTCTTTTGACGCATAGTAAAACACAAGACCTTGGAAATAAGGAAGAATATCCGACTCCGGAAGACCAGATCATAACCCTTTACGGCATTGATTATGATACAAAATACCCCTACCGGCTACACAACGACACGTTAAGGATCAGACACCTGGGCGGCTTTGAGTTTTACGACGAGTATTTCGTAAGGCTGCTGAAGTAAAAAATTTGCTCGTTAAAATCTTTACTTCCTTTTTTCAAAAAGCATAAGCAGCCCATCTCCCAGGCACCCTATCACTATAATAATAAATAGCAACATAATGCCCGTAAGATAATCAGGCACTACGTCAAAACATGTCGTTGAGCTACAGCGCTCCCATCGGCAGCAATTCCCTGTAGAAGATACTGTTTAAAAACAGTCGGGTGCTGCCGTGCCAGTACGCACGAAAGACCGGATTGTCGGCAAAAAAGACAACGCCGCGAGCTACAAGAACAGCCGGTGTTCCCGAATAATCTTCCATATACCTCTTTTGCAAATAGCCACTCATAAGTAGTAGTGGTGTATAACGTACCGGTACACCAAAACGGCTGCGGGGTTCGGCCACTACCATATCGCTGTTTTTAAACAAAGGCACCGTTGGCAATACAGCACCAAAGGCCAGCGGATGCGTGCTGTCCGGGGCCGCTTCCAAAATGACTCCGTTTACCCGGGACGAGGCCCTTTGTCCCAGGGACTCTTCGTACGTGCCGCCTGCCGCTGCAGAAGCTTCGGTTTGCCTCGGCACGTGTTTGATTTGAGAAACACCTATCTCATTCAACGTGCGGTATCCTGCACCCACAGCCACAAAGGTATTGCCCGGCCGGCTGCTCCACTCTTGCAAACGTTCTTGGGCGGCCTTTGTTAAAGAAATATTTCCTGCTACAATCAAAACATTATATCCGGAAAAATCCCTGACCGCATCGGCTTCTATCAAAGAAACGGGAATCCCCAGGCGACTGTCAAAAAGGTGCCAAAATTCTCCTACCACCCCATACGTTGCTCCCCTGTCTGTCAACAAAGCTACGGAAGGCTTGGTTATCATACGAAAACGGTTGCTGCCCAAATCCATGCCTCCGGTACTCAAACCGGCTTCTACACTATGAATCCCAATGGAAGCCCCTTTGTATTGTTCGCAAGATGTTACTATCAGTTGGTGCAATACTTGGGGTGATAATTTTTGTTGGCCAACGGCTACCAGGACCGTACCTGCCCGGAATTCCTTTTCCTGTCCGTTTACCCTATACGAAAACGGTTGGTCAGCCACCCGCAGGAATACGCCCTTATCCATCAAAGTATAAAGCAACGTATAGTTATAAAAATCGGTGGTTTCTATCAAATAAGCGTAATGGGACAGAGGAATGTCTGCAGGCATTCCTGTTCCGAACGCTTCTTCAGAGGCTATCCGACCGCCCAACAACCCTTTTGTATCTTTGACTCCCGCATGCGGCAAGTTCATAGCCAGGGAGGCAGTCCATGCAGAAATATCGTAAAAGACCGTATCCTGGAACGTATCCACCCGCTCAAACAAGGTTTTGATGACGGCATAACCCGTCTGTTTAACCGGTACTACCCAGGCGCTGCCGGGCTTGTATGTTCTGCCATCCAGGATTACTTCTTTGGACATTCCGTACACGTCAATATTATGGGCCGCCAACATGCGGTACATCTCCCGGCTTAACGATACGTCTTCCTGCGTACCAAACACATACGCCTGTACCGGCTCTTTTGCAGCTTGTTTATGACATTTTGTAAAATAATTCCGCTGGAAATCCTGCATCTCATACTTCATATCCACCGCTGCTTTCAGTGCACTGAAAGAATTAAACACCTGATTACGCGTGCTGAAAGACAGGGAGTAATGCATATCGTTCAAGGTGCGGGAAACGCCACGCGGGTTCGGCTGTTCGTACAAAATGCCTATGGCTCCAAAAATATCGGGATATGTAGAGCCTTTGCCCAGGTAAAAATCATCGTAGCTCTCTTTCGTAAAGTGCATAACGCTAATTTCACCCAGTATGTCCGAATGATAGGCAGACACCTTTTCCGTCAACACCCAATTTTCATCCGGAATCAACAGATTCGTACGGCTCCTTACACCCGGAGAAAAAAATGTGGAAAGGAAACTGCCATGCTCGTGATAATCGTTCAACATGGTTGGCAGCCATTGGTGAAAAATTTCCAGCCGCGAGCGGCTTTCCGGATGTTGTGCCAACAGCCAGTCCCGGTTCAGGTCGAACCAATAATGGTTGGTACGGCTACTGGGCGCCGGTTCCCTAAACTCTCTGGTATTAGGATCCGTCACTCCGGCCAGCGAAAGATTAGCATTCACCCAACCCGCGTACCTTTGGCTTCCATCGGGATTCAACGCCGGTTGCAAGATAATGACATTCTTCTCCAGCATGTCCATCACCATGGGGTCCTCTGACGCAGCCAGCGCATAAGCCACAAGGGCCGAGGCATTCATGCCCGAGGCTTCGTTGCCATGCACGCTGTACCCCAGCCAATTGACCAAAGGCATCTTGTCCAAATCCAAACTTGCCGAGACTGCCGGATCGGCCAGTTTCAACTGCTCCAGCCTTATATCCTCCAACCGAGTCATATTTTCCGGAGCACTGATGATTACATACGCAATGGGGTTTTTCTCATACGTATACCCGTTTTCAATCAATTGAACCCGGGGAGATATCTTGTCCAGATGCCTCACGTACATGAGTATCTGATCGTACGTAAGGTGTCGGGCACCTATTTGAAAACCAAAGAAATCCTGTGGAGCCGGGATTTCATTATTCATTTTTTCCACACCCTTAGGGAAGAACCAGGATGTTTCCTGACCTTGTGCAAAAAGGAAACTGTTCGTAAAAAACAATACCAGGATACTGATGAACCATTTTCTCATACTTACAAATTTGAGGTTATTCAAATATAAAGAAAAACTCTATCTTAGTACTGTTATGAAACGAAAAGGAATTTTTCAATTTTTGATTTCAGCTGCCTTGTTAACGGCATTATCTTGTCAACAAACTCAGGAACGCCATTTTCCGCCTGCTCTTTTAACAGCCGTTCATCAAACAGAAGCAGCTTTGGATAGCCTCAGTCTGCAACTTACGAATGCTGCTTTACAGCTTTCCCTTTCAGCCGACACTTCTGACATTCGTTTCCAGTTGCAACGTTTAAAAGCAGCTTGCCGTTTTACACGGGAAAATAGTTTTATTACACCACAAGCCATTCTTCTGATGACAGAGCCCCCGGAATATTACCCCATTCAGGGAGCCCATATAGGTCATCAAGATATTATGGTACAGGTTCTTTCCACCCCACAACCCTTGCTCAGCAATTTGTTTCACATTGCCGAAGGTTATGCTGCCGTTCTGGAAATTCACCCAATTTTTACCAACGATCAATTATTGGGTTTTATCAATGGAGTTTTCTCGCCCGCCCAACTTTTGGAAGAAATCATCGTTCCGCTCGTGCAAAACACGCCCTTTAATATATGGGTAATGGAGAGGTCCGGTGTCATTTTATATGACGCAGATGTATCTGAAATTGGTTTGAATGTTTTTACAGACGTTCCCTATGCTTCTGTAACTGAGCTTAGAAACACCTGTGAAAAAATTGCCGTCCAACCTATTGGCAAAAGCACCTGTTCCTACCGTGATCCCTTGACAGACCAAATTATTTCCAGAAAAATTTTCTGGAAAACCTTGGTACACCAGGGTAACGAGTGGAAATTTGTCTGGGTCCGGATGCTGTAGGATGATTTTCTATTAAATAAGGCCTTTGGCGTGTTTTTCTCCAATGACTTTCAGCATGTCCACGGTCATGGCAGCTAAATCCCACTTAGGATTCCAGCCCCACTCTTTACGTGCACAACTATCGTCCATTTTGTTGGGCCAGGATTCGGCAATAGCTTGTTTTACAGGCTCTACTTCATACGTGAGCTCAAAATCGGGAATGTGTTTTTTGATTTCTGCAGCAATGATTTCCGGGTCAAAACTCATAGCTGTCACGTTGAAAGAATTCCTGTGCTTAAGTAAAGACGGATTTGCCTCCATTAAATCAATAGCAGCCTCTATGGCATCGGGCATATACATCATATCCAGGAACGTACCGGCTTTCAACGGGCATGTGAACTTCTTGTGCTTGATGGCTTCGTAATATATTTCCACGGCGTAATCCGTAGTACCGCCACCGGGCAGGGTCACATTGGAAATAATACCGGGATACCGTACCGAGCGCGTATCTACCCCAAAACGTTTGTAGTAATAATCGCTCAACAACTCACCGGCTACTTTTGATACTCCGTACATGGTCTGCGGACGTTGTATGGTATCTTGCGGCGTGTTGTCCAGGGGGGTGCCTCCTCCAAATGCACCTATGGAGCTGGGGGTAAAGACGGCACAATTATATTCACGAGCTACCTCCAAACAATTCATCAAGCCTCCAATACCCACATTCCAGGCCATCAACGGTTTGCTCTCGCCCACGGCTGACAAAATAGCTGCCAGATTGTAAATGGTATCAATCTCATATTTTTTCACTACTTCTGCAATCCTGTCGATATCGGTTGCATCTATCCGTTCAGAAGGACCCGATTCCAGCAATTCTCCCTCGGGCAAAGTTGATCTGTAGCCGGCAACCACATTACGGCTGCCGTATCTTTTTCGAAGTTCCAAGGTCAGTTCCGACCCTATCTGGCCTACCGAGCCAATTACCAAAATATTTTTCATGGCACAAATATACAAATCTGTGTCCAAAAGTAATATCTTTGTGCTTTACGATATCATTTTAAAAACAGCATATATTATGTACAATAGACTTCAGGACCACCTTCAAAAAGAGCTGGTCCAAATCCGGGAAGCCGGACTGTATAAAGAAGAAAGAATCATCACCACCCCTCAAGGAGCTGAAATCAAAGTAAACACCGGCGCCGAAGTGTTGAATTTCTGTGCCAACAATTACCTGGGACTCTCCAACAACCCCCGCTTGATTGAAGCCGCTAAAAAAGCTTTGGACTCTCATGGATACGGACTCTCCTCTGTCCGTTTTATCTGTGGCACCCAGGATATCCACAAAGAACTGGAAGCCAAAGTGGCCGAGTTTTTCGGTACGGAAGATACCATCCTTTACGCCGCCTGCTTTGATGCCAACGGAGGCGTATTTGAACCGCTGTTGACCAACGAAGACGCTATCATTTCAGACGCACTCAACCATGCATCCATCATCGACGGCATCCGTCTGAGCAAAGCCGTACGTTACCGCTATGCCAATGCCGATATGGCCGATTTGGAAGAAAAGCTAAAAGAAGCCCAGGCACAACGCTTCAGAATGATTGTAACCGACGGTGTGTTTTCCATGGATGGGAACGTGGCTCCTATGGATAAAATTTACGAGTTGGCACAAAAATACGACGCATTTGTGATGGTTGACGAATGCCATTCGGCGGGAGTGGTGGGCGAAACGGGCCGAGGAGTAACCGAGCTGTTCAACCTCCGCGGTAAAATTGAAATCATCACCGGCACGCTGGGCAAGGCCTTTGGCGGCGCCATTGGTGGCTTTACGACGGGTAAAAAAGAGATTATCGACATGTTGCGTCAACGCTCCCGCCCCTACCTGTTCTCCAACTCCATTCCTCCGGTAGTCGCTGCTGCGGGTATTGAAATGTTCGATATGATGGCCCATACCAACGATCTGCAAGACCGCTTGCATGAAAATACCGGGTACTTTGTACAGAAAATGGTGGCTGCCGGATTTGATATCAAACCCACACGCAGCGCTATATGCGCCGTCATGCTGTACGATGCCAAACTGAGTCAGGAAATGGCTGCCCGCCTGCTGGACGAAGGTATTTACGTAATAGGTTTCTATTATCCGGTAGTACCGCAAGGCGAGGCACGCATCCGCGTGCAGATTTCAGCTGCGCACCAACGTGAACATCTTGACAGATGTATTGCCGCCTTTACCAAAGTGGGCAAAAAGCTGGGAGTGCTGAAATAAATACAAAAGTTTGCACCCATGAAAAAATACATATTTACCTTACAATTTTTTTTGGCTACACTTTCTCTGTGGGCTCAACAACCTACGGCTGCACAGAAAAAACCTCTTGACCATAGTGTATACGATACCTGGAAAAGCGTAGGTACTTTTTCCATTAGCGATAACGGCACCTTTGCTTCTTATCTGATTCAGGAGCAAGAGGGTGACCGCTACGTTGAAATACTCAACTTAAAAACACTGGAAAAACAAACCATAGACAGGGCTGCACAACCCAAGTTGACCCCGGACGGAAAATTTCTGGTAGCCACCATAAAACCGTTCTTTGCTGAAACAAAAGAAGCCAAACTCAAGAAAAAAAAGCCGGCCGATATGCCCAAGGACACCTTAGGTATATACAATACCGCTACCGGCAAACTGGAAAAAATCCCTTATCTTAAATCAGTTAAAATAGGTACGCTGGGTAAAACTCACATAGCCTTTCAATCGGACATGCCGGCAGATACTACCGGTGGCAAAAAGCCACCAAAAAAAGAAAAAGAACAAGGTGAGAATCTAATGGTATATCGGCTGTCTGACGGTACCATAGATACGTTACCGGCCGTGTCAGAATACAATTTCAGTACCGGAGGCGACACGCTGTTTTTTATCCGCAGACCTTCCTCCAAAGACAGTTTGCTGGAAGCCGGATTGTTTATGTATACTCCAAAGAATAAGCAATTGACCAGCCTGTACAAGTTTGATCTTAAACAAAAAGTCAAGCTGCCCGTTGTCAGTGAAGACAACCGCCATCTGGTATTTTATGCCAATTTGGATACTACTAAACAAGGGAAAGACCACATAAGTATCTTGTACTATACAGACGGAATGCCTCAGGCTGCCGTCCTGCTGGACAACAACCTGGAAGATTTGCAAGAAAACTGGAGGATAAGCGAAAACAGAGCCCTGATTTTCAGCAAATCAGGACATCGGTTGTTCTTTGGCATTGCTCCCGTATTGCCGGAAAAGGATACCACACTACCGGCTTCTGAAAAAGCCCAACTGGACATCTGGCATTATAAAGACCCTTACGTACAGCCGCAACAGCTCATCAACCTGAATCGCGATTTGAAAAAATCATATCTATGTGTAGCAGATCTGAAAGACGGGCAAGAAAAAAACAAAATGCCATCCGTATCCTGGCGTCAGCTTTCTGCAGACGAATACATGACTGTTCAGGTACCACAGGAGTATGACGCATCCTGGGGTTACTGCGTAAGCAAATATCCCTATCAGATAGAATCCACATGGGACTCCAATCCACGCTCAGATTTGTATTTGATTGATATAGCCGACGGCACCGCGCGTTTGTTGTTGGAAGACATGTACATTTCCCAGATAAGTGCATCACCGGAAGGGAACTTCCTGGTTTGGTACAACAACAAAGAAAAGCAATGGTACACGTACCACGTGAAAACAGAAAAAATCGTGTGCCTTACAAAGGGTATGGACGTTTCTTTTGACAACGAAGAACATGATTCGCCTTCTATGGCCTCATCTTATGGATTTGGTGGCTGGCTGGAAGAAGACAAAGCCCTTTTTCTGAACGACCGTTTTGACGTATGGCAGCTGGATCCTATGGGAATTACTTCGCCTGTCAATATTACGGAAGGCCTGGGCAGAAAAGAAAACATAACGTTCCGCATAATTCGTCTGGACAAACCCCGGTCTGGCTCGACATTTCCCGGTATGATAAAAGACGCCATCAAACAAAAAACAACGTTATATTTTTCTGCTTTTGATAACAAGACCAAGGAAAACGGGTATTATTACAAAGAAATGGGAAAACGGCGTCCTGTTCTCACACGTTGGGTGATGGAGCCGATGACTTTTGTAAACCTGATAAAGCCGGAAGAGGGAAAAGTGATGATTTACAGCAAGCATAATTTTGAAAATTCGCCCAATGTCTGGCTTACTGCAAACCATTTTAAAACACAGGTGCAAATTACAGACATCAATCCGCAACAAAAAGAATACAATTGGGGTACGGCGGAATTGGTACACTGGCAATCTGCAAACGGTCTTGACCTGGATGGTATTTTATACAAGCCGGAAGATTTTGATCCTGCAAAAAAATACCCCATGTTGCTGTATTTCTATGAAAAATCAGCCCACACCATCCATTCATACAGAGCTCCGGCACCCAGCCGTTCCACCATCAACATTCCCTTCTTTGTAAGTAACGGATACATCGTTTTTGTTCCGGACATCGTATACCGGATAGGTCATCCCGGAGAGAGTGCCATTGAATGCATTGTACCCGGAGTGAAAAAACTGATTGCAGAAAACCCCTGGATAGATGCCGACAATATAGGAATACAAGGACAAAGCTGGGGCGGTTATCAGGTGGCCTATATGATTACCCAACCGGAAACCTTCAAATGGAAAGCTGCCGGTGCCGGTGCGCCCGTAGCCAATATGACGAGCGCTTATGGAGGTGTAAGATGGGGTTCCGGCATGATCCGTCAATTCCAGTACGAACACACACAAAGCCGCATAGGAAAAACCCTGTGGGACGGTTTTGACCTATATATAGAAAACTCTCCCTTGTTTTTTGCAGACAAAGTAGAAACACCATTACTCATCATGCATAACGACCAGGATGACGCTGTCCCCTGGTACCAGGGCATTGAGTATTTTACTGCCTTGCGCAGACTGGGCAAACCCGTATGGATGCTCCAATACAACAAAGAAGTACACAATTTGAGGGAAAGGGTGAACGCTAAAGACCTGAGCATACGGTTGGAACAATTTTTCAACCATTATCTGAAAGGCGCACCCATGCCGGTATGGATGAAAACAGGTGTACCTGCCACTCTAAAAGGCATTGACTGGGGATACGAACTGAGTGAATAAAACAATGAAAAGCCCGGCCTTATTCCGGGCTTTTCATTACATCAGCCTCAATACCGGATACCGGTTTGCGGCACGTTCTACTTGTTGTCTCACCTCATTCATAAAAAATTGCAGGATCGCTTGCGGATTGGAAGCAAAGGCCGGGTCCATTGCTTTCTTTTGTTCAAAGGCTTCTCTTAAAGCCGGATTTTCCGTCAGCATCTCCCGCCCTTTTATCTCCATGTAGTTAAGACGCACCCAAAATTCCGTTTCCGGACGGGCCCAAGCATTGTAAAATCCCCAATATACCAGGGATGTAGTGGATTTTGGCTCCAACATATGTGCCACCACTTTCACTTTGGGCTGTGCAGTCGGCACAACAATATCGCCTTTACGCACAGGTACGGACTCTATTTGTACCTGATAATCCGCAGAAAGCGTCAAACGTCCTTCATACGGGTAAGGCGACCATCTGGGATTGATAAATCGGTACGTTTCCACCAATAACGTATCATTGGCCGGACATCTTTCATAGAATATACCATGCGCATCCAATAAATCAAGTGTTTGGCGCTGCTCCTGAGGAATGATGTATGCACGTGGCAATTTGACGTTGCGCTCCTGTTTATACGACATATAATAAGGTATCTGAAGCGTCACAGGAGCCGTATGGTCAATATATGTCCAGGGAGCTCCCGATAAATCACTCACAACCGTTTTTTCTTCCCAGGCCAGGTAATCTACCAATCGATTTTCTTTCTTATCGTGGGTGATTACCAGCGGAAAGGAATCCTTTCTGAACGCCTCTCCACTTACGTACAAATCTGTTTGAGCCACCAAACGTTTGAGCGTAGCTACGTGTCGGCTTAATATGCGCATGGAGGATAACAAAACGTGATAAGCAGCCGTCACCCTTTCTTTGTACGGCTTATAAATATGGTTCTCTAATAAAAGTCCTATTCTGTTGTTGGCCTGTGCATATCCATTGGAATACTGAGGCGTGAAATTGGATGGCATAACACCGGACAAAGGGCTTGTATAATCCACAAAATCAAAATACGGAAATAAAGGATACCCCACTTCCTGCATGGCTTTGTTCAGCTCGGTTTCATACACCTGCCGACTCCAGTCGCCCAACGGGCTTTCCAGATAACCGCATTGATCCAGTCCGTACGTGGCCACATACTGAAAGTCAGCTCCGTTAGTCACATGAATGTCAATTAACAACTCGGGCATCCAATATCCGTAAAGCCGCAACCAGGCACGCATTTCAGGCGTCTCGGCTTTTATAAAATCACGATTCAGATTCAGCCGTTGCGCCGTATTTCGCGAACCCACTTCTTCCGGTCCATTCTGATTGATTCGGTAGTGCGTACCAAAATCCTCGTGCCCATCCACATTCAGAATAGGAATAAAAAGTAAGGACACCGAGTCCAACAATTCCCGGTATTGTCCCCGAATGACTATATCACGCAGCAACATTAATCCGGCATCTTTTCCATCAGGTTCACCGGCGTGAATGGCTGCCTGTGCGAGTACGATTACCCTCCCTTTATCCCTGATTTCCTTCGGAGAATGCAATCCATCCCTATCCAAAATGAGCAAAGGAATAGCTCTTCCCTGGGCCGAAGTGCCGATTGTAGTATAAGTGAGCAACGATGACGCTTCTGCCAAACGGGTGGCGTATTGCACCGTTTGCTCATAACGTGGAGTATGGTTAAAACCATGTGTTTCATACCAGGTTAAAAACGAATCCCCGGACTGTGCCGGGGTCGTTGCCGGAATGGCAAAAAGAATGGTAAAAGCTAAAAGAGAACTTTTATTAATCATACGCTTTCATCATTTCAGGAGCTGACAAAACAGGTTTGATGAGTTCCTGCCATTTGCCGGTATTCCAGGTTTTTAACTGGCTGTGGGTTGTAAAATAGTTCATGGGAATGGGATGTGTACCAATAACAACAGGAATTTTGTATTTTTCTTCAATGAATCTTTTAAAATAATCCACCCTATGACACGGTGGATAGCCCACCACCATCCCTGTGGCCAGATGAATGGCTTGTGCCCCGTTTTTAATCATTTCTGCCGGAGCGTATTCCACATTCACGCCCGGACAGCTCCCACAAGTAATAAACCCGACCACTTCCAAAGGTTCGTCTTTTGAATAGATAGAAAAGGCCCCTTCGCGGTTACGCATGGCCCTCAAACATTTTCCTCCGGCGCAGTTGTTATACCGACCGCAAATAATTATTCCTATTTTCATAATATGATTTTTTAAAATTGATGTGACTACTGACGTGACCAGGAAAAATCCGTGACGGACGGCTCTGTTTTAAGTTCATCCATCATTTTGTCCACCTGTTTTTGGTCTATGTTCTCAAAACGAATGTGGTACACATAATCATCTCCATCTTTTTCCATACGTACGGATTCAATACTCAAAACGGTTTTATTGGAAAGCTCCTTAACCCAGTCCGACCAAATAAAACCTCCTTGTGCTTTTATCCTCAATGTGTTTTTTCGCAACTTTCCTGCAATATAGAATTCCAGGGGCTGAATAGCCCATAAAATAATCAATGCAATAAATGTAGTAATGCCGGCGGCATAATACAAGCCACCTCCCGTTGCCAGGCCAATGGCGGCTACTGTCCACAATCCGGCTGCCGTAGTCAGACCACGTACCGTTCCATGGCGTGAAAACAAAATGGTTCCGGCTCCGATAAACCCTATACCGCTCACTACTTGTGCAGCCACACGGGAAGGATCCAGGTCTACAAAGTCGGTCCCTAAAATATCGGAAAACCCAAATGCAGACACAATCATGACCAAACAAGAACCCACACAAACCATCATGTGCGTTCTCATTCCGGCCACCCAAACCCTTCTTTCCCTCTCAATACCAATCAGACCACCAAGTACAGCCGCCAATAAAAGACGGATGGTTATTTCAGTCCAACTAAGCATAAAACAGATTTTTTTATCATTTAAATATACGGTTTTTAATCCAAAGGTGTTCGTGTTGCTATAGAAATCCTGTTCCAGGCATTGATGGCCACTACGGCCATAATGACGGCCGCCAGTTCTTTTTCTGAAAAATGGGCAGCCGCCTGCTCGTAAACATCGTCGGGTACGTTACCTTCCTTTATGCATGTAATGGACTCGGTCAAAGCCAAAGCAGCCTTTTCTTTATCCGAATACAAATCCGTTTCCCGCCAGGCGTCCAGCAAAAACAAACGCTGCGGAGATTCTCCCCATTTCAAAGCATCGCGGGTATGCATATTCAAGCAGTAGGCACATCCGTTAATTTGAGAAGCCCTTGTTTTTATCAATTCATACAAGGTTTTGTCCAGACCGCTTTTTTCCAGATATTTTTCTATATCCAGCATGGCTTTATAAGCGGCCGGAGCTGTTTTGGCTATCTGTATTCGTTTTTTCATGATGTATGCTTTTTGTTTGCGTTTTTATTTTTTGCCGAGCGGATACCTACTACTAATACGACTCCCAGCATCACAGCTGCTCCTCCGACAATCTGCCTGATGGATAAAGTCTCATGAAGTACAAGTATCCCTGCCAGTATGGTAATGATGGGTATCAAATTGTTGAAAACACTGATTTGTGTGGTAGATATATGGACAAGGGCATAATTGGAAAAGAAGGAGGTCAACACAGAAGAAAGTACCCCCAAATACAATACTGATATCAAAAAGCGCGCATGGAATAACGGTGCTGCATACTCGGGGAGTGTGCCGTAAAGAAGATGACGCCCTACTGAAAGCACGTTAAAAATAACAAACCCCACCAAAATCATGATGCCGGTTAAAAACAGAGAGTCGTGACGCTCCATCATTTTCTTTCCTATCATATAGTAAACGACCATAGACGTCACCGACAACAACAATAATACAGTCCCTTTAATATTCCCGGTCTCTGCCTGGCTGTTTCCTGCAAACAAATAAATAACCCCTGCAACTGAAAGCACAATACCTATCTTCTGTTGCACTGATGTTTTTTCTTTCAAAAAAATAGTACCCCCTAACAACGTAATCACAGGCACGAGCGCAAAAATAATTCCGGCCTGAGATGTAGTGGCATACTCTAATCCTACCGTCTGAAAGCCAAAACACAGCACAGGGTAAAAAATAGATACTCCTATAATCTTAAGCCATTCCTTTTTCTCTATCTTCTGTATTTTAATGATTCCCGTTCCCCACAAGAGAAGTACAAAGAGAAATGCCGCATTGAACCTGTGTGCCAAATGATCGTAACTGTTGGTGACAGCCAATCCCATCTTCACAAACAAAAAAGAAAATCCCACAATGAGGATCATTAAAATCAAACCAATATAGGCTTTAAGTGTATTTTTCATGATGTAAAAATAAGAAAATCCACAATTTTTATTAATATTGTGTAAATCAAATCTGTATATATCCAATATATAGAAAAAGCAGCATGGGCTATATTCATGTCTATACCGGAAACGGAAAAGGAAAAACCACCGCAGCTTTAGGACTGTCTCTGAGAGCTGTTGGGGCCGGAAGTCGTGTGTTTTTCGCCCAATTTGTGAAAGGTGAAGCCTACGCAGAAGTAACAACCATTCAAGAAAACCTGCCCAACATTACCATTCGTCAATATGGCAGGGATTGTTTCATTCATAAAGAGCCCGAGCAGGAAGACATCCGCCTGGCTTTTCAGGGACTCCGTGAAACAAAAGCAGCCTTATCGTCGGGACATTACGGATTGGTTGTTATGGATGAAGCCTGCATAGCGTTGTATTACAACTTGTTTTCCATTGAGGATTTATTTTCGGCGCTTGATGCAAGACACCAAGCTACCGAAGTAGTCATTACCGGAAGGTACGCTCCACAAGTTCTTCTTGAAAAAGCAGATTTGATAACTGAAATGAAAAATATCAAACATTATTGGGATAGAGGCGTACAAGCCCGCTACGGTATAGAGTATTGATGAAACAGTTTAACAACCTTTATAATCAGTATAGCGAACGCTTTATTCGCTTTGCAGAAGGGTATGTTAATAACAGACAAGTAGCGGAAGACTTTGTTTCAGAGGCATTTACTATATATTGGGAGAAAAAGGACAGCTTACTGCCTAATACAAATCCACAAGCTTATATACTTACCATCATTAAAAACAGATGCCTGAACTATCTTCAATCTTTACAAATAACACAACGCGTAAAAAGAGACCTAAATGAACAGGCTCAATGGAAATTGAAGGTAAGTATCCAGTCTTTACAAGCCTGTGATCCTGACTTTATGCTGTCTAATGAAATTCAACTAATCATTGATGCTACGCTCCAAAATTTACCGGAGAAAACCAGGGAAATCTTTATTCTTCATCGTTTTCATGGGGTTTCCTATAAAGATATTGCCCGACAAATGAGATTAAGCAACAAAGCGGTTGAGTTTCATATATCAAAAGCTCTCAGATGTTTACGTATTTCCCTTAAAGATTTTATCCGGTTTTAACTTAATCTTTTTAGGGTTTTTAGCTGCTGAACTGTTATATATAACAGAGACTACTTATGAACAGAGCATTATTATTTAAGTTTTTTGAAGGAGAAACCAATAAGAAAGAAGAGCTGGCCATCCGGCAATGGATGGAAACCTCTGAAGAGAATAAACATACCTTCTATACTGAACGCCTCACCTATGATGCGTTGATTTTGAATCCTCCCAAGCTTATAAAAAAAGAGAAACGTCCTTATCACTACGTCCTTTGTGTATTTGGCTCAGTAGCTGCTGTAGCTCTTGTTTTCATACTCATAGGTCTCTGTTTTTTTGAGCCAAAAAGCAAAAACCAACAATACTGTACCATGTACGTACCTTCGGGTCAACGCATCCATATGGTGTTACCGGATAGTACAAGTGTGTGGTTAAACGGAAATACCGTACTGAAGTATCCTTCCAGATTCCATACGAAAAACAGAGAGGTCTATCTGGACGGTGAAGCCTACTTCGATGTTGTTAGCACTAAAAACACCCCTTTTACTGTACAGACAGCATACGGAAAAATCTTTGTTACGGGTACTTCTTTCAATATTGAATCTTATGCTCATAAAGATTTTTTCGAGACCAGTCTCTTCGAAGGGCGTTTACATGTGTATTTGCATGAATCGGAATATGTTTCATTACAACCCAATGAAAAAAGTACCCTTGTGGGAGATCGTTTGGAAGTAACAGATATTACTGACACAGACAAATACTTGTGGAGAAGAGGACTTATTGCTTTTCACAATAAACATTTAAATGAAATACTCCATACCCTGGAAAAATGTTACGATGTAACCATACAGGTCGACACAACACATATCCCATCACATACTTATACCGGGAAATTCCGGCAAGCTGATGGTTTGGATTATGCCCTCCGTGTTTTACAAAAGAGCATCCACTTTACATATGAAAGAGACGATGAAAACAACATTATACATATTAAATAAAACTGCCTATGAAATAATTGAATATTTGTAAACATCCTATGAAAAATCGGTAAGCGTTGTGGCGCTTACCGATTAAAAATTTTGTCAACACAAATCAAAGCAACTTCAATTGTATTAACCAAAACATTTACAAAAGTATGAATAATCTGAATAAGAATAAGAGGCAAAATGCAAATAATATTATTAAATATGCGCTTCTTATCTTGATTCTTGTTTTTTACGCCGTTCCGGGTTATTCCCAAAACGCAAGAATCACTCTTAAAAAACAACATGCTACTATAAAAGAAGCATTGCATGAAATCGAAAACCAGACAGATTACCTGTTTATCTACAACAACGAAGTAGATGTCAGTAAAGAAGTCTGTGTAGAAGCTGAACACCAACCCGTTTCCAAAGTGTTACACCTGTTGTTCAAAGATAATGATATTGATTTTCAGGTGGAAAAAAACCACATTTTACTGTTTGCCAGACAACATCAACCTGTTAAAGTATCGGCAGCTCCGCTATATAAACAAGAAAAAAGAGAAATAAAGGGAAGGGTTCTGGATATCTATGGTAACCCCTTAGTTGGCGCCAACGTATTGGAATCCGGAACCAACAACAGTACAATTACAGACTACAATGGTAATTTCACATTTGCTGTTACACCGGACGCTGTCTTGCAAATCTCTTTTTTAGGCTTTCAAACACAACTTGTGCAGACAAAAGATGATTCTTTTCTTCAGGTTATTTTACGTGAAGACATAAAATATCTGGAAGAATTGATTGTTGTAGGATATTCTATCCAAAGAAAAGAAAGTCTTACGGGTTCTTTGCATGCTATTCCGGTTGAAAAATTAAAAAATGTTACTTCCCCATCTGTAGAAAATATGCTTTCATCTAAGACTCCGGGAGTGTATGTAGCTCCGGGTTCCAGTCAACCCGGTTCTGTGGGGGCTATCATTATTCGGGGAAAATCAACCATAAATGGAAGTACAGACCCTTTATGGGTGGTAGACGGTGTTATTATAGGAAATAGTTCAGGCTCTTTAAGTCCGGCAGATATTGAAACTATGACCATTCTGAAAGATGCTGCCTCTACAGCTATATACGGTTCACAAGGAGCTAATGGTGTAATTGTGGTAACGACCAAATCACCAAAGGCCGATAGATTGCGTATCGACTTTTCTGCTAAAGCAGGAGTGAGCCGCCTCCACAGCGGTAATATGAAAGTAATGAACGGAGCAGAACTCTATGATTACTATAAATCTTTTACCAATCAAGAATCTATTGTATTCCCCCGCTGGAATCCTGATTTAAGAAATAGTGATTTCAGTTGGTGGGATCATGCTTCACAAACAGGAATCTTACAAGAATACAATTTGTCATTAACCGGGGGAAGCGAAAAATTACGATCTCTTGTTTCTCTTGGTGTTTACGATGAAACGGGTGCTGTAAAAGGATATCACTATACACGCTACAATCTCTTGTATAAAACAGTATACAAGCCTTTTGAATGGTTAATTATTAAACCGTTTATTTCCGGTTCATTACGTAACGTGGACAATCGGCAATATTCCGTTAGTGCCATGTATTCCAATTTGCCATGGGACAGTCCGTACGATAAAGAAGGAAATATTGTGGAACATTACTCTCCCCTCTGGGTAAACAGCAACAGCACAAACTACATGTATGACCTGCAATGGAATTTTGGGAAACAAGTAGTCTATGAATTTATGGGGAATTTCGATTTTGATATAAAAATTACCGATTGGCTTACATTCATCTCTGTAAACAATATCAAACTCCAACTCAGTAACTCAAAAAGTTATGCAGACCCGCGTTCTTCCTCTGCACTGGGTGTAAAAGGCCGTATAACAGAGTATTACTCAGAAATGATGCGTAGGTATACACGTCAACTGTTGCAGTTTGACAAAATATTCGACAAACATGCCGTCCATGCTTTGTTAGCCTATGAGTTTAACGATTATATGGGCAAATCAGTTACCGCTACCGGAATAGGGTTTGTACCGGGGTTTCAGATTCTGGACGTTACAGCTAAACCGGAAGCAACAAAAGGCGGTATTTCTGAATGGGCAGTACAATCTCTTTTTTCCAATATTGCATATGCATACGATAATAAATACCTGGCTCAAGTGTCTGTCCGTCGTGACGGAGCTTCAAACTTTGGAGACAATGCAAAGTATGGAAATTTCTTTTCCGTAAGCGGAGGTTGGAATATCCATCGTGAAAAATTTTTTGACTTTCAATCAGTTGACGAGTTAAAACTCAGGGTTTCTTATGGATCGGTTGGTAACCGTCCTTCATCCCTTTATCCACAATACGATTTGTATTCTGTTTCTGCCGCTGTAAGTTACAATGAAGACTCTGGAGCCCTGATTTCCCAAATAGGTAATAAAGATCTTACCTGGGAAAAATCATACACTACAGGTATTGGTATCGATGTCGGATTATTTGACAGACTCCGGCTAACGTTAGATTATTATGACAAAAACACCAGCGACCTGCTGTATCAGGTACCTGTTTCCGGGCTCACGGGAGTAACCCGGGTTTGGAGAAATATTGGTGCGGTACGCAATAAAGGGTTTGAAGCTATTCTTAGCGTTGATGTGTTAAAACAACAAGATGTTTTATGGACCATTGAAGGAAATATTGGCCTGAACCGTAACAAAGTAACAGAACTGTATGGAGAGAGAGATCCTGTAACCGGCGAAGTCGCACCTGTCATCATTAGCGGTGGTGTAAACATAGCAGGTATTGCAGACAGAATTTTAAGAGAAGGACAAGACGCGGACACCTGGTACTTACGCGAATGGGCAGGTGTAAATCCGCAAACAGGAGCACCTCAATGGTACAAGACAGTTAAAGATCCTTCAGGTAAAGAAATTCGGGAAATCACAGAATCTTATGCAGAGGCAAATCAGGTAGAAATTGGAGCATACACACCCAGATTTTTTGGGGGTCTGTCTACATCCTTTATGTGGAAGCAATTTGATGCTAACGCAGTTTTTGGTTTCTCCGTAGGCGGACTTATTTATAATTATACCCGGGCTGAGTACGACTCTGACGGTGCTTACAGCGATCGAAACCAAATGCGCCTGTTACCTTCCTGGAAGCGATGGGAAAAACCGGGTGATATAGCTACTCACCCTGTTCCCTCCTATAACAACTCCTCCAATTCAAATAAGGTTTCTTCCAGATACCTGGAAAACGGCTCTTACTTTAAAATGCGTACGCTATCCTTAGGATACAACCTGCAATTACCACAATACAAACTGCACAACATAAGATTTTTCCTTACAGGAGAAAATCTATTTACCATATCTGATTATTCAGGAGTTGACCCCGAATTACCATCTTATGACGGAAGGGTTGTTGGTGTAACTACCACTGTATATCCTACTACACGGAAGTTTTTATTTGGGATTAACGTAACGTTCTAACAAAGGATAAACAAAATGAAAAAGATACTTTTATATATTTTATTTATAGCCGGCATTTTATTAACAGCATGCAGTCTCGAAAGATTGCCATACGGTTCTATGCCGGATGAACAAGTCAAGAGTGATCCGGATGCTTCCCTTGAAACTCTGCTAAACGGTGCTTACGCACAATTGAAAGGCTGGGCAGACGTCATGCACAGATGTGGAGAATACGCCGGCGACAACATCATGATTCGTGGTACCTCTACTGATGCATTTTATGAATTCATCTCTTATTCCAGAACGCCCAATAACTATCGTTTACAGAGTTTTTGGGATAACAGCTATAAAGCCATAGCACAAACATCAAACATCATCAACATGATAGACGAAGGTCAGGGGCCTGAAGTTGACAGTCAATTAGGTGAATGTTATTTTCTACGCGGAATGATGTATTTCTACCTATGCAGAGCCTATGGAAGGCCTTATTTTCAAAATCCGGAAACAAATCTTGGTGTCCCGATAGTCAATGGAACACCGGAAGACGTTTTTGGCCAACTACCTGATCGTTCTTCTGTAAAAGAAACATACCAACAAGCTATTTCTGACCTGGAAAAGGCCATTTCCTTACTGAGCATTGATAAGGGTAACATCTATGCATCTAAAGAAGCGGCACAAGCTCTGTTATCACGTTTATATCTTTATATGAGTGGAACTTACGAAAATCCAAATGCGCAATATGCAGACCTTTCCATAAAATATGCAAACGATGTTATCAATTCAGGAAAATATGTTTTGCTTCCCAGAGCAGAGTTCATGAAATATAACACGTACCGGCCGGAAAACAACCGTGAAACCATTTTTGCCATCAGACGCGTTGCTTCGGAATTTTCCGGCTATGATCACTACTATGGAGTAGGTGGTATGTATGCCAACATCGGTGGTATGGGCTGGGGAGAGATGTATGCCAGTGCCAAATACCTGCAATTGCTGGATGAGACAGGACGTAATGATTGGTACAACAATATTATTGTAGATGCACGTGCAGCATTTATTGAACCTCAATATGATGCAAAATATACTGATGTATTCCGTTTTATTAAAGATGTATATACCAGCAGTGGAGTGCATACCAATTTTGATTATGTTCAGGCTCCCATTACCCAATCCGGTGGGAATATTTTCTGTACGGAAGGAGAGAGCACTTATTTACTTACTCCTGTTGATGAAGAGCAAGGTATATATTCCATTGCCTATAAGGACGGAAATACTTATACAGGAGTCATTGATAAGCTAATGCAGCTCAATCGAGCCTACCCTATGTTTTATATTACAAAATGTTCCCGAGAAGGCGAAGATTCGCATTTGCATTCTCCTGTCATAGTCCGTCTTGCAGAAATGTACCTGAACATTGCAGAAGCAGAAGCAAAAAAGAGTAACTTTGTCAATGCCTTGCGTGCATTGAATACCGTTCGTGAGCGTTCCATTCCGGGACAAGGCTATCTTTCCCTGGATGCTTCCAATGCTAAAGAGCGGATAGACAAAGAACGTCAATTGGAACTGGCTTTCCAGGCTGAACGCAGTTACGATGTATTTAGAAACGGGGAATCCCTGACAAGAAGATATCCGGGTCCTCATAAGGCCATGGAAGAAATAAAAGCAACCGACTACCGTGTCGTATATTATATACCACAAGATGCCATAAATGCATACAGAAGCTCCGGAAGTACATTAACTCAAAACCCCACATCCAATTAATATACATTACCATGAAACGTTTTTACAGCATTCTTTGCCCGGCCATCTTTATTTTTCTGATAGCCTGCACTACTTCCCTGCCCATCCAAACCAAGGTGCCGCCTCGTCCTGCAGGTCAGGAAGATATGATTGCCTTTGCGGCTCCTGCCTTGGATACGGTCCGTGTGGGCTTCATTGGACTAGGTATGCGCGGACCCGGTGCCGTTCGTCGTTTTACCCACATACCGGGTGTCCGCATTGTGGCCCTTTGCGACAAACATGAAGACCGTGTAACCGGAACGCAGAACATATTGGAGCAGGCCGGTTTTCCACCTGCTGCAGCATACAGTGGCAGCGAAGACAGCTGGAAACAATTGTGTGACAGAGACGACATAGATTTGGTATATATTGTGACCGATTGGAAAATGCATGCACAAATGGCCGTATATGCTATGGAAAAAGGCAAGCATGTAGCCGTAGAAGTACCCGGTGCCATGAATCTGGATGAAATATGGCAAATCATCAACACGTCTGAGAGAACACGCAAGCATTGCATGATGCTGGAAAATTGCGTCTATGATTTCTTTGAACTGACCACCCTTCATATGGCACAACAGGGCTTATTCGGAGAAATCCTGCATGGCGAAGGCGCCTATATCCACAACCTGGAAGATTTTTGGAACCATTACGAAGGCGACTGGCGTATACAGGCCAACAAGGCTTTTAAAGGAGACCTTTACGCAACGCACGGTTTAGGCCCTGTATGCCAAGCCCTGGATATCCACCGTGGAGACAAAATGAAGGTACTGGTAGCCATGGATACAAAAGCAGTAAACATCCCGGAGTTTTTAATAACAAACCGAGGTGTTGAGCCGGAAGAAGCCTATGCGTTTGCCAACGGACAAAATACCATGACCATCATCCGCACTGAGAAAGGCAAGACCATACACCTGCAACACGATGTTTCCTCTCCCAGACCGTACAGCAGGATGTATCAGCTCTCCGGTACCAAAGGATTTGCCAACAAATACCCCTTCCCCGGATACGCTTTGGAATCCTCTCAAATAGCTGCTGAAGGCACACCCGATTTGGAAAATCTGCATGCACACCGATACGTTCCTGAGCAAACCAGACGCTTACTTATGGAACAATACAAACACCCCATTCAAAGGGAATTGGAAGAGCAAGCCAAAACTGTGGGAGGCCACGGCGGGATGGATTTCATTATGGATTACCGCCTGATTTACTGCCTGCGCAACGGTTTACCTCTGGATATGGATGTGTATGACCTGGCGGAATGGAGTTGTGTGGGAGTACTGGGACGCATCTCTATTGAAAACAACAACGCACCGGTTGCTGTTCCCGATTTCACCCGTGGCAGCTGGAACAAAGTACAAGGATATCGCCATGCCATGGTGCAGTGAATAATAAAGCCTGTCTTGCCGACAGGCTTTATTATTTTATTCTGGCAATGCCTCAAAATACTGTTTTTCTCCACTATATGTTACTGCATACAGCGTGTCACCGTCAATCATCAAACCGCCTGTACGGTTACTCTTGTAATTTCTGGCGTGTTTTACGTTGACAGCGTATACGCATCCGTTGTAGCGTTTTTCCACTTCCGTTACCTCTGAATGACCTACAACCATGTGTTTGATACCGTAATATTGAAGCACCTTTTCCAAGTCGTCCGAATTAATAGGCGGATATTTTTCCGATTCAAATACCAGGCCCCTGTACCACAGCGGTCCGTCCCTGCCAAACAACACTTCATTTCTGGGATGAAATTCATTCCGTTCTTTGTTCGGATAACCTATATACTCCTGTATCAATCGGTTGATTTCCTCTATGCCGTACTCCTGATCTACCATAACAGTACTCAAACCGGCATGTACAAACAAAAAGTCTCCGGCTACAAATATCAGGGGGCTGTTACGGATCCACGCTCCCAATACGGTGTGCTTCCCATATAAATCGGCATAGGGGATACCTATGGTATCTGCAAAAGCCAGATGTTCTTTGTGCACATACCTCAGATCGTTTTTCAGTACCAAATCTTCATGGTTTCCTTGAAGGAAAACAACTTCTCCCCCTGCCTTTTTTGCCTCTTCCTGCAATTTGTACAGCAACCAGGCAATCCCGTTATCATCCCTCCCCCTGTCTACTATATCACCTATAAACACCAACCTGTTTGTTCCAAACGTCCACCTGTAATCATCGTCTGTCACCCCATTACTTGTTAGCAAAGCGGAAAAAGCATCCAGCCTTCCGTGCAAATCGGAAACGACCAGCGTTTTTTCCGGCAAAAGACTTTCTTGAAGATTCTTTTTTGCAAAGATATCCCACCTGCGGCTTTCTCTATGCAATGTAAAATCAAAAGTAACATCCGTTTTGTCATGAGCCGCATGGTATCTGAACAACAAATTGTCCGGTACTTTCTCTAGCAACGTATCTATCAATTCCCCGTTCACTCCGGCTGCCACTACCCTATAACCGCCTTCTTCCTGCTGCAAAATATACAAATCTCCCTTCCCTTCAATGATGGTATGTTGTTGACACCGTACGGTAAGGAAAACGAACAGGAAAACAGCAATGACTCTGATTGTATACATTTTTTGTTTTCTTAAAAACAAGCATTTAAGCTCACATAGAAGATGTTCTTAAAAGCAGGGTCTTCTGTCCCCAGCCAATAAGCCACATCTACCTTAAACCCTGCAAATGCAGCTCCTGCACCCAGGGATAAAAAGTTACCCAACCCTTTTTCTGTATCCCCTACATGATAACCGGCCCGTAAAAATCCGTATTTGAACATATTGTATTCCAGCCCGGCGTTTGCCTGGAAAGCAGAAAAACCCACAGGTAAAATCCTATAGCTTCCATTCAGCACTACGTTGAAAATATGATTTTGTGAAAGGGGCAGACCAAACGTGTTGGCCCATTTAACAGCAAACGGCATGGTATAGCTTGTGGAACCATAGTATACGGGTGTTCCAAAATTGGAGGCCAAAAGTCCGGTTCTCCACGTAACAGGTAGCGATTCGGGCAAGACATTTTCATAAACCAGGCCCAGATCGGCTGCAAATCCCATTCCCTTTCCAAAATCCTGTGAAGTCCCTAAATCGGAATATACGAAACGTACCGTAGCTGAAACAGATAATTTTTCTGTCAGCCGTCTGATATAAGCTAAATCCAAGGCCGCATCTGCAGGTCTGAAAGAAGTAACAGAAGCGTCGGGACCATCTGTGAGCGATACCCGCGGATGGGAAAAATAGCGGACTCCAAAAGCCAGGCCGTTATTCTTGTTCCAATTGTAAAAACTTCCAATGGAATACAAATTGCCTTCCTTCAAATTTTGTCGGGCAGAAAGGGTTGCTCCAACCCCAAACGCTGTGTCTGAGAATAATCCGGCTGCCGCATTCAAAAAAATACCGGTAGCTTCTGAATGAAAGAGTCCGTAGCCTCCCAAACCGGCTGCACGTGCATTAGCCGTTATTTCCAAAAAAGGTACAGCCGGAGTAAGAGCGCCGGATTGTGCCTGTGCGTTCATCCATGTAAGGGCAGAGCAAGTCACAAGCAATAGCCATTTTTTAATGTTTGATGACTGCATATACTTCTTCTTTTTCCTGGTTTGTAATAATAACGGAATACACTCCGGCTGCCAAATGTTTCAAATTCATTTGATACGGATTGGTTCCTCCCTGCACCTCATCTGTATACACACGACTCCCTGTTGCGTTGAGTATACGGACAGCTATTTTCTTTCCTTGTGCCGACTTGGGAAAAGCCAGAAACAAAAATTCTTTGAAAGGATTTGGGTAGAGCTGAAAGGACTCTCCTTGGGGGTCATCCGGATCTGTAGCAGCATCTTGTGTTTTTGTTTTCAAAAATACGGGTTCAGACTGCTGTCCTTGACGGTCAGTAGCCACCAGAGCAAAATAATAAGAAGTTGCCGGAGACAAGTCAGAGAAAATCATACTGTCTGTTTGACCCGCTTCTTTAGTATTCTTGATTACCATCTTTTTATAGCCTACGGGCAAGTGGTCAAAGTCCACCCCTTCCAGTGTCATCAACCCAATATACACGTCTGTGGATACAATGGGATTACCAAAAAAATCTTCCGGTACTTCCCAGGTAACTTGTATATCATACTCTCCGGCTTTCACCTTCACGTTTTGCGGTTGTCCTACAGGCTGGTCTTCCCCGGCCAGGAGAATCTGCATGGCAAAACCGGCGTCAATCTGACCACGTCCCAATCCGCCTTCGTATTTATCATCGTTGTATTTATATATATCCCAGCAACTTCTTTCCAGAATATCCCTTAATTTTTCTACCGTCATAGGAATGTTGTGCTCTAAAGCTGCTGACAAAACCAAAGCCGCTATACCGGCCACATGCGGGGCCGCCATAGAAGTACCGCTTTTGTAGGAATAGCCTTTCTCTATATTGTAATTGGCACTTCTCATAGGTATGGTACTATATACTCCGCCAACCCTTCCCGGAGCATAACTGCTAGAGGTAGCCCCTCCGGGTGCCGTGATATCCACCTTAGGTCCGTAATTGGACGAGGGAGAGACTTTATAATTACTCATGCTGTAGGCCACAGAGATGCATCTTTCATAAGAAGCCGGGTATTTGGAGATGAGCTCACCATCGTTACCGGCCGCTCCAACTACCAGCCCTCCCCGCATGGGACCTGTCTGGTTCCCCTTTTCATCTGTTCCCGCATTATCCACAAAATAATCAATCCCGGCTTTATAGGCCGAGGATAACGAGGTGCCGCTGTAGGTAAAGCTGCAATTGGCAATAACGGCTCCGTTATCGGCCGCATAGGCAAAAGCATCCGGTGACTGGCTGGTAGATTTGGAATTGCCAAAAGGGTCTTCGGGCTTTGCCGGATCCGGTACAAACGTCTGACAAGACATCAGCCGTACTCCCGTATTCGGATTTCCATTTCCACCGGCTATACCGGCCAGCCCCGTTGCGTTGTTGTTGACTGCAGCAATGACTCCGGCACAATGGCTCCCGTGATCCATAGGCAGTATCTCTCCGGAAGGTTCTCCCACTCCTTCTTTCCCCCAGCGATACCCGTAAATATCATCCACATATCCGTTATCGTCATCGTCTTCTTCATTTCCCGGAACTTCGCCCGGATTGATCCACATATTGGCTGCCAGATCCGGATGCGTAAAATCAATCCCGCCATCCAATACAGCCACAATAACTCTGGAATCTCCTGTTGTGATTTTCCAGGCCGGAAAAATATTGGCGTCGGCCCCTGCAACGGAAGAAGCCGTGCTACCGTCGTTAAAATAGTGCCATTGTCTGGGAAGATGCGGATCGTTGAAACCGGAATTAGGTTTTTCAATGGGAATCCCCTCCGCTATATCTATGTTGGGTAAATTTTTCAACACATCCAGCGATCTGGTAAGCGGAATACTATCTTCCACATAAAAATCAACCCACAAATGGAGCCCGTATTTTTTTCTCCGCTCTTTAAACTTGCCGCCCTCAGCAAATACCTTATGTATTTGCTTAGCCCCCAATACATCTGCTACTATCAAAACCTCGGGACTATCTTCTCTCACATCTTCAAGCGAATCTTTAAATTTCACACGTACCCACCCCTCCTCATAATCGTTTTCCACTGCCATAATCACATGCTCATCCGGTTGCTGACTGATCTTAACCGGTTCTTTGTGGCAGGAGAACACAAGAAACGTTAATAAGATACCTACAATACGACTGATTCTCTGCATAATCTATTTTTCTCTATAAAAAACAATCCTTCCTCCGCGGAGGAAGGATTGAAACGCAACCAACTACTAACCTACCTATCTTATGGTAATATTAAAGGCAATCCTTCCGGATTTAGAGACACTGTAACGGGAATATCCCATCATCCTGCCTGTCTTGCCTTTCAAATCCAACCAGAAATCTGTGTATTTGGTTGGATTATCCCACGTATAAAAATAAATATACGTTACATAGTCATCGGGATTCTTTCCCGGAATATAACACGGTATCCTGTTGGCAGAGGCATCCGCATTGGCTGAATAAAAATACCAGCGCTGATCATCCAAAGAATGGTATCCGCAATCAGGATCTGCAATAATGTTATTGTTTGCGTCCAGTGAGAATTTAAAATCATACCCGGCATCGTTGAACAGGAAATTCTTGATGGTATAGGTGCCGTCCTGGTTGTCATAAATTTTATGTACAAAAGGATAAAACTCCGGTGCCGGAGACCCCGAATAATCTGTAGGAGTAAACGTTCCCACACCGGCAAGGCATACCACTTCTACTTTAAAATCAAAACGGCTGCTTCCTTTGCTTTCGTTTTCAGCAAATACCTTATACGGATTGGCGTATTTATGATCAATTTCAATAGAAGCGCTGTATTGTTTACTAAACTCATAATTTTTAAGGGAAACCTTCAGTTCAGTAAATACTTCACCTGCGGCAAATTCCACTTTTTGTTCCACGGTCAGACTGGGATCTGCATAGTGCACCGTCACCGGAACGGAAAGAGCAGATGCGGCTTTAAAACTGTCTCTGCCCACCAAAATGGTCAAATAGTCTTGCGAAAGTTCGCCCTGGGCATTGGCTCCCATTTCAATCAAATTGGGATTTGATTGGTCAAAAAACACGCCCGGGTTGTCTGCTGCCGGCTGCGGTCCCGGTTCCCAGGGTATTTCTTTATTACAGGAGACCGTTACAAACACCAGGCAAACTAACAGACTTGCTAACAATTTTATATATTTTGTTGTCTTCATCTCTTATGACTTTTAAGATTATTCAACCCAAAGCGTATAGACGTCATACACGCTGGGGTTAGGGTTGGGTTTAATGGCTTTATTCAAGGAGGTTTCTCCTTCAATGGGTAAATACAAGTTCAACCAAGAAGGCACGTAACCGGGGATGGAATTATAGCGGATGGCAGGAAGCCAATTGGTACCTTTGTACCCTCGGGTGATGGCCAGTTCACGTCTCTTAATATCAAAAAACGCCAGGCCTTCTCCCCACAATTCTACCCTCTTTTGAGGTAACAGAAAGTTATCCACAAAGTCTTCCACATCGGAGGGGGTGGCAGTATACGAAGCGTTTTTGTACCTATGAACATTCAGGAATTGTGTCAAAGCTTGTACTCCGGATGCCAAACCTTCTGCATACGCCTTTGCCTCGGCTTCTATAAAATACATTTCCTCTACACGGATAATGGGGAAGTCTGTTTGTAAGGCATTGTTGTAGTCGTCGGAAACATCGCCCTGGTGCGGACGGAATTTAAAGCCAACATATGCATCACGCAAAGCCCATTCCGTACCTTCTTTGGCCCCGTTTATCTGATCCTGCCTTCCGAGCAATGTGTGGTACTTCTCCGGAGTTGGAATCTTCCCGGCATCTGCGGGATCTATCCAGGTTACTTTTCTCCAGTCATCATCGTCAATCTTATCATACAATCTCTTATCTATCATACGGTAACAATGATACTGCGAACGGCTGTAACCCCTGGAAAATTCCGTATCGCAATTGGAATGAAAACTGTTCACCCTGCTATATACCGCATCAATGGAATTGATGGTGATGGCAAACACCCAGGAGCCCACGCTGGCATCGTTAAAGCCATTCGTCAGACTGTGCCATTGCTGCTCTGTGAGCGGAGTATATTTTCCAATAACCTTTCTGGCATACTCTGCGGCTTTTTCATAACACTGTGCTGCAGATGTGACCCCCAGCTTATCGTATATTGCCAGGTCTTCATCGTTTTCATGCGCTATTTGCGTTTGCAAATCTTCCGGGTATTTCTGGAATCGGGTGGCTATTTCAAGCCACATACGTGCTTTCAAAGATTCTACCACAGACAAGTCTGCCCTTATCTTGGAAGAGCGCACGTACCCTTGCAGGTAATGCTCGGCCCGGTTCAGGTCAGTCATGATAAAACGGTACATATGGTAAAACGGCACGCGAGGATTGTTCTGCGCTAAGGTAACATCAAAGTTTTCGTCAATGATAACGACCGTCAATCCGTAGATACCATTGCTTTCTGCCTGTCCATCCAAAGAGGCGACTCCCGTTTTCTTGTACTCATACAAACGCGTCAGGTCCATATAAGACAGCGCACGGTAAGCCAGTGCATTTCCATAAAAATGCTGAATGCGTTCCGTATGTTCCTCCGGATCTCCAATCGCAATAATGGTATTGTTGGCGTTCAGAATCATCCGGTAGTAATACCGCCACGGTTGTTTACTCCTGCTGGAGCTGAAATCTGCCAGCGACCCCCAGGGGGTATTGAAATGGTTGTAGTTAGTAGATACATAGGGACAATCGGTCAGAGCATCCCGCATGATCATCATGGCCGGGTAACCAAATTCCTGAGAAGAAAGGGTGCCAAAGTAATCATAGCTGTACATGAAAGCAGCCGTACTGTTGGCCATTGATTCCAATGCTGTTTCGGAACCTCCTATCTGGTCTCCTGTGGCATACTGCGTAGCAACAGAATCTTTGATGCAACTTGTGATAAACAATACCAGTATACCGGGTAAAATATAAGTAAAAAATCTTTTTTTCATAATACGTTTCTCCATCATTGCTTAAAATTTAAAAGAAAGGTTCAGCATATATCTGGTAATGGTGGGGAAATATCCAAAATCCACGTTCCCGTCGAAATCACGGTTGGGTACAAATCCTTTCCTGTGAGATAGGAAGAAGACGTTGTCCACTCCTGCGGCGATTGTTAATCCACTGATTCCAATGCGTTTACCAAATTTTGATGGCACCTGATAGCTCAACATCACGTTCTGCAAGCTCAGATAATCGGCTTTTGTCAGCCAACGATCAGATGCAGATGTGAAATACCGGTCGTCGTATTGCCAGCGGGCAAATTGGTTGTTCTGGTTTTCCAAAGACCAGGAGTGCTTGACGTCTTTATGGAAATTGTACCCGGTATGCCCATTATAAGGAGCGGCCATCAGCGTGGCGTATCCCGAGTCATATCCATAACCTCCCCATCTGTACACAAAGGTAAAGAAGAGTTCCAACGATTTCCAGGAAATGCTTCCTCCAAATCCTCCATGCATTTTAGGCTGGGAGCTGCCACAAGCAAAATACGTAGCGGTACTGTATACGGTAGTAGTGGAAACTTCTCCCGTATTGTCATCTCTGACATACCACATGGCATTGCCTCCCTCATCCACACCGGCAAATTTCTTCAGATACCAGGTCCTGAACTCCAGGCCTTCTCCGTAGAAATACCTGCCTGAACTGTACCCTTTGGCCACCTCTTGTCCTTCCAGGTTGTAGAGTGTTTCTCCTTTTCTCTCTTCAGCCAGTTCCAATACGCGACTTTGGTTCAAAGAAGTATTAAAGAACAAGCTCCATTTAAAATCTTTTGTTCGGATGATATCCGCGTGCAAATCTATTTCAAAACCGCTGTTCCTCATACTTCCTACGTTGTCGTAATAAGAAGAATAACCCAACGAATAAGGCACAGAGATGGATGCCAGCATATTGGTGGTCTTATTGTTGTAATAATCTATACCACCCCTAAAGCGCCCTTTGAACAATTCGAATTCAATTCCCGTGTTGATGGCCGTTCTCGTTTCCCAGGTGATTTTTTTATTACCTCTGTTACGGAATGTAACGGCAATTTCACCATCCAGATTCTCAATGTCATACGTATCTATGTACCTGTGGTCACCAATTTGGTCGTTTCCGTTTTGACCAAAAGAAACTTTCAGTTTCAATTCATCTACCCAGGAAACGTTAAAGAAATCTTCCCTGGAAATAACATAAGCTCCTCCAAAAGAGAAGAAATTACCCCATCTGTGATCGGGATGGAAACGTGACGATGCGTCGCGTCTGTAGGAGGCGTCAAAATTGTATTTATCCTTATAATCGTATAAAATACGGCCTCCGTATCCTTCACTCTGGTAATTATTGGCGTACGAGCCTGTACTGCTTATGGTAATGGCTCCGTCCAATTCCTGGTTGCCAAAATAATTGAACATGTTGGATTTACTGCCTGACAGGCTGTAAGAATTGGAAGTAAACAATTCATGGAGCAAGGTTACCTTGATATTATGGGAGCCAAACTTTTTCCTGTAATTAACCAGTTGCTGTAAGTTAAGCGTTTTGCTTTTGGGTGCGCTCACAGAGGTGCTTCCACCGGGGAACGACGTACCGTAAAAAGGCTGACGGGTACTGATATACCTGCGGTTCCGTTCACTATACGATACATTTAATGTAGCCGACAAATCTTCCGTAATGATGAAATCGGCAGCTACCTGAGCCCCAACTTTCATGTTGTCGTATTTCCTGGTTTGGATAAGGGCTTCCTGCAAGCGGTTGGAACCGGTATTGATGGGTCTGGAAACTCCGTAATTGAACTTACCGTCTCCGTAGTCGTATACCTTACCGTTTTCGTCGTACAAAATATTCTTATTCTCATCCCTTATGAATATGGGATAAATAGGCGCAACACGGTTGGCGTTGGAGAAAATGTTGTTGGAGTTGTCGCTGTAGTCCGTATTGTTCACGTATTCAGATACGGCCAGGTCTACGTTTGCACTTAATCTCAACCATTTTTTGGCGTTCAAAACCGTTTTAATCCTACCTGTAAATCGCTCAAAATAAGCGGCGTCTGTAATTCCCTGATCGTTGGTATAACCACCGCTGGCCATTACACTCACTTTCTCATTACCGCCTCGGATATTGATATTGTAATCTTGTCTGAACCCTTTGTTATATGTTTCTTTTACCCAGTCATCCGGCTGCAGGTAATAGGTCTTTCCATCCGTGCCTGTAACCATCTTTCCTAAAGTAGCGTTAGGGTTCATTTTTCCGTTATGACCAATCAACATTTGACCTTCCGGCACGGTATAAACCAAATAGCCCACTCCGCCTTCATCACTGTTTTTCAGCCAGGATTCGTTGGCCATTTTGTTGGCCATAAAGGAATTATATCCGGCAACGTTCTGGTAATAATTATACAGTGCCAGGTAATGTTGTTCGTAGAAATCACCCGGAGAATTAATGACGTCGTACAAATCGTCTTGACGTACGTTGGATAATGCAAATTTGGTGTCTACAGATACCACCAAATCTTTATCACGGGATGTTTTTTTAGTGGTAAGCAAAATCACGCCGTTACCGCCACGAGCCCCATAGATAGCCGTAGAAGCAGCGTCTTTTAATACCGTAACAGACTCAATGTCACTTGGATTAATGTTGTTCCAGCCCGATTCGTAAGGCACTCCATCCACCACAATGAGCGGACTCCTTCCGGCGTTGATGGAGCTGGCTCCACGGATACGGAACGAGGGACTGGCCGTAGGGGCTCCGGAAGTGCTTTGCATTTGTACTCCTGCAGAAGTGCCTTCCAGAATGCTCATGACGTTTGTCACCGGTCTTCTGTCAATGACTTCAGAAGAAACCACAGCGGCCGACCCTGTAAATGCAGATCTTTTTTGTTCTCCATAGCCAATAACGACAATTTCCTCCAGCACCTGCCTGTCTTCTATCAAAACTACGTTGTAAACCACTCTGTTATCGGTAGCGATTTCTTGTGTAACAAACCCAATAAAAGAAATTCTGAGTACAGCCTTGTCTTCTACCTGAATAGCAAAGTTCCCGTCCAAGTCTGTCGATACGGCATTGGATGTCCCGGCTTCCACTATGTTGGCACCAATAATGGGTTCGCCTTTGTCGTCCGTTACCTGACCGGTAATACGTTTCTTCTGTTGTTCAGCAGGTTTGATCACAGGAGCAACGACGGGTGCCGGTGCTTCACGTTTTGCTTCTTTAAAAACCGTTACCTGCCGTTCTACTACCGTAAAAGACAAATCGGTTCCTGCAAATACTTCTTTAAGGACTGCTTGAATATCCTCTTCGTTTACCTCTACAGATGTCGTCCTGTACATTTCTTTGGCAGCCTCGTCTGTAAAAAGAAACACATAGTCACTGGCCCGTTCAATTTCTTGAATAGCCTGTCTGATAGTCACGTTTTTCACATGCAAGGTCATTTGCTCATCAGCTGTTATGACAAATTTTGCATGAAGCGGTGTTACCATAAAAAGGAGGAGCAGAAAGCCCATTATCCTGGTTATGGCTTTTGATTTAGATATATCTTCCATACATTTGTAATGAATTGTTGGTTTTAGTAATGATCTTAAATGGATGTTACTTCAATTGATTATTCGTCGGATCAGTCAATGCGCTACCATTGACTGATCTTTTTTTATTCTTTCATAGGCATTTGTTCATAGGCATCGTCTTTTTTACTGATATAGATATTGTTCTCATTCCTTTCAAACTTAGTGGCAGATATGGAAGACAAGGATACCATAACACTGTCCACACTGGTAGATAAATACAATTTACCGGAGCAGGTATGCTCGTTCAAGGTGTTGTCCGCACTTTCTTCAAAATGCATATTGTAATATTTACCTACTTTTTTGAGAATATCCAGCATAGGAGTTTCATCAAGTACAATAACCCCTTTTACCCAACTGATATAATTATTCACGTCCACGTCTTCAAGGATACAATCGTTTTCTGTCACTATCATTTTTTGATTAGGCGATAACTCCACTCTCTCATCTTGTGTTTTAACAGCTACTTTACCTTCTACCAGCACTACCGTTACCGCTTCTTCCTCCTTGTAAGCAGACACGTTAAAAGAAGTGCCATACACTTGTACATGTATGTCTTTTGCATATACGATAAACGGTTTTTTGGCATCTTCCGCTACATCCATATACACCTCTCCTTCTACCCGTATTTCCCTTGTTTTTCCTCTGAATTCAGATGGAAAATCAACACGCGTACCGGAATTCAACCATACTTTAGTACCGTCTGACAATACAATACTGGTACGTCTTCCGTAAGGGACCAGCAACGTATGCATTTCCACAGGTTCCAGCACTACTTCCTGCCTGTTTTCCGTTTTGTCTTCGTGTTTGTCTATGACTACGGCTTTTGCTTTGCCGGTTAATTGAATATCTGATTTATCGGCAATGGTGGTCTTCTGCTCTCCGGAAATAATGTAAATATCCTCCGCTGGCAATTCTTGGCCTACAATCGGATAATTATCAAAGATACTTTCACTCTTACCGGCTTTTTCCTGAAAAATAAACCTACCTATAAACAAACCCATAAGCAGAACTGCAGCGGCTGAAGTATATATTATCAAACGTCTGCGCCTTTGTCGGTTTCTAATTTTTTTCCTGATATGCTCATAGATGGATTTCTTTTTCTCATCGGACAATAGGCCGGTTTGCAAAGAAACCAATTGAAATTGTTCAATGGCCTGATCCATCGCTTCTTCCAAATGCGGGTTTTCTTTCCTAAAGGCTTCCCAATATTTGTCTTGCCTGGTAGTTCTAAACAACCTCCATGCAATAAAATCCGGATTTTGAAGAAAATGATTAGGTGTATTCACAAACATATTTATTAATTAGACGTTTATTAATGAAAAAAGTGGACAACAGAAAACATTAATTATGGTTTTCTCTTTTTTTTACAATCTCCCGAAGTTTTTCAATGGCTCGATAAACCATTTTTTTACATGAATCGGGATGGAGTTGCATCACTTCTCCTATTTCTGCATAATTCATCCCGTGCATATATTTCATATACACGACCCGCCTTTGCTTCTTAGTAAGCTGTGCCAACAGTGTGTTGAGGGTCGTTTCCAGCCTGACCGCTTCTTCTTGTTCCACAATGTGTTCCAGTACAGTTGCTGTAACCGGAAACGCGTGTGACTTCAAATCCAGTTTTTCTGTTTTGGAAGACTCACGGTATATATCCACCAGTTTGTGTTTATAGGCCCTGAACAAATACGCAGAAAAATTTGTGATATGCGTCAATCTTTTTTTTGATATAAACAATTTGATAAACACATCCTGAAGGGCATCCCGGCATTGTTCCTCAGTAAACCCAAGACACATACCATAAGAAAAAAGAGAATCTGCATACTTGTCGTACAACAGGGAAAAAAGGCGCTCATTCCCTTTTTCCACAAACTCTTTCCAGATCAATTGCAAATCCATCCTTAACGATTATAAAAATCTTAAGGACCAAAAATACCAAAATTTAATCTAAAATGAAGACATCAATTGGCGGATTTTGGCAGGAATATCCACGTTATCCATAAATCCTGTAAAGTAATCTGCACCTGTTCCGTATGCAAAAACCGGCACTACATTTCCTGTATGTCCTTTTGTACTAAAAAATGGAAGCCCGTCATATCCAATATTCACGCCACCTGTTTCATGGTCGGCAGTAACCACCAGCAACGTCTCCGGATGCCTGTCAACATAATCCAATACTACTTCAAGCAGCTGATTCATAACTTCCATTTCAAAAACCAATCCTTCGACATCGTTGCTGTGGCCTTTACCATCAATTCGGGCTTGCTCTATCATCAAGAAAAATCCCTTAGGATTGTTCTTGTGTTCCAGGCAGGTAAGTGCCTTTTCAACAGCCTGGGGAAGTACGTATTTCAGGTTTGTCAAAACAAGCAATTTGTCTTCAGGTTCAATCTGTACGGCTTCTTCCCAGTCTTTACTGAAGGTATAACCCTTTTTCTGAAAAACTTCAATCAAATCTATCCCGTCTTCTCTATCATTGAAATATTTCAAACCACTACCCATCAAAACATCAAAATTATGCGCGGCCAGTTGCTCTGCAATATCTTCAAAAAGTTTACGCCCCGGAACGTGTGCATAAAAAGCGGCCGGCGTAGCATCCAGTATAGACGTATTTACTACAATCCCTGTAGCTTTACCCAGTTCACAAGCATTTACCAGTACGCTCTTTAATGTATCTCCGTACGGGCTTAATCCCAATACATCGTTGTTCGTTTTTTCTCCCGTAGCCAAAGCCGTTCCTCCGGCTGCCGAGTCTGTCACCTTATTATCTGCAGAATATGTGGTAGACAGTCCCATATGCTTAAAACGATGCATCTGTGTTGCTTCGTATACTTCTTTATTGACGGCATGCTCCATAATCAAGGTGGATAACTGGCCAAAACCCATTCCGTCTCCAATCAGGTATATGATGTTTTTTGGAGCCGGCAATGCCTGATCAGTCGTATTCACACATGAAACGGACACAATGCTAAAAAGAGAGAAAATGACGAATAAAAGAAATATGTTTTTCGTTTTCATATTATTTGTTTTTATCTCTGGTCTTGCTTGCAAAATCTCTGGGAAGCAAGCCAAATTGATTTTGGAAACATTTGGAAAAATAAGAGGGAGTATTAAACCCTACAAGATAGGCTATTTCATTAATCTGATACTCTCCGGTACTTAATAGTTCGGCCGCCTTTTTAAGTCTTATGAGCTGAATGTAATCGTTAGGCGTCATACCGGAAATGGCTTTAATTTTTTTATGTAAACTGGAGCGACTCACTGCCATGCTTAAAGCAATACTACCTATCAGGTTTTCTGTCTCGGCCAGATTATCCATGATAATTTCATTGACCTTTGTGATAAATTTCAAATCACCCACATTACGCGCAATGCTTTGGGGCGGTGTTAACGGAGAAGATGTAAATACTTCTTTTAGCTGGCTTCTGATTTTTATAATACTGGCTATCTGAGCCTTCAAAAACTCCATGGAGAAAGGTTTTTCAATGAACACATCAGCACCGTAGTCCAAACCCTCCGTTTTTGATCGTAAATCCGTCTGTGCTGTTAACAAAACTATGGGAATGTGGCAAAACATCTCTTCTGCCCTCACGGCACGACAAAGCTCAATCCCATCCATTACGGGCATCAGTATATCCGTAACAATCACATCAATAATTCTGTTCTCTCCTAAACGTTTCAGAGCATCCTTCCCATTATGTGCCGTAACTATATTATAATGTCTACCCAGGTTTGTTGTCAAAAAATTCAGTAACTCCAGATTGTCCTCCACTAACAGTACGGAATGTTCAAAGATTTGTTCCGTATCTGCCATAAAATCCTCATCTTCTTTCTCTTCAAAATATACCGCATCCTCTAACACATCTTCTTCCAAAGCCCTGCCGTTGGATTGCATCTCTTCGTAAGGAATAGTAACGATAAAACAGGTTTGTCCATTTTCACTTTCCACCTCTATACGTCCGTTATGTTTTTCTACCAAATGCCTGACAAGAGCCAATCCTATTCCGCTACCCTCTTTACGTCGGAAAGTTTGGTCATCATTAACCTGAAAAAAGGGCACAAAAATTTTATCCAGATACTCAGAGGGAATATCGTTGCCATCATTTGTCACTTTAATGATGCACTGTTTGTCTTTCCTTTCCAACACTACATGAATTTTGTTTTTTGCATATTTTAAAGCGTTGTTCAACAGGTTCCCCATTACTTTGTTAAGTGCTTCGGTATCTGCCATTGTTACACAACATGTCTCCGGAATTTTCACGGTCAACTGGATACCTTTTAATTTACAAATTGACTGGAATCTGTAAGAAGCATTTTTTACAATCTCTCCAATATCTGAAGGAACAAAATGGAACAGGAATACGTTCTCTTCAATCTTTCTGAAATCAAGCAGCTGATTAGCCAGTGTGTGTAGCCGTTCCACATTGCGTTCCATAATATCAAAATTTTCCCTGGATTTATCATTCGGCGGCAATGTTTCAATAATGCTTTCCAAAGGTGCTTTAATTAAGCTTAACGGCGTTCGGATTTCGTGGATAATATTTGTAAAAAAACTGATCTTCTGTTCGTACAACTCCTTTTCTTTCTCCAGCCGGTATTGCAACATGTTGCTTTCCATGCGTTTATTCTGATTTCTTTTTACAAAAAGATAGACCATATAGGCCATACCGCTTGTAAATAAAAAATACAAAACCAGCATGAAGGGGCGACGGGTAAAAGGTCTTTTGACATATACCGGTATAGACATTCCTTGTTCATTCCATACACCATCGTTATTAGAAGCTTTTACGTGGAATGTATATTTTCCGGAAGGCAAACTATTATACACAGCTACACGTTCATATCCCTCATTGGCCCATGGTTTTTCCAGTCCCTCCATATAATAGGCATATTTGTTTTGCCCCGGGGCCACATAACTGAGCGCTACAAAATCTGCTTTGAACACATTTTGCTTGGGATTAATAGTTATCCATCCATCTTTGTTCGTGGATAATGAAGCCTCAGCATTACGTATATTTGTAATAATAATATCAGGTGGTGTTTCATTCTTCTTTAGCAGAGAAGGCGTCAATGCAATAAACCCGCCTGTACGTCCAAAGAATAAAGTACCGTCTTCCAGGGTACATCCGGCATTGTTATTATATTGACCGCCCTTGGTAGGTACTTCCTCGTCAACAATCCTGACCTCTCCCGTTTTTGTATCTATTCTACAAAGCGCCCTGCTGGCTGTCACCCATAAATTCTCATCGTTATCCGATAAAATTTCGTTGATGATACTGCTGGGAAGAGCACCTGTCTTCACTACTTCAGAAAAGGTACGGTCTTCGTAATTGTACATAAAGACACCTGCTCCTTCTGTGCCTATATACAACCTGTTATTCTTGTCTCTATGCAAACAAATCAATTTGTTGACCGGTAGTGCACCTGCTGTGCCATCGTTGGTAAATTGTGCCCATTCACCTGATAAAGGATCATAACAAAACAACCCCTTTTCATATGTAGCTATCCAAATCATTCCCAAGTGGTCTTCCAGAATATCGTGCACACGTGTTTCCCGCACTTGTTCTATCCTTGTAAACCTGTCTTGTCTTGGCACAAATATATCAAGCCCCCATAACGTACCCACATATATGGTTCCGTCAGAGGTCTTGAAAATTTTATATACAGCTCTATGAGACAATGTTGTAGAATCGTCCTCTACAGACACATAATGCCGTTTCCTTCCGGTTGTCGGTTGAAATCTGACCAACCCGTCTGAATAAAACCCCAACCAAACCTCATTGCCAAAATCGTAGATGGTTCTGACATTTGTGAAATCTATTTGTGACGTATATAAATCAAAAGTCTTGCTCTTTACATTATATTTGCACAACCCTCCGTTCTTTGTCATGCCCAGCCATATACTTTTTTTATCAGCAGAGGGAGCCATAGATGATACTACGGTTCCTTCCGATTCCGGTACGGCAAATGTTTTCAAAAAACCAAAACCGGGCCTTAGATAATGAATCCCATCATAATACGTACCAATCCACAACCCGCCTTCTTTATCTTGAAAAATATCAAAAATGGAACGGATTTCTTCGGGAAGGGAATAACTATGTACCTCAATGCGTTCACAATGACGGGTGTTGATGTGGAATAGAAACAGGCCATTATCTGCACCCAATAACAGCTGGTTGGAATTCAGTTTTTTTATTACATTAATCCCTTGAATTCTGACATTTCCACTCGTATTGATATACCTGTGCATTTTCCCGGACCCTCTGTCATACCTAACCAATCCATAAGCAACCGTACCAATCCACATACAATTGTTGGAAGGGTCATCCAAAAAGGATTTTGTATCATACGCAGAAGAACGTTCGCTTGTTTCATATATTTCTTGAAATTTAAATACATCTTGCGTGCTGTCGTAGAAACAAAACCCTCCCTGAAAAGTCGAGGCCCACAAGCCGCCTTTGGAATCTTGAGACAAGGACCATATGTAATCAGAAATAATTTTCTCCGGAGCTTTATACAACTCCAGTTTTTGCAAGGTCGGCTCATATCTGAAAATCCCTAGCCCGTAGGCTACCATCCAAATATAACCGGTTTCTGTTTTAAGGATAGTATTTACAGGCCCGGAAACAGCTATTCCTTCTTTTTCCGTTGTTAGTGTAAAAGGAGTAAATATGCCTTTTTCAACATTAAATATAAATATGCCATCATCTGTCCCAACCCAAATGTGGGATGTCTGAGGATCTTCAAACAAACTTCTTACAAAATTGTTCCCCAAAGAAGTAGAATCACCCGGCACCTTTCTGTATACAGTATTATCATACCCGTTGTATACATTTAGTCCATCCTTTGTACCAAACCACATAAGCCCCCGGCTATCCTGCAGAATAGTCCATACAGAACCATGAGAAAGCTGTTCATTGATATCTGCGGCATGCAATATTGTATACGATGCAGCAGGAAAAGCCGCAATCTTAAGGAAAAACAAAATAAGAACACATTTCCTTGCCATACCGGTACCATTTTAAAACAAAATTAAGATAAATCTATAATAGCTACGGGCAAAAATCTTGGATAGAAATACAATTTTCTTGCAAATCCAAAAAATTCCTATTTCTTAACAAGATTTTTACATCCTTTCTTTGATGTTATGATTTATTTTGTCATAGAACTTTCACAAACTTATATTCAATGAAAAAATATTTCTTTTCTCTCCTTTTCCTACTAGCCTGTAACATTTCTTTACTGGCACAGTATCAAGTAAAAGGCGTTGTGTATGATGTGGAGGGAATACCTATTCCCGGCGTTACGGTCCGTATAAGTAAAACAAATGTGGCAACCGCAACAAATCTGGATGGTTCCTATTCCATAACAGCACCCGCTCATGCTACCGAAATAGAATTTGTTTCTATTGGTTTAAGAACCCAGGTTCTGCCTATAGAAGGCAGATCTGTTATCAATGTTATTCTAGAAGAAGACTCGCAACGGTTGGATGAAATCGTGGTCATCGGATACGGAGCCGTCAAAAGAAGCGACCTTACCGGTTCTGTTGCTTCCGTCAAATTGGATAAAGACCAGTCGGCGTTGTTCTCCTCTCCGGATGTACTGCTCAGAGGAAAAGCGGCCGGAGTGCATGTTACAGCCGGTAACTCTGCTCCGGGCGGGGCTATTAACGTTCGTATCCGTGGTACGGCCACCCTTAACGGCAATGCAGAACCTTTGTATGTGGTGGATGGTGTAATTATGGAATCCGCACTGGAAGATGTGGGTAGTACCATGAGTGGAGGAACACAAGGTTCCAGCACACGACAAGAGGTACAAAACGGGTTGACCTCCATCAACCCTCAGGATATTGAAAGCATTGAAATTCTTAAAGACGCCTCTGCCACAGCTATCTACGGATCAAGAGGTACCAATGGTGTTGTATTGATTACCACCAAAAAGGGGACCACCGACAAAGCCCGGATTACGTTCAGCTCCTTGATGGATGTAGGTACCATATATAAATACATCCCCGTACTATCGGGCGAAGAATATGTAACATACATCAACCAGAAAAGCAGTGGCCCTCATTACGACGATGTCTCTGCTTTGAAGTTCACAGATTGGCAAAGGTATCTTACCAGAAATTCTTTTAGTCAGCAATACAGGCTTTCTGCCTCGGGCAGGACTAACAAATCTAATTATTTCATTGCCGGTGGTTATTTGCAAAATGCCGGTATCGTAAGAACCACAGGTCTCAACCAATTAGATTTAAGAGCAAACGTATCATATGATTTAACTTCCAAACTCAAATTAACAGCCCGCTACAATACGCTCCGCCGCATAAATGATATGACAACCGGTACGGATAACACCGGGGGCTTGAATACAAGTATGATACGCCAAATGATAACACAACCGCCTTTGCAATCGTTGGATGATTTGGAAGACGAATACAAATATTCGCCGGAAGCGTGGATTACGGATTATGTGGACAAAAGTACCGAGTTTAGAAATGTGGCATCACTATCCTTGGATTACAAAATCAGTGATGCGCTGACGTTCCGGGTGTTTGGAGGTTACGACAACAGGAATAAAGAAAGAGCCAGATGGTACGGGAAAAAAACATATACCGGTGCAACGGCTAACGGACAATTGGGTATTGCTTTGTTACAAACCGAAAGCATCAACACAGAAGCCATGTTGTTCTTCAACAAATCTTTTGGCGGCCATCATATTAACGGTACCGTTGGTGTTACCTACGATTACAAAACAAGTAAACAATACAGGATGGTCAATGAAAACTTCTTTACAGAAGCATTGGGCATCTATGGCATGGGCTATGGAGACAACTCTTTTCCCAACAAAGCAGATTACTACAACTATCAAATCTTCTCCGGTCTGAGCAGGCTTAATTATTCGTACAAAGACAGGTATCTGCTCACTTTGACGGGCCGCCTGGATGGCAGCAGCCGTTTTGCAAAAGAAAACAGGTTTAGTTTCTTTTCATCGGTTGCAGGAGCATGGCGGATAGACAAAGAGTCTTTCATGTCCCAGGTGAAAGCCATTAATCATTTGAAACTGAGAGCCGGATGGGGACAAACAGGAAACCAGGCAATAGATCCTTTCTTCACAAAAGACGTATACACCAACGGATATTACGGGACTCCGGAAGCAGGTGTTATGGTTGCCATGTATCTGGGCTCCCTTGCCAACACAGCCCTTATGTGGGAAACCACAGAACAAACGAACGTAGGTCTGGACATCAGTTTGTTTGATAACCGGATTAATTTCTCCGCAGATGCGTATTATAAAATCACCGATGGTATGTTGCAAGAAGTAGATGCTCCGTTGTCGTCGGGTTTTAAAACCATCGCCGTCAATCTGGGTTCTATGTCCAACAGGGGTCTGGAATTCAGTTTAGACGGATATGTTATAAATACCAAAGATTTCAGCTGGAATATTGGTGGTAATATTTCCATTAACAGAAATAAAATCCTTTACCTGGGACTGAATCCTTCCATTTTTGGAACACAAGAAATGGTTGCATATATAGGAAGCAACATTGCCAGTTCATCAGATTTGGCAACAGCACCTAATATCTTCATTGAAGGATATCCCATTGGTTTGTTCTGGGGATATCAAACAAACGGCATATACCAATCTGATGAAGAAGCAGAAGGTCATTCCTATTCCGGTACGCCCAGAAAAGCAGGAGACGTACGTTTTGTAGACCAAAACGGTGATAATGATATCAACGCTTTAGATAAAGTCATTATTGGTGACCCCAACCCGGATTTCACCTACGGTCTGAATACTACTTTTACTTATAAAAAATTAAGTCTAAACATGTTTTTCTATGGGGTATATGGTAACGATGTGTTGAACGCCAACCTGATAAAGGAAACGAGCACGCATACCTCCAACAACATCCGTCGTGTTGCATATGAACAAGCATGGCGGTCCGACGCTCCCGGCAATACCTATCCCAGAATCGGCTACCGTTTCCAGGAGGTGTCCGATCGCTTTATTGAAGACGGCAGTTTCTTCAGATTGGGGTCACTTACTCTGGCTTACAACATTCCTTTTAAAAAAATTGGATGGCTCCAATCTATCGACCTTTCCTTCTCAGCGCATAATTTGTTTACCCTCACTAAATACAGCGGTTATAATCCGGAAGTCAACAGTTTCTCTAACGACCCAACCCGCATAGGGATTGACTTTGGCGGATATCCCACAACACGCTCGTTTTCCTTTGGTCTTTCACTAACCTTTTAATGATAACGACAATGAATACTATATATAAAAACACACTCAGATGTTTTCTTGCAGGTTTGACCGGCTTAGTTCTTCTATCGTGTGAAGGCTTCCTGGAAGAAGACACCTCTTCTTTTCTGTCTGATCAAGTAGTTTATGAAACAGACGGTGGAAGTGAATCGGCTTTAGCCGGTGTATATGCAGGCATGTGCGATTACGAATATTTTCCATCCGGTTATCCCAATCTGGTGTCTGCATCTTCCGGAGGACTCTTTACCAACCACTCTTCATCGAAAGATATACTGAAGATGGAAGCCCTTCCGTCTAACAAATACCTGAACAATACCTACGAAGCCATTTATACGGCTATTGTCAGAAGCAACAGTGTAATTGCAAAAGTGCAACAAGGCGGAGCTTCCCAAGAGGTAAAAGACCGGGTAGAGGGAGAATCTCGTGTGATGCGGGCCATCTGTTATTTTAACCTGGTCCGGCTGGTTGGCGGTGTTCCTTTACGTACAACACCTACTACTACAGAAACAGTACATATGCCTCGTGCCAAGACGGAAGAAATTTATGAAGTCATCATAGACGATCTTAAAAAAGCACAAACGCTGTTGCCGGAAATTAACCCCGTTAAAGGACGTCCTTCCAAATACGCTGCGGCTGCTTTATTGGCCAAAGTGTATATAACCCTTGCCGGAAATGACAGCGGTTCTCCCTATTGGAAAATGGCACTGGACGAGGGGAAAAAGGCCTATGGTAAATACCGGCTTGTCCCCCTTCAGGAACTGTACGATGTGACCAACAGAAACACAAACGAAGCCATTATAGAATTCCAGCTGACAAACGCAGGCGGCAGAGCCAATTATTGGACACGTATGATCGCCCCTGCCAATAGCAACCATACACCGTTTGCTACAGCAGATCCCTACGGAAGAATCCGTCCTACAAAATATTTATACGATAGTTTTGTGGCGCAATACCCCGGAGATCCCAGACTTGATCTTACTTTCATCCACCACAGCTACAAATCGCGTGATGGTTCCAAAACAGTCATAACCTATCCTGATGTTGACCCAAAAGCCTCTTCCTCAAATAAAGCCAAAGAATCTTTCCCTTACATTTTGAAATTTTTGGACAAAACGTATACAGCCAGCGGATCTACCGCCAATTTCATTTATTACCGCTATGCAGATTTATTGCTCTTGCTTGCAGAAGCAGAAAACGAAGTAAACGGACCGGCAGGTGCATACGCGTATGTAAATGAAGTTATGCAACGAGCACGCAATTGTGCCACACCGCCGGCAGCAGAACCGGCCAACTGGAGCGGCATGTCCAAGGAAGAGTTTAGAGAAAGGATAATGCAGGAAAGACGTTTTGAATTACTAGGCGAGCAACACGAATTCTACGACCTGCGCAGAAGAGGTCCTGAATATTTATTATCGTACATCAAGAAGCACAATGCTCATCCTACGAACAATTTCAAAGCAGCCAGTTCTTCATACAGCGATATTCAGTATCCGGAGACTATGGAATTTGTTACAAAAGCCATGTTGTTACCGTTCCCACAAACAGAAATCGATTCCAACAACATGATTTCAGACGAAGACCAGAATCCGGGTTACTAATATATGTTCCCCTTATCTGCAAAGAGGCCCTAACCAAGGCCTCTTTTTTTTATCTTTGCACCCATGAAACTACGTATTTTTCTCTTTTCCCTGCTGCTATCGGCAAGCATACAGCAAGCTTATTCTTGCACCAACCTTATGGTCACCAAAAGCGCCTCGGCAGATGGATCCTCTATGGTTACCTACGCCGCGGATTCACATACACGGTACGGCTGCCTGGCCTTTTACCCGGCTGCTCTCTACCCCAAAGGCACCCTTATGGACGTATACGAATGGGGCACGCACCGCTATTTGGGTAAAATTGCGCAAGCACAGGAAACGTATTCCGTGGTGGGCAACATGAACGAGCACCAGGTCATTATTGGCGAAAGCACCTGGGGAGGCCTGCCTTCCCACCGGGATCCCGACGGTTTGGTAGATTACGGCTCTCTCATGTACATCAGCCTGCAGCGAGCCCGTACGGCACGCCAGGCCATAGAGGTTTTTACGCAATTGGCCAATGAATACGGATACGCCTCTTCCGGTGAATCCATTTCCTTTGCCGACCCCAACGAGGTGTGGTTTATGGATGTCATTGCCAAAGCCCCTCGCATGGAAAACGGAAAGAACCTGAACAAAGGCATCGTCTGGGTAGCCATTCGCCTTCCCGACGGGACCATCAGCGCCCATGCCAACCAGGCTCGCATCCGCACCTTCCCTCTGGATGACCCGGATAACTGCCTCTACGCACCCGATGTCATCTCTCATGCGCGAGAAGAAGGGCTTTATGAAGGCCCCGACCAACTCTTTAGCTTTGCCGACACATACGGACCGGCCGACGGATCTACCGTTCGTGCCTGTGATGCCCGTGTTTGGGCTTTTTTCAACAAACACGGAGCCGAAGACATGACTCCCTATCTTCCGTACGCCCTGGGACACGACTTAAGCCGCCCCCTGCCTCTGTACGTGAAAGCCAAAGAAAAACTTACCCTCAAGCAAGTAGCCGATATGATGCGCGATCACTACGACGATACCCCCATGGATATGACCTGCGACATCGGAGCCGGAGGCCACGCCCTTCCCTACCGCTGGCGCCCCATGTCGTTTGAGGTAGACGGTAAGACGTACCTGAACGAAAGGGCCATCGTCACGCAACAGACAGGCTTTTGGTTTGTAGGTCAGGCCCGGGGCGGACTGCCCAACCACATAGGCGGTATCTTCTGGTTTGCGGTGGACGACGCCGGTACCTCGCCCTTAACCCCCATCTACAGCTCCTCTCTGGAAGTCTCGCCCCATTACGCCCTGGGGCAAGGTGCCTCCATGGTACAGTATTCCCCCTATTCCATGTTCTGGCTCTGCAACCGCATAGCCCACTTTGCATATTTGCGGTACAACCAGATTGGGGCCGAGGTACGGGAAGTGCTGGATGCTCACGAATACGCCCGCCTGGAAGAAATACCCGAGATTGATCGGCAAGCCCTGTCCTTGTGGGAGAAAGACCCTGCCGATGCGCGTCGATTTCTGACCGATTATTCACTACGCACGGCCACTGATTTGTTCAAACGCTGGCAGGAACTGGATATCTATCTGCTGGTAAAATATATTGACGGCAATATCAAACGCCAGAACCCTGACGGCAGTTTTATGACTAACGGCCACTCCGATTCCATACCACCGGCCCCTGTATACGGCGGTTACGACAAACGCTGGCAAGAAGCTGTAGTAAAAGATACAGGCAAAAGACTGCTGATGCCCTAGTGGCTATCCTCCGGACCGGAAGCCGATAATGCAGCGGCTTCTTCTTTTTTGCGAGTGCGCACACTCTTATGCTTGTCCGGCACGGGTAGTGCCAACAATTCGTTGGCTCTTTCCAGAGCAAAATCTATATGGCTGCAGATATTGTCTTGCCCTATTTTGTCGGAAAACCCGCTCTTGTCCATTACCTTGTGTACTTTTTTGTTTACACCGGAAAGCACAATCTGAATGCCTTCCTTCTTGGACATACGATAAAAGTTCTGCAGGTTATGCAACCCCGTAGAATCCATAAAAGGTACTTTGCGCATGCGGATAATCCGGACCCTCGGTTTTCCTCCAAATTGCTTGGCCTTTTCGTCAAACTTACTGGCAATACCAAAAAAGAACGGTCCATCGATTTCATATACTTCCACACCTTTTGGCAGCACCAGTATTTCTTCTTTTCCGTGTACGTCACTCTCGTGACTCAGGTCCACCTCGTCCCGTAAAACCGATATGTGAGAGGTTTCTATCACGCGTCTCATAAACAAGAACATGGCCAGAAGCAAACCCAATTGAATAGCTACGGTCAAATCAAAGAAGACCGTCAAAAAGAACGTTGTCAACAGCACGGCTACATCGCTCTTGGGATTTTTGAGCAAAGACAAAAACGTTCTCCATTCGCTCATGTTGTATGCCACTATCACCAACACTCCGGCCAAACATGCCATGGGAATATGCGTAGTCAGTGGTCCCAAAAACAATAAGATGAGCAACAGAACTACGGCGTGAATGATTCCGGCTACCGGTGTTTTACCGCCGTTATTGATATTGGCCATGGTGCGGGCAATGGCTCCCGTAACGGGTATCCCTCCAAAAATCGGCACTATGATATTAGCCGCTCCCTGTGCAATCAACTCCGTATTGGAATTGTGCTTGGTTCCCATCACCCCATCAGCCACCGTAGCAGAAAGCAGCGACTCTATGGCTCCCAGCATGGCTATGGTAAAAGCCGGAGACAACAACTGCGTTATGGTACCGGCAGAAAGAGATAGTTTTTCCGGCGCAGGCAAAGAAGCCGCCAAGGTGAAGCGGTCACCAATCGTTTCTATAGACACATCTCCTGTAAAACGCCGGTAAAAGTAAACCACTACCGTCATCACTATGATAGCCACCAAAGACCCGGGAATTTTCTTTGTCAACCTGGGTGTATACACAATGATGGCAATACTCAGCAACCCTATGACCAATGATAAAATACTGGTAGTATTTATATGGGTTACATACGTTCCCCATTTAGAGATAAAGTCTGCCGGAACATTTTCTATCTGCATCCCAAACAAATCTTTTATCTGGGTAGAAAAAATGGTCACTGCAATACCGCTCGTAAAGCCTACCACAATAGGATACGGAATAAATTTTATGACACTGCCCAGCTTGAACACGCCCATCAGTACCAGCAACACCCCCGCCATGAGCGTAGCCACCGCCAGCCCTTCCGGTCCATACGTCTGAATAATACCGTATACAATAACGATGAAAGCCCCCGTAGGTCCTCCAATTTGTACGGTAGATCCTCCCAGGAACGATACAATAAATCCACCGATGATGGCCGTAATCAACCCTTTCTCGGGACTAACCCCCGAGGCTATCCCAAAAGCAATAGCCAACGGCAAAGCCACAATACCTACGATAATACCGGCCATTAAATCTTTCAGGAATTTCTCCCTGGAATAATCCTTCATACACGACCATAGGACCGGCTTAAATGCAAAATTGTAATTGCGCAGTTTTTCTACTACGGCATCTTTGGTGATTCTCTTCTTACCCATTTCCGGAATTTGCTGCTGTGAATATTCTTCTTACTACCTCAAAATTGAAGGCGCTAAAATATCCAATTATTCTGATATTTAAAAACTTCGGTTACTTTCCTCCTTTTCCTTTCTTTCTCTCTTCTCTCTTCTCTCCTCTCTCTTTCCTTCTTTTTCTCTTTTTCTGGGCGAGGTGGTAAGTAGCTGTTTCTGGGCTGAGGCGTTAACACACAGAATTCCACCCGGTTACAGCACTACGCCATTTTGTGGCACTTATTACCCTCTGACAAAAGGGGCCGTTTTCCGCTTTTTTCGGGGGAGGTAGTAAGTAACCGTTTTTGTGCCGAGGCATTAACTAGCAGACAGTCTC
>JBASDX010000007.1:0-42799 GCA_049652385.1 Bacteroidales bacterium | reverse complement strand
CTTTTTTGGATTTTTAGAAGATGGGCCCCGGAGGTTTCATTATTCAGAAGAATGGATAGGAGGTTGGTATTACAGCCTGTTCCTGGGATTGTTGGAAAACAGGGATTTTATAAGGGTTGACTATTTAATGTCACAGCGTTCCCCAACGCTCTTTCCGCCGTTATTTTATCTTTTTGCCCAAGCTTGACGGATACAAGCGTAGAAGCCCCTACTCCAATCATAGAACCGAAGGCGGCTGAAATATTCATAAGCGGCAAGGTCAGCGAAAGTCCGGCTATGGCCATAGCGTTTACTCCGCGGCCAATGAACATCACGTCTGCCATGTTGTAAATACTGGCTGCTGTCATAGAAATGATGGCCGGAAGCGCATATTTGAAGAGAAGACTTGGGATATGACCTTTGTCCAGGTCCAGGGTTTTAGTCATGCAATTATATAAAAGGATCAAGGATGTTTCTCATTTCCTGTAATTTCTTTTGCAGCAAACCGGCCCCACGCGCTTCTGCAATAAAGCGTAGATAAGGCTCTGTGTTGGAGGGTCTAACATTAAACCACCAGTCGGGGAATTCTACCCGGTATCCGTCAAAATCAAAAAAAGCTACGGGTGTTTCCCGGGCTGAAAAATAGTCTTTAAGAGCATCCATGGCTTCTTGTTTTCTGTCAATGCGAAAATTGATTTCACCCGAGCTCTCGTATTTTCTGATATTTTTTATGACTTCAGAAAAAGGTTTGTTTAGTTTTGTAAGCACACGCAGCACCAGCAAAGAAGCCAGTAATCCGCTGTCTGAATAGAAGAAGTCTTTAAAATAATAATGACCGGCCAGTTCTCCTCCGTACAGACCGTCTATTTCTTTTAATTTTGGAGCGGCAAAAGCCCTGCCTACACGCCATGTATGCATTTCTGCTCCCATAGGCGTGAGATACTCTCCAACGGCTTTGGAGGAACGTATGTCTTGAAGGACGCGGGTGGGGGTTCCGTCCAGGAAATGGTGTCCCAGCAAGGCTATAATCAGATCAGGAGACACAAACGTTCCCTGTTCGTCTGTAAACATGACTCTGTCTGCATCCCCATCAAATATAATACCTATGTCACAATGGTTATCCCTCACGAGGGCCTGAAGCTGCCTGATGTTTTCCGGTACCAGAGGATTGGGAGGGTGGTTGGGAAAACGTCCGTCCGGTTCTTCATTTATATACAAGACGTTGTCGGTTCCCAACAATTTTCTGATAAACAATCCGGCCATGCCGTTGGAACCATCAATACCTACCCTGAGTGTCCTGTTCTCAGGTACCCATTTTGACAGAAAGGCCATGTACTCATCCTTAATATCTAAAGAAGTCACAGTTCCACGTGTCTGTGCCGGCTTTGGGGTACGGTTCAGGACGTATTCTTCCAGAAGGTTTAAGCCGTTGTCGTAGCCTACCGGCATAGCGTTGGCAGAAGATACTTTAAGTCCGTTGTATTCCGCATTGTTGTGCGAAGCGGTAATCTGCACAGAACCGCTGAAACCATATTTTCCTGTGGCGTAATAAACCATGGGCGTAGTGGCAAGGCCCAAATCTACTACATGCGCACCGGCATCGCATAGTCCGTTGACCAGGTATTCAAACAAGACCGGAGAAGATTCCCGGCAATCGCGCCCTACGGCTATCTTATTGGTTTTTAATACGTCAGGCAGAAAAAACCCCATTTTATAGATCGTTTGGGGAAGCAAATCTACTCCATACACTCCCCTGATATCGTACGCGTGAAAAACACTCATATTATAGGACAATCTTTGTTTTGTAAAAAGTTTTTACTTGCCCTTTGGCAATGGCTTGTAATTTACTCTGCAACATTTTTTTACGGATGGGTGTAGCCAAATCTGTAAACAGTTCTCCTTCCAGATGCGAGTATTCATGTTGTACCATACGGGAAGCCATGCCGTGAAACCATTCTTCCACCGGTTCAAAGCGTTCGTTCAAATAGGCCAGTTTCACACTTTCCGGGCGTTCAATATCTGCAAATAATTTGGGGACACTAAGACAACCTTCCTGATACACGACCGTTTCCGGACTTGTTTCCAACAAGCGTGCATTGATGATGGTCCGTTTAAAATCTTTGAGCTCGGGGCGGTCTTCTGAAAGTTCACTCCCATCTACCATAAAAAGTCGGATGGACAGTCCAATTTGAGGAGCTGCCAAGCCTACTCCGTCTGCAAAATAGAGTGTTTCCCACATATCCTCCATAAGCTTTTCCAGGTTGGGATAGTCGGGTGTAATGTCTTGGGTCTTTTGCCTTAAAACGGTTGACCCGTATATGTAAATGGGTAAAATCATGTTGTTTTGTTTTGAAGGTATTCTTGCAAAATCAGTACCGCACTTATTTTGTCCACATGGGATTTATTTTGCCGGTCTTTTCTTTTCATACCGCCGTCAATCATAGCCTGAAAAGCCATTTTTGAAGTAAAACGTTCGTCTGCCAACACAACCGGAATATCCGGGAAAATTCTATTAAGGTGCGTGACAAAAGCCATTACACGAGGTGCGTTATCGGACGGGGTATTGTTCAAATTTTTGGGATAGCCTACCACAAAGGTTGTTACCGGTTGTTCTTCCACATATTTTTTTAAGAAATCCGTTACTTTATTTATAGTTACCGTCTGTAGGGGAATAGCAAAAAGATGCAAAGGATCACTTACTGCTATGCCTACTCTTTTTTGTCCGTAGTCAATACCCAAAATCCTGCCCATATTACAAAGGTAACACAAATTGGAAAATGATTTGTACATTTGTTGGAGTAAAGATTGTGTATGAAATCCGGACAATTCAGGAGAAAAACACTAAAAGAAAGATACGTATTCGGAGTATTTGACAAAGAATCTCACAAGCAGGTTTATACGGTTAAATTCTCAATCTTTCATTTACTTTTGGTGGTTCTGGGATTTCTTACCTTGCTAATCGCCGGCATTGTGCTGTTGTTCATTTACACTCCCCTCAAAGAGTTTATACCCGGTTATCCCAATGCGCAAACACGTGAGATTATGATGAAAAATGCGCTGCGTGCAGACTCTTTGGAAAAGGTCGTTCATTTGTGGGAGATACACCTCACGAATTTGCAAAAAGTTTTAGTCGATGAGGATCCGGTTGCGCCGGGAGATATCTTGCCTAAAAACCATTTGGCGGATATACCGGAGATTACTGTAGGAGCCAGATCTCAGGAGGATTCTTTATTGCGGATTGCAGCTGAACAAAAAGAACAAGCAAGTATAAGCAGCTTGCGGGGAGGTAATTTACAAATGGAAGGATTGCACTTTTTCCCTCCTGTCAAAGGTTTGGTGACAGCCGGATTCAACCCCGCAGAAAACCATTATGCCATAGATATTGCAGCACCTGAAAATTCCGTCATTTATGCCGTTCTGGATGGTACGGTTAATTTTGCATCCTGGACAGATGAATTTGGCTATATAATTCAGATTCAACACGAAAACAATTTGTTGTCTATATATAAGCATTGTTCACAACTGTTTAGAAAAGTAGGAGATGCAGTTACGGCAGGCTCTGTGGTAGGTGTCATTGGCAGCCACGGGACGTATTCTACCGGATTTCACCTGCATTTTGAGTTATGGCACAAAGGGAAACCATTAAATCCGGCAGATTATATAAATTTCTGATATGATACTTCAAAAACGTATTGCCCTTTTGGGATCTACCGGGTCTATAGGTGTTCAGGCTTTGGATATTATCAAAAGGTATCCGGAACATTTTACGGCACACGTTCTTACGGCTAGAAAATCGGCAGATGTATTGATTGCTCAAGCACTGGAGTATAAGCCTGTGGCTGTTGTTCTTACAGATCAAAAGGCCTGGGAACGGGCAAAGGAGGCACTTTCGGGAACAGGCATTCAAGTATTGTACGGGGAGAATTCTGTACTGGAAATTTTGCAGTGGGAGTCTGTAGATTTGGTATTGAATGCTTTGGTTGGGTTTGCCGGTCTGGAGCCTTCGCTGGTCGCGTTGAAAAATAAAAAAACATTAGCCCTGGCTAATAAAGAAAGCCTTGTGGCAGGAGGGCACCTTATTATGAAAGAAGCCCATAAAGCCGGAAAAACCATCTTGCCCGTTGACAGTGAACATTCCGCTATTTTTCAATGCCTATTGGGAGAGCAGGCCGTAGTCGAGAAAATGATATTGACGGCTTCGGGAGGTCCTTTTTTTGCTTTTTCAGCGGAAGAACTGGAAACGGTGACTAAAGCACAAGCTTTGGCACATCCCACGTGGAATATGGGATCGAAAGTAACGGTAGACTCTGCCACATTGATGAACAAGGGATTGGAAGTAATGGAGGCCTTTTGGCTTTTTGGCCAGCCGATAGACAGGATAGAGGTCATAATCCACCCTCAGGCATTCATTCATTCTATGGTGCAGTTTACCGACGGTGTCATAAAAGCACAGATGGGGTATCCCGATATGAGGCTGCCAATTTTGTTTGCTTTTTCGTATCCGCGCAGGATGGATTTTCCGCAGGCACCGCGTATGAATTTGTCGCATTTTCGTTCCATGGAGTTTTATACGGCTTGTACCGACAAATTCCCATGTTTGTCTATGGCATATCATGCACTCAGAAGAGGAGGCAATGTCCCTTGTGTTTTAAATGCGGCCAATGAAATTGCCGTAGAAGCTTTTTTAAGCGAACAGATACGTTTCACGGCCATTCCAAAAATAATTTCTGGAACATTGGAAAGGGTAGATGTTGTGTCAAATCCCTCTTTCAGTCAGCTGGAAGAGACACATACAGAAGCTCGTAGGGTGGCACAACATTTGTTGTTAAGTTGTTGATACTATGGAAATACTGGTAAAGATTGCACAAGTCATCCTGGCTCTTTCGTTATTAATCCTTATTCACGAGCTGGGACATTTTCTTTTTGCCCGTTTGTTTAAAATACGGGTGGAAAAGTTTTATTTATTTTTTGATCCGTGGTTTAGCCTTGTCAAATATAAACCTAAGCATTCCCATACGGAGTACGGTATTGGCTGGTTGCCTTTTGGGGGGTATTGTAAAATATCGGGAATGATTGACGAGTCTATGGATAAGAGTGCTCTGAAAGAAGAACCAAAACCGTGGGAATTTAGAAGTAAACCTGCCTGGCAGAGGCTTTTTGTCATGGCAGGCGGTGTATTGTTCAATCTGATTTTGGCCATCATTTTGTACGGGCTTATCCTATATACCTGGGGGGAAGAATACATACGAACGGAAGATGCTGTATATGGCGTAGAATGTACAACACTGGCAGAAGAAATAGGATTTCGCAACGGAGACAGGGTGCTGGCTTATGATGGCCGATCGGTGGCAGAAGACCCGGTACATATGCTTCATGTAGACCTGATTAGAACGCGTCCGGCTGTGGTTACCGTTTTAAGGGGTACAGATACGGTACGTTTTCATTTTGATCAGGATTACATAAGTGATATGTTGAATGCACAAGGCTTGTTCAGTTTGCGATATCCCTTTCAAGTGGCCTCTATCCCCGATACATCTTTAAATGCAGGTGCAGGTTTACTAGCAGGGGACCGATTTGTTGCGTTAAACGGCAACCCCACTCCGGCCATTCAGGATGTGCAGAAAATACTGGCGGACAATAAAGGCGGTGTAGTAGAGGCAAAAGTATACAGATATGGAGAAGAAGTACTTGTGTCGTTACAGGTGGATGAAGAAGGAAAAATTCAAGTGGGAGTAACGAATCCGATGGATTTTATACCGATAACCGTCAGGGATTACTCCCTGGCAGGTGCGTTTCCTGCGGGTATTCAAAAAGCGTATACGACGGCTTCCAATTATTTGAAAGAGCTGGGCCTGGTGTTTAGACCCAAAACAAAAGCCTATAAATCCGTGGGTAGTTTCATTGCCATAGGAAGTATTTTCCCGGGAACATGGAACTGGGAGATTTTTTGGAATATCACAGCCTGGTTATCCGTCATGTTGGCAGTATTGAATTTGTTACCTATTCCGGCGTTGGATGGGGGACATATTGTTTTAGTCTTGTATGAAATAATTTCCGGAAGAAAACCTTCGGAAAAGTTCTTGGAGTACATACAAATTGCGGGAATGGTTTTGTTGATGGCATTGATGTTTTTGGCTTTTGGCAACGATATATACAGATTGTTTAAATAATTAGAGCAAGGAGAATTATCATGAAAAAATATGTTTTAGCAGTTGTTACGTTATTGTTTTTAGTACCGTCGTGTAAGGATGGCCCGCAATTGAAACAAAATGTGAGTGGGAAAACGGGAGAAGTAATAGTGGTCATGAATAAAAACTATTGGGAAGCAGGACCGGGACAAATGTTGCGCTCTATTTTGGCCGTTGACTTCCCTTATTTGCCGCAACGAGAGCCGCTTTTCAGTTTATTCAACATACAGGAAAGTGCGTTTTCTTCCCTTTTTCAAGTACATAGAAATATTATTATCTGTAATATCAACCCGAAGCTGGAAGAAACAAAAATAGTGATCCAAAAGGATATCTGGGCAGCTCCGCAAATTGTCATTACTGTATCAGGTCCTTCAGAAGAAGCCGTTACTGAAAAACTTGCAAGCCAAAACGATTTATTGAGAAATGCCCTTGAACAGGCAGAAAGAAACCGGGTTATCAAAAACTCAAAAAAATACGAAGAAGCAGCTATCCGTAAACAGGTATTGAAAACGTTGGGAGGGTCTCCATATTTCCCAACCGGTTACCGCATAAAAAAGCAATCGGGAAATTTTATCTGGATAGCTTATGAGACTACGTATACCACACAAGGAATATTTATTTACTCCTACCCCTATAGAAGCGAAGACGATCTGACGTTGTCCCGGATTATTGCAGAGCGCAACAGAATGCTGGAAAAGGAAGTTCCGGGTCCATTGGACAATACGTATATGACTACACATACAATTATTGAACCTTCTCTCAGATGGGTAACCTACAACAAGAGAGAATTTGTGGAAGTACGCGGTTTATGGGACGTAAAAAATGATTTTATGGGAGGTCCTTTTGTGGCTCATTGCTTTTATGATAAAGAGAATGAAAACATCATCGTGTTGGAAGCTTTTGTCTATGCTCCCAGGTATCCCAAACGCGATTATTTACGCCAGGTAGAGTCGATAATCTATTCGTTTGAATGGCAAAAAGATTAAAAAATTTGTAGTAAAGAAAAAACCTTATATCTTTGCGCTCCCTAATGGCCAGTTCGTCTAACGGTTAGGACTCAAGATTTTCATTCTTGCAATAGGGGTTCGATTCCCCTACTGGCTACAAAAATTTGTTTTATACTATGGCTCATCACAAATCAGCAGAAAAAAGAAACCGTCAAAACGAAAAAAGACGTCTTCATAACAGATATTACGCCAGGACTACACGTAATGCCATTAAGGCCGTTCGCAATACTACGGATAAAGCAGAAGCGCAAGAGATGTTGCCTAAAGTTTTTTCCATGATTGATAAATTGGCTAAAATCAATGTCATTCATGCCAATAAGGCAGGTAACTTAAAAAGCGGTTTGACACAATACGTCAATAGACTTTCTTAGTTTACACCTTTTGTCCCGGTTTTTTTACAATGCTTTCCAAATTTTGGAAAGCATTTTTTTTGTGGATAGTTATGAAGAAAAAGACTAGGATAAGTGAGTGGGCAGAAGGTGACAGGCCCAGGGAGAAATTGTTGGAAAAAGGACCGGCAGCATTGACAAATACAGAGTTGTTGGCCATTCTTATCCGTAGCGGAACAAAGTATATGAATGCTATGGAAACGGCCAGATGTCTTATGAATGAGCATGATAACAGTATGTATGCATTGGTCAGGACTCCTGTTGAAAAGATGATGCGCATAAAAGGCATAGGCCGGGCAAAAGCGGCCACTTTGTCCGCAGCGTTTGAAATGGGCAGAAGGGGACAGATTCCGGTAGAAAGACCGGATTCCATTACTTCGGCTCGTGAAGTGGCAGAAATGATGATTCCCATGCTCAAAGATTTAACGCACGAAACATGTTGGGTGTTGTTTTTTGATGGAGCCAGAAAATATATCGGCCGGGAGCAGGTAAGCAGCGGCGGGCTGAATGCTACCATTGTAGATATACGTATGGTATTGAAAAAAGCATTGGATAAATTGTCTTGCGAACTGATTATCGTACATAATCATCCATCCGGCAGCCATAAACCGGGCAGGCAGGATAAGTTGCTTACGCAAACCTTGAAAGAAGCAGCCAGAATGGTAGATGTACATTTGATAGACCATATTGTGATAGGAGGAAACAGATACTTTAGCTTTGCAGAGGAAGGACTCTTGTAATCCCGTATACTTTTGTACCTTTGGAAAAATTCGTTGGTATGAAAACCTATATTTTTTCCGAAAAAAATTCCTTCTTCAATGCCGTTCTTGCAGAAATGAGAGATGTAACCGTGCAGAAAGATGCCATGAGATTTCGTTACAATCTGGAAAGGCTGGGATATATGTTTGCTTATGAAATCAGCAAAACAATTGCTTACAAGACGGAAGAAGTGCATACTCCCTTGGGTATTTCCACTTGTAAAGTCCCGGATGACGAAATAGTCCTGGCTACTATTTTACGGGCCGGTCTGCCGTTACATGAAGGGATGTTGAAAATTTTTGACAAAGCACAAAGTGCTTTTGTGGCGGCTTACAGGAAATACGGCAGAAATTACAAGTTTACCATACAGATGGAGTACATGATCAGTCCTTCCCTGGAGGACAAAGTGCTGATTCTTTCTGATCCCATGCTGGCCACCGGGTCAACGCTTTTTCTTACCTATAAGGAGTTGGTGGAACAAAAAGGACAGCCCAAACATTGTCATATAGTATCTCCCATAGCCTCCCGCGAAGGATATGAATACCTGTCCCGCAAACTGCCGCAAAACGGAGTTTCTCTATGGCTGGGCGCCATAGATGAGGAAATGACCACAAAGTCTTATATTGTCCCGGGTCTGGGAGATGCCGGAGATTTGGCTTACGGAGAAAAATAATTCAAGGATATACTTGTTCCCCTGCTAAAAAGTTCATTTGACAGGTTGTCTCCGGGATATCTTCTATGGGGATGGTCATAAGGTCTTCTGACCACACCACAAAATCCGCCCATTTACCCGGCTCTATAGAGCCTTTTTCCTTGTCACGGCAAGATCCCATGGCAGCCCATAAAGTCATACCTCTGAGGGCGTCTTCCCTGGAGATAATTTGTTCCGGATACCACCCGCCTTCCGGTTTCATGTTCAAATTTGTTCTGGCGACAGCAGCAAAGAACGTGTATACGGGATTGAAATCTTCTACCGGCGTATCGGTTCCAAAAGGTGCCCAGCCGGTCGCTTCAATCAAATCCTTGAACGCATAAGCCCCTTTTACCCGTTCCGGTCCAACGCGTGCCTCGGACCAGCCCATATCGGAAGTGGCATGTGTAGGTTGAATGGAAGGAACGATGTTCAGCTCGCCAAAACGTTTGAAATCTTCCGGAGCTACTACCTGGGCGTGCTCCATACGCCAGCGCAAATCGTTCCCCGGGGTGAGGAATTGTGCGTAAAAATCCAATACCTTACGCACTCCTTTGTCTCCTATGGCGTGTGTACTTACTCTGAAACCTCTTTCCTGCGCCAAACGGCAAACATCCAGAAATTCTTTATCTGAAGTAACTTGTATGCCATAATTTCCCGGATCGTCCGAATACGACTCATACAACAAAGCACCTCTGGAACCCAGTGCACCGTCTATGTACAATTTGATGGTAGTGATATCCAGTCTGTCAGACCTATAAGGCTCTTGAAAATGGGCGAAATTTTCTTCTGAAGGCGTTAACCATACATCTGTTCTAAGCTTCAACTTCCCTTCTTTCTGCAACGAATCCAGCAGTTCTATTTCATGCAGCAACAGCCCGCCGTCTGTTACGGAGCCTAGTCCGTAAGCGAAGCAGATGTTCTGAGCTTTCATCATATATTTTTCCAGGGTCGCGTTATTGGGGGAGGGTGCGGCAGCGCTAATGGCAGCCCCGGTATCTTCCAGGAAAATACCGGTAAAAGTGCCATCCGGATGCAAGAGGGCTTCACCGGGACGGATAGACGGGTCTCCCGGTTTGAGTCCGGATAGTACGATGGCTTTTTCGTTTACCCAATAAGCATGGAAATCCACCCTGTACAAGTATACAGGAATATCGGGAAAGGCCTGGCTCAAAGCCTCATTCGTGGGAAAGGCTTTGTTTTCCCACAGCGTTTGGTCCCAGCCGTCTCCTTCCAGAAAGTCGGGTTTGTGCAATTCGTAATGCGCTTTAAGCCGTTCAATGACTTCTTCTTCAGATTTCGCCCCGCGCAAATCGGCATGACTCAACCCATGGGCAAATTGTGTAAAATGGCTATGGGCGTCATTAAAGGCAGGGTAAACGGCTGCTCCTTTCAGATTCAGCTCTTTACGTCCTTTATATGCAGCACGGATTTCTTCTGTGGAACCAACGGCCAGGAAAACTCCCTTGTCCACAGCAAAAGCACTGTGTACGGAGAAAGCATCATCTACCGTATATACAGTAGCATTATATACAACTACATCTACTTTTTGACGGGTAGAACAAGAATGGGCCGTCAGGGCAACGGCACCCAAAACGAGCGACATAACTAAGTATTTTTTCATATCAGATTTCTTTTCTTAACCGGGCTATGGGTATATTCAGTTGTTCACGGTACTTGGCAACCGTTCTGCGTGCAATGTTGTATCCTTTTTCGTTCAACAGGTTTGCAAGTTCTTCATCTGTCAAAGGTTTACGTTTGTCTTCCGCTTCAACGCTTTCTACCAGAATGTTTTTAATCTCTCTTGTAGATACTTCTTCCCCCGATTCTGTCATCAGACCTTCCGAAAAGAAATATTTAAGAGAATAAATGCCAAAATGTGTTTGTATGTATTTGGAGTTTACGACTCTTGATATGGTAGAAATATCCAGCCCTGTTTTCTCTGCAATGTTTTTCAGCACCATGGGTTTCAGTTTTGACTCATCTCCTTCGGCAAAATATTCTTCCTGGAACTCAAGGATAGCTTTCATGGTGTTAAACAACGTATTGTGCCGTTGGCGTAAAGCCTCTATAAACCACTTGGCCGAATCTAATTTCTGTTTAACAAAAGTTGCGGCTTCTTTGCTTTCTCTGGAACTTTTATCGGCAGCCTTCAGCAACATTTCTGCATACCGCCTGTTAATCCGAAGCTCCGGAACAGAGAAACGCGGCAGGGTAAGTACTAATTCTCCGTCTTTCAGGTCAAGAATGAAATCCGGGACCACTTGTTGTGCTTTATCTATATACGAATCGTCTACGTGTCCTCCCGGATAGGGATTGAGTTTCCTGATTTCCTCAATGGCTTCTTTCAATAGATCTTCCGTGAGGTTAAGACGGGCAATGATTTTGTCGTAATGTTTTTTTGTAAACTCGTCAAAATATTTTTCAAGGATAAGCAAGGCTGTATCTACAGAAGGTTTTGATTGTTTACCACGGATTTGAATAAGCAGACATTCTTGCAAAGAGCGTGCACCTACTCCGGGAGGGTCGAGTTGTTGGATAAGTGCAATAGCGCTTTCCATCTCTTCTTCCGTTACCTCTAGACCCAGGCGAAAGGCCATATCGTCTATCAATTCTTCCGGCTGTCTTTTTAAGTAACCGTCATCTTCCAGACTGCCTATCAGAAATAAGGCTATGGTTTTTTCCCGTTCTGTCAAAGAGAAGAACCCTAACTGCCTTTCCATGTTCTGAAGAAAACTTTCTTTGACGGAAAAGGTAGGAAACTCCCTGGTGGTATCTTTCGTCTGGTGGCTTGTGTATAATTTGTAAGAAGGAATGGAGTCGTCTTCTCCGTAGTATTCACTTAGTGAGAGATCGTTATCTTCTGTGTCGTCTTCATTGTCTTTAGTTTCCAACACAGGGTTTTCTTCCAGCTCCTTTCTAACACGTTGGTCCAGTTCCAATGCGGGAAGTTCCAAAAGCTTAATAGTCTGAATTTGCAACGGCGACAGCTTTTGTTTTAATTGTAATTTTTGTTGTAACGACTGCGATAACATGAAAACACAATATATACGATACTACAAATATACACAATTGCATTCTTTTAGATAACTTTGCATAAGTAAAATATGATGACTATGACAGTTTCTGTAGCCCCTGCTGTCCCTAAATATTTATTGGAAAAAGAGTTTACGCAAGAGCGTTTGGTCAGGTATACATCCAGGGGAGACAACCACTTGTATGACTTTGATGCACACGAAGCTCCTAATGCCATGCAGGAAGTTGGCCGCTTGAGGGAGATCGCTTTCAGAATGGCCGGTGGCGGTACGGGAAAGGCTGTAGATATTGATACTTACGATGTACATCCGGTATTTCCCTATAGACAATTGGTAGTCTGGGATCCAAAACATAAAGAAATACTGGGAGGGTATCGTTACATAATGGGAGAAGGAATTCAAACAAAGCACCTGGCCACGTCTTCTGTGTTTCATTTTTCAGACACGTTTGTTACCGGGTATCTGCCCTATACCATTGAATTGGGCAGGTCCTTTGTACAGCCTGATTACCAAAATACAAACCGCAACCGTTCCGGGCTTTATGCTTTGGACAATTTATGGGACGGATTGGGTGCGTTAATTGTCCGTTATCCGGAGGTAAAGTATCTTTTTGGAAAAGTAACCATGTACAGCAATTACGATAAGATAGCCCGTAATTACCTGTTGTATTTTTTAAACAAATATTTCCCCGATTCAGAAAACCTGGCAGATGCCAAAGAACCGTTGGATTACAAGGCAGACGACCCCCTCTTTAAAGATTTTTTTACCAGCGGAAATTATAATGAAGATTACAAATCTTTAGTACGCTTGCTCAAACAGCGTGGAGAGCGGGTTCCTCCACTAATCAATTCCTATATGCGTATTTCCCCTAATATGCGCGTATTCGGAACTACTTTGAACAAAGATTTTGGCGATGTGGAAGAAACGGGTATTCTGATAACTGTCAAAGACATGTATCCGGACAGAGTGGGCCGGTATATGCACCCGTTGCAACAGTTTAAAGGGCGTTTTAAACTGAAATGGTGGAAAACCACACACCGTCACAGGGGTGGATAAGCAATCTGTTCCCTTGTGATAAAAGCCTGCGGGTATGTTCTTCGGATACGCAACATAAATTGCATGGCTTGACTTCTTGTTCTGAAATCCCCCACCGTAACTTTGAAGTACGGATTTTCATACATCCTGTATACGGCTATCCCCGGATAAGCTTCTGAAAAATGGGTGACGACAGTTTCTGATTCCACACGTGCCGTTTGTTTGTTGTCAAAAAAGATACGTACCCGGTAGCCTTGCATTTTCCCCTGCATTTTGCTGTTTTGCTCAACCTGTCGGTTTATTTTATTTGCAATGGAATCGGATTGAATAAGGGTAATACGATTGCCGTAAGGTCCCGGTTTGTTAAATATTTTAAACACGTCGTAACGCAAAGGCAGCGTATCTTGTATCCCCAACCCGGTTTGCCCGTAGAGAGAAAGCAGCGGGAGGAGAAACAGTAAACAAGCTATGGCATAGCGTTTTATCATTTAACAAACTGTTTTATGGGCACATCGTACTCTTTCAGTGTACGTTTAAAACCTCCACTTTTAACAGTAGTTTCTAAATCCAGGCTCAACTTTTCCAGCAGGGTTTCATCCAGGTCAATGACTCCGGAAAAGAGCGGGGACATATCCCGTATTCTCAGCACCAACACACCTTCTTGCTCAGAGACGCTTTTGGCTGCAAAAACGAGTGTGGAATCCAGATGAAATTGAGCAAATGGCTTCTTATCAATTTTTAATACGCCCTCCAACCCTTCCAATGCAATCTTTTTGCCCACCGGATTGTTGACCGTAGCCAGTATGGTAATCTTAGCCGTTGAAAGGCTTGTCATATTAAATTGCTTGAAAGCAACATGCTCCAAAGAAATATCCTTGTATTTGGCACAGCCGGCCAGGGCCAATACGGCTACAACCATAAGGAGACAACGTTTTCCACTCATGACGCAAAGGTATACATTTACCTTGAATATGCTATATTTGTGCCATGATTCCTTTTTATATTGAAACGTATGGCTGCCAGATGAATGTGAGTGATTCCGAGGTGGTGGCCAGCCTTCTGGCCGGCAGCGGATACGTACCTTGTGCACATTTGGAAGAGGCCCGTGTGGTATTGGTGAATACGTGTTCCATCCGGGCAAATGCCGAGAAAAGGGTGATGAACCGCCTGGATCATTTTGCCCGGTTGAAAAAGAAAGACCCGCACCTGAAGGTGGGCGTACTGGGCTGTATGGCCACCCGGCTGCAGGAGCAGCTGCTGGAGCACCCGGCCGTAGACTGGGTCGTGGGTCCCGACAGTTACCGCAACCTGCCGGCCATGCTCGGCTCGCCGGCCTCGGCTCCCATACAAACGAAATTGTCACTAACAGAAACGTATGCCGATGTTATCCCGTATCGGGGCAAAGAGCCGGCTGTTACCTCTTTTGTGACCATCATGAGGGGTTGCGATAACCTGTGTGCTTATTGCATTGTGCCGTACGTACGCGGCAGGGAACGCAGCCGCGATCCACAGTCCATACAAGCCGAGGTAGAAGCCTTGCAGAAAGACGGATTTAAGGAAGTGACGCTGCTGGGGCAGAACGTCAACTCGTACCGATGGAAAGACACAGAGGAAACCGTTTCCTTTGCCGGTCTGCTGGAGCGTTTAGCACTGGCTGCACCACAGCTGCGCATCCGTTTCACCACGTCGCATCCCAAAGACATGCAGGACGATGTGCTGCATGTAATGGCCCGGCATGCCAACATTTGCAAACAAATCCACCTGCCGGTGCAGAGCGGCAGCAACGCGGTGCTGGCCAAAATGAACCGCAAGTATACACGGGAAACGTACCTGGACAGAATCCGCAGCATCCGTACCATCCTGCCCGGCTGCGGTATTTCCACCGATTTAATCGCCGGTTTTTGTGCCGAGACGGAAGAAGACCACAGACAAACGCTGGAGTTGATGGAAGAGGTGCGCTTTGACCAGGCTTTCATGTTCCAATATTCGCAACGCCCCAATACCCTGGCTGCCCGTCATTATCCGGACGACGTACCGGAAGAGGTCAAAACCCGCCGCCTGAATGAAATCATCGCCCTGCAAAACCGCTTGTCGCTGGAAAGCAACCGGGCCGATGTGGGCAAAACCATGGAAGTACTGGTGGAAGGTACTTCCAAGCGGTCCCGGGACGATCTGTTTGGACGTACTGACACCGGCAAAGTGTGCGTATTTCCCAGAGGAAAAAACCGCTTCGGAGACCTGGTGCATGTGCGCATTACCTCATGCACCGCGGCTACCCTGAAAGGAGATATTGCCTAAGTGAAAAAAATACACTACATTTGCTTCCCGTTTGAGACAAGGCCCGGATGGCGGAATTGGTAGACGCGCTGGTCTCAAACACCAGTGGCCGAAAGGCTGTGCCGGTTCGATCCCGGCTCCGGGCACCCAGTAAAGTCCTGAGTCTTAAAGACTTTCAGGGCTTTTTCTTTTATTACCCTTTCAAGGGAACACGGGAAACGGTCATTTCTACCGGAAGACCATAACCTGTACGACGACACGCAGCAGCTGTCCGACCCACCTGTCCGACCCACCTGCCCGACCCACCTGCCCGACCCACCTGTCAGCAGGGTAACAAGTAGACGGAAACCACAAAATATCGCAACTTCTTAAATATATGCGCGTTAGCGTACCGCTTTCAAAACGGTCACTTACCACCTCGTCCGGAAAACAACGAAAATCAGCCTTTTACTGCCGAGGTGGTAAGTGCCACAAAATGGCGTAGTGCTGTAATACGCAGATACTCTGTATGTTAGATCATCCTGTGCAAAACCGCTACTTACTACCTCCCTCGAAAACACCGAAAACCACCCTTTTTGCCCGAGGGTAGTAAGTGCCATAAAACGGCGTAGTGCCGCAACATGATGATGTTCTGCACGTTAACGCCTCGTCCCAAAAATAACCACTTACTACCTCGTCCGGAAAACAACGAAAATCAGCCTTTTGCTGCCGAGGTGGTAAGTGCCACAAATGGAAGCCACACTGCAACATGTTGATATTTTGTGTATTGCCTCGTTACGTACGAAACTACTATTTACTACCTCCCGCACGCTCGGCAAAAAGCAGTTGATACAGCCGGCCGCTTCACTTACTAAAGGAAAGTAAGTGCTACCGGAGCTACTTACAAGGGTTTTACAGGTTTAATTTTGAAGCCGTTATTAAGGGCGTAGGCGGGGTTGATGATGCAGGTGGCCAGGATTTCGTACCAGGTAAAGCCGTTGCGGGCCATGGCCAGAGTGGCTCTGTGTGCCAATTCTCCAAAGATGATGCCGCCCAGCGGGGTGGCAATCAAATCCTGGATACTGGGTTGTTCCAGGCCGCCTTCCCACAAGTATTCCCACAGCAGGGTCTGCATGAGAGCAAAAAGCGAAGCCTTCCACATTTTGGCACCCTGGGAGCGGACGGAGTTGTAATAGAACGTTCCCTGGTAGGGATGCCCCACGTAATTGATGAGGAACAAATCGTCATCCAGTTCCGGAAGTGTGGTAAACGTTCTTTTGTACTCAGCTTTTAAAGACTCTTTGGTGAAGGCTGTTTCTTTATCCCATTGGCTTATGTATTCCGGAGAAAGTATAAGGGCCGTCATGATGACGGCGTTGTAACCCAAGGAATAGGCGCTACCACGCAACATTTTGTTCCCAAAGGTACGTTCGCTGTGTTTGAGCAGGATGGGATCGTTTTGCGGCAGCAATTCGTGTAAGGAAAGGAGGGTTTCCTCCGGGCGGTGCTCAGCATCAGCAGAAAGGACCGCGTTATGGTACCAGAGATCCGTGTTATGCTGCCAGAGATTAGGATCGCGGGCGTATTGGGCGTGTATGATTTGGGCAAAGAAGGGAGTAAAAAGAAGTACAAGGAGCCAGCGTTTCATAAAAAAGCGTGTATCTTAGTCCATAATTTACTTACAAATGAAAGGTTTTTTTCTATTAATAACATTATTTATGACCATGCAAACGGAAAGTTTTTACGATTTGTCTTTCAAAACCATTAAGGGAGAAGACTATTCTTTTGAACAACTGAGAGGAAAAAAGGTATTGATTGTCAACACGGCTTCCCGGTGCGGTCATACGCCGCAATTCAGGGAGTTGGAAGCCTTGCACAAAAAATACAGCCCCAATCTGGTAATCCTGGGCTTTCCTTCCAACGACTACATGCAACAAGACCCGGGTACGAACGAAGAGATATTGGAGTTTTGTGAAATCAACTACGGAGTTACGTTCCAGATGATGGAAAAATCTTCTGTCCGGGGTAAAAAAAGGACCAATCCCGTCTATCAATGGTTGACGGATAAGAGCCGGAACGGCTGGAACAGTAAAGGTCCGGCCTGGAATTTTGCCAAGTACCTGATAGATGAGCAGGGCCGTTTGATTGGCTTTTGGCCCTCAAAAGTAAAGCCGGACGATCCGGCTATTCTGGAGCTCCTGGAAAAGAATCTCTAGAACGTATCTACAAACGCAGTGATTAACCGGAATAAAGGCAGGTATTGGTTGGTGTAGACATGGTCAAAATCATCCAGCGGAGTATGGTATACAGACCAGGCATCGCCGTCGACCATGATATACAGGGCCGGTACTTTCCGTATGGCAAACGGGTAGTGGTCGCTGTCGTTGGAAAGGGGGTCCTGAACAAGGGTATCGAACAATTGCAGTTCCTTGTTTATCTGTACAAAGCGATCCAGATTTTGTTGTCCTTCCGGACCGGTTTCTAAAAACAATTTACTGGCGTTGTCGGCTACCATGTCTATGCTGAACATCTGCAATGTCCTGTCCAGGGGGATGACGGGGTTTTCTGCATAAAAAGTGGCACCCAGCAGGTTGTTTTCTTCTGCTGCCACGGCTACAAAGAAATACGTCAACTCCGGTCTGTTTTCCGGTTTGGCATAATGTTCCGCCAAGGTAAGCATGAAAGCCACGCCCGAGGCGTTGTCGTTGGCTCCCGGATAAAACACGTCTTTTCCAAAATGACCCAGGTGGTCGTAATGGGCTACGAAGACTATGCAGGAGTCGGCTCTGGTGGTACCGGGGATGTGGGCTACCACGTTGTTGGCCGTATGTTTTTTAATCCATTTGGCTTGAAAACGTACGGTAACCTTTTTGGCGTTTTGCGGAAAACGCGGCGAGGCCCATACTACGGGAATGGGTTGCCTGGCAGCGCTGCGTGATCTAAAGAAAGAAGGGTTCTTTTGTTGCACCATAATCAATCCGGCTATGGGGGTGTGGTACAACGGCTCCGGAGCAATGCCCATGTATTCGTAGATGAGATCGTAATCCACTACTATAAAAGAGTTTTTATAAGCCTCCGTAGCCAGTAAAGGCAGCAATCGGTCTGGATGGTGGTCTTCTTCAGAGATGTAGGCCAACGGGAATGTGCCGGTAAGGGAAGGTGAAAATTCGCGGACAATAAAGTCATGCCCCGGATCCAGGGCTGTTCCGTCTACGGCCATATCCATTTTTTTGTGAAATACGTTTACAGGATAAGAAAACGGTTGAAAATACCCTTTAGGCATGGAGGGCTGTAGTCCGTTGATTTTTTTGTATTCTCCGGCAAGATACCTGGCGGCTTTCAAATCTCCACCGCCATAGTCGGAACGGCCTTCGTATTTTTTAGAAGAGAGTTCACGAATGATGTCTTTGTAATATTCAATGTTTTGTGCCCTGAGTCCTGTACTGCTCAGCAGGATTATGGCCGTAAGCGTGAAAAATATGCGTTTCATGCCGTAAAGATATATCTTTGTGCCCTTATTATGATACATTCGATCTTTTTTGACATCGACGGAACGCTGGTAAGCTTCAAAACACATACCATTCCGCCGTCTGCCATTGAGGCCGTAAATGCATGCCGGGCGCACGGCATACGCATTTTTTTATGTACGGGAAGACCCAGGGTATTGGTTCAGGATTTTTCTCTGCCGGAATACGGAGGGTTGCTGTTTGACGGACTGATTGCCCAAAACGGAGGGTATTGTGAAGACAACCAAGGGCGTGTTATATACCAAAGTGTCATAGACCCGCGTGATATCCAATCTATGCTCCGGTATCTGAGGGAACAGGAAACGCTGCCCGTATCTATGGTTACGAAGGACAAGGTTTACATCAATTACGTAGACGACCACGTACGTGATCTGGCTGATTTGCTAGGAATGAACATCCCGCAAATACATCCATTGGAGGAAGTCACAGACCCGGTCCTTCAAATGAACATCTATGCCGGAAGTGCCAAAGTAGCTGATATCATGGACAAAGTCTTCCGTTACAGCGAATCAAGCCGCTGGCATCCCCATTTTGCCGATATTACCCCAAAAGGCGATACAAAGAAAACCGGCATTGAAAAAATGCTGGCCCATTACCGGCTGGATCGGAAAGGCACCATGGCCTTTGGGGATGGAGGCAACGATATTCCCATGCTCGAATACGTAGAGGTAGGGGTGGCTATGGGCAATGCCGATGACCCGGAAGTCTTTGCCGCCGCAACGCACGTAGCACCGCCTCTGGACGAAGACGGTGTCGCCCATTTTCTTTCGTCGTATTTTCGATTTATTGGCTCATAACCTCTGCAATCTCTTCCGGAGTGACCGGCAGGCGTTTACTGCCCAGCAGGCGGTAGCCGTCTTTGGTAATCAACACGTCGTCTTCAATCCGTATGCCGCCAAAACCGTAGAGGGGTTTGCATTTGTCAAAGTTGATGAAGGCCGCGTTGTGTCCCTCTTTTTCCCACATATCCAATAAAGCCGGAATGACGTAGAAGCCCGGTTCTACTGTTACCACGTTGCCAATTTCCAGCTTACGTGCCATCCGTAAGGATTTGAGTCCAAATTGTGTGCTGCGCGTAACGGTAGCGTCATAGCCTACGTATTGCTCTCCCAGGTCTTCCATGTCGTGTACGTCCAGGCCCATATTGTGTCCCAGACCGGTAGGAAAGAATGCGGCGTGGGCTCCGGCAGCTACGGCTTCTTCCGTATTACCTTTCATCAGGCCCAGGTCTTTCAGACCGTTTGTGATGATGGCAGCGGCAGCCAGGTGTACGTCTTTAAACGATACGCCCGGTGCGCACATACCTATGCAATGGTTGTTGGCTTGCAATACGATGTTGTATAAGTCTTTGGCTATGCCACGGAAGGTACCCCCGACGGGAATGGTACGGGTAAAATCGCTGCAGTAATGGCTTTGCAATTCAGCTCCTGCGTCCATGAGCAAGAGCCGTCCTTCTTCCAGAATCTGGTGGTGGGCATGACCATGCATTACTTCTCCGTTTTGTGTGAGGATGATGGGGAAGGAAGGTTTGTAGCCGCCGCTGACGACGACACCGGACATAATGCCCACCAACTCTTGTTCCACCATGCCCGGTTTGGCCATTTTCATGGCCGTATAATGCATGGCATACCCTAAGTTGCAGGCTTTGTCCAGTTCCGCAATCTCTTCCGGTTGCTTGACCATACGCAAGGCTACTACGGCCCGGATTAAAGTTTCCGATGCTCTTTCTTTTTGTTGGTCAGGATGGATGCCCAGCATATCCATCAGCTCAATCATATTTTCTCCCCGGTAGGGCGGCAGGAAATGGATGGTACGTCCTTTTTGTTGTGCTTCTTGCAGGAAGGCAGCCAGATGCCCACGCTCCGCCGTGCGGGAAATGCCAATACGTTCGGCTTTTTCCGTTACTTTGGGCAGAGGACCGGTCCACACAATGGCGTCCAGACTGACATCGTCTGCAAACAGGATTTCCCGGCCTGTTTCAAAATCAATGACGGCCGCCAAATCGGGCTCGTCCAGGCCAAAAAAGTAGAGGAAAGTGCTGTCTTGCCGGAAAGGGTAGGTGTTGTCTTTGTAATTGCAGGGAGCTTCCCTGTTGCCCATAAACAGCCCTATGCCGGTGTTGATTTTTGCTTTGAGTGCCGCACGGCGTTGTACATATATTTCTTTATCAAACATAAGTGTGGTTTTTCTCCAAAGATAGCAAAAAGTCATGTACCTTTGCCGTATGCTGCCTACATCACGTAAGGAATTGGACCGTTTGGGAATAGACCGTCCCGATATCATTTTATTCTCAGGCGACGCCTACGTAGACCATCCGTCTTTTGGTACGGCCATTATAGCCAGGGTGCTGCAGGCACAGGGTTATTCAGTGGCTGTGGTGCCACAGCCCAATTGGAGGGACGATTTGCGTGATTTTAAAAAGCTGGGAGCTCCGCGTCTGTTCTTTGGCGTATCGGCCGGTAATATGGACTCTATGGTCAACCATTATACGGCCGCCAAACGCCTGCGGAGTAACGACGCCTACACGGCCGGCGGACGGGCCGGTATGCGGCCTGATTACGCAGTGACGGTCTACACACGTATTCTGAAACAATTGTACCCCGACGTCCCGGTAGTCATAGGCGGTATAGAAGCCTCTTTGCGCCGCCTGACGCATTACGATTATTGGGCGGATGCGCTCAAGCCTTCCGTGCTTATAGAATCGGGGGCCGATTACCTGGTCTACGGCATGGGTGAGCGGTCCGTTGTGGAATTGGCCCGCAAATTTGCCGAAGGGGCCGCAGCAGAGCAGCTGCGTGCCACGCCGCAAATAGCCTATGTGGCGGAAATAGAGAAGCTTGTTTCCTCCGGCGTACAGATAGTTGACAAGTCAGACAAGTGTGCCACAACGGCAGGCAGTGCTTACGAAACTGCTCCCGGTATTATCCGGCTGCCTTCGCATGCGGCATGTCAATCGAGTAAAAAGACGTTTGCCAATCATTTTAAAATTATTGAAGAGCAGGCAAACGCCGCTAACCCGCCGGTGTTGACAGAACCTATGGAAGAAGGGGGTGGCCCTGTGGTGGTGGTCAATCCGCCGTTTCCGCCTATGACGCAGACGCAATTGGATGCGGTGTACGATTTGCCGTTTACTTACGATGCACATCCTCGTTACAAAGGCAAGAAGATACCGGCGCTGGAGATGATCCGATTTTCCATCTGCCTGCACAGGGGCTGTTTTGGAGGATGCAGTTTCTGCACCATTGCAGCGCATCAGGGACGCAGCATCAGCTGGCGTTCAAAAGATTCTGTCCTGAAAGAAACGGCTGCTCTTACCGCATTGCATTCGTTCAAAGGACACCTGACCGATTTGGGAGGACCTACGGCCAACATGTACGCCATGGAAGGCAAAAACAAAGATATTTGTAGCAAGTGCAAGCGCACTTCCTGTCTGTATCCGGCTGTTTGCAAGAACCTGAACACCTCTCACAAACCGCTGCTGGAAATGTATAAAGCAGTCAGAGAATATCCCGGTGTAAAAAAAGTCACCATAGGCAGCGGCATTCGGTATGATTTGTTTCTGGATGAAAACGGATTTCTGAATAAAGAAGGAAAGCAGTATTTTAAGGAATTGCTGCAACACCACGTATCGGGTCGCTTGACAATAGCTCCGGAACATACGGAAGATCATGTACTCCGTATGATGCACAAACCGCCTTTTGCCATGTATCGGTTTTTTCAACAGGCTTTTTATAAAGAGATAAAGGAACAAGGGTACCGCTGGCAATTGGTACCGTATTTTATCTCTTCCCATCCCGGATGTACCCTTTCCGATATGAATCATCTGGCAGGCATCTTCAAAAAAGAGCGTATACGGGTGGAGCAGGTACAAGATTTCACACCCACTCCCATGACAAAATCTTCCGTTATGTTTTATACGGGGTTGGTTCCGGAGACGGGACAACCTGTTTTTGTGGAGCGGCAAATCCAAAAAAAAGCCCTCCAGAAGGAGAGCTTTTTTTATCACTAACGTTCTTCCGTTATGACATCCTAGTTAATGGTTGCATAACCGGGGTTCTGCTGAGAACGAATGGCTTCGTTGGCATTCAGCTCATCAATGGATATGGGCAGAATGGTTTTGTAGAAGGTACGGTCGATGGTTTTCTCTCTGTGGGTAATCACCACAAAAGGATAGATGAAATCGTCGTTGAATGTGATGGTTTTGTTCAAACGCATCATATCAAAGAAACGATGACCTTCTGCAAACAATTCCTTACTCCTTTCACTCAGAACCATGTCAACGGTAACGGTTGCAGCCGTGGCCGGTGCCAGATTGGGGGAACGCCTGCGGATGGCATTCAGGTAATCAGCGGCTTTGGCTTTATTGCCGGTACCAATGGCTGCTTCTGCAGCAATCAGATAAATTTCTGACAAACGGATTACCTTGATGTTCACAGCCGTAGCCGAGCCTTTTCCGTCTCCGGCAAATGTAGTGCTTCCACTGTATTTGTAACAGGAACCGTAACGTTCAACTCCCGTATCTTTAATGGATTCGTCGTAATCCATCACACCCCAGCGTACATCGCCCGGATCTTCATTCATACGCGCAATCCAATAGTCGCTGGCCATAAACCAACCCATGGCAGAGGTAGAACCATGGCCGTGACGACGCAGATAAAAACCTAACGAGGCAGTACCCAAATCCGATTCACCTTGAATCATGGCCAGTTCAAAGATGGATTCCGTATTGAACTGGGCAGTCCAGGAGTTCACCCAATTGGCCGGAGTATACAGCGTATACAGACCGGAGTTGATGATTTCTTCTGCTGCAGCCAAAGATGCAGCCCAATTTTCCATATACAGGTACACCCGTGCCTGAATGGCTTTGTTTGTATAGTAGTTTACGTAGCCGTTGGTTTTTGTCTTAGGTAACGAGGGTGCGGCAGCCGTAAGGTCTGCTACAATTTGATCGTATACCTGTTGGACAGAAGCCCGGGTGGGCTGTGCAGAAGCATCCAGAGGTTCCAGGATGAGCGGCACGCCGTAGGAAGCTTTATCCATATTGTAAGGCTTACCGTAAATACGAACCAGGTCAAAGTACATCAGAGCTCTGAGGGTCAGCGCTTGTCCCTTGTAGTTGGACAGGGCTGTGCTGCCTTGTCCATCGGCTTCCAGCTTGTCAATATTCACCAGGATATTGTTCAGCTGGGCCAGGCAGTTGTATAGGTGTGTCCAGTAGCCGGAGTATGAGTTGGAGGTGGTGGAGTGGTTAAACGTATATAACTGGTCCAGACCCCTTCCCTGGGAGCGAAGCGCAAAGTCTCCTCCCTTGGCATCGCCGTACATGATAAAGTTGCGGCCGTAGTAGAGAGAAGAAGTCATGCGGCTCATGACACCGTTGATCATAATCTTGGCATCGGTAACGCTGGTAATGTATGTTTCAGCTGACGCTGAGTTGCTGGGCTTGACATCCAGGAATCCTTCACAAGATATGGCCAGAACAACTGCAAATATTGCAAATAAAATATGTAATTTTTTCATGTTGTTATCCGGTTATTTAATTAAAAACTAAATTCCAAACCAAAGGTGTAGGTTTTTCCTATGGGCATTTCCCATCCTCTGGAACCCCAGTTTCCAACTTCCGGGTCGTACTCTTTATGAGCAGCCCATGTCCAGAGATTGGCTCCGTTGAAATATACACGGGCGTTCTGGATACCGACCTTGCTGGTCAGGGTTCTTGGAAGTGTGTATGCAACCGTTATGTTTTTGAGTCTTACAAAGTCCGCAGGGTTCATGTGGCGGCTGCTCTTCTGGTTGATATCTTCCATGTCAATGGCAATACGCTTGGGATACTTGGCATCCTTGTTTTCAGGAGTCCAACGGTTGTCGTAGCAGAATTTGGACATGATGCGTTCCCAGTAATACCCGTCGTCGTTGATATCACGACCGGGAGCGTTATAGGTATAGCCTCCAATCTTATAGATGAAGTTTAGTCCTACAGACAGTCCTTTCCAAGTAAGGTCTGTGGAAAAGCCGCCAAAGAATTTGGGATGGGCTTCGCCCAGGATTACTTCAGATGCTTTGGAATAGCTGTAAGTAGCCGGACGTCCGTTTACGGTCAAATCGGGCTGTTTGTCGTTGTTCAGGTACCACAGGTTGAATCCTGTTTCTCTTTCAACACCGGCCCATTCCAAACCATAATATGCCAGGGTGGATTCGCCTTCACGGTAGATAAATTTGGCACGTGCGTCACCTGCGTAGGGGTCATACCACACAATATCGTCGCCCCCGTACAGTTTGGTCACGGTTGATTTGATCCAGGAACCGGTCAAACCGGCGCTCCAGGTCAGGTCGCTGGTACGGATGATGTCACCGCTTAGTTCAATTTCAATACCGTGGTTGTTGATTTCACCGATGTTTCTCAAGGTGCTGCCAAAACCGGTAACGGTGGAAATGGGCACGCTTTGCAGCAAGTCTTTGGAATCTCTGTTGAAGTATTCCACGGTGGCGTTCAAGCGGTTGTTAAACAAACCGGCTTCCAATGCCACGTTCCAGGTGTAACTGGTTTCCCAGGCCAGGTTGGCATCGGCAATATTGGCAATACCTCCACCGGGAGCATCCATATAACGGTTGCCGTAGGAAGCCAGTGCACGCCATCCGTAGTTGGAAGACGGCAAAGTTCCATTGACACCATAGGAGCCTCTCAGACGCAGGTTGCTGATTTGTGGAATGTTTTTCATGAAAGCCTCGTTGCTGATTCGCCAGGAACCGGCAACCGACCAGAAGTTACCCCAACGGGTGTTGACACCTAAGCGGGAAGAACCGTCGCGGCGGAACGATCCCGACACATAATAGCGGCCGTCATAGCTGTATTCTGCACGCGAAAGCATAGACAGCATGGTATAACCCCAATAATAGGCATTGGCGGTATGGGTACCTGCTGTAGCTACGGTATTCAGAGCGTCGGTAGCCAGGTTGGTACCGGAAGCGCGAGTGAAGTCGGTTTTGTTTTCTTCTGCTTCCCATCCTACAAGGGCACTTACGTTATGTTTACCTGCAAATTCTTTGTCGTAGCTCAACGTGGTGGATGAAACCAACTTGTTGTAGCTGGTGTACATTTCGTTTACCGAGCCGTTAGTGCTGGAGCCGCTAAAGTGCAGGGCATCGTAGTAGACGTGGTCTCTGGAGCTGGTGTTGTCAAAGGACAGTACGGACTTCAGAATCAGTTCCGGCATAAATTTCACGGCTATGGATTCGTTTACGCCAATTCTGAGTACTTTGGCAAAGTTATCCCAGTGATCGTTGTAGTAAACGTGGTTGTATGCGTAGCTGCCGTAACGGGCTGTCCAGGGCTCACCTGTTTTGTAGTTTGTGGGCCAGTACATGGGCCACAGCAAGTTGCGGTGCTGCATGAAATAGTTGGCACCTGTATTACGCGTATCGTTAAATCCGTGTTGCACGCTGTGTGCCAGGTTGGCGCTGGAGCTGACTTCCACATATTTTCCTACTTTCTGTGTTACATTGATACGTCCGGAAATACGGCTGAAATCGTTTGACGTACTGCGTCCTTGTTCGTTCGTGTAAGAAATGGAGGAATAGTAGGTGGCTCTATCGGTACCGCCGCTTACGGACAAATCGTGAGTTTGATATATGGCCGTACGGAACAAGAAAGCTCCCCAGTCGTAGAATTTGCCTTCACGGTTTTCAATACCGTCAGTCATGCCATGAATCTTGAGGGATTTCATGGAGTTATCGTCGGCAGTAAAGCGGTAGCCGTGTTTGTTCCACCTGTTGTTCAACTGGCGAAGGGCATCGTTGCTGGAAGCAGCATCTGTTTTGCCTTCGTATTTACCTGCGTTGAAGAAGTTTTCATAATACAGTTCTACTTGTTCTTCCGGGCTTGCGGGGTCAAAGTTTACTGTAGCGAAAGACGGAGTCAAACCAACAGCTGTTTTGAAGGTGATGACCGGTTTGCCCAGGCGTCCTCTTTTGGTGGTAATAAGGATAACACCGTTAGCGGCACGTGAACCGTAGAGCGCAGAGGCTGCGGCGTCTTTCAACACGGTGATGGACTCGATGTCTTGTGGGTTCAACGAGTTCATGATGTTGTTTGACGTGTAGATGTAGTCGCTCATTTGACCGGTTCCACCCGACACTACAGGCACTCCGTCAATAACGTAAAGTGGTTCGTTCGATGCGTTCATAGAACCAATACCACGTACACGAATGTTGGGAGCCGAACCGGCTTGTCCGGAAGTAGTGGTAATCTGCATACCGGCTACTTTGCCACTCAGAGCCTTTTCAAAAGACATGGTGGGTACGTCTTTGATGGCTTCACTTCTTACGACGGCGGCTGAACCGGTATAGGTTCCTTTTTTAGCCGTACCGTAGGCAACCACCATCACTTCTTCCAGCGCCAGGGCATCCGGCTGCATGGTAATGTTGATCACGCTCCTGCCGTTAACAGGCACTTGCATGGTGGTGTAACCAACGTAAGACAGGACAAGAACTGCATCTGCCGGGCATCTTTCGATGACAAAATTTCCATCGATGTCAGTGTTTGTTCCAAGTCCTCGTTCTCCCTGAATCAAGATGGTTACAAAAGGAAGAGGAGAACCGTCTTCAGAAGATGTTACCTTTCCGGTAACTCGCGATTGTGCCATGGCCGATGTCATTATGAACAGGGCGAGCACAAAGAATAATACTTTCTTCATGAATTTTTGGTTAGGTTAATAGATAAGGGTTAATATGTTAAAACGTTAGTTGTACAAAGATAGAAAAAAAATGGGATGAACAAACCGCGAATGGCTTTCATATCTTCTCAAATTGGAGTATTTTTGTGTCCGTCACTAAATTCTTTTTTATGTTTTTTCATACCCTTCATACTTCTGCCATAGGAATGGATATTCTGGAAAAAATAGGGACAGAAGACACACAATTGGATCTTTCTCAAGAAGTAAAAAACCGTATAGAAAACTGCCGCAAATACCTGGATGACAAGATAGGCAAGTCTCAAAACCTTGTGTACGGAGTCAATACGGGTTTTGGCGCTTTGCACAACGTGTCCATAGGAGAAAAAGAACTGGAGCAATTACAGGTTAACCTGGTTGTATCGCATGCGTGCGGTATGGGAAAAGAGCTGCCCAAAGAGATTGTGAAATTAATATTATTTTTAAAAATCCGATCGCTTTCCTATGGATTTTCAGGCGTACAATTGAAAACCGTGCAGCGTTTGGTAGACTTTTTCAATAACGGCATATACCCGGTAGTGTATGAACAAGGCTCTTTGGGGGCCTCGGGGGATTTGGCGCCGTTGGCACATTTGGCACTTCCTCTGATAGGGAGGGGGGAAGTAGATTACAAAGGGGAGCGTATTTCAGGAGAAGAGTTGAATATGCGTATGGGCTGGGAGCCTATTACCTTGCAATCCAAAGAAGGGCTGGCGTTATTGAACGGTACGCAGTTTATGCTGGCCTGTGGCTTATGGTCGCTTATTAAAGCCGGACAGTTGGCCGATAAAGCAGACGCCATAGGGGCGCTTTCTTTGGAAGCGTATGACGGCCGGCAGGAGCCTTTCACGCCACAAATACACAAGGCGCGTCCCCATGCCGGACAGGCAGAAAGTGCGGCGCGCGTACGCCGTTACCTGGAAGGCAGTGAGCTGATTAACCGTCCAAAACAACATGTGCAAGACCCGTATTCTTTCCGATGCATGCCGCAAGTACACGGAGCTACGCGCGATTGCATAACGTATGTAACCCGGGTACTGACCACGGAAATGAATGCGGCTACAGACAATCCCACCGTTTTTCCGGATGAGGATCTGATTGTGTCTGCCGGGAATTTCCACGGACAGCCACTGGCGCTTGCCATGGATTTTTTGGCGATTGCTGTGGCAGAATTGGGTAATATATCAGAAAGGAGAACCAATCAGCTGATTGCCGGTAAACGGGGGCTGCCTTCGTTTTTGGTGGCTAAACCGGGTTTGAACAGCGGGTTGATGATTCCTCAATATACAGCGGCTTCCATAGTCAGTCAAAACAAGCAGTTGTGTACGCCTGCTTCTGTGGATTCCATAGATTCTTCGCAAACGCAGGAAGACCATGTAAGCATGGGTGCCAACGCAGCCCTTAAATGTATGAAAGTGGTAGAAAATGTACAACGGGTGCTGGCTATTGAATTGATGAATGCGGCACAGGCCCTGGAATTCAGAAGACCGGCCAGAACCTCTCCTGTTTTGGAAAAACTGGTAAGCGATTTTAGAAACCACGTGCCTTTTGTGGCAGACGATACGCTTATGTATCCGTTATTGCATAAGGCAGAACACTTTGTAAACAATGAATGGGATTCTTATTGAAAACATAAAGCAGCTGGTACAAGTGCGCAGGGGTTATGAAGACGGGGCGTCCCGTGCTTGCAAAGGGGAAGAACTGAACCACCTGCCTTGTATAGACAATGCCTGGTTGTTCATAAGCGAAGGCATCATTGACGGGTTTGGTCCTATGGAAACGTGTCCTTATACGGAAGACATTCCTTTGGGCACTCAAATGATTGACGCCACGGGAAAATGCGTGTTTCCGTCTTTTTGCGATTGCCATACCCATATAGTATACGCCGGCAGCAGGGAAAAAGAGTTTATGGATAAAATCCGGGGGCTGTCTTACCGGGAAATTGCTGCTCGCGGAGGAGGCATCCTCAACTCGGCCCGTTTGCTCCATCAAACGTCGGAAGAGGAATTGTTCCGCCAAAGCATGGTTCGCGTCCGGGAGGTTATGGGTTTTGGAACGGGTGCAATAGAGATTAAAAGCGGATACGGGTTGACAGTGGAAGACGAACTGAAGATGCTGCGTGTGGTCAGGCGCATTGCAGAGGAAACGCCGCTGGCCGTAAGGGCCACTTTCCTGGGGGCTCATGCCGTGCCGCAGGAATACAAAGGCAGGCAGGAGGCGTATATAGATTTGATTGTGGAGGAAATGATACCCCGGGTAGCCGAAGAAGGGTTGGCGCAATACGCCGATGTATTTTGTGAAACGGGTTTCTTTACGGTGGCCGATACGGAACGTATTTTTACGGCAGCCCTCAAGCACGGATTGCGTCCCAAGGTGCACGCCAACCAGATGGACTTTTCAGGCGGTGTGCAGGTAGGGACAGATTACGGCGCCATTACGGTCGATCACCTGGAGCATACCGGTCCGGAGGAATGGGACCTGCTGGCACAATCGGACACTATGCCGGTATTGCTGCCTGGATCTACCTTTTTCCTGGAAATGCAATACGCCAATGCCCGGGAGATGATAGCCAGAGGCCTGCCCGTCACGTTGGCCACCAATTACAATCCCGGATCCAGCCCGTCGGGTAACATGCAGTTTATGATGGCGCTGGCCTCTTTGAAAATGAAGATGACACCGGAAGAAGCCATCAACGCGGCCACCATCAACGGAGCCCACGCCATGGATCTGTCTTCCCGTTTTGGCTCCATTACGGTAGGGAAAACAGCCAACGTGTTTATTACGGCACCTATGCCTTCTTATGAATATTTTGCGTATGCATTTACTAGCCCCTTGATAGAGAAAATAATACTTAACGGAAAAACTATATCATGAAGACTTTTGCTGCATCACAGATTTTTAGAACTTTGCTGGGAACACTTACTTTGGTGCCCACTGGACACGGGGCCGTCTTTTTCAAATTGAATGAACTGGTTTTCTACATAGATCCTTATTCAGAAACGACGGATTATAGTACGTTCCCTAAGGCAGACATGGTCCTCTTTACGCACGACCACTACGACCATTACGATCCAAAAGCGTTGAAACACCTGGTAACGGACAAGACAGAATTCATAGGACCTAAATGCGTGGAAGCGCACAGAGCCCTTGACAAAACACTAAACAACGGAGATTCCTGCCTGTGGAACGGTATCACCATCAAAGCCGTTCCGGCCTACAATATCATCAACAAAAAACCCGACGGCCGGCCGTACCATCCCAAAGGATACGGGAACGGTTACATATTGACCTTTGGTGATTTTGTTGTGTATGTAGCCGGAGATACGGAATTGATACCGGAAATGACCCGGTTGGGACACATAGACGTGGCCGTATTGCCCAAAAACCTGCCGTTCACCATGAGTGACGACCAATTTGTAGAAGCGGCCCGTCTGATAGGTGCGCCCGTGGTCTATCCCGTTCATTATTTTGAATTGGATAAAGAATACCTGGAGCGCCAATTAGGAGATACAATAAAACTTAACTACGAATAATCATATGAAACAAATCATTGAATGTGTCCCCAATTTTTCTGAAGGAAGGGATAAGAAAACGATTGACAAGATTGCAGCGGCCATTTCCGGAACGGAAGGGGTGAAGTTGTTGAATGTAGACCCCGGTATGGCTACCAACCGTACCGTGATGACGTTTGCCGGGGAACCCAAAGCCGTGGTCGAGGCGGCATTCAGAGCCATCAAAACGGCAGCCGAACACATAGATATGCGCCGGCACCACGGCGAGCACCCCCGTATTGGTGCTACCGACGTATGTCCTTTGATACCGGTAGCGGGCATCTCCATGGAAGAAACGGTGACATACACCAGAGAACTGGCCCAACGTGTGGGCACGGAACTGGATATCCCTGTATATTGTTACGAACATGCCGCCTTTGAAGAAAAAAGAAGAAACCTGGCCGTATGCCGGGCCGGAGAGTACGAGGGGTTAGAGGCAAAAATGAGCGACCCGGCGTGGAAGCCCGATTTTGGCCCTGCCGCTTATTCGGACCGGGTGGCTTCTACGGGGCTTACCGTTATCGGTGCCCGTGATTTTTTGATTGCCGTCAATTTCAACCTGAACACCACTTCCGTGCGCAGGGCCAACGCCATCTCTTTTGATGTCAGGGAACGAGGCCGGAAAGTAGTGGTAGACGGAAAAGAAACGTGGCAGCCCGGCACGCTGAAGCATTGCAAAGCCATCGGCTGGTATATCAAAGAATACGGCATGGCCCAAGTATCCATGAACCTGACAAATATTACCCAAACACCTTTGCATATTGCCTTTGACGAGGTGTGCGATAAAGCCCAAAAACGCGGCATCCGCGTTACGGGGTCGGAACTGGTGGGGCTGGTGCCCAAAAGTGCCATGCTGGAAGCCGGCAAATTTTTCTTACGCAAACAGCAACGCTCCCTGGGATTGCCGGAAGAAGAAATCATCCGCACAGCCATCCGTTCCATGGGACTTGACGAGTTGAATCCGTTTGAACCCAGGACGCGGATTCTGGAATATCTGCTGGAAGAAGATAAAGACGAGAAAGGTTTGTGCGATTTGACCTGTAAAGAGTTCGCCCTGGAAACGGCCAGCGAGTCTCCGGCCCCTGGAGGCGGTTCCGTAGCAGCTTATATGGGAGCACTGGGTGCGGCTTTGGGCACGATGGTAGCCAATTTGTCTTCCCACAAACGCGGATGGGATGAGCGTTGGGAATATTTTTCCGATTGGGCTGAGAAAGGACAAGTTTTGGTATCCAAACTGCTATTCCTGGTAGATGAAGATACGCGCTCTTATAATAAGGTCATAGAAGCTTTTTCCCTGCCCAAAGAAAAGGAAGAAGAAAAAGCAGCCAGAGACCGGGCTATAGAGCAGGCTACGCTCTATGCTGCCGAAGTACCGTTGCAGACCATGAGGACAGCGTATGAAGTTTTTGATATCATAGAGGATATGATTGAGAAAGGCAATCCCAATTCTGTCACAGATGCCGGCGTAGGCGCTCCTGCCGTACTGGGAGCCATTAAAGGCGGGTATTTGAACGTACACATCAATACGGCTGATTTAAAAAACAGAGAAGATGCACGGCGATTGACTGACGAGGCCAAGGAGTGGATGCAAAAGGCAGAACAGCGTGAAAAACAGCTCTGGGAAAAAGTAAAAAATAAAATAATGTGATGGATGCAGCACTCATCATAGCAGGTGTAGCGGCAGGGATACTCCTGGGAGGGGTATTTGTTTGGTATTTTATGAACAAACGCCTGGTTAGTGAGAAAGCAGAGGTTAAGAGTAAAGAGTCGGAGCTGAGGATGCTGGAGGTTGAATTGGCTTCCAGCAAGACTTCCCTGGAGCACAAGAACGAAGAGTTGAAAGAGATGCAGGAGAAGCTGACCGTGTCTTTTGAAAACCTGGCCCACAAAATCCTGGAAACCACCACACAAAAACTGGAGGAAAAGAGCAGCCGGAGTTTGCAGCAGCTATTGGATCCGCTTAAGGTGCAGATGCAGGATTTCAAAGATAAAATGGAAGCCACGCATCTGGAAGACACCAAACAGCGCAGTACCCTGGACGAAAGAATCCGCAATCTGGTAGAAAAAACGCTCCTGGTAAGCACGCAAGCCGAAAATTTGACACAAGCCCTCAAGGGGCAGAGTAAAACACGTGGAGACTGGGGAGAAATGATCCTGGAAAGAATCCTGGAACATTCCGGATTGGAACAGGATACCCACTATACGGTACAGAAACGGTACACCAACGAAGACGGCAAGGTAATAGCACCGGACGTATTGGTTCGTTTGCCGGGGGACAGGGTTGTTGTTATCGATTCTAAAGTGTCTTTGGTGGATTACGACAGGTATGTGGCTGCAGAGAATCAAGAAGAACAAGCGGCGGCTTTGGCCGGTCACATTGACTCCGTAAAAAGGCACGTACAAGAGTTGGCTGCTAAGAAATACCATTCTATAGAAAATACGTTGGATTTTACCATTATGTTTGTTCCTGTAGAACCGGCGTACATTCTTGCCGTACAGTCGGATCCCAATCTTTGGAACGAGGCGTACGCCCGAAAAATTGTCTTGGTCAGTCCTACCAACTTGATTGCCAGCCTGCGCCTGATCTCTGATTTATGGTCCCGCGAAAAACAAAGCCAAAATGCGATTGCCATAGCAGCACGGGGAGAGAAATTGCTCAGTAAATTTGAAGGTTTTGTAAAGACGTTGGAACAAGTGGGAGAGTCTATTGACAAATCACAGCAGGCGTATGACACAGCCATTAAGCAACTTTCCACCGGAAAGGGAAATCTGATAAGACAAGCGGAGATCCTACGACAACTGGGCGTAAAAGCAACCGGCAAAATCGTCAAATACATCGCGGAAGGGGATGGGGAAGAGGAAGAAACGAATGAGGCAGACTAAACGTGATAAGACGTTATATTGTCTTTACAGAAAATAAAGATGATGCGCCAGTTCCAATCTGGCACGTTAAAGGTGATGGCGGATGCTTCTACTGCCAACAGCAAGCCGGCTTTTTGTTGCAGGGTAGTGAGTAATACGAAATCGCCAGCCGCCGTAAACCGTTAAAAATCTGCGCGTTAGTGCTACACCTTCAAAATTGCTACTCACTACCCTGATCGGAAAACACGGGAAAATGGACTTTATGTTCCCAGGTAGTGAGTAGCTTAGATCGTTGAATGGCAGTATGTAGCTGAGTAATAAGCCAATAGGGTGGTGAGCGAAAAAATTACTCACTACCTGTTCGCAGCCACGTTAAAATACAGGCATACAACCGGCAAACAAAGCCGGTCTTGCAGCCAAAAAACGGAAGTCTCGGCAAAACATCCCCGCTTTCAGGTTATGCTGCAGAACAGGCACTGCAGTTTGATGAAAGGTAGTAAGTACCACCAAACAACAAATATTGACATCCTCCTGTATATCTGCGCGTTAGCGCCCCACCTTAAAAACGCCTACTTATTCCGTGAGCATAGCCGGTACGGCGGACACCCAGCGGCAAACGGACTGTAGCGGCTAAGGAAAACGTTGGCTCCCGAACAGGGAGGGGACCCGCCGCAGGTGGGGAGGATTTTTCGCGCCGCTACAGCCGGACGCTCCCTTGCGGGCGGGGTAGTATGTGCCGCTAGATCACAAATAAAAAAGGTGGCCTGAAAGCCACCTTTTTTATGGTAAAACACCTGAGTTCAGCTTATTGCTGAGCCAGACGTTTGTAGTTTTCATAACGGATTTTGGCGTGTTGCTCCGTAAGTACAAACAATTCCTTGGCTTGGTCAGGGAAGGTTTGGATCAGGGAGCTGTAACGCACCTCTCCCGTAATGAATTCCTGGAATTTGCTCCAATCGGGCTCTTTGCTGTCCAGGGTGAACGGGTTTTTGCCTTCGTCGGCCGGAACGGGGTTGTACCTGTACAGGCTCCAGTATCCGCATTCGACGGCCCGCTTTTCCTCATCTTGCGATTTACCCATACCGCGTTTCAAACCGTGGTTGATACAGGGGGAGTAAGCAATGATGAGCGAAGGTCCGTCATAAGCCTCGGCTTCTTTCAAAGCCCGCAGCAGCTGGTTGTGGTTCGCACCCATGGCTACTTGTGCCACGTATACGTAGCCGTAGCTCATGGCCATCATACCCAGGTCTTTCTTGCGGATTTTCTTTCCGCTGGAAGCAAATTTGGCAACGGCACCTGTCGGAGTGGATTTGGAGGACTGTCCGCCTGTGTTGGAGTACACTTCCGTGTCCAGGACCAGCACGTTTACGTTTTCTCCACTGGCCAGTACGTGGTCAAGGCCGCCGTATCCGATGTCGTATGCCCATCCGTCACCACCAATAATCCACTGGGAGCGTGGGGTAATATAGCCTCTCAGGTCGTAAATCTGACGCAGCAATTTTTGCTTGGAACCTTCCAGCATGGGGGTCATTTTTTCTGCAAGCACAACGGCTTCTTCAAAATTGTTGCGTACGGGCAGGTACTCGGCAAAAACAGCTTTCAGCTCATCACTAACGTCTTTTGCGCCTTGTGCCTGTACCATCAGGTTGACCAGTTTTTCTCTGACCTGCTCAGAGCCCAGGCGCATACCCAATCCGTATTCGGCGTTGTCTTCAAACAACGAGTTGGCCCATGCGGGACCTCTTCCGTTGCGGTCCTTGCAATACGGGGACGAGGGGAACGACGCTCCGTAAATGGAGGAACAACCGGTGGCGTTGGCAATCATCATGTGGTCTCCAAAGAGTTGTGTGATGGCCTTTACATAAGGTGTTTCGCCGCAACCGGCACAAGCTCCTGAGAATTCAAATAGTGGTTGAGTGAAGCCCAGGTTCTTGACGTTTTGGGCTTTGGGCACCAGGTTGTCTTTGTAACCTATATTGGCATGCAAGTAATCGTAGTTGGCTTGCTCCGGCATTTGAGTTTCTGCAAATACCATGGTCAAGGCTTTTGTCTTGGCGGGGCAAATGTCGGCACAGTTGCCACAACCGGCACAGTCATAAGGACTTACTTGAATGGTGAAGGTGTGTCCTTTGATGGGGCCGATACCGGCTGCACGTTTGACGCTTTCCGGAGCTTTGGTGGCCTCTTCTTCGGTCATGACAAAGGGACGGATAGCAGCGTGCGGACATACGTATACGCACTGATTACACTGGATGCAGTTTTCTGCATTCCATTCCGGCACAAATACGGCAATACCTCGTTTTTCAAAGGCGGCGGTGCCGGCCGGCATGGTTCCGTCTTCATACCCTGTGAAAACGCTTACCGGTAAATCGTCGCCGTTTTGGGCATTGACCACATCGGCTACGTGTTTTACCCATTCGGGGGCAAGGCGGTTGTGCGTATCGGCTTCAAATCTGCCGGAATAGCTGATCCATGCGGAATCTACCTCTATTTTTTCTACTTCGGATCCGCGTTCCACTGCGGCAAAGTTCATATTGACTATCTTTTCGCCTTTCAAACCGTACGAAGCCACAATGGCGTCTTTCATTTCTTTAACGGCCTGATCGTAGGGGATTACGTTGGCAATTTTAAAGAAAGCAGATTGCAGGATGGTATTGGTATGTCCTCCCAGACCTATTTCATCAGCAATCTTTGTGGCGTTGATGATATAGAAATTGATATTCTTTTCTGCCAGTACCCTCTTGACAAAATCGGGGAGTTGTTTCTTTGTTTCTTCTGCATCCCACAAGCTGTTGAGCAGGAACGTGCCTCCTTTTTTGATACCTTTCAGGACATCGTATTTGCGCAGGTAGTTTGGTACATGGCAAGCTACGAAATCGGGAGTCGTCACCAGATAAGGTGAATTGATGGGCTGGTCTCCAAAGCGCAGGTGGGAACAGGTGAACCCTCCTGATTTCTTGGAATCGTACTGGAAGTATCCCTGGCAATATTTGGGAGTGGTTTCTCCAATAATTTTGATGGTATTTTTGTTGGCTCCTACCGTTCCGTCGGATCCCAGACCAAAGAATTTACATTCGTAAGTTCCGGGTTTGGCAATGGAAATCTCTTCTTTAAGCGGTAAGGACCTGAAGGTAACATCGTCTACAATACCGATGGTGAAATTATTCTTGGCTTCTTTACGTGCCAGGTTTTCAAATACGGACAGTATCTGTGCCGGTGTGGTGTCTTTGGACGACAGACCGTAACGACCGCCTACGATAACGGGAGCGTTGGGGGTGTCGGCGTATATGTTCTTCACGTCCATGTACAGCGGTTCACCGAGTGCTCCGGGCTCTTTGGTGCGGTCCAGTACGGCTATGCTTTTTACCGTTTTTGGCATAACGCGCAAGAAATACTTGGCCGAGAAGGGACGGTACAGGTGTACGGAAATCAAACCTGTTTTTTCTCCTTGAGCGTTCAGATAGTCTACCGTTTCTTTAATGGTGTCGCATACGGACCCCATGGCAATGACAATGCGCTCTGCGTTTTCGTCTCCGTAATAGGTAAAGGGCAGATAGGAGCGTCCCGTCAGTTCGGATATTTCTCCCATGTAACGGGCTACGATATCGGGGACTGCATCGTAAAATGGATTGGAAGCCTCACGTGCCTGGAAATAGACGTCGGGGTTTTGAGCCGTGCCGCGTGTAACGGGTTCGTTGGGATTCAAAGCCCTTTCACGGAAACCTGCCAATGCTTTGTGGCTTATCATGTCCCTGAGGGCGTCTTCGTCTATCATCTCTATCTTTTGGATTTCGTGTGATGTGCGGAATCCATCAAAGAAATGGAGGAACGGTACTCTGGACTTAAGGGTTGATAAATGGGCTACGGCAGCCATGTCCATGGCTTCCTGTACACCACCCGAGGCTAATAGGGCAAATCCCGTTTGACGGCAAGCCATAACGTCTGAATGGTCGCCAAAAATGGAAAGCGCCTGAGCTGCCAAAGAACGGGCCGAAACGTGGAATACCGTGGGAAGCAATTCCCCGGCAATTTTGTACATGTTCGGTATCATCAGCAAAAGACCTTGTGATGCCGTAAAAGTAGTAGCCAGTGCTCCTGCTTGTAATACACCGTGTACAGCGCCTGCGGCGCCGCCTTCACTTTGCATCTCAACTACTTTCAACGTTTCTCCAAAAAGGTTCTTTTTCCCGTGTGCAGCCCACTCATCTGCGTATTCAGCCATGGTGGATGACGGAGTGATGGGATAAATAGCGGCCACTTCACTAAAAAGGTACCCTATGTGAGCGGCTGCGTAGTTACCATCACAGGTGATGAATTTTTTTTCTTTTGCCATAAATAAAATGGTATTAATAATGTATTAAAGGGTGTTATAAATTTTTGTCACTATTTCTTGCATAATGGGGTATTGAGCTTCCATGCTTTTCAGTAAAGCCCACTGGGTCCGGGCCCGTACCAGGTTGTGGCTGGGGTACCGTATTCTGTAATACGTGTCACCGTCAATGTAATCCATCAAAAACCGGAGAAACTGTTCGTAAGTAATGTACAAAGCTGAAAAGGCCAAATGTTCTTTCTCCATATCATTCAAAAACCAGGCCGCCTTGCTTAAATAGCCACCGGAAAAAGTAAAAAATCGTTCCGGGTCCATTTCCACTTCATCAAATTGGGGGTGGTCTTCCGGAAAACGGTTGGTATAGGAGCGGATGGCGTCTCCGAAATCAAACAGCACCGTAGCCGACATGACCGTGTCTAAATCGATGGCAGACACGACATGTCCGTTCTTGTCAAATAAGAAATTTGAGAGCTTGGTGTCGTTGTGGCTGACCCTTTTGGGCAAAGTACCGTTTTCCACAAGCTCCCAAAAAGCCAGCATACGCTCTTTTCTTTCGTAAATCTCCCGGATGTATGCGGTTACTTCTTCCAAACGATGTATGCCTCCTACGGCACGTTCCACGGACCGGGAAAACTGGTCAAAACGGTAGCTGATGTTGTGAAACCCGGGCAGGGTATCTACCAGGGGTTCTGTAAAATCGGCCAGCAGGCTGTGGAACATCCCCACGCCTTCTCCGCCCGAGCGGATCAGCTCCAGACTATCTGCGTGCTCATAAGAAACCGTGTCCGGAATAAAAGTAAAACAGACCCAATAGGTACACAGCTCTTTTGTTGCATTGTTGTCCCCGGGTGTGGCTCCCCGGACCTCGGCTTGTGTGCATTCTTTATGGAACCACTTGCCCTTTTTGGTAGGGATCAGGCTAAACGTGGTACCTCCTTTTTCACGGATATGCGATGTCACTTTGTAGATGTTTTCCATCATGCCCGGTATGTTGGGAAAGATGGTATGGTTTTTCCGCTGCAGGATATACTGCTGCTTCTCGGAAGTATCTACCAGGTATGTGTCGTTTATGAACCCTTCTCCCAGAGGCGTTACCCGTGTAACTTGCTCCGGGAGGGAGAAGTGCGTGACAATCAACTGTGTATCAGTCATGTTGGACCCATAATCAAAAGGATTGCAAAGATACTAAATAAATAGTTCAGGGACAATCTTTTTTACCATTCCGGTAAGGACCTTACCAGGACCCAGCTCCTCAAATTCCTTGGCTCCGTCTTTTACCATGTTGCGAACGGTAGCCGTCCATAATACAGGTGAGGTAAGTTGTTTCTTCAGGTTTTCTTTCATGGTGGGTACATCTGTATGCGGCAGGCCGTCTACATTCTGGTAGACAGGGCAGATGGGCTCTGTCATTTTTGCTTTGTCAATGGCCTGCTCCAAACTTTGACGGGCACCTTCCATGAGCGGCGAATGAAAAGCGCCTCCGACGGGAAGAACGAGTGCCCGTTTGGCTCCGGCCTCTTTCATGAGAGTGCATGCCTGTTGAACAGCCTCTACCGTACCGGAAATGACTACTTGCCCCGGGCTGTTGTAATTGGCCGGTATGACTATTCCTGTAGAGGCTGTTACCTGTTTGCAAATGGCTTCAATTTTTTCATCTTCCAGTTGGAGTACCGCGGCCATGGCAGACGGCTCTTTTTCACAAGCAGTCTGCATAGCCTGTGCCCTGGCACTGACGAGCAGCAACCCGTCCCGGAAAGAGAGGGCTCCTGCTGCTGCCAACGCAGAAAATTCACCTAAAGAGTGGCCTGCCACCATCGCGGGCTTAAAGTCCTGCTCACAAAGGGCGGCTATTACGGAATGTATAAAAATGGCCGGTTGCGTAACTTTTGTTTGTTTCAACTCTTCTTCTGAACCGGTAAACAGGATTTGAGAAATGGGAAAACCCAGGATTTCGTCTGCCTGATGAAAGAGTTCTTTGGCACGGGGATGGGCGTCGTACAATTCTTTGCCCATACCGGAAAATTGAGACCCTTGACCGGGAAATACGTATGCTTTCATGGCGTCAAATATACATTATTTTTCAAAGTTCAGGTTTCTACGTATATTTGTCACCCTTACACAAACAGGCCCAGTAGTTCAGTTGAATAGAACGTCAGATTCCGGTTCTGAAAGTCGGGGGTTTGAGTCCCTCCTGGGTCACACCACCAACCTAAACCTAATAAAAACAAGGCTGCGGAAGTACATATCCGCGGCCTTTTACAGCTCTGTGCGGAACCATTGGGAGGTGCGACCCAGCATACGCATGCCGGCAACAAATCCCCGGAGCTTCATAAGGTCGTCGTTTTCCAGCCGAGCAAAGCAGGCGTACGTTTTTCCGGAAGCCGGGTCGTATATGGTTCCGTCTTTCCATTCGTCCTTTTTGGCGTTGTATTCAAAGCCATCCAGTATTCTCAGGCCAATAAGGGAACGGCTTTGCAAAGCGGGATCGGGATTTTTGTTGTCCTTGGGGGCTTCTCCGTTCTCGTATTTTTCCGGAATCATATAAACGATGGTACCTATGTATTTTCCGTCTTTGAGTTCAACACTGATTTTCGTTGTTTTTTCTTCGTTCCACCAGACGCCTAATATTTTGTTGGCATTTTGGGCCAATACGGGTATAGAGAATATACCCAGGAAAAGAAAGATGAGTAATTTTTTCATAATAATTGTGTTGTTATTCAAGTAACAAAAATAGAAAAAAACGCCAAACAGCAAATAGAGGATAAATTTGCTCTGTGGAAAATACTAATCGGGCTGCTATGATTGCATGATAGCGGTGTCTGCTGTACAATGTTTATTCACCTGGTAAAAGGAACGAAACGGACGGGTATGAGGTTTTCCGTGGTTATCTTCCCTTTTTTCTTTTCCACAAGGAGCAGGGATTGCACCCTATAAACAGGACCTACGGGGATTACCATTTTACCTCCGTCAGCCAATTGTTCAACAAGTGCCGGAGGTATATGTTCCGCACCGGCTGTTACCACAATGGCATCAAAGGGTGCTTTGTCAGGTATACCATGGTAGCCGTCCCCTATAAAAACAACGACATTGTCGTATCCCAGATCTTTCAGACGGCTTTTTGCCATATTGCCTAATTCCGGCACAATCTCTATGGTGAAGACCGAGTCTGTCAGGCCTGATAAAACAGCAGCCTGATATCCGGAACCGGTTCCTATTTCCAAAACCCGGTAATGCGGCTGAGGGTTTATCAGGCTGGTCATGTAGGCAACCATAAAAGGTTGGGAAATGGTTTGGTTGTACCCAATGGGCAGAGGGGTGTCTTCATAGGCCAGGTCTTTGTACAGGCTGTCAACAAACAAATGGCGTTCTACGCTACGCATAGCTTGTAACGTGGCCCGGTGGGTTACGCCTCTGGCCTGAATCTGGTCACGTACCATTTTTCTGCGCAATTGCTCGTACTGTTTACCTGTTGCCGGACAAGTTATAATCAGCAAAAAAAAACCGGCTATGAATTTTTTAAGCATATACAAATCTAATTCTTTTTGTTTTAATTATCTTTGTTTATAGCATGCATGCGCGAGGAGTCATAAAAACGATCAGCCTGTTGTTATGGGGGTTTATGCTTTTATCATGTGGAAGCTCCCACCGGGGTTTGTACAAGCTTTCCTTGCAGGATGTGGTTTGTACGCCGGCTCCGGCCATGGGAGACATGATGTTTTCAACGGCGGAACGCCCCGATGGAGCGACTTATTATATGTATGATACCCCATACCTGAAGGCTACCTGGAGGTTGACCCATACAAAATTTGAGTTGGAATTGGAAAATAAAACAACCGATACGTTAACGGTGTTTTGGGAAGATGCCATATATATCAACCAAAAATCAGATTCCTTGCGGGTAGTTCTGGAAAGGATTGATTTTTTTGACAAAGACAAGCCTTTATGGCCAACTGACATAGAACCTGGAGGGGCACTAAAAGAATTTATCATTCCGGCAGACCATATCATTTACGATCCTGACAATTTTAACCTATGGAGTATAAAGCACCTGTTTTATGAAGGGAAAAAGGATATTGGACAGTATGTGTCCATGGTGTTGCCTTTACAATTTTCGGGAGAAGTTTATAGATATACTTTTATTTTTTTAGTAGAAGACTGGAAGGAGGAACGTTAAACATTGCGGTTTCCATTTTTTGTCTTACTTTTGCAGTCCTTATACCACACGGTGATCGTAGCTCAGCTGGTTAGAGCGCTAGATTGTGGCTCTAGAGGTCGGGGGTTCGAGTCCCCTCGTTCACCCGGAAGTAAGATCTAAGAGAAAAGATGCTTATTTTTTTGGAGTTTCAAATTTCTCTTTATCTTTGCAGCCCTTTAGTTCATTGAAAGATTGGAATCGTACAACAAGTACAGAGAGCAGAAGTCAATTTCTTAAATAAAAGGAATGATTGTAACGGGATAAGCTAGTCATTAAATTTTATGTAC
>JBASDX010000006.1:0-166637 GCA_049652385.1 Bacteroidales bacterium | reverse complement strand
CTAGGGCAAAACAGGTAACTGGGGCTAAGTCGTAACAAGGTAGCCGTACCGGAAGGTGTGGCTGGAACACCTCCTTTTTGGAGCGTATCCTGTTACTTTTCTGCTCGGATTCCAATCTTTTTTTATTATTCAGTCCCGTAGCTCAGTTGGTTAGAGCACTACACTGATAATGTAGGGGTCAGCGGTTCAACTCCGCTCGGGACTACCGCATATTGCTACGGGGATATAGCTCAGTTGGCTAGAGCACCTGCTTTGCAAGCAGGGGGTCGTCGGTTCGACTCCGTCTATCTCCACAAAAGACGCGTTACTTAAATAATGTTACGCGTTTTTTTTTTGTAAGTTTGTGTAACTTATGAAAAAACATTTCTTTTTCTCATTCCTCTGCTTTTTGCTCATAAGCAGTTATGTAACGGCCCAGGATGGGTCGGATATGCCTTTTTCTATGAACGGTTACGGGAGAGCATCTGTGTATGGGGGAGGAGATAAGTATGCACTGTCTTCTGTATTTTCCGAACTGTCCTTGCAAACTTCTGTTACCGGGAGCCATTCCTTTTTGGAAGCCGATATCCGTTTTAGAACGGGTATGTTTTTTAACCAAAACGAAACAACGATTCAGATTAAAGAATTGTATGCCGGTTATAAGAGTCAGGCGTTTGATGTGCTGTTGGGTAATCAGATTGTTACGTGGGGACGCACGGAAGGTTTCAGTCCTACCAATAATATTACTCCCAACGATTACTTTTTTCTGTCTTCCGATCCTAACGACCAAAGGCTTTCCAATTTTATGTTGAAAATGAATTACAGACCGGCCATTGGGATTGGATTGGAGTTGATAGCTATTCCTTTTTACAAGATGTCGCGTTATCGGTTTGATTTGTTCGATATGGGTTTTGAAACGGACGGATTGGTTTTGGGCGGTTTTGATCAGATAGATATCGGTAATCTCATTGATTTTGGCAACGATATGGTTCCGGAAAAAATCCTGGCTAACGGTTCTTACGCAGCGCGTGCAGATTTCGATTTTTCGGTGCTTGGAGGTTCTGTTTCATGGTTCAGGGGCTACGATCCTTATCATGGATTTGATGTGGTGTCTGTCAATTGGTCGACCGGACAACCGGTAATTCGTATAGCTTCCATGCCTTATCTGAAGACAACCATAGGTGCCGACCTGGATATACCCATAGGTTCTTTGCTGATTGTCAAAGCAGAAGCTGCATACAACCACACCGTCAATCCAAAAAATTACATATACATACCTAAGCCGGATATAAGCTATGTGGTAGGATTAGAGACAAATTTGCTGGGGTTTATGATCTTGGGACAGTATATTGGAAAGTATACGTTTGGTTTTTCTCCTCTTGCAAAACCACCTGTACCTTCAAGCGGCAACGTTGCGGAACTTTTTCAATTTGCTGAAGATATGATTGATTATGAAACAAGGCTGTTTAACAGAAAGGTATTCAATCAGCAGGAAAAGACAAATCATGCTTTGTTCCTTATGGTAACCCGTATGTTTGCCTATGATGTCATTACGGCAGAGTGTACAGGGTATTACAACCTGACTTCCGGAGAATGGTTTGTAAGACCTAAGGTAAGTTGGAGGATTTCAGATACCTTTGCGGTTTCCGCAGGAGGAAATTACATGAAAGGAAAAAACAAAACGTTATACGGTTTCTCCGGTCCTGTGATGAATGGAGTATTTACCGAATTTAGAGTGATTTTTTAATACATGGAGAAAAAGAAATTTATCATCAGGTACAGGTGGCCTGTTATTGTTGTTACCTTGCTATTGGTTGGAATAAGCGTAGTACCATTGCTGCATATCCGGGTAAATCCCGATCTGGAATCTTACTTGCACGAAGACATGCCTTCCAGGCTGAACAATTTACAAATTAAGGATGTCTTTGGAAATGAGGAATTGCTGATTCTTGTTTTTCATGCTCCAGACGTGTTGGAAGAAAGTACGCTGTATAGAATACAGGATGTATCAGATGCGTTGGCAGAAGCACCGGAGTTTAAACGCGTTTTTTCTTTGTTTCAAGCCAAGGACATTCGATCGGAAGAAGGGAGCATGGTAGTCAGCCCGGTGGTGGAATACATCCCGGAAACACCGGAGGAAAGGGATTTGCTTAGAGAGGCAATCCGTTCTAACGATTTGGCATATAAAATGGTCGTGTCAGAAAATTTTGAGAACGCTCTTATTATCCTGACTGTTGAAAACGAAGTGCCGGACGACCAACAGATAGCAGCCATTTACCGTATTTTGGATGAATACCCGGGAGAAGAAAGAGTCTGCATAACGGGGAATGCTTTTCTCAGAGCAGAAACGAGCGACAAAATAGGGCAAGACATTATGGTATTGCTTCCGCTTGGATTGTTGTTGATGTTCGTGATTTTGTATGTTTCCTTCAGGGAAGTGAGGAGCGTTTTGCTTCCTTTTTCTGTGGTGCTGTTTTCTATTGTCATTTCTTTGGCTTTGATACCTGTTTTTGGTTGGGAACTGAGCCTTATAGGTGTGTTGATTCCCATTATGATGATTGCCATTGCCAATAATTACGGGGTGTATTTTATAGCTCGTTATCAAGATTTGAGAGCTTCTTCTCCTGAGCTCACGGCCAAAGAACTGGCCGTGGAAACGAGTGATTATTTAGTCACGCCAGTAGTACTGTGTGGATTGACGACCATGGTGGGCATCATGGGATTGATGGCTCATTTATTCTTACCGGCCCGGCAAATGGGGGTAGTGGCTACCATAGGCATTGCTTTTGCGCTGCTGGTCAGCCTGCTGTTTATACCGGCTGTGCTTTCTTTACTTAAGAAAGGCAAAATCCATAAAGACCTGCAAGACGGATCGCAGGGGTTTTTCCCCTCCTTTTTAGAGCGTATGGGTGGGCGGATTGTTCGTCATCCCCGACGCATTGTAACAGGTTTCTCCCTCTTTTTACTATTGAGCGTATTGGGATTGTTCTTTTTTAAAACAGCTCCCGATTCCAACAAAGTGCTGCCGCTGAGCCATCCGTTCAATCAAGCCATTGAGGTCATGAACGAGCAGTTTGGGGGCAGCAAAATGTTCAATGTCATGTTTCGGGCAGATGTAACAGATCCGGAATTTCTTCAACTTATTGATAAATACGAACAAGAGTTAAAAGAAGTGGAGGGAATAGGTACGGTGACGTCTATTGCCACCATACTAAGAAAAATCAGCATGGCGCTTAATGATCCAACGGAAGAAGGGTACGACCGCATACCGGAAAGCCGGGAAGCGGTAGCTCAGTATCTGGAACTGTATGCTATGAGCGGTGATCCGGAAGACCTGGAGCAATTTGTGGATTTTGACTTTACCCATACGCTGCTTACCGTACAATTTAAGGCTGCTGATTTGCGTCAGATGGATCGTATTTTAGACGCAATTTATACCATAACGACAGCCGATGGTCTGGAACCGGTAATTGGCGGAATATCCATGACAGATAAAGATATCAGCCAATTTGTACAGACAGGTCAGGCGTATTCCCTGTTATTTGCTTTTGCAGCCATACTCTTGTTATTGAGCCTGATATTCAGAAGTATTACAGCAGGGCTCATAGGCAGCATCCCGCTTGTGTTTGCTGTGTTGTGTACGTTCGGTCTGATGGGATGGCTGGGCATTGAACTGAATATTGTAACCGCACTGCTCTCTTCCATTTCCATTGGTCTGGGTGTAGATTTTACCATCCATATTTTTTGGCGGATTAAATGGGAGCTGTCCAACGGAAACGATTACGGACGGAGTATCAGTGCTACCCTTAGAACGATTGGACGGGGTATCATTATCAACGCAAGTTCTGTGATGTTGGGATTTGCCGTATTGTTTCTTTCCGCTTTCCCTTTGATTCGTGAATTTGCCTTCCTGATCATCATTTCCCTGCTGCTCTGTCTTGTCTCGGCCCTTGTGCTCATCCCGGCACTTTGTTATTTATTGAAGCCGAAGTTTTTAGAAAGTAAAAAATCGAAAAAGGATTAATATTATGAAAAAGCTACTTGTAACGACGGTTTTGCTGCTTGCAGCCGGCGGAGCCCTTTTGGCTCAGACAGCGGCGGAAATCAGCAAACGCTCTGCCGATATCATAGATTTGGAATCTATGCAAATGGATCTGACCATCACCATACGTGACGGAAAGGGAGGAGAACGTATAAGGCAGCTGAGCATGAGCTCAGGCATGTTCAACAACGTCAATAAAACGCTCATTCGTTTTACGGCACCCTCTGACGTAAAGGGGACCTCTTTGCTTATATACGATTACCAGGATAAGGAAGACGATATGTGGATTTATATGCCGGCTTTAAAAAAGGTGCGTAGAATTATCAGCTCAGAAAAAGGAAAAAGTTTTATGGGCTCGGAATTTACCAATGCCGATATGAGCAAGCCCAACCACGCCGATTTCAATTATACCCTTATGGGAACAGAAGTCTATGAAGGCAAAGAATGTTGGGTTGTGGAAGCAGAAGGAAAAGACAAGAATATCCAAAAAAGCAACGGTTACAGCAAGTCGGTCAGTTATATAGAAAAGGACACGTATTTGTGCTATAAAACTGATTATTACAACCTGGCCGGTGAGCTCCAACGGATAAGAATCATGTCTGATTACAAAAACGTGACCAAGACATCCTATTTTGCATTCAGCACTACTATGGAGAATGTGAAAAACGGCCGCATATCTGAAATGGTGGTCAACAAAATGGAAACGGGCAAGCAGTTCAAAGAAGAGGCTTTCTCTCCCAATGCCCTTTCGCTTTAAAGCAGCCGCCGCTCCTGCGGAGAATACAGCACACGTTCCAAAAGAGGTCGTAAAGAATCTCTGAAAACGTACACCAGGAATAGAGCCAATATCAGAAGAAGGACCACGATTAAGAAGATAATCAGACCTTTTCCTTTCTTCCGTTTTCCCTTATGCACAGGATGCTGAATCTTTTTAGCTGTACGGGAGGAATCTGAATCTGTAACTTCTGCTTCTTTTACCGATGTTTCTTCAAGAGAAACAGGAGTTGCACATTGTACTTTAGACGGAACCGGAAGTGGACTCATGGACAGGGGAACCAATCCAAATCCGTTGGGACTGACCGAAACATTTTTATCCATCACAAAAAAAACATCACCTTCCTTTGTCCGTCTTAATTTTCCAAAATCCTCCAACGTTACAGATTTTTCTTTGGCCAATTTTTTAGAAATGCCTTGTAGTAAGGTGTGCAGTTCTTTTTTATTGCCGTAGGCTTTTTCTAAAAGTCCATCGTTCCATGTTTCACTTTCTTTAAAAGAAATCCTCCTGCCCGGAGGAAGCAAAACGTGGGAACCATGGGTAAGCGTGGCGGGAGTATTTTCTGCTACAAAACTACCCATATTACCGAGAGAAACCCGGTTGTGTGTACGTAACAGCTCAATACAATGGGATGCAAGCAGAGATGTGTCCATAAGTGGCGCAAATTTACACTTTTTTTGAAAAGTTTTTGCTCTTTCCGCAAAAACCCTTTATATTTGCACTCCTTAAAACATTCCTCATTAGCTCAGTTGGTTAGAGCACCTGACTGTTAATCAGGGGGTCCAAGGTTCAAGTCCTTGATGAGGAGCTAAAATTTCACCCCTAAAACAAGCCCGCCACGCAATCCGGCCCAGGGACCTGTTACTTCCAATTTCAGATGATCTTGCTTGAAATCCATTGTCTTTACATGGGTCATAGGTATCTCTGACAACATGTCTGTGTATACTTGCTGCATATCAACAAGAGTTTCCTGGGGTATAGGTTGGTTGGGAATACCCTCTGCGCTAAAATTGCTAAGTCCAACTGCCAAACCGGTAATCCACCAATCCAGAGTGACATACTTGCCTAAGGCCCATTGTGCTCCAAGCATAATACCGCCGGAATGGCCGGAAATACCGGCGTTAATGTCCAGATGGAAAGGGTGTTCATCATCATCGAAGGAGAGGCGTGCGTCTTTAAAACCAATGGATGTATATCTGTAATAAGGTGCGATATAGAAACCGCGTCCGTATCCTTTTTTTCCCAGGTACAAACGTACTTCGGGCGTTATTGCATAATAATTGAATCTGATATCTTGCAGTTGCGCCAGAATCTCCGGTGCTTCATCTGTAAAACCCGAAGCCATATCTAAATAGGGAATAGTTGTCCCGGGAATGAAACCAAAGGAAAGCGCTGCGGAAAAACGTTTTGACAAGGCGCGTTCATATTGGAACGTAAAATTTTTGAATGCAACGGAAGAGAGATTGAATTTTACAAAATTCTTTTGAGGAGCATACTCTTGTGCGTTCACATAAAGAAATGAGAAGAGTATAAGTAGGGTTAATAGGGTTTTTTTCATAGCCTGAATGTTTGAAGTTCAGGGTAAAGATAAGAAAAAAGCAAATCCCTAATACGGCATGCCCAGATGTTCTACAAGTATTTTAACCCCTATCAGAATCAGAATGATGCCACCAATACGCTCTGCATATTTGCTGAAGCTTTTCCCAAAAACATAACCCAGCCTGACACCAATGAAGGAGAGTCCGAAGGTTACCGTCCCAATAAGCAAAACCGCAAAAAATATGGAAACGTCCATAAAACTAAGTGTTATCCCTACGGCCAGGGCATCTACGCTTGTAGCCAAGGCCAAGACCAACATAGAACGCATCCCAAAAGAGCAATTGGCCTGCATACCGTTACGGAAAGAATCCACAATCATTTTTCCGCCAATCACTCCCAGCAGCCCAAAGGCAATCCAATGGTCAACAGCATGGATCAAATGGTGTATACTGTATCCGGCTACATAACCTGCCAAGGGCATAACAGCTTGAAATATTCCAAAATACAAACCTGCCCGCAGGGCATTTCCCCAATGCATACGCGGTTGTGCCATACCTTTGCACACAGAAACGGCAAAAGCATCCATGGCCAGCCCAACAGATAAGAAAATGAGATTCAGGATGTCCATAGCCGGCTATTTTTCCGGTTCACACTCCTGGCAGTAACCGGCCGGAGTTTCTGAGGTATAGTTTTGTTGGCAACGCCGGCAGCGGTGCATGTGTTCCTCAAATTCATAGTGACCGCCGCGGATAGAAATGGTTTTGTTTTCCACAAAAGCACAGGCTACGGCCTTGCGGGCTTTGTCGTACAACCGGGTAAACGTGGGGCGGGAGATGTTCATGCGTTTGGCCGCCTCTTCCTGTGTGAGGTTTTCATAATCGGCAAGACGGATGGCTTCAAATTCTTCAAAAAGCAGCTCTACGGATTCCCGGTTCCTACGGGGCGTTCCGTAAGGACGAAACCCTTCCATGGGCGGCAGGGCCGACATGCGTCTGCGTCTTTTTCTGTTGGGCATGGTCGGGGTGGCCCGACTCGAACGGACGACCACCTGCTCCCAAAGCAGGTGCGCTACCAACTGCGCTACACCCCGAGGGATCCAAACCGTTTGGTTTGGGCTGCGAAGATAAGGAATCTTTTAGATTTTAAAGCCGCTCCAGGGCATTTTCATACCTTCGGGCTACTTCTTCCCAGTTTATGATGTTCCAGAAAGCTTCTATATAATCGGCCCGTTTGTTTTGGTATTTTAAATAATAGGCATGCTCCCAAACGTCCAGGGCCAGCAGGGGAATTCCTTGCTGTTCTGCTATGTCCATCAGGGGATTGTCCTGGTTGGGTGTAGAGCTGACAAACAAACGGCCTTCTCCATCCAGGCTCAGCCACGCCCAGCCGCTGCCAAAGCGTGTGGCTCCGGCTTGAGAGAAGACGGCTTTCAATTCCTCCAGCGAACCAAACGTCTGATCGATAGCCTCAGCCAACGGGCCTTCAGGTACCGTGCCGGTTTTTGGAGTCATGTTTTCCCAGAACATCTGGTGGTTGTAGTACCCGCCGGCGTTGTTGCGCAGGGCTGCCGGATACCGGCTGATTTGGGCAAAAAGCGTTTCCGGAGCAGGATAATTGTCCTTAAAAGCTTCCACACTTTCCACGGCTTTCAGGAAATTGGTATAATACGTCCGGTGGTGGCGGCTGTAATGGATTTCCATGGTAAGTGCATCTATGGACGGTTCCAAAGCATCGTATGCGTAGGGCAAGGCCTTGAACACATACGGAAGTGTTGTTTCTTCTTCTTGCAGCTCAGGTGCCGCTTTCTCCTTTTTCTGTGCCTTAAAATCACAGGATAACAGCATCCATGCTGCTATGCCAAGAGATAATAAAATGAGTGTACGTAGTGTTGCTTTCATAGGTATATCTTTTTGAGATGCTATTCTGTTATCAACCGCAAGGCTTGGGTCCCCAGGCGGGTTTTGATCCAGCGTTGGATGGTTTCCAGGTCCTCAGGGGCCGGGATGGAATCAAAACGGAGGACGGCCAGGGTAAGGGTGTCGGCTTGTGCGGCCTGTTGACCTGCAGATTTTGTACTGACGTGTACGCCGTAGGAAAGCGACAGCTCCTTGACCGACGGGTAGAGTATTACCAGCTCTTCCAGGAGTTCTTTGCTCAGCCGCTGGTAGCGTGTGTAGGAGGCCAGTTGGTTCTTGAGCGTATCTATGGTGGCCTGGCTGGAGAGCAATTGCTGCTCGCTCTTCTTATAGAAATCTTCCATTACGGAAGAGCGGATGGCGTCCAGACTCACCCTTTCTCCGCCGCCTTGTACGATGGTCAACCGGGAGCCTTTCAGGCTTCTGTACTCATTCATTTGCTGTTTGGATAACGCCAGCGATTCTTCCGGCACTTCGTTGCCTATGAGCATGAGCTCAATGCATTTGTCTTTGTAAGAGACGGTACGGCTGATGATTTGCGTGCCGGGATAGGCGAACGATTTGTCTATGTAATGGTGGGCCTCGTTTTCGTAGATGGTGGTTTTAATGATATTCACGGTCAGGATGACAGAAGGAATCATGGTGACGATGACAATGGCCAGGATATAGCGTTTGACGGCCAATTCTCTTTTCTTTTCCTGAAACACCTTGGGGGCGTAGCCTCTGATTCGGGTACCTATAAAAGTGGCAGTTACAATGAATACGGTATTGATGAAATATAAATAAAAGGCTCCCATAAAAAACCGAAAACTGCCGATGGCAATTCCGTATCCTGCCGTACATAACGGCGGCATGAGGGCAGTGGCAATGGCTACGCCGGGAATCACGTTGCCTTTGTCTTTGGTGGACAGCGCAATAAAACCGGCCAAACCTCCAATGAGTGCTATAAACACGTCGTAAATGGTGGGCGAGGTACGGGCCAGGAGCTCCGATTGCGGCTGGTCAAACGGCGAGATGAAGAAAAAGAGCGTTGCCGTGAGGATACTGATGACGGTGGCAACGGAGTAGCTTTTCATAGACCGCTTTAGCAGCTCGTAATCGTTGATGCCCAAAGCCAATCCCATACCAATGATGGGACCCATAAGCGGCGAAATGAGCATGGCACCTATGATAACGGCCGTGGAATTGACGCTCAGCCCCAAAGAGGCAATGAGGATGGCAAAAATCAAAATCCACAGACTGGCTCCTTTAAACTCTACGCCTGAGCGGATATTGGCTATCGTTTCCAGTTCGTTTTCCTTGTCCTTCCGCAGGTAGAAATAGTACCTGACAAAGCGGACAACGGAATTTTGCTTCCATTTGTTGTTTTTCTTAGTTGACGACGGATCCATTTTTCATTTCTTTTGCCGGTGAAACAAGACTCATATTTCCATCCCCGTCCTGGGCCATCAAAATCATACCTTTAGACTCTATGCCGCGGATTTTCCGAGGGGCCAGGTTGGCCAGGATGCAGATTTGGCGTCCGGGCAGTTCTTCCGGAGCGTAGTGCTCTGCAATGCCCGATACGATAACCCGGGTATCCAGCCCGGTATCTATGGTTAATTTGAGCAGCTTATCTGTTTTAGGCACCCTTTCCGCCGCCTGTATGGTAGCCACCCGAATGTCCATTTTTGAGAATTCGTCAAACGTGCATTCCGGAAAAGCCGGGATAAAGGCCGAGGCAGATGCGCTTGCTGCCAGCTGCTCGGTGGATTGTGTGGTACCGGCACCGCTGCGTAGTTTATCCACCTGCGTCTGTACGGCGGCGTCTTCAATTTTTTCAAAGAGCAGGGCGGGCTCGTTCAAACGATGCCCGGGCGCCAGCAGTTCCTCTTTGGACAAGGCTGACCAGGGCAACGCCTTGGGTATGTTCAGGATGTTCCGCAGCTTCTTTGTGGAAAAGGGAAGGAACGGATCCAGGGCGATGGTGAGTGCAGCGCACAGCTGCAAGGAAATGTGCAAGATGGTTTTTACGCGTCCCGGATCTGTTTTAATGACTTTCCAAGGCTCCGTGTCGGCCAGGTATTTGTTGCCGAGGCGAGCCAGGTTCATGGCGTCTTTCAAGGCTTCGCGGAAATGAAAATGCTCCAGGTGGTTCTCCAGGGATTGGAGTGTTTGTGGTATCTGAGCTGTAATTTCTTGATCGTAAGTGGTTAAGGAACCACGTACGGATACTTCTCCGTCAAAATACTTGTGGGTAAGGACTACGGCGCGGTTTACAAAATTTCCCAGGATGGCTACCAGTTCGTTATTGTTGCGGGCTTGAAAATCTTTCCAGGTAAAGTCGTTGTCTTTCGTCTCGGGCATGGTGGCGCACAAGGTATACCGCAGCACGTCTTCTTTTCCGGGAAATTCTTCCAGGTACTCGTGCAGCCAGACGGCCCAGTTCTTGGAGGTGGAAATTTTATCTCCTTCCAGGTTGAGGAATTCGTTGGCCGGTACGTTGTCCGGCAGGATATAATCGCCATGCGCTTTGAGCATGGAGGGGAAGACAATGCAATGGAAGACGATGTTGTCTTTACCAATGAAGTGTACCAGGCGCGTGTCGGGGTCTTTCCACCACATTTCCCACGTATCGGGGTACAATTCAATGGTATTGGATATGTATCCGATGGGCGCATCAAACCATACGTACAGTACCTTTCCTTCGGCTCCTTCCACGGGTACGGGGACACCCCAATCCAGGTCGCGGCTTACGGCACGCGGTTGCAGACCGTTGTCCAGCCAGGATTTGCATTGTCCGTATACATTGGGCTTCCATTCTTTGTGCGTTTCCAGAATCCACTCTTTCAACCACGGCTCGTATTGATCCAACGGCAGGTACCAATGGGTGGTTTTTTTCTTTTCCGGCACTTCTCCACTAAGCGAAGAACGTGGATTGATGAGTTCCTCTGCAGAAAGTGTGGAACCGCATTTTTCGCACTGGTCGCCGTAGGCGTGGTCGTGACTGCAACGGGGGCACGTGCCTACTATATAGCGGTCTGCCAGAAAAGTTCCCGTTCCCGGGTCGTAGAATTGCTCTGTTTCTTTTTCTATGAATTTGCCATCTTCGTACAGTTTTTTAAAGAAGTCGGAAGCCGTTTTGTGGTGAATCTCAGAGGTGGTCCTGGAATATATATCAAACGAGATGCCTAGTTTCTCAAAAGAATCCCGAATCAACCGGTGATAGGTGTCTACGATTTCCTGGGGTGTTACGCCTTGTTGCCGGGCTTTGATGGTAATGGGAACTCCGTGCTCGTCCGATCCTCCAATAAAACAGACGTCTTTTCCTGCCAGACGCAAATAACGTACGTAGATGTCTGCCGGTATGTACACACCGGCCAGATGTCCGATGTGGATGGGACCGTTGGCGTACGGCAAAGCCGATGTTACCAGGTGCCGTTTGTATTGTTTTTTATTCATGGGTTGTGCTGTTATTAATTCAATCTGTTCAATTCTTTGGCAAAGGAGTTTCTGACCTCCATCATAACCGTTAATTCTTTCATGATTTCCTGCATGGTTTCTTCTTCTCCCTGCATCTGCGCCTGGTGCAGTTTTGTAGTAAGTGCGTTGCAGCGGAGCGATACAATACGCATTTTATACACCAGTACTGATTTGGTTACGTTTTGTTCCAATAAGGATTCTTCTATAGGCAAACTGTCCCGGAGCACTTTCAAATTGATAGGATGCGGTTGACTGAGCAAGTTCAAAACGTATTGTGCAATTTGCGGATCGGGGTGGTTGATGAAATGTTTTTTCCGGGTTTCATCATCTCCGGTCAGGCTTGTATATTCCTTAAAGATATGCAGGAGGAAAGAATTCTGAAATTCCAAATCGTCCTTTTTCAAAGAAGCGGTAATAAAAGCTGCTACCGTCGTATCGTCATGCATGACGCTTTGTCCGAATTTCAGCAGGTAATACAGCAGGCTCCTTTCGTATTGAACGGTTTCACCTTCCGCAGGATTTTGGTTTGTTTGTTTTGGCACAAATGCATCTTCCGTACCGGCTGCCGGCATATCCGGCAAAGGCACCGGGGCAGGGCGGCGCATTTGGGCATATCTTTTTTTACGTACTTTGGCAACCTCCCGGGTAAGGATAAGTTCTTCTATATCCAGGTGACGGCTGCATTCTTCTATATATACGGTACGTGTGATGACATCGGGGATAACGGCCAGGCTTTCTATGATATCGCGTATAAGGGCAGAACGTTTTAAGGGGTCTTTCATTTCTTCTGCCATAAGGGAGATTTTGAAGTGGATGAAATCTACTTCGTTTTTCTCCAGAAAACTGAGGGTTTCCAGTGCGCTATGGGAACGGGCAAAAGAATCGGGGTCCGTATCTGCCGGAAAACGGACGACTTTTACCTGAATGCCTTCCGCCAACAACATATCAATACCTCGTAAAGAAGCTTTTATACCCGCGTCATCACCGTCGTACAGTACGGTTACTTGTTTGGCAAATCGTTTGATCAGGCGTATTTGTTCTTCTGTAAGAGAAGTTCCGGAAGAAGACACTACGTTCATTATGCCTGCCTGAAACAGGGATAAGACGTCCGTATAGCCTTCTACCAGGTAACACTTCTGAAGTTTACTGATGTGCTGCTTGGCAAAAAACAATCCGTACAAGGAACGGCTTTTGTCGTACACGGGACTGTCCGGAGAATTGACGTATTTTGCCTGCTGCGGTTTATTTTGCAAAGTCCTTCCTCCAAAACCGATAATCCTTCCGCTTATGGAATGAATGGGAAACATAACCCTGTCCCGGAACCGGTCTGCCAAGGCTTCCGGTTGGCCGGCCTGTGCAGAGTAATGGATAGTCAATCCCGTAGCCGTCAATAAATCTTGTTTATAACCGGCTTCCAGCGCCGTTTTGGTAAAAGCGTCTTTTTCTGCCGGAGCATAACCCAGACCGAATTGTATTATGGTAGCTTGTGTGAAGCCGCGCTCCATAAGGTAACTCAGCCCCACGGCCTTTCCCCGGGCCTCTTCCAGCAGGTAACGGCTATAAAACTCCCGTGCATATTCATTCAAAATGAGCATGCTGTCCCTTTGCATGCGCTGTTGGGCCTCTTCCGGCGTTTCTTCTTTATCTTCTATAGGGATATTATACTTTCTGCCTAAAAATTTCAGCGCTTCTACGTACGACAGGTGTTCGTGTTCCATTATGAAACGGACGACATTTCCGGCTTTGCCGCATCCAAAGCATTTGAAAATACCTTTGGAGGGTGATACCGTGAAAGAAGGCGTTTTTTCATTATGAAATGGGCAGCATGCCACCAGATTGGCTCCACGCTTTGTCAAACGTACGTATTCTCCAATGACGTCCTCAATAGAAGCGACTTCCAGGATTCTATCTATGGTGGCTTGACTGATCATGCATCAAAAGACGTTAATGCCCATGGCTCTGCGCACCAACTCCATGGTGGCTCGCGCCGATTGACGAGCCTTTTCAGCTCCTTGGTCTACCACTTGTTTCAGGTATGGTTCGTTGTTGTAGATTTCTTCAATCCGGGCTTTGATGGGCAGCGTATGGCGGCAGATATCTTCTGCCAACTGTTTTTTCAGGTCTCCGTACCGAATGGTGCAGTTGTTGTACTGTTCTTTAAAGGAAGCAACTATATCCGGTTCAGATACAACGGAAAGCAAAGTGAATAAATTAGCGGTTCCCGGGCTCATGGGGCTGTTGGGTGTTGTGGGCCCTGTGTCTGTGACGGCCCGCATGACTTTTTTCCGTATGGTTTTTTCGTCATCTATCAGGTAAATGCCGTTTCCTTCACTTTTTCCCATTTTACCGGTACCGTCCAGCCCCGGAATTTTCACCAAATCTTCACCAAAATTATATGCTTGAGGTTCCGGAAACACAGGTGCCCCGTACATTTTATTGAACCTTCGTGCCAGCACACGGGCTATTTCCAGATGTTGTTCCTGGTCTTTGCCTACGGGAACCCAATGGGCTCTATGGATGAGGATATCGGCAGACATGAGAACGGGATATGTTAACAAACCGGCGTTAACATTTTCCGGCTGTTTCCTGACTTTGTCTTTAAAAGAAGCCGTTCGCTCAAGTTCTCCTTTGTAAGCCAGCATGTTGAGTAAGGTGTACAATTCGCACACTTCCGGTACGCTGCTTTGTACATACAATACCGATCGTTCCGGATCCAGTCCCGATGCCAGGTATTCCGATAAGATGATTTTTATGTTTTTGCGGTAGTCATCCGGCTTAGGGTGTGTGGTAAGTGAATGCAAATCTGCAATAAAAAAATAGCAGTTGGCCTTGTATTGCAGTTGCGTGAAATTTTTCAGGGCGCCAAAGTAATTACCCAGGTGCAGATGGCCGGTAGACCGTATGCCGCTCAATACTGTTTTCATGGTGCAAATTTAGTCTTTTTTAGGTAAATGTTATCTTTGTAATACTGAACATAAAATATGATTACCATATCTAAAGGACAATTGAAGGGCAGGGTTTCGCTGCCTCCTTCAAAAAGTATGAGCATACGGGTGTTGGCCGCAATTTTTTTATCCGGACGGGAAACGCTCTTAAAAGGAGCCTGGCCTAAAGATGGAAGACAAGTATGTGAAGACGTGCAGGCCGCCTACCGGGTGGTACGTTCCGTTGGGGCCCAGTTTGCCAAAGAAGACATTTGGCCGCACGCATCCCCTCCCGGCAGGGATTACGCCCGCCGACAGTTGGATTGCGGAGAATCTGCCCTGGCGCTCAGGATGTTTGCACCCATTCTGGCCCTCTCTCCCTATATTTATTGCCTTAGAGGGCGCACGACGCTTATATCGCGACCTATAGATTTTGTCATAGAGGGGCTGCGGGAATTAGGGTGCTGGTCTGAAAGTCTGAACACATTGCCGGCTTTGTCCATCAAAGGAAACCTAATGGAAACGGGCCGATGGGATTCGGGCGATCCGTCGCTCAGCCTGTCGCGTCCCATCCTTTTGGTACAAGGTCCGTTGCGAGGGGGAAAATACAAGGTGAATGCAGGCGGCAGCTCACAGTTTATCAGCGGTTTGCTGATGGCTTTGCCTTTGGCCGAAACGGATTCCATACTGGAAGTGGAGCATTTGGCCAGCCAGCCTTATATAGATATGACGCTGCAGGTTATGGAAGCTTTTGGGGTTAGGGTAACGCATGATGACTATAAGGCGTTTCATATTCCCGGACGGCAGAATTACCGGGCAAAAAGAATAGACATCGAAGGCGATTGGAGCGGAGGAGCCAACTTTATTGCAGGAGCATCGTTGTTTGGAGATTTGCGTATCGGACCTTTGTGGGAAAACAGCTTACAGGCCGATAAAGCCATTTTGGAAGCCATAGGAAGGGCCGGAGGGTCCTGGGCGTGGAGTTCGGCCAACCAACTGAAAATTTATAAAAGAAACAACTTGCAAGGCTTTACGTTTGATGCGCAAAAATGTCCCGATTTGTTTCCGCCGCTGGTGGCTTTGGCTGTACATTGTCATGGGACGACCACCTTGCACGGCATTGATCGCTTGTTCCACAAAGAGTCCAACAGGGCAGTATCATTAATTGAGGAATACGCCAAAATCGGAGCCAACATACATTTTGAAGGCAACAATATGGTTATTGAAGGCGGTAAACTGCCCGGAGGCGCTACCATCTCGGCAAGGGGCGATAACCGTATTGCCATGTCGCTGGCCATAGCGGCCCTGGGTGCGGAGAGTCCGGTTGTCATAGAAGGGAAACATACGGTAGCCAAATCTTTCCCCGATTTTTGGGAAGAATTGAAAAAAGTAACCAAGTAATAACCATGAACACTTTTGGCACTCTGTTCCGCTTGTCTGTTTTTGGAGAATCACACGGTTCCCGGGTGGGGGTTCTCCTGGATGGAGTACCTCCGGGCATTCCCCTGGTACCGGAAGATTTTGCGGAAGATATCAACCGTAGAAAAAGCGGAGGTCCGGGTACGACGGCCAGGAGTGAAAAAGACGTACCCAGGATTTTGAGTGGTTTATACAAAGGCTTTACTTGCGGTACACCCTTGTGCATGGTATTTGATAATGAGGATATGCGTCCGCAAGACTATGAAACGTCCCAAGGGCAACACATACCGTTCAGACCCGGTACGGCTGATTTTACGGGAAGCGTTAAATATAAGGGTTTTCAGGATCCACGCGGAGGAGGACATTTCTCGGGGCGTTTGACGTTGCCTGTGGTGGCGGCCGGAGTGGTAGCTAAGAAAATACTGCAAAACAAGGCGCCTGCGTTGGCGATATCGGCCTGCCTAACAGAAGTAGGAGGCCTGCACATGGGCTACGGAGAAGGTAGGCCCGGCTCCTTATCGGCTCCTGTGTTAAAAAGACTTGCCGATGCCGCAGAAAGAGGCGATTCTTTGGGAGGAGTAGTTGTTTGCCGGATTACAGGGATGCCGGCCGGTTGGGGAGAACCGTATTTCAACTCTCTGGAATCGCAGCTCTCACACATCCTCTTTTCCATCCCGGGAGTGAAAGGAGTGACTTTTGGATTGGGATTTGACGAGGCCCGTATCACCGGTTTGAATAATCCGCATACGGGTGGCATAGCCGGAGGTATTACTGACGGCCGTGTCGTTACGTTTGAAGTGGCTGTCAAACCTACTTCTTCGGTAAAAAAACATTTGCCACAGGGGGCTCCCGGGCGTCACGATTGTTGCTTTGCCCTACGAGTTCCCGTTATCGTAGAAGCAGCCGCGGCCATAGTGTTGGCAGATTGCTCCCTGCATCCCTGAACATATAGGTGGTGTTGCATAGAGAGGTTGCAGCCGCATAAATCAGTCGCGCTGTTCTTTCAGAGCGGCACGTACTTTCTCCTCAATCTCTTCTTTTAATTCCGGATTGTCTTTAAGCATTTGTTTTACGGCATCGCGCCCCTGCCCAATGCGTGTTTCACCGTAACTGTACCAGGAACCGCTTTTTTTAATGATGTTGAAATCTACGCCCAGATCAATGATTTCTCCTATGAGGGATATACCTTCTCCAAAGATGATATCAAATTCGGCTTTTTTAAACGGCGGGGCCATTTTATTTTTGACAACCCTCACGCGTACGTGGTTGCCTGTGGTATCTTCTCCGTCTTTGAGCTGGGTGGTACGGCGGACATCTACGCGTACGGAAGAATAAAATTTCAGGGCGTTTCCTCCCGTGGTGGTTTCCGGGTTGCCAAACATGATGCCAATCTTTTCCCGTAACTGGTTGATAAAAATACAACACGTGTTGGTCCGGCTGATATTGGCCGTTAACTTCCTGAGGGCTTGTGACATCAGCCGGGCTTGGAGCCCCATTTTGGAATCACCCATTTCTCCTTCAATCTCTGCTTTGGGTGTGAGTGCCGCTACGGAGTCTATGACTACAATATCTATAGCTCCGGAACGAATCAGATGATCGGCTACCTCCAAAGCCTGTTCTCCGTTGTCCGGTTGAGAAATAAGTAACGTTTCCACATCTACGCCCAGCTGCTGCGCGTAATTGCGGTCAAAGGCATGTTCTGCATCGATGATGGCCGCAATGCCTCCCAGTTTCTGGGCTTCTGCGATGGCGTGAATGGCTAAAGTGGTCTTCCCGCTGGCTTCCGGGCCGTAAATTTCCACTACGCGGCCCCTTGGATAACCGCCGATACCCAAAGCGTGGTCCAAACCAATGGAACCCGAAGGTATAACAGAAACATCCCACTTGGGCTGGTCTCCCAATTTCATAATAGTCCCTTTCCCAAAATCCTTCTCAATCTTGTCCAGGGTTGCCTGGAGCGCTTTCAATTTTTCCTGACTGGCAGCTCCTCCTTTAACTTCTTCTGCACTTACTTTTGCCATAATAATAGTGATTAATGATTAGTTGACAAATATACAAATTCACCTGCAAAAACACGTATCTTTGTGCTATGAAAAAATGGTTGTTGGGGAAAAATTTACGGGAATTGCAGGAACTCGTTTTGGAATACGGACAGCCTTCTTATACGGCCGGCCAAATGGCTCGCTGGCTTTATAAAAATAACGTCAGGGATGTTTCACAAATGACCAATTTGAGTAAAAGCGTACGTGAGCAATTGGCCCAAACGTGGCAGATCGGAGGCTGGGACCCTGTTACGGAGAGTATTTCCACAGACGGCACAAAAAAGTATCTGTTTCCGACATTGCAGGGAGCCGGAGGCATAGAAGCGGTACTCATACCGGAAGGCAAGCGCAATACCCTCTGTCTTTCTTCCCAAGTTGGTTGTAAGATGGGATGCTCTTTTTGCATGACGGCCCGGATGGGTTTCCGCGGTCAGCTTACGGCCGGTGAAATAGTGGGGCAGTTGTTGCGGATTCCCGAAGCTGACACGCTTACCAACGTGGTGTATATGGGTATGGGCGAACCGTTGGACAATTGGACTGAAGTGCAAAAATCTCTGGAGATTTTAACGTCACCATGGGGGCTGGGATGGAGTCCGGGTCGTATTACCGTATCTACGGCAGGGGTCTTACCTGTTTTGGATGATTTTATGAAGGGCACAAAAGCGCATTTGGCCATCAGCTTACACAATCCGTACGATGAAGAAAGAGCCATGCTGATGCCTCTACAAAAAGCGTATCCCATAAGCAGCATTATACGTGCATTACGAGCATATGATTTTACGGGGCAACGCCGCTTGAGTTTTGAATATATACTTTTTGACGGTTGGAACGATACACCGGGTCATGCTGCGGCAGTATTGCAGCTGCTTCGGGGTTTGTCATGCAGGATAAACTTGATTCGTTTTCACCCCATACCCGGTTTTCCCATGCACCCGTCACCGGAAGAAAAGGTGCAGGCGTTTAAAGACTTTCTGAACAGAGGAGGATTGGTTACTACGGTAAGGGCTTCCAGGGGGTTGGATATTTTGGCCGCATGCGGTATGTTAAGTGTGCAACAAGAAAAAACATAAAACCATGAAAAACGATCCTGCATACGAAAAATATTTGGCCCGTATGATGGCTTTGTGCAGCCGCAGTGAGAAATGTAAATGGGATATACGTTCCGCTTTACAAAAGAAAGGTGTGGCAAAGCCCGTTGTTGAACAGATTATTTCCGCATTGGAAACGCACGGATTTATAGATGAAAAAAGATATGCCTGTGCGTATGTAAAAGACAAAATACGTTTGCAAGGATGGGGGCCGGTAAAAATACAAGTCGGGTTGAGGAGCAAAAACATACCGGAAAATATCTTGTCAGAAGCATTAGAAAGCGTTGATACACAAGAATATATGTATAATCTACAGGCAGCCCTGGAAAGGAAACAAACCGTTTTGAAAGAGCCGGACAGGCAAAAGAACAAAGAGAAACTCATACGGTTTGCACTGGGCAGGGGGTATACGTACCACCAGATTATTCAAGCTCTTGAAGGATTACAAGAAAATGAGGAATAAGATAAATTTTTTGTTGGATTAAAAATATTTATATCTTTGTATTGCTGACAAAGCGACCATTTAATTGTTAACTTAATATATTACAGTCATGACTTTTTTATCTTTTCACAACATGGAACCTGTTTGGCAATGGTTGAAAGACTTCTGGCAAGAAATTTTTGGAGACTTCGCATGGGCAGAACCCATTTATGATTTTCTGGTAAGTTTCTTAAACATTTTCAGAGATTTGTTTTATTTCACTTTCTAAGAGGATAAACCAAACATTGCTAAACAGTGAAGCTGTCTTTGATGAAGGCAGCTTTTTTATTTATGAGCATTAAAGAAACGGAAGGGATCACGTATATTGTGGACAAAGCTTCCCGCAAATCGGTTTCCATATCGGTAAAACGCAACGGGTCGGTTCATGTCAGAGCACCTTTTTGGATGACGTACGGACACATAGAGCGTTTTGTAAAACAAAAGGCAGATTGGATTCGTGAGCGGCAGAAAGCATTGCAAAGAGAGCCTGTTCTTCCCTCCAAAGGGCCGGAGCGGAAGCGGCTGACGGAGCAAGCGGCTGCGTTATTCAAAGAGCTGGCGCAACCCTGGGAACATCGTTTTGATAAACAATACGGAGTACGCCCCAAAGGATGGCGGGTGCGTGAAATGAACACCCGATGGGGTAGCTGCTCTTTAAAAACGGGTTATATTACTCTGAATTTGAGACTGTATTATAAATCCCCGGCTTGTATTGAATACGTCATTGTGCATGAGTTGTGCCATTTGCTGGAGGCCCGTCACGACAAAAATTTTTACAGGATACTGGAAAAAGAGCTCCCTGACTGGAAGTCCTTAAGAAAAGAATTAAATCATTAACTTTGTGCTGCTATGGAATATACGTCTGATAATTATAAAAAACTGCTGCAACGCGGGCAGCGGTTAAGGAGGTATCTTTGACATAGATGCCAAAGAAAAAGAACTGCAATCTCTTACCGAAATTTCTCAACAGGCAGGTTTTTGGGATAATCCCAAAGACGGGGAAGTATTGTTGAAAAAACAGGCTTTGATAAAAACGGCTTTAGACAGTTATTACAAGATTCATGAAGGACTGGAAGATGTAAAAATTTTGGCGGAACTGGAAGCCCCGCAACAGGATTTGGATAAACAAACAGCTTTGGTTCTGGAATGGATAGAGGCAGAAGAGCTGAAAAGTATGCTCAGCGGAGAAGGAGACAACCTTGGGGCTTTGTTAAAAATCAATTCGGGAGCGGGTGGAACGGAAAGTAACGATTGGTCCGGCATGCTCATGAGGATGTATACGCGCTGGGGAGAGAGGAACGGTTATAAGGTCAGGGTGCACCATGTGCTGGAAGGAGATGAAGCCGGTATCAAATCGTGTACGTTGGAATTTGAGGGGCCTTATGCATACGGGTACCTGAAAGCAGAAAACGGAGTGCATAGATTGGTGAGGATTTCTCCCTTCAACGCCCAGGGAAAAAGGCAGACTACTTTTTCTTCCGTTTTTGTATATCCTGCCGTTGACGATACGATAGAAATAGCCATCAATCCTTCCGATTTGGAATGGGATACATACCGTTCCAGCGGAGCCGGCGGGCAGAATGTAAATAAAGTAGAAACGGGGGTGCGTGTCCGTCATATTCCAACGGGAATAGTTGTGGAGAACACAGAATCGAGAAGCCAGTTTGATAATAAACAAAATGCTTTGAGGATCCTCAAATCGCATTTGTATGAAATGGAGTTGGAAAAACGAAGGGAAAAAGAATCTGAGCTGGAAGAGCAGAAAAAGAAAATTGAATGGGGTTCTCAAATCCGCTCCTATACGCTCCATCCGTACAAAATGGTTAAAGACCACCGTACAGGATTGGAAGTAACCGATACGACAGCCGTGCTGGACGGCGATTTGCAGGCTTTCATCCAGGCTTATCTCCTGGAAGGTGCTGCCCATGGCGCTTAAAATATACAAAGCTTCTGCCGGTACCGGCAAAACGTACCGGTTGACTCTGGCCTATTTGTCTCTGGTGCTGGGGAACAAAAATCGTTTTGACGTTCAGTCTTTCAACAGGATCCTGGCGGTAACGTTTACAAATAAAGCCACCCGGGAGATGAAAACACGCATCCTGGATAATCTGGAACGCCTGGCGCGGGGGGAAGATACAGCTATGTCAGAAGCGCTTTCAGAAGAAACAGGTTTGGAGCGTAAAGAGCTTATAAGAAGGGCGGCTAAGGTATATCCTTTTATCCTCCACAATTATTCCCGGTTTTCCATAACTACATTGGATGCCTTTTTTTACCGTGTATTGCAATCCTTTTTACTGGAATCCGGATTTTCGCGCGGCTACACGGTAGATACGGACACAGAGTATCTGCTGGAGAGAACGGCTCGCAGGATTATTGCACGTATTCCGGATGACGAACATTTGCTATCCTGGTTTAAGGAAATAATTTATGAGAGACTGACACGGTCCGGAAGATGGAATACAGCGCGCATGCTGAAGCAAACAGGCCGGCAAGCCATGCGGGAATCTTTCAGAGGCATGGGTGAGTCTTTTGCCGGTTTGTTGTCTGACCGAAATTTCTTAAAAGCCTATATGCAAACGTATAGGGTTGTTATAGAGGGTTTTGAAAACAGTATGTCCGTCCTGGGTCAAAGAGCTTTGGATGTTTTGGAGGAGAACGGTTTTTCAACGTTCGATTTCCCCTATAAAAACACTTCCTTTGCGGGGTATTTCAAGAAAATTACCCATCCTCATCTTCCTGTGGACGCATACATACCCGGCACACGCGTGTTAGAAGCGGCAGAGGGAAAAGAGTCACTGTGGTTTAACAAAAGCACGCCGGAAGGACTCTTGGCATTACAGCCCGTATTATTACCAGTACTCCGGGAAATATTGGAATGTTACAAAACGGATTACAGAGCTTACGCTACGGCGGTTGCCATTAAGGAACAAATACCACAAATGGGTCTGCTGGCAGACATCATGACTACGGCAAGACAGATACAGGAAGAACAAGGAACGTTGGATATAGGTGATGCTACGTATTTGCTTAACCGCCTGGTAGGAGACGGAAATGTTCCTTTTGTATATGAAAAGACGGGAAGCCGTTACGACTCTTTTCTTTTGGATGAATTTCAAGATACGTCTGTTTTGCAGTGGCAAAATATGCATCCTTTAGTCAGAAACGGTTTGTCGGAAGGGTACGATTCGTTGATTGTAGGAGATGTCAAGCAATCGATATACAGATGGAGGAACAGCGATTGGAGGATTTTAGGGGAGTCTTTGGAAAAAGACGCGATGTTGGCCCCTTTGGGACTGGAGGCTGCTTCTTTGCACACTAATTTCAGGAGCGCTCCGCAGATTATCCATTTTGTAAATGAACTTACAGAAGGTGTATGCCAATCTCTTACCGGTCAGCTCAAGGCCAAACTGGCACAAGATACGTTTTTGGAGCAGAACGACAGGGCCTATATGGGTAATTTGCTTAGGGCGGCTTATAAGAACCATGAAATCCGGGGTCCCGTGAAGGAAGCAGGGGATGGGGATGAAGAAGGGTTTGTACAGATTGACGCTTTGTACGCATCGGACAAAGAAGAAGCAGAAGAGAAGGTGTTGAGCAAGCTGCAGGAGTTGCTGCATGCGCTGCTGGACCGGGGGTATACGCCTTCCGACATACTTATCCTGGTTCGCTCAAGGACAGATGCACGTACTGTATCCCGATTCTTTTTACAGCACGGAGACATACCTTTGTTGACAGAAGATTCGCTTTATACGGCAGCTTCTCCCTATGTCAATTTATCGATTGCGTTGTTTACTCTGGCGCTCTTTCCGCAAGATTCGACAACTGCAGAAACCGTATCTGTCCTGGCCGGAGCAATGGGCAAAAGAGATTCGGCGCTGGATCCGGACTTTCTTGCGAAACTCAGGCTTTTGCCGTTGCCGGATGCTTTTGAAGCAGTACTCCGGCACATGGAATGGTCCCGGGCAACAACGGCTTTCCCCTATCTTCAGGATTTACACGACTGCATATTTGATTTTTTCACACAACAGGGCGGCAGCACGTATGCTTTTCTAAAATGGTGGCATGAGCGAGGAAAAGAGAAAATGCTCTCGACAGACGTTCCGCACGAAGCTATCCGCATGATGACCATCCATAAGGCTAAAGGACTGGAAGCTCCTGTGGTGGTTATTCCGTTTTGTGATTGGGCGCTCGATCCAAGAAAAGGGGAGAATATTATATGGGCCCATGCAGTCACAAGCCCGTTTGACATCCTGCCGTTGTTACCGGTGCAATACAACGATAAGCTGCAGCATACGTATTTTGCGAAAGATTATTACCTGGAATACAGCCAACGTCTTTTAGATGCGTTGAATTTGCTTTATGTGGCCATAACCAGGCCTCAGCAGGAGTTGTATATGTTCCTGCCTTTTACAGAAAAGAATGCTATGGATTTTATTTCCGGACCTATAAGAGAGGCTCTTTCTGTCATGGAACCTTCAGCGGATTGGAAAAAAGACTTCGTGTGGCGCTCTTGCGGCGGTATTCCCGGGGAGGAAAAGAAAATCGTCAAGAAAGCTGCCCGTCCTGAAGAAGCAGACTCTTATACTTTATGGTCTTATGAGTCTGGCGATTTTTATAAAACGTTGCAATTACAGCCGGATGATGGATTTAATTACGCTCCCGATGACTCCATGCGCCAGTGGGGGATTGTGTTGCACAAGGCACTTGCTTTGATTTACACCCGTGAAGATATTCCGGCTGCTTTGGAAGCACTGGTACAGGAAGGGGAGCTTTCCGGCAATCCGCAGCACATAAAAAAAATGGTAAGGGTTATTGAAGAAAAATTAAACCAACCGGAAATAGCCGAATGGTATGACGGGTCCTGGAAGGTAAGAAATGAACCGACAATCCTGGGACCTTACGGTGCTATGCGTCCGGACAGGATCATGGAAAAAGAAGGTAAGGTAGTTGTATTGGACTACAAATTTGGAATACCTGAATCTATGCACCAAAGACAAATCAGCAGGTATGTATCTGCTTTAAAACGTATGGGATATCCGCAGGTAGAAGGCCGTCTGCTTTATTTTTCTTCAGATGATGTGACCGGATAAAGCTCCCGTATGGGTACCGTTGAAAATGGTATGTACGCCGTTAACCCATACGTGGGGGATCCCCTTTGGGAATTGGTGGGGGTTTTCAAAAGTAGCTTTATCCATGACGGCTGCCGGGTCAAAAACCACCACATCGGCCCTGTAGCCGGGTACCAACAATCCTCTGTCTTTCAAACCCAGTCTGGAGGCAGGTAAAGCAGTGATTTTTTTCACGGCCTGTGCAAAGTCCATCAATTTTTCGTCCCGGCAATATTTGCCTAAAAAACGTGGAAAGGTACCGTAGGAGCGAGGATGCGGTATGGTTTCCGACAGAGGTCCGTGCGGGGAATACACACTTCCGTCAGAAGCCGGCATGCCTAAGGGATGGGATAAGAAAAGGCGCACATTGTCTTCTGTCATGGCAAAGACAACAATACTCGATTGCAAACGCTCTTCTATCAAAAGGTCTCTGACAAAATCCCAGGCTTGCTTACCGGACAAGCGGGAACATTCTTCCAAATTTTTACCCATGTACGTTTCTTTATTATGCGGCAAGGCACAAGCCGATATGACTACATTATGGATGCCGCCAAAACGGGTAAAGCGGGAGCGGGCATAGGCTCCGAAAATCTTTTCTGTTTCTTTGTCTTTCAATCGATTGAGTACGTCGTCCGTTGTTCCCTGCCTGCCTTCCAGAGGAATGAAACTGCTCAGACCTGTTGAAAAAGCAATATAGGGGTATCTGTCAAACGCCACATCCAATCCGTTGTTCCGGGCCTCTTCAATCAGGCGGATCAGACGGGGGCCTTTGTGCCAATTATCAAAATTCTGTGCTTTCAAATGTGATATTTGCAATCGGGCCCCGGCTTCTTGTGCCATAGAGATGGCCTCCGATACGGCTTGCTCCACGCGGTCGTCTTCGTTTCGCATGTGTATGGCAAACAACTTGTTGTGTTTGGCTACTACCTTGAGCAGTGCAACGAGTTCTTCATTGGAAGCGTAGGCGCCCGGCGCATATTCCAGGCCGCACGACATACCTACACTGCCTTGTTCCAGCTGCTCTTCCAGCAACTTCTGCATGGCTTTGAGTTGTTCTTTGCCGGCTACCCGGTCCCAATCTCCCATAACGGCAGAACGTATGGATCCTTGTCCTGTAAAAGAACCGTAATTGATGCCGATTTTTTGCTGTTGCAGGTTTTCCAGAAATGAAGCCGCGTTGTTGTACGGACCGGCAGGGAAAGGAGAACCTCCGCAATTTCCGCCGATATCTGTTGTTACGCCTTGGTAAATACGGCTGTCGCCTTTCGGGCACTGAAACAGGTTAGTGTCTGTATGGGTATGCAGATCTATGAAACCGGGACTGATGGCCATGCCCTTTGCATCAGTTATGCTGTCTGCATAGTCCCCCAATTGTCCGAGAGCCGCTATACGACCGTCTTTAATGCCTACGTCACCCTTGTAGGGAGCAGAACCGTCTCCCGTAAAGATGAAACCGTTACGGATGATGGTATCAAATGGTTGTGAAATACGGAATGCGCGTGTAGTACCGGAGAGACTGCTTGCAGAAGCTATAAGGGCCGAACCTGTACAGAAGCTTTTTTTTAGAAAAGACCTACGGGAAATATTGTGTTTCATGACGCTTGGAAATATTGGGCGTAATATATGTTTTTATGGTATCGTCTTCACAATAAAAAAGAAGGCCCTGGATAGCAGGATGAGCTTCGATAAAAGCTATGCTTTTTTCCAGACCCATGGAAAAGAGCGACAAACTGAGAAGTGCCGATGTCAGGCCTTTGTCGGCTACTACAACCACATTGACCAGTTTGTTTTCAAAAGGATAACCTGTCCTGGGATCAAATAAATAGCTGTAGAGCTTGTTGTCTTTGCGGATCAATTCAAACAATTTGCCGTGGACGGTTACACATTTGTCTTCCATATACAACACATGGGTTGATTCCCGGTCAAGTTGTATGCGCCACGGAGCACCCGATGGATTCACACCTTTGCAACATATGACTTCTCCGGCCTCTATCATATAATTGATAACTTTATGGTTATTGAGCATGTGGGCAAAAAGATCGACGCTGTATCCGATGCCCGGGGTATTCAGGTTAATGGAAATCCTGGGATCGTCCTTCACGATTTTGCCGTTTTCAAGATGGACTTTGTCGAACCCCACATAAGGCAGCACTTTTTCTATTTGTTCTTCTGTTATTGTTTGGTAGTGAATAAGATTGTAACCCCATAATTGCTGTAATGGCCGGGATGTTATATTCAGAGCGGCTCCTGTATATTGGGACGCCCTTTTCGTTTCCTTGAAAACAGTAATAAACAGGGAATCTGCTTCCGTTATTTTATTTGTGTTTACTTGATTGATAACAGACCCCTTGTAATACAACGATAGGGATTTATCAATATCTTGTACGGTTTTGTTCAATTCACGTTTGAGGTCAGAACGGAAAGTCCAGGGGGCATATGCCGGTGTTTGATATACAATTTTAAAAGAATACCCCATGACAACTCCGGTAAAGGTGTTGTATCCCTCTTTGGGGTTGCAGCCGGAATAGATAAGCAGACATCCGGTAAAAGCTAACAGCAGTATAAGACAACGCTTCATAAATCTACTTGGATATTGTCAGTAATAAACGTACGGAACACACCGTTATCTTCATAAATAAGGTATGCACCCAATTGAGGTTGCTTTTTTAAAAAAGCAACCGCGGCATCCGTTCCCATGACCATAAAGGCCGTGGCATACGCATCTGCCGTCATGCAATCGTCTGCGATAACTGAGACGCTTAGTAAGTTGTGATGAACTTGAGTTCCGGTGCGCGGATCGATAATGTGCGCGAATTTTTCTCCGTCTTTAATGTAATAATTTCTGTAATTGCCGGAAGTAGCCAGGCCTTTGTTTGTCAGGCGAAGAGTTACAAATACATCTTTTCCCGGTATCGTATTACCATCAATAGGACTGTCAATACCAATCTTCCAGGAACGCTTTTGGGGATTGAGACCTTTACATACAATCTCTCCTCCTATCTCTATCAGTAAATTTTCTATACCCAACCCCTCCAAAGTATGTGCAATAAAATCACAAGCAAAACCCTTGGCAATACCGTTCATGTTTAACCGGCTGCGGGCATCCTTTTTTATAAGTTTTGTGCCTTCAAGCACAAATTTGTCCATACCCGTATAACTGCGTATTTCTTCCAGTGTTTCCGTATCTATAGCTTTTCTTTCTTCGGCTCCGAATCCCCACATGTCAAAAAGAGGAGCTGCCGAAATATCAAAGGCACCTGCTGTTTCCTCCGTTATCCGGAGGGCTTTCAGAAAGACTATACGGAACAGGCTGTCTGTCTCTTGCGAGCGGTTGTTGTTGATGTTGGAAAGTAAGGAATGATTGTTGTATATAGAAAAGGAATGGTTGATTCGGTCAAAACATCCGGCTATGTTTTTCTTTACTGTATCTTCAAAGCCTTGCGGGACTCCTGAGGGTTTTTTGTAGGTAATGGAATAGAGCGTGCCTAAAGCATTACCTTCCAGAAAAACATACGTTCCGGAATGGGCACAACCCGTTAGGACAACGGAAAGCCACAGGCATAAATGCAGAAATGGTTTTTTAGCCATCAATACAAAGCTACAAATTTTTTGACTACATTTGCAGAATATTAAACGTATGACAAGAAAAAATACAGCACTTCTTTTTACCTTCATTTTTGTATCTGTACTATTTTTCTTCGGATGCAAAAAAGAAGACCCGGATATGAAGTATCTGCTGGGTTCTCTGAAATTTGAGCTGCCTTCCTATACTTTTCCCGGTGAAGTATTGGAAATTGAGGCTACGGGCATTTCCAGCCCGGGTGAAGACTCTGTCAAATATGTGTTTACGGGAAAATATTTTCAGCCGGACACCATCACAGGCAGGAAAGGTGTCATTAAAATTCCGGATAGTCTTGGAACGTACACCCTTACGTTAACGGCTTCGGCAGAAGGATATGCAACAAGCTCCATTAGCCGCAATACTACGGTCATTCACAGGCAGTATGCTTCTATGATGCAAGGTGTTTTGCTGTCCTCGGATTCTGTGGTGGACCCCAGGGACGGCTATGTATACTACTACAGACGTTTTGGACAGTTAGACTGGTTTATCCAGAACTTGAACCGGGGAGGTGTGGGTCTGGTATATTCCAACACGCCGGCTTTGGGACATATGTTGGGAAGGTTGTATACCTGGAACCAGGCTGTACGAGGAGAGGAGCAGCAGGACGATAATCCGGGTATTTTCCGGGGAATAGGAGGAGGTCCGCAAGGGCTGTGTCCGCCCGGCTGGAGCATTCCAACGGCCGAAGATTGGTCAGATTTGGCCTCGTCTTTTTCACCGGCTCCTCTGGATTTTCTTGATCCCTGGAACGGGCTGGGGCAGCCCTTTGCCGCAGATGCTGTAATAAATGACAAGAAAATATGGCGATACCATCCCGACAATGAAAAAACAAACAAGGCCGGTTGGAATGCCCTCCCTGCAGGGTATGCCATCCTGGAGGGGGAAACTTTTTCAGGATTTGGTCAGACTTCCTTCTGGTGGGCTGCCTGTTCAGATGGAGACATGGGGTATTACAGGCTTATCCATTATGCCATGGATAGGTTCTCGTGTGCAACGGCAGACAAAAACGCGGTATATGCATCTGTCAGATGCGTACGCAAATCCAATGAAGCAACGCAAACGGAGTAGGACACATGTTAAAATTCTTTTCGGCCAAGGATAAGAAAAAGATTAAATCTGCCATCACACAAGCAGAACTGGAAACTTCCGGAGAAATCAGGGTACATATAGAAACGTATTGTCCTTCATCTTCTCTGGAAAGAGCTGTTTTTGTTTTCAATCAATTGAAGATGTACAAAACAGAAGACAGGAATTCTGTTTTGATTTATCTGGCAACGGAGTCAAAAAAATTTGCCATTGTGGGAGACACAGGTATCCATGCCGTAGTGCCGAAAGGGTATTGGGAGTCTATTAAGAATGTTATGGCAGGCTTTTTTGAAACAGGTAATTTTGTGGAAGGAATCTGTGAAGCTGTTCGGGAAGTAGGGAAAAAACTGGCTGTTTATTTCCCGTACCGTCCCGGAGGAATAAACGAACTGCCTAACGAAGTATCTTTTGGAGAATGAAAAAATCTGTCGTATTTATATTATCGCTTGTAGGGTTGTCTGTTTTCTTCGGACATGTGCAGGCGCAGGTGCCCGAACGTCCTGCTATACAGCGCCTGGTAAATGATTTTTCAGGTATTTTCTCGCTTGAACAACGACAAGGACTGGAAAGAGAGCTTGTAGCTTTTGATAACGCCACTACTTCTCAGATATGTGTTGTGACAGTGGAGGATTTGCAGGGAGAGGATATTTCTATGGCAGCGTACCGTATTTTGTCTGAGTGGGGCATAGGTTCGGCAAAAAACAATAACGGAGTAGTTATTTTATTGGAACACAGACCGGCGACCGCAGGTGGACGTGTGGCTATATCTGTAGGTTACGGACTGGAAGGAGTGCTTACGGATGCCTTGTCCAAAAGGATTATCAGCAACCACATGATTCCTTATTTCAGGAAAGATGCTTACTACGAAGGAGTGAGGGAAGGGGTACTGGCCGTTATGGCAGCAGCGGAAGAGGAATACGGAGCATCACCTGCAGAAGAAGAGGACGGATCGGCAGCAATCATTCTGTTTGCAGCTGTGCTTATCAGCCTGCTTGTCTTTTTGCTTATCATTGCCATAGCCAACAAACGTATAGGGCCTACCAATCTGGGAGGCAACAACAAGAAAGGGCCCGGCATGCTGGAAATGATAATCCTGGCCAATCTTTTGGGAGGTAAAAACCGAGGTCCACGCTCGGGGCATTGGGGTGGAGGATCGGGATCAGGTGGTAGTTTTGGCGGCGGTGGATTCGGCGGGGGCGGGTTTGGCGGATTTGGCGGAGGTTTGGGAGGAGGCGGTGGCGCTTCCGGAAGCTGGTAGCCTGCTGAAAGCAGCCACAATCTTTTTTACAAGCGGATGACGGATGATATCTCCTGAATCAAAACGTACAAACGCAATACCTTTTATATCCTTTAGTAAATGCATGCAGGCAGCCAAACCGCTGTCGTTCTTTTTTACCAAATCAATTTGGCTGGTATCTCCGGTAATGATAAATTTTGCGTCTTTTCCCATACGGGTCAAGAACATTTTCAATTGAGACAGACTGGTATTTTGAGCTTCATCCAAAATGACACAAGCATGATCCAGTGTACGGCCCCTCATATAAGCCAGCGGTGCTATCTGAACGATTCCTTCCTGCATTAGGACTTCCAGTTTTTTTGACGGAATCATATCGCGTAATGCGTCATACAAAGGTTGCAGATAAGGATCTAATTTTTCTTTCATGTCGCCCGGTAAGAAACCCAGTTGCTCACCCGCTTCTACAGCCGGCCTGGTAAGGATTATCCTGCGTATTTCTTTATTTTTCCAGGCCCTTACGGCCAAGGCTATGGCCGTATATGTTTTACCGGTACCGGCAGGACCTTCTGCAAAAATCAGATCGTTATTTTCATAGGCAGCTACCAGCACTTCTTGATTTTTTGTACGTGCTTTAATGATATTTCCATTAATACCGTATACCAGGATGTTATCGGGTTCCTGCTCTTTGTGGTCGGTCGGCTTCACAGCTCCCTGCAATACAGCTGCGATACTGTCTTCCGTTAGATGCTGCCTTCTTTCAAGCAGATGAATCAGGTTGTCCAACTTGTTTTCAAAACGCGCTATTTCTTCCGGAGCTCCCTGTACTTTCAGTTGTTCTCCTCTTGCGATAATTTTCAATTGAGGGAACGCTTCCTTCAAAAGAGGTAAAAACGGGCTGCCGGGCCCGTAGAGCACGGACAGGTGGATGCTCTCCAAAATAAAGATTTTTTCGTTCATAAGGCGGATATCTTCTACGTTCAAAAATACCGAAAGAAGTTGTATTTATATAATTTCTGATAATATTGAGTGTTTTTGTGATGAGCAGCGTATCTGCCGGATTTGTCACCACCTTTCTGTACAAGCGGGGATCGGATACAGGCAATACGTGGTACAACATTTTGTTTTGCGAGACGGGGCGCCATGTCCAGACCCATTCAAACCAGGGTGATTCAATACGGGGACCGTTTTCTGTCAGAACCATATCAAAGGTAAGAATCATACCCATACGCGGTATGATATCTTGTTGATTAGAGATAAAATTTCCCAGAGAGTAGGCTACAAGATAATCGATGTCTCCCACACTGTCTCTATAGGATTCAACACGTTGCGGCACATGAGGGTGGGCGCCTATGACAGCCGTGACGCCTTGCCGGCGCAGCCAATTGCTTAAAGAACGTTGCCGGAAAGAAGGATGGAGGTCGTATTCCACACCCCAATGCATACAGCACAAAACGGCATCGGCTCCTTCTTTGCGCACCTGGGCCAGGTGTTCTTTTATCAACGTTGTGTCTATGTGGTTCATGGGAAATGAAGAAGAAGACACAGAGTTATTAGTACCGTATGTATAGTTGAGTAGAGCTATGTGCAGCCCGTGTTTCCGGAGTATGATCCAAGGGTTCGTGGTACCGCAGTGCGGAATTTCCAGTGAATCGTACAGAGCCGTTGTCTTGAAAGCGCCTGCTTCGCCTTTGTCAAGTATATGGTTATTGGCTGTAAGAAACACATTGCCGCCTGCACGCCGGACGGCATAAGCCAATTCGTTTGGAGAAGAAAACAAAGGGTAACCCGTATACGGAGGTCCGCTGAAGGATGTTTCCATGTTTATGACCGTAAAATCTGCTTCTTTCATTCTGTCTTTTATGTAAGCAAAGCAAGTGTCGTAAGCGAAACTTCCATCTTCTTGCCGGGCGGACCTTATTTGGGCTCCGTGCTGCATAAGATCGCCGGTGAAACAAAAGCGGACACGGTCTTTTTCTTGTGAGAACAGTAACGGAGGAACCGTTAACAGCCAAAAGAAATAAAGGATGGATACGGTTTTTTTCATAACGGATAAGCAAGTTACCCTTTTTTTTACAGTTCCCGTTTTTTTCACGTATATTTGTGTAATGATAATTATCTAATCTCTTTATTATGAATAAAATATTCCCGTTACTCGTTGGAATCATGCTGCTGGGCAGTCTGAATTCCTGTGATTGGGTTCGTTCTAAATTTGGGATGCCCACATCTAAAGAACTGAGAGAAAAGCAGGAACAGCTTATAAAAGATTCTTTGGAAAGGGTTGCGGCAGAAGAAGCAGCCCGTTTGGAGCAGTTGCGTTTGGATTCTTTGGAAAAGGAAGAAGCACAGAAAAAAATCCTGAAACGCTACCACGTAGTTTTAGGAAGCTTCATTATGGAAAATAATGCTTCAAGAATGATGCAGTCAATAGAAAAAGAGGGATATACACCTGTCAGGATAACCTTTAAAAACGGATATGCCGTTATTTCGGCCTATCAAACCGATGAATTGCACGATGCCTATAACAGGATGTATAAAATGTTTGCCCTGGACATCACCCCTCATGATGTCTGGGTATATGATACCAAACAAAATCTACATTTTTAGTTTATGAAAAATACTGTTTTTACCCGGTTTCATCAGGAACTGGGAGCCAAAATGGTACCCTTTGCCGGTTATAACATGCCTATTGAATACAGGGGTATCAATGCTGAGCATATTCAGGTTCGGGAAAATGCCGGAGTTTTTGATGTAAGCCATATGGGTGAATTTTGGATTACCGGGCCGCGTGCTTTGGAATTTATTCAATACGTCACCACAAACGATGTTTCAAAGTTGGAAGACGGAAGGATACAATATACGTGTTTTCCCAACGGCAGGGGTGGTATAGTGGATGATTTTCTGTTGTATAGAAAAGATGCCGAAACGTATCTTTTGGTAGTGAATGCAGCCAACATTCAAAAAGACTGGGATCATCTGTGCAAGTATGCTCCTGATTTTGGAATCAATCCGGGAAAGGAATTGTACAATGCATCTGACGAACTGTGTCTTTTGGCTGTTCAGGGGCCAAATGCCATGAAAATTGTTCAGAAAATAACGGATATCCCGGTTTTGGATATGGAGTTTTATTCTTTTAAGGAATGCAATGTGGCAGGAATCTCTCATGCATTGCTGTCCATTACCGGCTATACCGGGTCGGGAGGGTGTGAAATCTACGTTCCCAATGAAGACGGAGAAAAGTTATGGAAGGCTTTGTTCGAAGCAGGAAAGGAGTTTGATTTACAGCCTGTTGGTCTGGGAGCCCGGGATACGTTGCGTTTGGAAATGGGATATTGTTTGTATGGAAACGATATAGACGATACCACATCTCCTCTGGAAGCGGGTCTGGGTTGGATTACCAAGTTTACGGACACTAAAGGCGATTTTATAGATAAAGGTTTTTTACAGGAGCAAAAGGCACAAGGAGTAGCCAGGAAATTGACAGGTTTCACCATGATAGACAGAGGGGTGCCTCGTCAAGGTTATCCGGTATGCACGGCAGACGGAAAAGAAATCGGAAAGGTTACATCGGGCACCATGTCTCCTTCTTTGAAAAAAGGCATTGGTATGGGCTACGTAGAGGCAGCTTTTACAGCGGCAGATACAGAAATTTTTGTAAAGGTAAGGGACCGTTTGCTGAAAGCCGTTGTGGTACGTCCGCCTTTTTACAAACCTTGATGAAACGTATTTTAACCCTGTTGTTAAGTATCCTGAGCGTTGTGTTTTTGCAGGCTCAGGATTCTTTTGAAAAAGCGTTGCGAAGCCACGTGGCAGCGTTGACCTCGGAGAGGTATCGGGGGCGTTTGGCCGGCACGTCTTCAGAGGCAGAGGCAGCAGCCTGGATCTCGGCCCGTTTTAAGGAAAAAGGGCTGGAGCTTCTTTATCCGGGAGGTTTTCAAGATTTTTCGTTTGTAGACGAAGCCACGGGCGATACGCTCTATTCACAAAACGTCGTGGCTGTAATTCCGGGGTACGATCCCGTTTTACGTGAAGAATATATTGTGGTGGGAGCCCATTACGATCATTTGGGGTCGTACACGATGCGCATAAACGGCAGAGACAGTGTATGCATATATCCGGGTGCAGACGCAAACGCCTCGGGGGTAGCGGCTTTGCTCGAGTTGGCAGGAGCTGCTCAGGGCCAACATTTTATGTATAAAAGAAGCTTGCTGTTTGTGGCTTTTGGGGCCGGTGAGAAAGGAGCTCTCGGTGCCTGGTATTTCATAAACAGGGCTTTCCCGCAGGCATCTGTAAAACTCATGATTAATCTGGACAGGTTGGGACATATCTCTCCTGAGAATACACCTATGGTCTTTTGTGGACAACCGCATTACGAAAGAGAACATTTACTTACAAGTCTGACTTTTGAACCGTTTATGCCCGAGGTAGGTGTATTCGGCTCGGATTTTTTCTCTTCCGACCACCAGGCCTTTTTGGAGAAAGGCATTCCGGTTTGTTTGTTTACCACGGGTATGCATCCGTACCATCAAACGTTGAGGGATGTTCAGGACAGGATAGATTTTGAGAAAATGGACGGATTTTGTCGATATGTTTTTCATTTCCTGACTCAGGCGGCCAACGGGGAAGATGAGTTGTTTACTTCTGTGAAAGAGGAATTTACAGGAGCAGGAGCACGTGTTTACGCATACACGGAAGCAGATGTGCCGCCGCGTTTTATGAAAGGCGATATTGAATTTTTTCTGGACAGTTGGGTATATAAATACCAACGTTATCCAAAAGAGGCCATCCGGCAAGGGATAAAAGGCAGGGTGATGGTTACGTTTATCGTAGAAAAAGATGGAACGTTAACGCAGGTAGAAATAGCCCGTTCTGCGCATCCGTTATTGGATGATGAAGCTTTGCGCGTTATTTCGGCATCACCTAAATGGACACCCGGAGAAAAAAACAAAAGAAAAGTTCCGGTAAGAATTACGATTCCCGTTTATTTTGAATTGGCACCCGTACGGTGATTACGTTCTGAGTACTTCAAACCCAGTACCGTATACTCCGGAAACGCTGGCCTTGGAAAGGAATGCGTTTTTATCTACTTCTTTTACAATTTTGGCTACTGCATTCACTTCTGTTCTTCTAACAATGACCAGAAGTACGTTTTGTTCGCTTTTGGAATACCAGCCTTGTGAAGAAATGACCGTTACGCCGCGCTGCACTTCTTTGGAAATCCTGTCTGCAATTTCTTCGTATTTAGTACTGAAAATAAAAAATTGAACGGAACGCTTGGCTCCCGATAACATGATATCTACTGTATAACCGAATAATCCGATAATCAAATATCCGTACAAAACGGCAGCCAGCCTCAAACCTATGGTAGGTTCGTCTGATACGAAAAATAAAGAAGCAATAATGACAAGGTCGCAGGCCATCATAAAACGGCCCGGTGAGATATTGCGGTATTTGCCAACAATTTGAGCCAGAATATCTGTTCCCCCCGTGCTGCCACCTTGTGCAATGACCAAGCCAATACCCACCCCCGAGGCTGCGGCTCCCATAAGGGCGGAAATCAATTTCCCGTTGTCAAGCGCCATAGCTTGTATGAGATCTTCCGGTATGATAGCCGGTATAAACTGGAAAGCCAAAGTAGTAATGCCCACGCCAAATATGGTTTTCACACCAAATTTCCAACCTATGGTACGAAGTCCTATGATGATAAGGATTACGTTGAAGGCAAAAAAGGAAATACTGATAGGCAGGTTGGTGGCATAATAGATAAGCGTCGATATGCCTGCCACACCTCCTCCCACCAAATGGTTGGGGATAATAAATGTGGTCCAGCCCGTGACGTAAATAAGGATTCCCAGCGTTATCAACAAGTATTCTTTAACAGCTTTCATACAACTAGATTTATTATTTTTCCGGGGACTACTACAACTCTTTTTATAGGACCGTTGCCTGTATATTTTTCTGTCCGCTCGTCAGACAGTACTGCTTGTTCAATCTCTTCTTTTGTCAATGCTATGCCCAAATCGATTTTAAAACGCAGTTTTCCGTTGACAGATACAGGATATGTAAAGGTTTCTTCTTGGGTGTATTCCGGATTGTATACGGGAAAAGAAGCATCGGCAACAGAGGTGTTATGCCCTAACAAAGACCATAATTCTTCTGCAATATGTGGCGCGTAAGGAGAGATAAGTATAACGAAAGGTTCCAATATACTGCGTTTACGGCATTGCAATTGCGTCAGTTCGTTTACACCAATCATGAAGGCGCTCACGGTAGTGTTGAACGAGAAATGTTCAATATCGTCTTCTACTTTCTTTATCAATTGGTGTAACGTTTTCAGCTCTGCTGTATGGGGTACGTCGTGGGTCACCAGGAAACGGCCTTCTTTATCAAAAAACAGTTTCCAAAATCTTTTAAGGAAACGATGCACACCATCTATTCCGTTAGTATCCCAAGGTTTGGATTGCTCCAGCGGACCTAAAAACATTTCATAAAGACGCAGCGTATCTGCACCGTATTGTGTACAAATGTCATCGGGATTCACTACGTTGAACATAGATTTGCTCATTTTTTCCACGGCCCAGCCGCAGACGTATGCTTCTCCTTCCAGAATGAAAGAAGCATCTGCGTATTCCGGATTCCATGTACGGAAAGCTTCAATATTTAGTTTGTCGTTTTCCACCAAATTGATATCTACATGGATTTCCGTTGTTTCGTAATCGTCTTTCAAGTTATAGGAAACAAAAGTGTTGGTGTCTTTTATGCGGTACACAAAACTGGAACGCCCCTGAACCATCCCCTGGTTAATGAGCTTTTGAAAAGGCTCTTCTTGGCATATATAGCCTATGTCATATAAAAATTTGTTCCAAAACCTGGAATAGATAAGATGTCCCGTTGCATGTTCTGTACCTCCAATATATAAGTCTACGTTTTGCCAATAGGTATTTGCTTCCCGGGAAACGAGTGCTTCTGTGTTTTGGGGATCCATATACCGCAAATAGTAAGCAGAACTTCCGGCAAAACCGGGCATGGTACACGTTTCCAGGGGGAACCCTTTGTATGTCCAGTCTTTTGCCGAGGCCAACGGAGGGGCGCCCGTACCGGAAGGCTGGTAGGAATCTATTGGGGGCAGCACAAGGGGCAAGTCCGATTCCGGCAGGGGTCTGGCCGTATTGTTTTCATAGTATATGGGAAACGGTTCACCCCAATAACGTTGACGGGAAAAAATGGCATCTCTGAGCCGGTAATTTGTTTTCCGGACTCCCAGGTTTTCGTTTTCAATTTTATCCAAAGCTGCCTCGATGGCTTCCCGGACCGTCATGCCGTTCATAAAGCCGCTGTTGCACATAATACCTTCTTTGGCATCAAAGCTTTCACCGCTTACATCGCAGCCTTCAATAAGCGGAATGATGGGCAGGTTGAAATGTTTGGCAAACAAGTAGTCTCTGCTGTCGTGTGCCGGAACAGCCATGATGGCTCCCGTTCCATAACCGGCCATGACGTATTCGCTGATCCAAACGGGGAGAAGTTTTCCCGTAAAAGGATGCGTAGCATAAGATCCGGAAAAAACACCCGTCACACGATGTGTTTCTGTCATGCGCTCCCTTTCTGTTTTAGTTTTTGCATAAGACAGATAATCAGCCACTTGTTTTTTGTTCTCCGGGGCAGTTAGTTTTTCCACCCATTCACTCTCCGGCGCCAGAACCATGAAAGTAACGCCAAACAACGTATCGGGACGGGTAGTGAAAATGGGCATTTCATAGGTGGCAGGACCGTTGCTTACGTGAAAAATCATCTCAGCTCCTTCAGATTTCCCAATCCAATTGCGTTGCATTTCTTTTAAAGAGTCCGACCAGGCAAGGTATTCCAGACCTTCCAGGAGCCTTTTGGCATAGGCTGACACACGCAATTGCCATTGCTTCATTTCTTTTTGAACAACGGGATATCCCCCCCTCACGGACAGCCCGTCTTTTACTTCGTCATTGGCAAGAACCGTTCCCAGAGCCGGGCACCAGTTAACATATGTTTCTCCAAGATAGGCAATCCTGTAGTACATGAGTATTTCTTCTCTTCCGGCATCGTGATAATTGTTCCATTCGGCAGCCGTGAATGTGTGAGGACAATGGTGCGCGGCCTGTACAGATGTATTACCTTCTTTCTCAAATAAAGAGATGAGTTGTTCTATAGGTCTGGCTGTTTCTTTTTCTGTATCGTACCAATGGCTGAACATTTGTAGAAAAGCCCATTGTGTCCACTTGTAGTATTGAGGATCACAAGTGCGTATTTCTCTTTCCCAGTCGTACGAAAAGCCTAGCTTGTCCAATTGCTCTCTATACCGCTGGATATTGTTTTCTGTTGTTATTTGCGGAGGCTGACCGGTCTGTATGGCATATTGTTCCGCAGGCAGCCCAAAGGCGTCATAGCCCATGGGATGTAAAACATTATAGCCTTTTAACCTTTTGTAACGGGCATAAATATCACTCGCAATGTATCCCAGGGGATGTCCTACATGCAGTCCCGCACCCGAGGGATACGGGAACATGTCCAAAACATAAAATTTGGGCTTACCGGTATCTTCTGTTACACTAAAGATTTTGTTTTCTGCCCAGTAAGATTGCCACTTTTTTTCAATCCCGGAAAAATTGTATTCCATGCTACTCCATGCTTTTTAAGAAATCACAAAGTTAATAAAATATCACCAACGCGCAGAGGACAATATTACAGGACAAATACCATAAAATAAATGCAGTATTTCCAATGTTTTTTTATACATGCGTGCTTTTTAATTTTGAGTATATCAATGATCTTATTAAGCAATCTTATTTTCATGATGTACTTTAGTTCTAACCTGATGGCTGCCATTATTTATTTTTTAGCTGCAGCCGTATTATTTATTTCCATCAAAATAAAAAAAACTTTTCATTACTATCCCTCTCGTGCCGTTACTTTTCTTTTTTTTTCGTTAAACGTACTGGGCATGATGTATTGTTTACGTCTTTTTATGGCTTTTAAGGGAGTGGTCCCTTTGGTACTACATAAAAAGGAAGAGTATTTTTTGCGTATTGCACTCACTTGTTTACCTTGTTTTTGCATTTTAATGGCGTCGGTCGCACAAGGAAAGCAAAAAAAGTCATTGTTAAAGAAAAATGCGGTTTTGTTTGCAGGACTTTTTTTGTTGGCTGTAGTGGTAAACGGACTTATCAACAAGGGTTTTTCTTTTCAATTTTTTCTGGTTCATTTAGTATATATTATGAGCTTTGCTTTTTGCAGCTTTGGAATCATGCTCTTTTGGACTATGAGTAAGAACCTCAAATTTCATGACAATACTTGTAAAAAAGAAGTCAGGTATTTTAAAATAACCGTAGGAACGTTGTTGTTCATTTCCTTAATGGCTTTTACTTTTGTCTTTTTTCAGATTTATTTCCCGGCTCATATTTTTTTTACCGTATCCTTTTCTGTTTATATGGTATTTCTTATAGCTATTTTTGGAAAAGTGACAAAGCTCCATCCGGTAGGTTCACGATTGCATATTCCGCTTGCAGAGCAAAACAATACGGCCTGGAGAAAATTGGAAGAAGCCAATGAGAAAATTAACCGGACACATTATGATGTGTATAAACGTATATTACATCATATAGAGACAGCACAACCTTATAAATTCCCTTATTATACAAGGGAAGAATTGGCAGTGGCCGTGGGAACGAATACAACCTATGTGTCCCGAGCTTTGAGCCAGCACGCTAAAATGAATTTTAAGCAGTTTATTAATTATTATAGAGTAGCGTATGCAAAAGATTATTTTAGACAGTTTCCACACGCTCGTTTGATAGAATTATGCAACGTGGCCGGTTTCAGATCTTTATCGGCCTTAAATCAAGCTTTTCAATTAAATGAAGGAATGTCCCCGGGGGAATGGTGTAAAAGACAAAGGAGTAACTATGAAACAAAAGAGAATGTGTAATCTGGCAGAACGTATATTAAATCCAATCAGGCAATGCGTTAGGGGGTGGTTGCTGACCAATCCCATACTGTTTATAAAAAAGGATGCTGCTTATCCGGACAACCCTCAGGACATTGTTGGCAGGGTGAACGAATTTATGGTACAATATGAATATTACAGGAATCCTGATTTGACAATAGAAAAATTATGCAGGGAAACTAATACCAATCGTTCTTATCTTTCCAGGTCTATAAAAAGAATGTACGGCACCCATTTTTGTGACTGGGTGAACCTTTACAGGATAGAAGCTGCAAAAAAGATGTTAAGTGAGCAAAAAAGTAACAAAATTGATTTGGAACATCTGGCAGAAGCATGCGGATTTAATTCTGTCAGGTCTTTTTCCAGGGTATTCAAAGCCCGGGAACTGTGTACGCCCAGGCAGTATTACTACCTGGAGCAGTCCAAAGATTATTACACAAAAAATTTGTGAAGAGTCTGCAAAACAGTCGGAAGTGAAAAAACAACCACCCTGTCGTAAGGCTTGATTTCTGTATCTCCTTTAACAATCAGACCGGTATTGCCTCTTGTGATACCGCCAATGATGGCTTGACGAGGGAATTTTAAGTCGCGTACTTTCTTCAAAGTGGCCGGACTCCTGGGTTTTACAATAAATTCAACAACTTCTGCATCTGTACCGTGCAGACACTTCATGGAAGAAACGTCTCCCATCATGGTCAAACGAAAAATCCGGCTGGCTGAAATTAGTTTTTTGTTGATAGTGGCATCAATATCAACACTTTCTGCCAACTTGATATAATCCAGATTTTCTACCTGAGCAATCGTCTTCCTGACACCTGCTCTTTTGGCAGCCATACAAGACAGGATATTGGCTTCCGAACTGGAAGTGACGGCCACAAAAGCATCCATCTTTTGAAGGTCTTCTTCTAAAAGAAGATCTGTGTTGCGTACATCTCCGTTGATGATTAAAGATTCCGGCAGGGAGGCTGTCAATTCGTGGCAGCGGTTGGTGTTCTTTTCTATCACCCGTACTCTTTCAATATGGGGCTCCATATGTAGGGCTACCATTTCACCTATGCGGCCTCCTCCTGCAACCATCAGGTTTTGTACTACCACATTTTCTTGTCCGCTAAGCGCCATGGCTGTTACGGCAGCCTCTCTCTTAGTAATGATAAACACAAGATCGTTAAGTTGGAAGACGGTGTCTTTTCTGGGAATGATAGTGGTACCTTCTCTGGCTATGGCTACGGCCCTGAATGGCAAATCTCCCGATACTTCTTGTGCTGTCTGCTCCATGCTTTTGTTGACGATAGACGAGCTTTCCATCAATTTAAGCACGATAAGCTGCAATATCCCTCCGGAAAAATCCATGAATTCTGAAGTTCCTGACTGTTTAAGGAGGTTGATTATTTCTGTGGCTGCAATTTTTTCCGGATAAAAAAGTAAATCGATGCCCAGTTCCGTAAACAAGATTCTGTTCTCCGGCGTTAAATATTCGCTGTTGTTGATACGTGCTATGACACGTTGGGCCCCACGTTGTTTTGCAAGTAAAGCGGCTACGATGTTTACATCCTGTTGCTCTGCTGGGCTTACAGCTATGAACAAATGGCAATGGCTTATGCCGGCTTTTTCAAGAACAGCAATCGAAGTAACCGTACCTTTGACAGGTATGATATCAGACGATTCGGCTATTTGCTGCAGGCGGGCTTCGTCATTGTCAATTATGCAAATTTGATGGTTTTCTTCTGACAGCATTTTTGCCAGATGAAAACCTACTTCACCGGCACCTGCAATGATTATATTCATTTGTGGGTTGACTAATATTCGTCTTCGTTAAAGAAAAAATCTTCTTTACTGGGGTAATCGGGCCAAATGTCTTCAATACTGTCGTAAACTTCTCCGTCATCTTCAAGTTCCGAAAGATTTTCTACTACTTCCAGCGGAGCCCCGGAACGAGCAGCATAGTCAATCAGTTCGTCTTTTGTTGCGGGCCAGGGAGCGTCTTCAAGTTTAGATGCTAATTCAAGTGTCCAGTACATCGATACAGGTTTTAAAAAAAGTGAACAAAGTTACACAAAAAAGTCTTCTTCACAACCTTCGGTAAAAATTACAAACCGTGCCAGAACAAAAAGGAAGTCTGAAAGGCGGTTCAGGTATGCAAGTATTTCTGCGTTAACAACATCTGTGCCAAGTGCTACGGATAATCGTTCTGTTTCTCTGCATACGGTACGGGTTATATGAATGATAGCAGATACGGCCGGTGTGGACGGAAGTATGAATGCATGCAATGCCGGCAGTTGTGATTCCATAGCATCTATGGCTTCTTCCAATCCGGCAACAGCTGTTGGAAAATGGCAGTTTTTGTCTTTCTTTATTTCCGATGCAGCCAGGAGGGCAGCCAGACGCATAAGATGTTCCTGGATGGAACGCAGTAAGGCATCATAAGTATGCAAGGGACCTGTTTTCAGGAATTCCGGCTGGGAACGAATAAGTCCTATCCATGCAATGAGTTCATCTGCTTTTCCATAAGCAGCAACTTGCGGATGGCTTTTTGATATCCTGCTTCCATTACCTAAAGAAGTAGTCCCCGCATCTCCTTTGCCCGTATATATTTTGCTCATGAATTACTTAGAACGGGATTTTCATTCAATTGGTCACTTTCAATAAGTCCGTCCCTTAACCGTATGACACGCTTCGCGTAACGGGCAATGTCTTCTTCATGCGTAACAATAAGGACGGTATTCCCTTTGGCATGTACTTGCTCAAAAAGAGCCATTATATCCAACGATGTTTTCGTATCTAAATTTCCTGTTGGTTCGTCTGCCAGGATGATGGATGGATTGTTGACCATAGCGCGGGCAAGCGCAACCCTTTGCTTCTGCCCTCCCGATAATTCGTTCGGCTTGTGGTCCATCCTGTCTTCAAGGTCTACACTCTGCAAGGCTTTTTTTGCTTCCACTTCTCTTTCCTGTTTTGTCAAACCTGCGTAAATCAAGGGAAGGGCTACGTTATTCAAAGCATTGTAACGAGGCAGCAAATTGAACGATTGAAAAACAAAACCAATTTCTTTGTTTCTTATTTCTGCCAGCTGGTCATCTTTCATCTGACTTACATCCGTTCCGTTTAAAATATAAGTTCCTTCCGTAGGAGTATCAAGGCAGCCCAATAGATTCATTAACGTAGACTTACCGGATCCAGAAGGCCCCATAATGGCCACGTATTCGTTCTTTCTTATTTCAATATCTACTCCGTTCAGGGCACGAACTTCCTGGGTCCCCATTTTGTAAATCTTTTTGATTCCTTTTACCTTGATGATTACTTCTTTTTCCATAGCTGCGAATGTACAAAAAAATTGATTAGTGTGGTACGTCTGTTTTTCTTTGACTTGTTGTTATACTAAAAGTTTAAGAGGTTAGAAGCCGATTTTTTTGTAATTTTGCAACTGTTTAATTCTATGGATTATGACCCATTCGACTATTAAGAAACTGGAAGAACATTATAAGGAAATCTTGAAATTGCTAGGTGAAGATGCTAACAGGGAAGGGTTGGTTAAAACGCCGCACAGAGTGGTGAAAGCCATGCAATTTCTTACTAAAGGATATGCAGAAGACCCCGCAGACATTCTAAATTCGGCACGCTTTAAGGAAGAATACCAACAGATGGTGCTGGTTAAAGATATAGAGATGTATTCCTTATGCGAGCACCATATGCTTCCTTTCTATGGAAAGGCACATGTAGCATATATACCCAATGGTTATATTACCGGAGTGAGTAAAATTGTCAGGGTAGTGGAAACGTACGCAAGAAGGTTGCAGGTACAAGAGAGATTGACCGTGCAGATACGTGATTGCATCCAGCATACCCTCAATCCAATGGGGGTGGCTGTTGTCATAGAAGCCGAGCATATGTGTATGCAAATCCGGGGCGTCCAGAAACAGAATTCCAAGTTGGTTACTTCTGCCTTCACAGGTGCTTTCTTGAAAGACATGCGTACCAGGGAAGAATTTATGCACCTGTTGCATTAAGGCTTATTCTTTTGCAGGCTTACTTATGCCCAGCTCCAAAGCGCGTTTTTCCATAAGCGCATAAGCTTCTTCATAATTGTTGGCAATCACTCCATCCAGGATGGCATCTTTGATATAGTCTTTGATCAGACCTACTTCACGGCCGGGGGATAAGCCGTACGTTTCCATAATAACCTGACCGGATATGGGAGGCTGAAAATTGCGTATGGCATCTTTTTCTTCTACTTCCACTAACTTCTGGCTGACCCATTCAAAATTGGCCAAATGACGTTTTACCGTTCTGGGATTTTTGGACGTAATATCTGCACGGCAAAGCAGCATGAGATCATCTATGTCTGAACCTGCCTCAAACAACAACCTGCGGACACCTGAATCACTGGATTCTTCAACAAGAGCTATAGGCCTTAAATGCAGCTGCACCAATTTTTTTACGTATTTCATTTCTTCTCCCATGGGCAAGCGGAGTTTTCGAAAAATGGAAGGAATCATTTTACTTCCTATAAAATCGTGTCCATGGAAAGTCCAGCCGGTATCCGAATCGAAATGTTTGGTAGCCGGTTTTCCCACATCGTGCAGTAAAGCAGCCCAGCGTAACCAGATGTTATCGCTTTCCAGAGCAACGTTGTCGAGTACTTCCAGCGTATGACTGAAATTTTCCTTATGTCCTTTTCCTTCCATGGTTTCCGTACCTTTCAAGGCTGCAAGCCAGGGTAATATTAGCGGTAACAAATGGCTTTTATCCAATAAATAAAAACCGATGGAGGGAGTTGAAGAAGCTATGATTTTTTGAAGTTCTGCCGTAATGCGTTCTTGTGATACAATGTGTAGTCTGTCCCTTTGTTTTTTTATGGATACCATAGCTTCCGGGTGGATGGTAAACTGCAGTTGTGTGGCAAAGCGGACGGCCCTCAACATTCTGAGTGGGTCATCACTGAAAGTTGCTTCCGGATCTAATGGAGTGCGTATGATTTTGTTTTGTAAATCCTTAAAACCTTTCAGCGGGTCTATCAGGGCTCCGTAGTCTTCTGCCTGTAAACTGAAAGCCATGGCATTGATGGTGAAATCCCGTCGGTTACGGTCATCTTCCAACGTCCCGTTTTCAACAACGGGTTTACGAGAATCGCGCGTATAAGATTCTTTACGGGCACCGGCAAATTCTATGTCCATACCCTTATACCGGAGCATGGCTGTGCCAAAACTTTTAAAAAGCGTTACTTTCACACCTAACACATCGGCCACTTTCCCGGCAAGGTCCAGTCCGCTTCCTTCTACCACTATATCGATGTCTGTAGAAGGCCTCTGTAGAAAATAATCTCGAACATAACCACCAATAACGTAAGCTCTTACATTACTCAAGCCGGCTTGTTGCGAAACGATTTTGAAGATCTCAGGTGTTAATAGCGCTTTCATGGCCAATGCTTTTTAACAAGTCCTCATAAGGAGGAATATCACGCATAGGTTCGTAGCTCTCTTTGTCTTGGCTGTACTTCCAAAACAAGGTTGTGTCTCCATTGCTTATCAACAAATAAGGCGCCTGTACCTGTTGGTTGTACCTTCTGATTTGTGCTATCACAGTATGGTTAATGACCACAGATGGAGCTTTGAACTCTGCCAACAGCAAAGGCTTTCCCTTTCTGTCGTGTATCACCAAATCAGCTCTGTGTTTCAGGTAGTCGATGGGATATTCACACACCATGAGATGAAGAGGTATATAGCGCGTAATATTCAGGTATTTTACCATGTGCTGCCTAATTTCTTCTTCCGGAGTACGGTCGACCCATTTTTTCCTGACCATGCAGTAGATTTGAGGAGGGCTGTTCATTATGCAAATTTATGTAAATTTGTCATATGGCTAAAATAAGCTACAAAGACACGTCTGACGCGTACAAAAAGATTTTAAAAGATTTGAAAGCAGGGATATACAAACCGTGCTACTTGTTGATGGGAGAAGAGCCTTTTTATGTGAATGTAGTGGCTGACTATATAGCCTCTCATGCATTGACGGAAGAAGAAAAAGCGTTTAATCAGATGGTTTTTTATGGGCAAGAAGTAACCGTGGACAAGATTATTGACAGTGCAAGAAGGTATCCTGTCATGGCAGCAAGGCAGGTTATTCTTGTGAAAGAAGCGCAAAATCTTAAGAATTCGGAAAGTTTGACCGCCTATCTGAAATTTGTTAATCCTTCTTGCGTGCTTGTGCTATGTTTTATGGGAAAGACGCTGGACAAGAGAACAGAATTTTGGAAAACGGCACAAAAGCATTGTGAAATTCTGGAGTCTGTTGCACCTCGCGATTATCAGATGCCGGATTGGATTACACAATATATGCAAGAAAGAAATACAAGAATTGAGCCTCAGGCAGCCCGTCTTATGGCAGAATTTTTAGGAACAGATTTACAGCGGGTAGCTATGGAGATAGAGAAGCTGTTTGTTTTGGCTCCCGAAAATACCTGGTTGGTTACTACAGATATGGTGGAAAAATCTGTAGGCATCAACAGGGATTTCAGTCCTTTCTTGCTGTTTACTTATATGACAGAAGGAAATTTTGCCAAAGTGCAGCCAATAGTACAATATTTTGCAGAAAACGTCAAGAAGTATCCGCTTGTCATGCTCATCAGTCTTTTGTATACCCAATTTTCCAGAATCTTAAAATTTCATACGCTGAAAATGGAAAATCCTGCATTATCCGATCAGGCAATTGGGGAAAAAATGAAAATTACCAATGCTTATTTTCTGAAAGAATTGGTCCAAGCCGCGCATTATTTTACTTTTGACCGTACCGTCAAAGCTGTAAAAATTCTTTGCCATTACGACAGTTTGTACAAATCTTCCGAAAGAGGCAGTGCCACGGATGGTGGATTGCTGACGGAAATGATTTGCAGAATGATGGCTTGATTACTTTTTGTAGATACGCGGTACACGATGAGCTACTGAAGTAAGAATTTCGTACGGAATGGTTTCGAGGATATCGGCCAGTTCAAAAATCGTAGGATCTTCTCCAAAAACGGTAACCATATCACCCGGCTTGACATCAATACCTGTCACGTCAATCATACACATATCCATGCATACATTTCCAATGGTCGGAACTCTGTGTCCGTTGACGGAAAACCGGGCTTTGCCACCGCTCAAATGTCTGTTTACCCCATCTGCATATCCAATCGCCAATGTGGCTATGCGCGCCGGTTTCTCTTTAACGACTCCTGCCCTGGAGTACCCCACAGTATCTCCCGGAGCGAGTGTTTTTACTTGTAAAACGGGAGTTCTCAAATAAGCTGAGGGTTTTAACAAGTTGTTATTTATGCAGGACATGCCGTATAACCCAATCCCCAATCTGACCATATCGTATTCTGCTTCTTTGGCAAAACGTTCAATACCCGGAGAATTGAGCAAGTGTCGGAGCGGCTTGTAATTAAGTTGTTTCAAAAGATAAGAAGACAATTCTTCAAAAAGAGCTATTTGCAATTTTGAGTAATCGTCGTGTTCAGGGGCAGGGGAGGCGGCAAAATGTGAGAAAACAGAAGCTATTTTTACCGATTTTGCATCAGGAAGATAAGCAGCCAAAGCTTCCAGCTCTTGTTTCTCAAATCCCAGACGGTGCATACCGGTATCTAATTTTATATGTACCGGATATTCAGTCTTTCCCATGCTTTCTGCATCTTTCACAAATCGCAAAAAAGATTCCAGGCATGGCAAACTGGGTTCTAAGCCGTGCTGTATCAATAAGGGATATTCTTCCGGGGATGGAGATAATACGATAACAGGTATGGTTACGCCTGCTTTTTTTATGGTTATACCTTCTACAGCAGGGGCAACCGCCAGGTAGTCTACTCCCATTTCCTCCAATATCAATGAAAATTCTCCTGTCCCGTGGCCATAACCGTTGGCTTTGACAAGAATGAGGGTTTTTGTATCTTTTTTCAAAAAAGAACGGAAATAACGCAAATTGTGTGTTATGTTGGGTATGTTAACCTCAAGGTGTGTAAATAGATTTTCGTTCATGTGTTGTCAGGTTGTAGCAATGTCTGCATAAAGGTTCATAAATATCTTTTTCTCCCAGTTCAACCAACCGGGTACTGTCACTCAGTCTGTGGGAATATTGGGCCGGATCTCCGCATCGTACGCAAATGGCATGTACTTTAGTGATGTGTTCCGCTACAGCCATCAAGTGAGGCATGGGACCAAAAGGGTTCCCCTGAAAATCCATATCCAATCCGGCAACAATTACCCGTATCCCGCTGTTCGCCAATACTTGGCAGACACGTACCAAATTTTGTTCAAAAAATTGCGCTTCGTCAATAGCAACCACATCGGCATTGTTGGCCATTAACAATATACTTTCTGCCGAATCTACAGGTGTGGAAGGTATGGAGTGCTGGTCATGAGACACCACTTCTTCTCCGGAGTAACGTTTGTCAATACGAGGTTTAAAAATCTCTACTTTCTGGTTGGCAAAACGAGCTCTTTTGAGTCTGCGGATCAGTTCTTCTGTTTTACCGGAAAACATAGAACCGCAAATGACTTCTATTCTTCCGCTTTTTTTCTGAGTTTCCAGAAACATACCCGTTATCTTAAAAATGAATATCTATTCTTCCTGCATAAACACCTTGTGCTCCTGTCTGTATGATGACGACGTCTTTGCCATCCAGGTTTTGTTCAATCATAGGCTCTTCCATGAAGGTATGAGAATGTCCTCCAATGATAAGGTCAATATTCTGTGATTTTTCTGCTAATTGTACATCTTTTTTAACCCCCAGATGGGTAAGGCAAATAACCATATCGCAACCGCGCTTTTTCAGTTTTTTGGCCAGGCGGTTGGCCGTTTCTATCGGGTCTTTGTAATGCATTTTTTGCAACACTTCTCCTGATGTCAGCCCATTCAGATTGATAGTCAATCCAATAATACCTATTTTCCTGGTTTCTGTTTTGTAGATGACATAAGGTTTAACAATTCTACGCAAAGGCCGGTACCGGATATGGTAATTGGCACACAGCGTATGGTATTTTGCCATTTTAAGCCTCCGCACCAGATCTTCCAGGCCGTTGTCAAATTCGTGGTTTCCCAATGTCGTCGCATAAAGTCCCAGGGCATTCATGGCGTCTATCTCTACCTGGCCGTCAAACAAGTTGAAATAAGGAGTGCCTTGGTTGTAATCACCTGCATCCAGGTAGAGCACATCCGGATGCTCTTTCCTTGTTTCTTCCAAATACCCCGATAAACTTTTCAGACCTCCTGCGCCGGCATGGCGGCCGGTAGTAAAGGGTTCTATCTGGCTGTGAAAATCATTTGTATGGATGATTACTAAGTCCTGGGCAGATGTCGGTAAAGTAAAAACCAGCAGTAAACAAGTTGCCAGTATAAGTACGGGATAATTTTTCATGATGCATCATCTTTTTGGATTACTACTACACGTTTATCCGTTTTGGCCGGGATGGGTTCTCCTTTTTCGTAGAATGCAGTAATGTACTGCAACATAACATCTCTTAAGGTAATACCGGAATAGTCCGTTCCAATATTTTTTGAAAGAACCGTCATTCTGTCTCCTCCACCCAACAGAAAGTCAATAGTAGCTATATTATACGTTTTCTTTTCATCCACAGGCTGCCCGTTGATGAACAATGTTGTAACTTTTCCTTCTTCAATGACTAATTTTACACCGGACAGGGCTTCAACCCGGTTTGAAGCCATATTGTCAAACAATTCTATGACGTGTTTTCCCGGGAGTGAAACGAGTACAAGGGAGTTTTCAAAAGGAAAGGCTGCGTATACGTAATAAAGGGTCAGTTCACCTTTGGGAAAAAATGTACGGATACCTCCAAAATTGGTAAGAGCAAAGTCTACCTTGTCAAGACCATAATGCCTTCTGGATATGGCCAGCAAAGCATCAGCTGCCATATTGGACAGAGGACTCTCCGGTGCGTAGGAATACATAGCTTGCGTAGTATAACCAACCACTTTGTTCATTTTCTCATGCATTTGAGGGCTGTACGTGCCAATCAGGTTGACAATGCTTTCAGATGCTTTTTGGCTGTATTCCAGGGTGTCCATCCATATTCGCTGTGTCTTTATGGTTTGAGCACTTGAAATAACAAGTCCAAATCCCAAAAGGAAAATGGCTGCCAGTATATATTTTGTTGTTAATTTCTGTATTTCATCCATTTCCATAATTCTTTCCATGTTATTTTTTTTCCGTACATAAGGATGCCCACTCTGTATATTTTGGCGGAAAAATGTACAATAGCAAAAAAAGTAAGATAGAGCAATACGAGCGAAGCAAGCAGCTGCCATAGCGGTACGCCTCCAAAAGGAAGCCGGGCCAGCATAATCATCGGAGAAGTAAAAGGTATGAGGGAAGCCCATATAGAAAGCGAACTATCCGGGTGTTGGAACGTATGCATCATGATGAAAAGACCCAGGATAAGAGGAATGGTAATAGGCAGCTGGAATTGCTGTGTGTCCGTTTCTGCATCGGATACGGAACCTATAGCTGCAAACATCGATGCGTACATAAGATATCCACCAATGAAGTACAAGCAGAAACTTAGCAGAAATTTTCCTGTTTGCAATTGAGACAAAGTATTTGCTATGCCTGTCAACAAACCGTCTCCCGTATCAAAGGAAGCAATGGCCCCGGAGATACCTCCTTGTATATGAGGAGCTGCTTGTTGTGCTTCCGCAAGGGTGCCCGATCCGATGACGACCATTACAATAAAAAAGATAAGACCTGTCAATACAATCCACAGTAAGAATTGCAATAAGGCAACAAATGCCACTCCTATGATTTTCCCGAGCATAAGCTCCACCGGTTTGACAGATGAGATAATGACTTCTACAATGCGGTTGGTCTTTTCTTCAATGACACCCCTGATAACCATAGAACCGTACATAAATATAAACATGTAGATAAGGAAGCTGCTCAAATAAGCTATGGCCATGTAGACTTCTGTAATGATCTCTTTTTCGTCGCCTTCTTCTGTCCATGTATACACTTTAACGGGCACGGTAGTTTTGATGTCTTCAATGATTTCCTGTAGTTGAGGGATGTTGTAAGAGGCTAGCTTGCGTTTCTCAACCTCCCGGCTGATTTGGCCTGACACATACCGTTGAATGTCGTTATCAATTTGTCCCGTACTGTACATTTTGATTTCCGGGCTATTGTTTTCTTTATAATCTATTACGCAAACGGCATGAAGGTTGCCTGCATCAAACGTTTGTCTGATTTTTTCCAAATCTCCTTCTTCCTGAAAACGGAAACGGAAATACGTCTGGTCTTCCAATACGGTTTTTCCTATGCCGGAGGGATCCAGCACTTCCACTACTTTTTCCCGTGTATCCTTCACAGTAGCCATAATCATGGGGACTGTAATGATGGCAGCCATAAAAACAGGGGTAAGGAAAGTGGCAATGAGGAATGATTTTTTCCTCACGCGGATAATGAATTCCCGTCTGACAATCAGATTGATTTTCTTAAAATTCATTTACTTTCCTCCTTTTTTGTTAACAAGTTTGATGAAGATATCACGCATGCTCGGAATGATTTCACTGACTCCTACAAGGCTTATATACGGAAAAAGATGTTCCAGTATTTGATTGGTACTGTATCCTGCCTTGGGTGCTATGACGGTTTGAAACAATCCGTCTTTTTTCCCGTTGGAGATGATGGAAAAAGGAAATTGGACAGATAACCCGGCCGAGAGAGGTTCCGTTGCCCGATATAGTATCTCCAGGTGGTTATCACCATGAACCCTTCTGATTTCATTCAGGTCTCCTGCTACAACAAGGCGGGCGTTATCTATTAGGGCAATGGCGTCACACATGGCTTCCACAGATTCCATATTGTGTGTAGAGAGAATGATAGAAGTACCATTTTCTTTGAGGCGCAAGATTTCTTTTCCTATCAGTTCTACGTTGATGGGATCAAAGCCGCTGAAAGGTTCATCCAGGATCAACAATTTGGGATTGTGCATCACCGTGGTGACAAACTGCACCTTCTGGGCCATGCCTTTGGAAAGTTCGGTGATTTTTTTGTTCCACCAGGCTTGTATCTCAAAACGGGTAAACCAGGCTTTCAGGCTCGATAAAGCATCTGCATGCGACATACCTTTTAATCTGGCCAGGTACATGGCCTGGTCACCGATTTTCATTTTTTTGTAAAGCCCTCGCTCTTCGGGAAGGTAACCGATGCTGAAAACATCGTTGGCTTCCAAAGGATGTCCATCAAAAAAAACAGTACCGGAATCGGGAGCCGTAATCTGGTTTACAATGCGTAACAATGTGGTTTTCCCGGCTCCGTTGGGTCCTAAAAGTCCAAATACTTTTCCTTTAGGAACGTCTATGCTGACTTTGTCCAAAGCCAGGTGTCCTTCAAAGCTTTTGACTACATTTTTAGTAGAAAGAATATTCATGAAACAAATATAGAAAAAAACACGTTTAATGAAGATACCAACTTATCCTGCGTCCTTGTTCTTCCGTAAGGATGCCGTCACGCACCAGATGCGCTATGGAACAAGAATCGGGATGTGCTGCTTCCCTGTACAGGACAATACATCTGGCCAGATATTTTCCAATATATATATGATCGGCCAGTTGGCTTTCTTCTGCCGTTTTTACATCCATTTTCCGGATAAGGGTGGAATCAGCAAATATTTTGTGGGAAAATCCTTTCAACCGCTCCTCGTCAATACCTTTTATTTCCAGCAATTGTTCAGGAATGGCATAACCACCCAGCTTTTGTCTGTATTCGAGTATTTTTTGAGCATAATAAGGTCCTATACCGTAGAGCATTACCAAATCTGCACTGTCAGCCGTATTCAGTTCCGTTTTCACAGGAGTGTACGGCTTGTACGTGCTCTTTTTTGAAGGAGTACTGTCGGGAACAGACAGGATATCTTTTTTGTCGGAGGGAGCGGTTGCCGTCACCGTCTTTTTGGTTAACGAAACCGTGTCTTTTTCAGGTAGATAAGTTGAAAAGGAAGTTTCACTCTTATGCGTACCGGGTGCAAATTTTACAGACAGCCTGATAAGCAGCAGCAAAATAATTCCGGCTATTCCTGCGGCATGTATGATATATGTGTGCTTTCTGCTATTGTTTTGTTTTTTCATCCTTACCCCTTCCTTTCAGCACAATGACCAGTTCACCTTTGGCCGGATTGTTATCAAACCATAGGGCTAGTTCTTTCAGGGAACCCCTTACGGTTTCCTCATGGATTTTTGTCAATTCCCGGCACACAACGGCCGGCCGTTCTTCTCCCAGTACTTCTGATAACTGAATCAACGTCTTTTGCAGCCTGTGCGGTGATTCATAAAGAATCAGGGTACGGGTTTCTGTGGACAGGGATTCCAATCGGGCTTTCCGGCCTTTCCTTAAAGGAAGGAAACCCTCAAAACAGAAACGATCTGTGGGGAATCCGCTGTTTATCAATGCCGGTATTAGCGCTGTGGCTCCCGGCAGGCATTCTACTTCTATACCTGCTGACAGGCAGGCTCTTACCAAAAGAAATCCCGGATCCGATATACCCGGCGTACCTGCATCGCTTATCAAAGCTACCTGTTTTCCTCTTCGTATTTTTTCAAGTATGGCATCTACCTGCCGGTGTTCGTTAAAGGTGTGGTAAGATTCTCTGTGTGTAGGTATGTTGTATTTCTTTAAAAGAATACCGCTGGTACGCGTATCTTCTGCCAGAATCAGGTCTGATTCTTTGAGTACGGTTATGGCCCGTAGCGTTATGTCTTCCAAATTCCCTATGGGCGTGGGCACTATAATGAGCTTAGAACACATGCTTCAATTGAGCTAAAAATTTCTGTACCGCCGGTGAGGACAATTCCCAGGCGGGGAAATGCTGACCTAAATAATCTTCGGCTTCTTGCAGGTTTTTAAATGTTTGCAAGCGGGTAAGGGTAGTGTCATACAAGTCTTTTTTGTCTGAGAAAAGTACCTTGAGGTATAAAAGTCTATCATTCAGTGGTATGACATCTTTTAAAAGCCCTTTGTTTTTACTTTTGGCTAAGGAGTCTGCAACGGTAGGTCTGTTGGCCATGGGCGCAAACAAGTCGCCTACTATTTCCGGTTTTTTTTCAGCTTCCAGTTCAAACAAAGGTTCAGAAGCGTCTTTAAGCTCAGGTTCCGGTTCTTGATCTGAAGAGGGTGGCTCCGTTTCGTTTTCGTAAAGCGTGTCAATTTTTTGCTCCAGCTCTCTGAGCAGTTCTTTGAGTTGGCGATATTCTTTTTCGTTCACAACGTAAAAATACTGTTTTTAAAGGTTATTGTGGGATAAAACGGTATACAATTTCTCCCGGCTGCAAGGGAGGTGCTTGCTCAGAAGCAGTAAAGCGGCTTAAACCGGCCGCATGTATTGCATATTCTTGTAAACATTTGTCCTGGGAAGAAAAATCCTGCAAGATGGCTGCCTTTTTCACATAACCACTTCTGTCTACCTGTATGGCAACGGTAACGTCTCCCCCTCCCAAACATTTGTAGACAGGTATGGGGAGTTTTACGGCCTTGCGTCCTTCCAGAGTATATTCCAGAACGGCTGGTCCGGTATAAGGCTTTTCGTTTTTCTCTTTTTTATCATCTTTATTTGTGGTCAACACCTCTGACCCTTCTTGTTCCTCCAACTCTTTTCTGGCAGCATCCAGGCGTTTTTGCAACGCTTCTGCCTCTTTATATACTTCTTCAGGGTCTTTATGGCGGTCGTCCCGCAGCATTCTGTTTCTTTGCGTGGCATCTACCGCAACGTTTCTGGTTTGCCTTTGGATTTCCGAGATGAGTTCATCCAGTTCTTCACTGATTTCCGTCCGCATTTGTTCCCTGCGCTGTTCTGCCTCCCATTGTTCCTGTTGACTGAAATCTAAAACGAAAGACGATTCCCTTTTGATTAGAGAGGAAATCTGAATAGATAGAATAATAATCAACGCCACTAAATGTACAATGACGGTAAGATAAATTCCTATCTTCGTTTCTTTTTTCATGCCCTCAAAAACCTTATCGGTTACCCAGCACTTGTTCTATGGCAGATATGAGCATTTTTATGGCCACTTTGTTGTGGCCGCCTTGCGGGATGATGATGTCTGCGTATCGTTTGGTAGGTTCAATAAATTGTAGGTGCATAGGTTTTACGGTCTTTTCGTACCTCTCCAGCACTTTGTTGACAGAACGCCCTCTTTCTACAATATCTCTTGAAATAACACGAGCCAGCCTGTCATCGGGATCTGCATCAACGTACACTTTCATATCCAGACAATCTCTTAAGGGAGGGTCTGTAAAAATGAGAATCCCTTCTACAATAATAACACGTGTGGGTTCTATATGGACGGTTTCGTGAGACCGCGTACAGGTGATATAGGAATAGATAGGTTGTTCTATGGATTGTCCGGCTTTGAGGCAATTCAAATGATCTACCATCAGTCCCCAGTCTATGGATTGAGGATGGTCAAAATTCAACTCTTGTCTTTTATCCAGAGGAAGATGAGAGTTGTCTTTGTAATAGGAATCTTGTGGAATGACGGTAACTTGATTCTTATCAAGACGTTCCATGATTTTATTTACTACCGTTGTTTTACCCGAACCGGTACCTCCGGCAATGCCTATGACCAACATAACTAAAATTCTGCAGATTTGGGTGTACGTGGGAAGGGAATGACATCTCTGATGTTTGCCATACCCGTTATAAACAGAAGCAATCGTTCAAACCCCAGGCCGAATCCTGAATGTGGGGCCGTTCCAAAGCGACGCGTATCCAGGTACCATTGTAAATTTTCTTCCGATTGGTCCATTTCTTCAATCCGGCGCCTGAGTGTTTCATAATCTTCTTCTCTTTGAGAACCTCCAATGATTTCTCCAATCTTTGGGAAAAGCACGTCCATAGCCCTGACCGTTTTACCGTCTTCGTTTTCTTTCATATAGAAAGCTTTGATTTCTTTGGGATAATCCGTTACAATAACAGGGCGCTTAAAGTATTTTTCTACAAGATATCTTTCGTGTTCGCTTTGCAAATCTACTCCCCAGGATACGGGGAATTCAAAATGCTGCCCGCTCTTTTGAAGGATATCAATGGCCTCAGTATAGGTAATCCTCGCAAAAGATGTCCGGCACACTCCCTCCAATCTGTTGATGATATCTTTGTCGATCATTTTATTGAGGAATTGAAGGTCGTTATGGCAGTGTTCCAGAGCATAGCGGACCAGGTATTTGATAAAATCTTCTGCCAGGTCCATGTTGTCATGGATGTCGTAAAAAGCCATTTCCGGCTCGATCATCCAAAACTCGGCAAGGTGTCTGGGGGTGTTGCTGTTTTCTGCCCGGAAAGTAGGGCCAAACGTATACACTTCTCCCAAAGACAAAGCACCCAGTTCTCCTTCCAGCTGGCCGCTTACGGTCAAGCTGGTGAGTTTGCCAAAGAAATCCCTGGTATAATCTATGCTTCCGTCTTTGTTTTTGGGCGGATTTTTCAAATCCAGCGTCGTGACTTGAAACATGGCACCGGCTCCCTCACAGTCCGAGGCTGTTATAATGGGGGTGTGTATATACACAAAACCTTTGTCGTTGAAATATTTATGGATGGCAAAAGCCATGGCATGACGGATTCTGAAAATACAACCGAACGTATTGGTACGCGGTCGCAGATGGGCAATTTCCCGAAGAAATTCCATGCTGTGTCCCTTTTTTTGCAAGGGATAAGTCTGTGGATTAGCCGTCCCGTAGATTTCAATTTCTTGTGCGTTTATTTCCACAGCTTGTCCGGCTCCCGGCGAGGCTGTAAGCATACCGTTCACTCTTATACAAGCCCCTGTAGTAATGGGATGCAGTTGGTCTTCCGAGAAAACTTTCATATCACATACTATCTGGATATTGTCAACTGTAGAGCCGTCGTTCAGCGCAATAAAAGTAATGTTCTTGATATCTCTTTTTGTACGCACCCAACCTTTCACCTGCACAGGGACACCGGCTTGCAGCTGCAGAGCTTCTTTAATTTTTGTACGTGATGTTGTCATAATCAATATCTGTAAAAATGGGGTTTATAAGGTCCTTCTTTCGGGTAACCGATATACGCTGCTTGTTTATCTGTCATAGGTGTCAATTCTGCTCCTAAATAATCCAAATGCAAACGCGCTACTTCTTCATCCAGCTTTTTGGGCAGCAGATAAACGCCTGTTTCATGCGCCTCGGTCCACAAGCTGATTTGTGCCAGTACCTGATTGGTAAAAGAGGTACTCATGACAAAGGAAGGATGTCCGGTGGCACAGCCCAGGTTAACGAGCCTGCCTTCTGCCAAAAGCAGTATGGAGTGTCCGTCCGGGAAGGTAAATTGATCTACCTGCGGTTTTATGGTTGTACGTGTCATGCCCGGATAAGCCAGCAATGCATCTACCTGAATTTCATTGTCAAAATGGCCGATGTTGCATACAATGGCATTATCTCTCATGGCCATCATATGTTCCAGAGTAATAACATCGCAGTTTCCGGTGGCCGTGACAAAAATGCGGCCTTCTTCCAGACAATTTTCCAGCCGGCGCACTTCAAAACCTTCTACAGAGGCTTGTAAAGCACAGATGGGGTCTACTTCTGTGACCAAAACACGGGCTCCGTATGAACGCATGCTTCTGGCACAACCTTTACCAACATCTCCGTAACCGCATACGACAACTACTTTGCCTCCTATCATTACGTCTGTGGCACGTTTAAGCCCGTCGGCCAAAGATTCCTGACAGCCGTACAAATTGTCGAATTTTGATTTGGTTACGGAATCGTTCACGTTGATGGCCGGAAAAAGCAGTTCTCCCTTTTCAAACATCTGGTAGAGTCTGTGTACGCCCGTTGTGGTTTCTTCACTCACTCCTTTGATTTGTGCAGCCATTCGTGTCCAAAACGTGGGGTCTTCTTTCCATTTATTTTTCAGCAATGCGGCAATGGCTCTTTCTTCCGCATTCTTTGTCAATCCATCCAGCGAGGTTAGGTCTTTTTCTGCCTTAACGCCTTTGTGGACCAGCAAGGTGGCATCTCCGCCATCATCCACAATCAGATGAGGACCCAGACCTCCCGGAAAAGAAAGGGCTTGCAGGGCTGTCCACCAGTATTCTTCAATGGTTTCTCCTTTCCAGGCAAATACGGGGATCCCGGCGGCCGCAATGGCAGCTGCCGCATGGTCTTGTGTGGAAAAAATATTGCAAGAAGCCCACCTTACATCGGCGCCCAGTTCTTTTAAGATTTCAATGAGCACGGCTGTTTGTATGGTCATATGCAGGCTGCCTGTGATTCTGGCTCCTTTTAGCGGTTGCCGGCCTTTGTAACGCTCACGCAAGGCCATAAGACCGGGCATTTCCTGCTCTGCCAGCTCTATTTCTTTCCTGCCAAAATCAGCCAATCCCGGATCTTTTATTTTGTAATCCATAGGGTTTAATTTTTTGCAAAAATACTAAAAACCTAACACATTTTTGAGGGCCATATAACCGGAAGCACTTATTCGTACGGATACGCCGTTTGTTAAATGGAGGTACTGTTGTTTGCCGCAACGCTCTATCCGGCTTATTTTTCCAAGGTTCACAATGAAAGAACGGTGTACCCTTACGTATTGTGAGGGAGGCAGCGTTTCTTGCATGTTTTTCATGGTTTCTTCTTTCAGCCAGAAGCCGTCAGCTGTGATGAGCTTGATGTAATCTCCCTCGGCTTCAATACATATAAGGTCTGTAAGAGGGATTATTTTCATGCCGTTGCCTGAACGGACCAAGATGTGTTCCGGATAGGGTGCTCCGGGAACGTTTTCTGACGGCTGTTTAGGCGTTGCACGGGGTTGCCCGGTTTGTGACCAATCAGCCGGTGTATAGGGTTCTTCCTCCTGCCACCTTTCCCGGTACAAAAATACCAGGCACAACAAGGCATTGAAAAGAAGCCGTACAGGGTAGCCGGGCAGGAACAAGTTAAAAACACCAGTATCGAAAAAAAGAAATACGGCAAAAAGAGGAATACCGGAAATACCTGTGAAAAAAAGCACATACCGTGCAGATTCCGGTATGCCGTACCTTTTCATCTTCTCTGTAAAAAAGCCGAGAAGGCCCAAGGAAGCGGCCAGAGCCAGCGCATCTGCCCACAGGAGCGGGAGAGGCAGGGAAAGTAACAGACCCGGTAAAAAAGAAACCGGAAATGCCAGGGAAACCAAGGCACTTCCGGTTATTATTCGGGTATATTTATTTGATTTCGGCACCTCCAAAAACACATTCAACTTTTACAATCAATTTGGAGCGGGAATCTGCGGTATCTGCATACGGTCTGTTATCTTTAAATCCTCCAAATACACAGTCGCTATGTATTTCAATGTTCCAGTGGGGAGGTACCAGCAAAGTGGCTCCTCCGAATACAGTAGAAAGGTTCAATACAGAAACACCTTCCTGCAATTCGGCCCTTCTCAGATCCAGCGTCAGGCCTCCGAAAACGGTTTCAATTTTGCCACCGCGAAAGATCGGTTCCAGGAATACGTTATCGGCTCCCCTGAATACCAAAGAATAATAAACACTGCCGTCGTCACTCCTGCTGGTGAATTTTGAAAATTCCTTATGCTCCCGGCCATGGTTTTGCTCCCGATGCATGATGCCCGAACGGACAAAAATCAGAATACCCAAAGCTATCAGTACGACAGGCCATACCGTTGCCCAGGAAACCCAGGACAAAATACCCCAGTCTGAAAAAAACGGAAGAAATTTGAGTCTGGGCAGCAGAAAAACACCTCCAATAAGCAAGATTACCAAGCCTTGTATTATTTGTTTCCGGATTAGCAGAAATACACCAAGACCTACAAGTATCATTTGCCAGGAAAGTAAGATGCGTTTTACAGGAGAGGAAATCCATCCTGTATAGTGCAGTAGCAAAACCAATCCGGCAGCCATAAAAGCCAGTCCTATAAACAGCCCGCCGGAACGGGAGTCGGCAGTCTTGTGTTCTTTGGGATTTTTGTAGTCCCCGTTGTCTAAAATTTCCATTTCAATAGTGTTTCATAGTTTGAGGCAAACATACGGATATACCTGCCTGGGTACAAGAAAACCCCGATGAACACAGGATTATTACCCGACTAACAATACTTTTCGTACGTTAAAAAGGAATGCCCATGGCTTCCAGTATCTTCTTGGGTATGTCTGTATTGTCAATCCTTCCGCCAAACAATTCACTGCCTGCGCCCATGGCATAAACCGGTACGGGGATACCCGTATGGGATGAGGTGGTCCAACCCACTCTGGCCTTGCGGTTCATTTCTTCAATGTCTTTTACAACGTCTTTTTTACCGGCGTCCAGGAGTTTGTCTTTAGAAGCCGTCTGACCTTCCAGTTGATCAAAATGCATGGTATAACGTTTTTCCCATCCCAAAGACAAACCACCGGTTTCGTGATCAGCGGTAACGACAATCAACGTTTCATCCGGATGTTTCTCTGCAAAGGCCACGGCTATTTGCACAGCCAGATCCATATCTATGGTTTCCAAAATGGTGGTCAGAGCATCGTTGGCATGGCAGGACCAGTCAATACGTCCGCCTTCGCTCATCAGGAAGAATCCTTTTTCGTTATCCAGAAATTCGATGGCAGCCCGGACAATGTCGGCATGCGTCATATCACCTTCATCACGGTCAATAGCAAAGGGAACGGCTTCCAGGTAGTTTCTGTCCTTATTTTGCAGCAACACCATTTTTTCAACGTTTTTTAAGGCTTCAAAATCTTCCAGGCCGTATGCAAACGTATAGCCGGCCTCTTCAATAATGGGGATGATGTCAGGTTTGTCTTTTTCTTTTCCTGCCGGTTGGATAAAGCCCCCGCCGCCAAAGAAATCAAAGCCTGTTTCCGGCAATTGCAAAGAGATGTCATAATAATCGGACCTGGACGGTACGCTTGCATAGAAAGCGGCCGGCGTTGCATGGTCTATGGTTACCGTGGAGGTAACACCTACTTTAAAACCGGCTTCTTTGATTTTGTAGGTGATGGCTTGTAAGGGGAGCGTATCGGGACTCATGCCCAGCATGCCGTTTTTCGTTTTTTCACCGGTCGCCAAGGCCGTACCGGCTGCAGAGGAACAGGTAATGATATTGCTGGCGCTATACGTAGTGGCTGTTCCAAATACAGGAAACTTTGTGAAACTAAGCGGGACGGAACCGATTTCACCGTTTTGATCGGCCAGCCAGGCTTCTGTCAGGGAAACCTGGGCCAATCCCATACCATCACCGATAAAGTAAAACACATATTTGGCTTGCGGCTGCTGTTGGCAACCTGCAAAGAGTAAAGCTAAGGTAATAAATGTGAGTAAACGTTTCATAAACACTAGTTCTATTGGTTTCATGCAAAGGTAAAAAAAAAGACCGACTGGAAATGTATTCCGGCCGGTCGTTTCTACGTTCTAAACTTGTCAGAAATCGGTATGCTCTGCTTTTCTGCGTGTAGAATACATGATTCTTAAAGCAGAACAGCGGCGCAATTCCTGTTTCACATCTGTTACAATACCCATACGTACGTTTTCGTCTACTTTCAGGGCCACCGTCATAAAAGGACGGTCGGCTTCTGACATAGATTCACGGGATGCCGCAATAAAGTCACGGATGTCATCGATGTTACTGAATGCATCATTGAGCTGAATCCTGGCATCAGTACCGTATTGAGCCTGATAAGTGGACAGGGGTGTACCGATGTTGATATAGCTAGCTAAGTCTTTTCTGTCCATTTTCGCAATTTCAGTAGCTTCAGGTAGTTTAATGGTAACCACTCTCTCTGTTTGGCGGAAGCTTACCGATATCATGAAAAAGAACAACAACATGAACACAATATCCGGGAGGGACGCCGTGTTCAGCGGTTTAAGTTCTTTACTCGAGCTGGATTTAAATTTTGCCATAATGATTTCCTCCTATCTTCTCCTTCTTCTGGTTCCAACTTCCCTTGGCTCTCTTTCAGAGAGGTTCATAGGAACAGCTTCTCTTACGATGAGTTGCTGATCTTCGTCCAGGGAGTTGTATTTTTTTCCAAAATGTTGCATGCCAAATTCGTCACGAACTTCATTAAATGCTTTGACCAGTTCGTTTTGAACCTGGATATAGGCATCGTAAGAAGTACCTCGGTCGTTTTGCAGAGATACAACGGCACGGGAAACCATGATGGGGCCAAAGCCTTCTATGTTTTTTTCACGTTTTTCCGGAAGGTTCGGAAGATTTGCGGGATTGACAATGAACTCTTTGACCTTGTCTTTCAGCATGGTAATATGCATTTCCTGCCCGCCTGCAAACAAGCGGTCGCTCTGGTTGATCAGAACTACCATGATATTTCGTTTGTTGATTTGTTCTACCTCTGTTTGCTGATTTTCATCGGGCATGGGAGGCAGACGGCGTTGGATACCGGTTTCAACATCCATGGTAGTGGTCACCAGAAAGAATATAAGCAGCAGGAAAGCTATATCTGCCATTGAGCCTGCATTGATTTCACCTGCTGGTCTTGCCATAATTGTTTAAAATTTACCGGATTAATTCTTTCTGAGTGCATTATAGACAGAGCCACCAATAATGGCAACGCCTGATAATATAACCAGAATGTAAGTCATATAAAGGGAAGTATCTGTTATTTTTACGACAGTACCTTCCACTACAGTACCTGTTGCCAAGGTAACAGGTGTACCCGGAGCCAACAAATAAGAGCCGCCAACAAGCACAATGGCAATGGCCAAAGTAACCAACAAGGGCTTGATTTTTACGGTTCTCTGTTTGAAGGTCAAAATGGGCAACAGGATAATCAGAATAAGTGACAGGGCCACCATTACGTACGCCCAGTTCAGGTAGGTGTATGTCCATGCATCTACTTTGCTACCACCAAGATTGATCAAATACAATATGGTGAGCAAAATACTGACTGCAAAGAGCACCCATACGGTTATTTTTGAAATATTCTTCATTTCCTTGTTTTATTTTTCGTATTTCACCAAAATGTCAATCATTGCAATGGAAGCGTCTTCCATTTTCAGCACAATGCCGTCAATTTTGGCAACCAGGTAGTTGTAGAACAATTGGAGGATAATGGCTACGATAAGACCAAAAACTGTGGTAATAAGAGCAACCTTGATACCACCGGCCACAATGTTGGGAGAAATATCACCTGCAGCTTCAATGGCGTCAAAAGCCTGAATCATACCAATAACCGTACCCATGAAACCTAACATAGGTGCAATGGCAATGAAAAGCTGAATCCAGGAAAGACCTTTTTCCAGCTGGCTCATTTGAACGGAACCGTAAGAGGTGATAGATTTTTCAACAATTTCAAGACCTTGATCTGCACGGGACAGTCCCTGGTAGAAAATACTGGCTACCGGTCCGCGTGTATTGCGGCAAATGTCCAAAGCAGCGGATACACCACCTTCTTTCATGGCACCTTCCACCTTGTCCAGTAATTTGCCTGTATTGGTTTCTGCAAGTGTCAGGTAAATAATACGCTCGATGGCCAGGGCCAAACCGAATACCAAACAAAGCAGAATAGTGGCCATAAACTCAGGACCACCTTCAATAAACTTTGTTTTAAGCTGTTGGTGAACGGGTACTTCAACCTGTTCTGTTTCACCTGTGGGGGTGGCTGTCTGTGCAACTGCGTACTGAGCAGAAATGGTGATGAACCCTAGAACTGCCAAAAATACGAAAAACTTTTTCATTTCTTTTGAATAATTAGAGTTAAGAATTTATAGTAATCAAACGTTTTAATATTGTTGCGGAGAGAGTGGGATTCGAACCCACGAAACCCTTTTGGAGTTTACGCACTTTCCAGGCGCGCGCCTTCGACCAACTCGGCCACCTCTCCTTATAATTAGTTAAAAACATCGCAAGTTACTTAAAAAAGTATAAATGCAAACATTTGTGTTAAAATTCACCACTTAAAGAAACGGCTAAAAACTTTTTAACGTCCTTGTTATCAGCATACAGTCCTGTTAATAACATAATTTTCGTCAGAGCTGCTTCTGTGGTCATATCGTATCCGCTTAATACTCCGGCTTCTTTCAGCCGGGCTCCACAAGCGTAGGATTCCATAGATACGCTCCCGGCCGGACACTGTGTGATATTTAATACAATGATGTTTTGTTTAACAGCTTGTGACAGGCTTTTTAGCAGCCAGTCCAGAGACGGAGCATTGCCCCGTCCGTACGTTTCCAGGATAACGGCTCTTAAACCCGGAATACCGAGCAAGGCTTTTACGGTTTTTTCTTCAATACCCGGGAAAATTTTCAAAATGGCCACGTCAGTGCCCAAACGGGTATTCACTTCCAGATTTTGCCCCCATTCTTTTGGGTATCTGATGGCATGGGTGTTGTATTTTATCTGTATGCCGGCTTCTGCCAGGGGGGGATAATTGGGAGAACGGAAGGCCCTGAATTCTTCTGCATTGTATTTAAAAGTTCTGTTGCCGCGGAACAATTTATCTTGAAAAAAGACACAAACTTCCGGTACCATGGCATATCCCCCCGCGTTTTTTTCAGCCGCTATTTCTACGGCGGAAATAAAATTTTCCTTGCCGTCCGTCCGGGGCATGCCTATAGGCAGCTGGCTGCCGGTGAGTATGACCGGTTTTTCCAGGTTTTTGAGCATAAAACTTAAAGCCGAGGCAGTATAGCTCATGGTGTCCGTACCGTGTAAAATCACAAATCCGTCGTACAGGGAATACTTTTCTTCTATAAGAAGCGCCAGCCTCACCCAAAAATCAGGTATAATATTGGAAGAATCAATAATAGGGTCGAACGAATATGTATCTATCAGGAATCCGAATTTTCTAAGTTCCGGTACTTCTTCCAAAACATGCTCAAAACGGAAAGGAACAAGTTCTCCCGTGGCGGGGTGGGCTTTCATGCCTATAGTTCCTCCGGTATATATGACAAGTACAGCCGGTATGTTCATCTCATTTATTGAAATAACAAAGATAATGCATTTTGTGTTGTCACACTCTTAATTTGCTCGGCGGTTGTATGTTTTATCTCCGCCAGTTTGTCGACAATATATACCAGGTATGCGCTTTCGTTTCTTTTCCCCCGGAATGGATCCGGGGCCAGCCAGGGAGCATCTGTCTCCAGTACGATATCTGCAAGGTCGGTTTTGTCCACTATTTGTGCAAGGCGTGCATTCTTAAAAGTAAGCACCCCTCCAATACCCATATAGAATTTGCCGTATTTATTGGCTTCTTGAAACACTTCCAACCCTCCCGACCACGCATGAAGGATACCGCGAAAATCCGGGAAGCGGCATTTCTTAAACGTTTCCAATAATTCCGGGAAAGCAGACCGGGAGTGAATGATGACCGGTAAATCCCATTCCCTGGCCCATTGGATTTGCTCTTCCAAAGCCGATATCTGCTCCGCTTTATGTTCGGTGGAACGGTAAAAATCAAGACCTATTTCACCAACGGCAACAGAGGCGGCTTTGTGGGCATAGGCAAACTCCAATTCTGTTGTATAGTCTTTCCCGATGGATCCGGGATGTACCCCCATGGCTTTGAAACAGAAATCGGGGTATTGTTGCAGACAGGAGTCCAGGGCAGGATAGGCATCTTTGTCGATAGCCGGAAGTACACAGCGGAAGACTCCGGCTTTTTGGGCACGCAGGACTACGTGGTCCCTGTCGGTATCGTACGCCTCGTCGTATAAATGTACGTGTGTGTCAATCATGATAGGAGTAGTCTGAATTCTTTATTTTCACCGCATTCTACGATGCCTTTGATTTGCAGATTGGTCAAAGCGGCTGCCAGTTGGGGAAAAGGTACGGGCAACGCTTCTGCCAAAGCATCCATGTTTCCGCTTGTTTGATGCAAGTGCGTTACTATTTGCTGTTCCAGGGGCTCTAAGGTATCAAAAATTTTTTGTTGTACTGCTTTTTTATCTTTTTCAAGGGGAGTATCCCACTGCAGCACCGCAGCCAGATCGGATGCACCGGTTACGAGCGCTGCTTTATGCTCTCTTATAAGATTGTGGCACCCTTTTGAGTTTTTATCCGTTATGCGGCCCGGTACAGCCAGCACGTCCCTGGAATAATCTTGAGCCAGGTGTGCAGTTATGAGAGCACCCCCGTTTTCAGCTGATTCAATGACCAATGTGGCATCTGATAACCCGGCAATAATTCTGTTGCGTTGCAGGAAATTATTTTTATTACCTTGGGTCTTTGGTGGAAACTCACTTACAATCAAACCCTTTTTAGCAATAGCGATGGCTACGGACCGGTGAGAGGCAGGATAAATTTCATCTATACCTGCCGGTAGTACGGCAATGGTCGGCAAACCATGCTCCAGAGCTGCCATATGAACTGTAACGTCAATACCAAAAGCCAGTCCGCTGACTATGACAGGGTGCAGCCCCAGTCGGGACAGTCCGGCTACTATGTCTTTGCAGACATCTTTTCCGTACATAGTAGCTTTTCGCGTTCCTACAATGGATAATACATGCGGTGCATTCCAGTCTGCCTGACCGTAGGCGTACAGCAGAAGAGGAGCGTCCGGACATTCTCTCAGGCGGTAAGGGTAATCATGGTCATAGATGAATACAGGGCGAACGTTTTTTGATTGCAACCACTTCATTGTATCCTCTGCTTCGCGAAAAAGATTGGGATCGGCTATTTTCTCCACAAGGCTCCTTCGCATGCCTTTGTGTTGCACTAAATGTTCAAAGGGCTGTTGAAAAACAGCCCGGGCACTTCCGTAAAAATCGTAGATTTTCCTGGCTAAACCGCCTTCGTGTCTGAGGCACAAGCTAAGAGCACAAACACACAATGCTTCTTCACATATCATGCTCAAATATACGTCTTACGCACTAGATAATCAATAGTGCGTCTCCGTAAGCTCCAAAGCGGTACTTTTCTTTTTTAGCCTCTTTATAGGCTTCCATTACTTTTTCATAACCTCCAAAGGCGGCTACAAACATCAACATGGTAGATTTTGGTAAATGAAAATTGGTGATGAGTGCATTGGGAATGCAGAAATCGTAAGGAGGAAAAATAAATTTGTTGGTCCAGCCTTCAAATTGGGTGAGTTCTCTTTTTGTAGTCACGGAGGTCTCTACGGCACGCAACACATCTATGCCCGATGCAAAAATGCGTTGTCCTTTGCTTTTAGCCAAATTGACCGTTTCAACGGTTTGCGGTGGGATTACAATAGGCTCTGAATCCATTTTATGTTTGGACAAATCCTCTACATCAACGGCTCTGAAATGCCCCATGCCTATGTGTAACGTAATATCTGTTCGTTTAACCCCTTTAATCTCCATACGTTTTAGAAGCTCCCGGCTAAAATGAAGCGCACCGTCCGGTGCTGCAATGGAGCCTTCCACTTGTGCGAATACCGTTTGGTAACGTTCACCGTCAATGGGTTCCGCATGCTTTCTGATCCATCTTGGAATGGGCATTTCGCCTAAACGGTATAACGTTTCTTTAAATGATTCGTACGTTCCGTCGCAAAGAAAACGCAATGTCCTGCCCCTCGAGGTGGTATTGTCTATTACTTCTGCCACAAGTGCCTCGTTTTCTCCGAAGTACAATTTGTTGCCAATCCTTATTTTACGGGCCGGATCTACCAAAACATCCCATAAACGTTGGTCTTTATTCAATTCCCTCAGAAGAAAAACTTCGATTTCTGCTCCTGTTTTTTCTTTGTTTCCAAAAAGCCTGGCAGGGAATACTTTTGTATTGTTGAAAATAACGACATCGTTTTCCTGCATAAGGTGAATGATATCTTTAAAAACCAGATGTTCCGTACGACCGGTGTCTTTGTGCAGCACCATCATCCTGGATTCGTCTCTGTTTTCAACGGGATATCCGGCAATCAGTCCGGACGGTAACTCAAAATTGAATTGTGAAAGCTTCATACAGTCGTATTTTTTGTTTCATTTCTTATAAAAACCTCAAAATCTTCTATGCTCATGGCATCGTCGGCTGTGTAAGGACCCGATTTGGAACGGTGTAAAGAAACCAGGTGGGCGCCGCTCTCCAAGGCTTCCCCAAGGTCTCTGGCTAACGAGCGTATGTAAGTGCCTTTGCTGCAGTTGATCTTGAGTGTCAGGCGAGGAGGAGCATAAGCTACTATTTTTAATGAACGTATGCAAATAGTATGCTCTTTCATTTGCGGGGTATTTCCTTGCCTGGCCAATTCGTAGGCCCGGGTTCCGTCAATTATTTTGGCAGAAAAGACGGGAGGCATTTGTTGTTGCTCTCCCAGGAAACCGTCCAGTGTTTTTTCAAGCCTTGTAAAATCTATATGTTCCCACGGATACGTAAAATCTATGGGGTGTTCCAGATCATGGGAAGGGGTGGTTGCTCCAAACATGATTTCGGCTACGTACTCTTTTTCCTGCTCCTGAAAATAATTGGCCAATTGTGTGGCCTTTCCGACACAAATTATGAGTAAACCGGTTGCCAAAGGGTCTAATGTTCCGGCGTGGCCTACTTTGATTCTTTTCAAAAGCCAGCGACGTTGCAGGAGGAAACGCACTTTACGCACCACATCTGCTGATGTCCAGCCAAGGGGCTTATTCATACACAGTACCATTCCTTCCGCAACGGAAGTAACCGGGTCCGGGACGGGGCCCTTCAAAGCATGTTTGTCCAGAACGACTGTGTTTTGTATCATGTAAAAAACGGTGCGTTTTTATCTTTGTCAGACAGTATCATTTCTGCAGAAGACAAAGGCCATGGAATACCCAGGGCAGGAGAGTCGTACCTGAAGGCGGCCTCAGACGGGGGGTGGTAATAAACGTCTGTTTTGTATTGAACGACAGCTTTTTCAGACAAGACACAAAATCCATGTGCAAAACCTTTGGGAATGAACAATTGCTTTTTGTTCTCAGCGCTCAGGCGGATGGCAAAAAACCGTCCGTAGGTGGAAGACCCTTCCCGTATATCAACGGCTACATCAAAGATTTCTCCTGCCACAACCCGAATGAATTTTGATTGGGCATAAGGTTCTTTTTGAAAATGCAACCCTCTGGTCACTCCATAACAGGACATGGATTCGTTTTCCTGCACAAACGTTATGGGACCTGTTATTGCCTCCAGCTTGTCTTTCAGGTAAGATTCCATGAAATAACCGCGTTTGTCTTCTATAATGCGAGGTGTAATAATCCAGATACCCTTTATATGACTTTCTTCAAATTTCATAATTTTTGTTGGGGCTCCAAAGATACTTAGAAAAAATCACAAATAAGGTTGTCAAAGCCATCAGTACCCCCAGAAACAAAAAGATACCGTGTGTATTCCCGTTTTTTGTCAGGATGGCAAACACTCCGGAAGCCGCCAGAATGAAAAGAAAGGACATTTGGTTTGCGTAAGCCAGCATGGGGCCCAGCCGGCGTCCGGGTACTTTGGCGATAATGGCTGCATCAAAGGGTACTTTGTACAGACCGCACAAGATACCTGTAATAAAAAACAGGATACCAAACCACAGGCCTTTCACAGGAAAGAAAAACACGGAAAGGAACGAAAAGGTAATGCCCAGGCTGCATAAGGGTACGGCAATCCTGTTATCCCATTTCCCGGAAACAATCCCCGATAAATAGCAACCGGCTCCCGTCCCCACAGCGGCGGCCGTCAACACAAGACCTGTTTGAAAATCTGTCATCTGCAGATTTCTGCGGCAATAAACCAATAGGGTCATTTGAATCATGCCTGCTACAAACCAAAATACAGACAAGGCTATGATGACCCGGTTCAGGCCCGGATAAGAGCGTGCTTTTTTAACGCTTTGGTACAAAAAAAGAAAAGGACGGATGGTTTCTGTACTTTCTTCTACAACCGGTTCGGTCGCATTGATTTTGTACGACGTAAAAAGACCGGTAACGGCAATAAAGAGAAATGTTGCAGACAGCCCGATTGCCGGCACCGTACCTGCGAAAAACGAAGCCAGCATGGTACCCAGGATCATGCCCAGAAACGATACCATTTCCATATTTCCCGTACCGTAGGCAATTTTTTCTGCTCCGCCGATGTCTCTGATGAGTCCGTATTTTGAAGGGGAGAACAAACAACTTTGCACACCCATAAGTAAGATGGAAACCATCACCAGCCAAACACTTTTTGTCAGAAAACCTATGGAAGCCAGGAGCATAATAGGGATTTCCGCGGCTTTGGCAATACGTACCACTTTGATTTTGTTGTATACGACAGCCCAACGACCGGCCAGCGGAGAGATAAACACGTAGGGAATGACAAGCAGTCCCGCGGCCAGCGAAACCAGAGGGCCTTCGTAACGGGTACCCACCCAGGCTACGGCGATAAAACACGCCAAGGTTTTCAGGTAATTGTCGTTAAAAACACCTAAAAAATTGGTTGTCAGCAGGGGCCACCATCCGGGTGAATCATTTTTCATCCGCCCATTGTTTAAGAGCCTTGTCCAGGCGGTTAAGCGATTCTTCCTTGCCAATTATTTCCATTATATCGGCCACACCGGGTCCTGTCCCTTTACCTACTATGGCAAGCCGGAGGGTATTCATTACTGGTCCCGTTTTCCATTGTTTTTCTGCGATAAGGGCGGCCAATGCGCTGCTGATAAGTGTTGCGTCAAAGGGTGAACATCCGGATAGCACCTGCGTTGCTTGCGCCAGAATATCCGGTGTTTGTTCTGTAACAAATTTTTTTTCCATTTGCGGGTCGTAGGACGTCGGCGGCAGATAAAAATAGTGCGACAACTCCCAAAATTCATGTACAAAAGAAGCCCTGTTCTTTATCAGCCCAAGTATTTTGAGCGCTTTGTCCCGTGTAGTGTGTATGTTGTGCGACGCCAACAGAGGCAGGTACAATTCCAGGAGCCGATCTTCCGGGCAAGTGCGCAAGTATTGCTCGTTGAACCATTTTGCTTTTTCCGGATTAAAGCGTGCCCCCGCTTTATGGACCCTTTCCAGGGAAAAGGCTTCTACCAGCTCTTCCAGAGAAAAGATTTCTTGCTCCGTTCCCGGATTCCATCCCAACAAAGCGATAAGGTTCACGAAAGCCTCGGCAAAATACCCCGATTCTCTGTATCCTGTAGCTGTTTCTCCATCAGCACCCCTCCACTCCAGTGGAAACACGGGAAATCCCAGCCGGTCGCCGTCGCGTTTGCTCAATTTACCTTTGCCGTCGGGCTTGAGCAGCAAGGGAACGTGTGCAAATTGCGGACGTATGTCATCCCAGCCGAACGCCCGGTACAGTAAATAATGAAGGGGCAGGGAGGGCAGCCATTCTTCACCCCGGATAACATGCGTGATCTTCATCAGGTAATCATCCACCACATTGGCCAGGTGGTAGGTGGGAAGACCGTCTTGAATTTTCCATAGCACCTTGTCATCCAGCGTGTTTGTTTCTACTTGCAGGTCGCCTCTTATGAGATCGTGCATGAAAACCGTTTGGTTTTCCGGTACTTTGAATCGAATGACCCAATGCTCGCTTTCTTGCAGGCGGCGAGCTGTTTCGCTTTCCGACAGATGCAGGGAATTATCCGTTTTTTTTCTCAAAACGCTATCGTAAACGAAGGTTTGACCGTTTTGTTCCGCTTCCAGACGCATACGGTCCAGGTCCCCGGGAGTATCAAAGGCATAATAAGCATGACCTGTTGAAACCAATTGGATTGCGTAGTTTTTATAAATGGATTTTCGTTCGCTTTGCCTGTACGGAGCATAGGGGTGTCGGCCGGAGGGGATGCTTGCAGGTGTGCCATCGGGGAGGATGCCCTCGTCGGGGAGGATGCCGCACCAGGCAAGTGCATCTACAATGTATTTTTCGGCCCCCGGCACAAAACGCCGTGAATCGGTGTCTTCTATCCGTAAAACGAAAGTACCCTTATGCTTTTTGGCAAACAGGTAATTGAACAAGGCCGTGCGAACCCCGCCCATATGGAGGGGGCCCGTGGGGCTTGGTGCAAAACGTACCCTTACTTGTTGAGTTGGCATATTAATCCTGAGTTTGATGGATGAACGTGTTGTCCGTTCCCAGACGTTGGTGCCCGTCTTTTTCTTCCAGTTTGTTTTTGGAGGGAGCTACAATATCTGTTCCGTAAGAGGAATGTCCATAGCCCTCCTTTCTTTTATAAGCCGGAATATTTTCCAAAGGAGAAATGTCCTGACCCGGTTCAACAATCAGGACAGGCTTTCCTTTCAACGGAGCCGGTTCGGTTGCGGACCTGTAAGAAGCATCTACTTTGTATACGCTCGGTTTATGTGTCACGCGAATGTCGCTATCAAAATTTTCCGGTGTTTCTATGGGTAACGCTTCTTCTGCTAAGATATTTTCCAGAAAGACAACTTCCTTTTCTGCCTCTTGGCCGGCTTTGTTGTTACCGTACACTTCAATGGGCGGCAGTGACTGCAAGCTGAATCCCGTGGCAATGACCGTTACCCTGATTTCATCTCCCAGTGACGGATCGCACACAATACCGCGTTTGAAATTGCTGGCACCTCCCGTGTAATCTGAAATGTGTTTCATGATTTGCGACAGTTCTGTCATAGACAAAGCTTTTTCTTTTCCGGAAGTAATGTTGATAAGTACGTTTTTGGACGCACTCAAATCAACATCGTCCAGGAGAGGGGAATCAAAGGCATTTTTCACCGCTTCTGCTGCTCTGTCTTTTCCCGAGGCGGTGCCGGTACCCATCAAAGCCATTCCGCTGTTTGTCATTACCATTTTCACATCTGCAAAATCTACATTCATGAAACCCGGTTTTGTAATGATTTCCGAGATGCCTTTTACGGCCGTATTCAGAATATCGTCCGTTCGCTGGAACGCTTCAAAAATGGGAAGATCTCCGTATACTTTGTACAGTTTTTGATTATCTATGATGAGCATGGAATCTGTATATTGCTGCATTTCCCGGATACCGTCCACCGCTCTTTGCAGAAAGTCTTTTCCTTCGTCACGGAAGGGCAGGGTAACAACTCCGACCGTAAGCAGTCCCATTTCTTTTGCAATACGTGCAATAACGGGAGCCGCTCCCGTTCCTGTGCCTCCACCCATGCCGGCTGTGATAAAAACCATTTCCGTTACTCCTTGAAATAAAGCTTTTATACGGTTTTCACTTTCCAGGGCTGCTTTTTCTGCAATTTGAGGGTTACAGCCGGCTCCACGGCCTCCTGTCAACAGACTGCCTAATTGAAGTTTGTCCGGTACAGGACTCATCTCTAAGGCTTGCGCATCGGTGTTGCATATGACAAAATCCACATCGGCAAGTCCCAGCCTGTACATATGACTAACGGCATTTCCCCCACCGCCTCCGACTCCGATTACTTTGATGATGGAGCTGTTATTTTCCCAATTTATCGGAATGAAATCCCTTTCCTTTTCCTTCTCCTTTTCTTTTTCTTTTTCTTTGTTTTTGTCACTCATGTTCTTATGCTTGGTTATCTGATTCTTTAAAGAATTTGCTGATGCTGTTGAAGATATTTCCAACAACTTCTTTTTCAGGCTGTTTTTTCTTTTTTGTAAGGGAGCGTCCCGGTTTGCCGGTTGCTTTGGACTTGCCCGCAGCCACAGGGGCAAATATTTCATCTAAATTAGGCTGCCGGTTGGCTGAAGCGTGAGCGACGGCTTCAAAGCCGTGAATAAGTAATCCTACGGCACAGGAATACGTAACGTGGTTAACTTGACCGTTGTCGTCGGAAATCACTCCGCGGGGCCGGGCTATTCGGGCTTCCATCCCTGTTTTGAATTTGATGAACGGAATCAAATTGCCCAACAAAGCACCTCCTCCGGTAAGCACTATACCGGCGGCCAGTCTGTCTCCATAGCCGCTTTGTTGTATTTCATACATGACGGCTTCCAGGATTTCATCCATCCGGGCTTCTATGATATGCGACAAGAACTTGAAAGAAATTTCCCTGGGCTCGCGTCCTCCTATACCGGGGAGTATGATGGCTGTATTCTCGGGAGCCAGGTCTATATAACAAGAGCCGTATTGGTGTTTCATTTGTTCTGCCTGCCGGATGGTTACCTGACAACCCTGCCGGATATCTTCTGTAATGATGTTCCCGCCAAACGGAATGACGGCCGTGTGCCTGACTATGTTGTCGTGGTAGACGAGTATGTCTGTGGTACCTCCTCCGATATCTACCATGGCTACGCCCAATTCTTTTTCATCATCGCCCAGAACAGCCTCTGCTGTTGCCAAAGGCTCCAGTACCAGTTTTCTCAGTTGTAACCCTGCACTTTCGATGGCTCTCTTTGTATGTTCTGCCGAAACGCTTTTACCTATGAAGATTTTGTAATTTGCTTCTATGGTACTGCCAAATGTGCCCACCGGATCGGGAAGGCCCCGGTACTCGTCTACGTGGTAGGATTGCGGTACCACATGGAGTACTTCTTCACCGGGGTTCACCCTTGAGTTGTACATACTCAGCCACATGGAATGTATTTCTTCTTTTGAAATCTGACGGTTGCTGTCTGACCGGTTATAATTGCTGCTTACCGCTTTGCATCGGACGTATTGTCCGGCAATGCCGACAATGACCTCTTCTACAGGAGTGCCGGTTTTTTCCTGCAACTCTTCCAGCAAGGGAATGAGCGTCTCCAGAACGTTTTGATTATTCACGACCTCACCTCTCATAATTCCCTGGGATGGAGCCTGGCAGGATGCAATCACTTTATAGCCTTCGACCGTTTTTACGCCGGTAAGGCATACCACTTTTGTGGTTCCCAAATCTATAACGGAAATAGTCTCTTTCATAGGTTTATTACTCTATTAGGTATTATTTTTTATGTATGCAAACCAGTTGTTTTTTGTAACGGGCATCAATTATTTTGTATTTCTCTACGCCTCCCAGCGGAGCCAATACGCGGTAAAATTCCCGTAATCGTTTCATTTTTTCCGGAAAATCTTGCAAGTCCCCGATTTTTAAGATCAGATCTTCTTCCGGCACCACGCATACGTCAGTAGGTGTATGCACCCGGATGCTTTTTGTTTTTTCAGCCCAGAAATTATCTTTCGTGATGCCGTCTACAAAGGGAATGGCTTCCCTGATCCAGGTATCTGAAGCTTCCGCTTGTCCCCTGTACCTTTGCCCGTGAGAAAAAGGCACTTCTCCGTTTACTACAAGTACCGGTAACGGCTCCCTGTTATCCAGGGGAAATATAAAACCATCTTTTGTAATATAGAAAGAACCGCTCTCCACTTCCAGCAGGAAAAGCGGATTGTGCTGCCAGATATCCAGGCGCAAGGTCCCCTTTATATTTCTGACGGCGTTGCATTTACGTACGGCTCCTAATTGTTCGATGTCCCTTTCCAGCCGAAACAAATCTATGGAAGCAAATTCTTTTCCCGGAAGCACCCATCCTTTCCGGGTCAGGTGATAGAAGACATCTTGCGCAGATGTCAATGGGATGGCAGTGCTGTCTCTTATGTATACGGTTACTTCCTGGCATCTGTCCTGGGTCTTTCTGTATACGAGCAGCGAGGCATAGTAAAAATAAGCTGCCAACATACTTGTAAGTATCAAGTAGCCAACTACAATCATTATTTTCCTGAACACCTTCATAGTCTCATTTCTTTCAGGCAATCGGCAATGGGGGCTACCAGCCGGTCAATACTGCCGGCACCCATAGTAAGCAATACCTGCGGTTTTGTTGTTTTCACAAATGCTGTTACTTCTTCGGGCTCCATCACGTACGTTTCTTTTACGTCAAGCAAACCGGCCAGCATGTGTGAATGGATACCCGGAATGGGGGCTTCCCTTGCCGGATATACCGGTAAAAGCACCACTCTGTCCAGCAGGCTCAGGCTGTCTGCAAAGGCTTGCGCAAAATCGCGTGTCCGGGAATAGAGGTGCGGTTGGAAGATGCCGGTGATTTTTTTATCGGGGAACCAAGCTTTGACAGAAAGAACAGTAGCCCTGATTTCGTCGGGATGGTGTGCGTAATCATCTATATAGCAACAGGTTTCTGTATGGTAACGTATGTCCATTCTTCGGGACACACCGGTAAAAGTTGTCAGGCCCAGGCGGATGGCTTCCGGATGTACTCCGTTCAGGAAAGCCACTGCGGCTGCAGCCACTGCGTTTTCAACGTGGATTTTTCCGGGGATGCCCAGGCGGGCCTTTTCTATGATACTGTCTTTGAGGACCAGATCAAAGAAATAGGTACCGGCAGGTCCTGCCGAGATAGAACGTGCATAAAAATCACAAGGGGTGTCGTAATCGTAGGTATGCCGTGTCACTTGTTCCTGCAGGCGCAACGGTAATTCCACCCCTTTCTTCAGGACCAGGTGTCCCCCCGGCGTTATTTGTCCTGCAAACAATGCAAAGGCTTCTTTGATGGCCCCCAGCGTGCCGTAAATATCCAGGTGGTCTGCACCCACGGACGTGATAACGGCAGACTGAGGGTGTAACTGAAGGAAGGAGCGGTCGTATTCATCGGCCTCGGCCACTAAAAAACGTCCGTTGCCCAATAGCAGATTGCTGTTGTAATTTTTTGAAATACCGCCTAAAAAAGCCGTACAGCCTACACCTGCATGCTGCAGCAGGTGAGCCAGCAGTGTGGAAGTGGTAGTTTTTCCATGCGTCCCGGCCACGGCCAGTGTCGTATGGTTTTTTGCTATGCGTCCCAGGGCTTCGGAACGTTTAATGATAACATACGCGTTTTCTTTAAACCATAGCCATTCTTTATGGTTGGCCGGCAAAGCCGGTGTATAGATAACAAGGGTTTTTTCTTTGTTTTCTTTTATGGGAGCCGGTATATGTTCCGGATTGTCTTCATAATGGATGGTCATGCCTTCTTCCTCCAGCAAGCCTGTGAGCGTGGTACGTGTAAGGTCGTAGCCGCACACGTACATGCCGGCATGGTGGTAATACCTTGCCAGGGCACTCATCCCGATGCCTCCTATACCCAGAAAATAGACGTACTCCATCATAATTTCAAAACAAGTGTTGCAATATCCTTTGCCGCATGGGGCCGGCTTAATTGTAAAATATTATGTGACAATGTCCGGAGCTCGCGCTCGTCTGACAGCAGTTCCAAGGCTTTGTGCATCAATAGATCGGATGCCTCCCGGTCATGGACTATGTGGCCTGCGTGCTCTTTTACGAGGGCCAGGGCGTTATGGGTCTGATGGTCTTCGGCCACGTTGGGAGAGGGCACAAATATACAGGCTTTTCCTGCGGCGCACAGTTCAGAAATGGTACCGGCACCGGCACGCGTCACCACAAGATCGGCGGCCGCAAAAGCCAGGTCCATACGGGTAATGAATGCATGCGCATACACAGGTGCCTGAGGGAAGCGGGCAGTTGCTTCTTTGGCTTTTTCTATGCCGTTCCTCCCGCATTGCCAGATGATTTGCACCGTATGCTGTGTTGCTTGCGGCAAATAGGCTTCTATGCATTTGTTCAGGGTGCCGGCTCCCAGGCTGCCTCCAACGACCAAAAGGGTTTTGCGTGCCGGGGACAAACCAAAATACCGTAAGGCTTCTTCCTTGGTTTCTGCCGAGGCCGGGCGTATCCCGCTACGAATGGGGTTTCCCGTCAATACAATTTTCGAAAGCGGGAAGAAAGCTTCCATACCCGGGTAAGCTACGCAAATGTATGCGGCTTTCCCGGCGAGTTTGCGGTTGGTTTTTCCCGCAAAACTGTTCTGTTCCTGCAGGACATAAGGAATGTTTTTACGGGCGGCTGCCCATAACAACGGACCGCTGGCGTAACCTCCTACCCCCACAGCCACATGCGGTTTGAACCGACGGAGGATCTTGAAAGACTGTCCTATGCTTTTGAGCAGCAAAAACGGCAGTATTACGTTGGCAGCCAGGGCACGTCTGGTAAAGCCCCTTTGAAATCCGCTTATGGGGAGTCCTGTAATGGGGTATCCGGCATCGGGTACTTTTTCCATTTCCATTTTCCCAAGAGCCCCCACAAACAAAATATCTGCATGGGGAACTTGTTCCCGTATGGCATGGGCAATGGAAATGGCAGGAAAGACGTGTCCTCCCGTACCGCCTCCGCTTATGATTATCCTATGTTCCCCGTTCTGTTTCATCAGGCAGCCAATATTTTTTTTCTTTTTCTGTAAGTTCCATGGTATACAGCCTTTCTTCTTCCAAAGCCCTGCTCACGGTCAGCATCATGCCAAAGGCAAGACCAACCGCCATAACGGATGACCCGCCCAGGCTTATCAACGGCAAGGTTTGTCCTGTCACGGGCAATACACCTACGTTCACAAGAATATGTATCATGGCCTGGGAAAGTATCAAAACGCCCAAACCACTCACGAGCATGGCAGAAAACGTTTTTGTGCATTTTCTGACGAGTATGATCACGCTGTAAAGAAGCCACATGTACAGGCCAATAACGGCAATGCCTCCTACAAGCCCTGTTTCTTCCACAATGATGGAGAATATGTAATCGCTGTTTGACAGCGGAAGTACTTCACGCAATGTTCCGTTCCCGGGCAGCTTGCCGCCAATTCCCCCGGTAGCTATGGCAACTTTGGAATACATCTCCTGGTCTGTTTCTTCTTTCGCCTCTTTCCCTTTTCCTGAACCGATGAAAGAAGAAATGCGTTTTTCAACGGTCGCCAGGCGCGATGTGGACGTTAAGGACTGCTGGTCACTTTTTGTAAGGGTTTTGTGGAGCACCATGCCTCCGTAAAACAAACCGGCAGCCAGCAGGACTATGCCTGCGGCATAGGCAATGTATCTGAACTTTATGTGAGATACCAGCATCATCACCAGAACGGTAAAAGCCAATAAAGATCCTGTTGAAAAGCCTGTCCATAAGATGGGAAGGATAAAAAGGGTTGCAGGCAGAAACAACCACAGGAAAAATTCTTTAAACGTGTTGAATTCATGGTCTTCCAGCACCTTGGCTACAGCAAGTACCAGGAAAATCTTGGCAAATTCAGAAGGTTGAAAACGAAAACCCAGAATGGACAACCATCGTGTACTGTCGTTCAGGGTAATACCGCCAAAGAGCGTATATACCACAAGTATCAGGCCGGCCACATAAGCTGCATAAGCTGCTTTTCTGTAAAACCCAAGAGGAAAAAGATGTGCCACAAAGACAATCAGAAGCCCCAGGAAAATATGACGCATTTGTTTGAGCATGATGGAGAAAGTCGTCGTATTTTCCATGACGGCCTGACGGCTGGAAGAGGAATAAACAAACACCAGGGAAAGCAGAGAGAATACGACAATAAGGGACCATAAAGACTTGTCGCCCTTCAATCGTAATTCTTTTTGTGTGGTTTTTCCCATGGTTTACAGTTTTCTGACAGTTTCCTTAAATTGGTTTCCTCTGTCTTCAAAATTTTCAAACAAATCAAAACTGGCGCAAGCAGGAGACAACAGCACCGTATCGCCGGGTTCTGCCCAGGCATATGCTTGCGCAAGTGCTTCTTCCATACTTTTTGTATCTGCCGTCATCGGGACCTTATCTTTAAACGCGGAAAGGAGTTTTTCATTGTCTTTCCCCAGGCAAATCAGGGCTTTCACTTTTTTTACCACCGGTTCAAAGAGCTGGCTGTAATCGTTTCCTTTATCTTGACCGCCGGCTATCCATACTACCGGCGTGTTCATGCTTTCCAGGGCATACCATACGGCATTGACATTGGTCGCTTTGGAATCGTTGATGTATAATACGCCACGTACTTTGGCCACTTGTTCCATACGGTGGGGAACACCTTTGAAAGACGTAAGGCTTTCCCTTATTTGCGGGTTGGACAAATTCATAATTTTTGCCGAGAGGGCGGCAGCCAGAGAATTATACACGTTGTGCCTTCCCTGAAGGGCCAGCTGATCCAGAAATATTTCAAAAGATTCCGGGCCGTAGTTCACGTGCATTTTCCCTTCCATGGCATAAGCACCCTGAGGAACGGCTACTTGTTGCGAAATGGGGAGCATTTTGGCTTTCAGAACAATACGGTCCAGGTGTTCCATCGTGATTTGGTCATCACGGCAGAAAATAAAACAATCTTCTTTATCCAGGTTCTGCGTGATTCGGAATTTGGCTTTGGCATATTCCATAAGGTCGTTGCTGTATCTGTCCAGATGGTCTGCCGTAATGTTCAGCAGAATGGCCAGATCTGCTTTGAAATCGTACATGCCTTCCAATTGAAAGCTGCTCAGTTCCAACACATAGATGTCGTAGTCTTTGGTGGCAACCTGATAGGCAAAACTTTGTCCTACGTTGCCGGCCAGTCCCACGTGTAATCCGGCGTTTTTCAACAAATAATAAATCAAAGAAGCCGTGGTCGTTTTGCCGTTGCTACCGGTAATGCAGATTTTCCGGGCATTGGTATACCTTCCGGCGAACTCTATTTCGGAAATGACAGGAATACCTGCTTTGGTCAGGTCTTCCACAACAGGAGCCGTATCGGGTATGCCGGGGCTTTTTACAACTTCATGGGCGAGTAGTACCCTGGAAAGTGTATGACAGCCTTCTTCATAAGCCACATCCATTTCTTCCAACACCTTTTTTACAGACGGCTGTATATAACCTGCATCGGACAGGAATACGTCAAATCCTTGCTTTTTGGCAAGCACGGCCGCTCCCATTCCGCTTTCTCCTCCTCCCAGGACAACTAATTTGTTGTTTGTGTTGCTTGACATTATCTGATTTTTAGAGTTATGACTGTTAAAACGGCAAGCAGCAGGCTGATGATCCAAAACCGCACAACTACTTTGGGTTCTGCAATAGGTATTTCCGGATCCTTCAGGCGGATGTTGCCTTCTACTTTTTTTCTGTCGTAAATAAAATGGTCGTGAAGCGGAGTGCGTACGAAAATCCGCTCTCCCGGGACGACATCGCCTGGTGTATAGCTTCCCTGCTCCATCAGTTCTTTTGTTCTGCGGATGCGGGTACGTTTGTACCAAAAACGCTGCAGGATGACGGATACGCTTTCCGCAAGGAATACGCCGCACAAAATAATCAGCAGCAATTCCACGCGAATCATCAGGGCAAACACGGCAATGATGCCTCCCAATGTCAGGCTGCCCACGTCTCCCATAAATACTTGAGCCGGGTAGGTGTTGTACCATAAAAAGCCTACAAGTGCCCCAATCAATCCGGCCATAAAGACCACCATCTCTCCCGAGTTGGGGATGTACATGATGTTCAGGTAACGGGCATAAATGATATTACCCGACAAATAGGCCAGAATACCCAGCGTGACCCCGGCTATGGCAATGGTCCCCGTTGCCAGCCCGTCCCTTCCGTCGGTCAGGTTGGTACCGTTGGAAACGGCCGTGACAATAAAAATGGCTACCAGTACGTATACTACCCATCCGGCTTTTTGTCCGGCTTCTCCTTTCAAAGGTGTAAGCCAGGAATAATCAAACAGATTGTCCTTGAGAAAAGGAATGGTCGTTTTCGTGCTCTTGACATGACGGATGTCAACCGGCACCACGATTTCTTCGGAATTGCTTACTTCTTTGGGGATTTTTCCCAATTCCACAATGACGGCCCTGTCGCTGAAAAACAAAGCCAGGCCGACAATCAACCCCAATCCCACTTGTCCGTATATTTTCAGTTTCCCTTTCATCCCGTCACGGTCCTTACGTTGGAGTTTGTGTAAAAAGCGCATGAACCGGCTGTCTTCTTTACCTGCTTTGTGGCGGAGTTTGAGCAGATCGTCCAAAAATCCTATCAGCGAGAGCCAAAAAGTAGAGACAAGCAGCAATTGTACGTACAAGTTTGTCAGATCGCATAAAAGAAAAACGGAAACAAAAAGCGAAATAAGGATAATGATGCCACCCATGGTCGGTGTTCCCGATTTTCCGTTTTCTCCTGTCTTGACGGCATAATCCGTAATCTGGTTTTTTTTCAGGCGGGCAATGATATGCTTGCCGGCTATCATTGAAAGGAGGAGAGCTACTATTATGGAGAAAATGGCACGTACGGAAATGTACCGGAAAAGCCCGCTTCCGGGAAAATCCACGTATTGTCTCAGGTATTCAAACAAGTGGTAAAGCATATCATCCGATTTTTAACAGTTGGGTGAGTATTTCTTTGTCGTCAAAATGTTTTTTAACGCCCCGGGTATCCTGGTAGGTTTCGTGTCCTTTTCCTGCAACCAGAATCACGGCTCCTTCACGGGCCGTACGTACGGCTGTTTTGATGGCCTGGTACCTGTCTGTTATACGCAGGCAGCGCTCCCGGCTTTCTTCCGGTAATCCGTCCATCATATCGTCCAGGATGGCTTCGGGGTCTTCAAAGCGGGGATTGTCAGACGTAAATACGCATACGTCTGCGTACGTATCGGCTATTTGTGCCATCAAAGGCCTTTTGGCACGGTCCCTGTCTCCTCCGCAACCTACAACGCAGGTGAGTTGCTGCCCGGGAAGCAGCAATTCCCGCAGGGTTGTCAGGACATTCTTCAGCGCGTCGGGCGTATGGGCATAATCCACAACGGCTGTCAGGTTGTTGCCGCCGCGGACGTATTCCATACGACCGCTTACCGTCTGTAATGAACTCAGGGAGCGCAACGTTTCTTCGGCCGGCATATCCATCAGACGGGCACAGCCGTATACGGACAGCAGGTTGTAGACGTTGTGCATGCCGATGAGCGGGGTCCATACTTCTTTTCCGTCTATGACAAGCTGCATGCCTTCCACGCTACGCTCCATTACCCGGGCCGTAAAATCGGCCAGTTGCCGGCACGCATAGGTATAGGTTTTTGCACGCGTGTTCTGTATCATGATTTTTCCATTCCTGTCGTCTGCATTTACCAGGGCGAAAGCAGAAGACGTAAGGGAATCGAAAAAGGTTTTCTTTGTATCTCGGTACCGGTCAAAAGTTTTATGGTAATCCAGGTGGTCGTGGGTCAGGTTTGTAAAAACACCTCCCGAAAAATGCAATCCGGCCGTTCTTTGCTGATCTATGGCGTGTGAGCTGACTTCCATGAAACAATGGGAACATGCGCTTTGCACCATTTTAGCCAACAGGCGGTTGATGGTTAGTACGTCCGGTGTAGTCAAGGCCGTAGGTTCTTCATCCGCTCCCACATAATTGGCAATGGTGGATAACAAGCCGCTCTTGTATCCCATTTGGTTGAAAAGTTTATACAGCAGGGTGGCCGTTGTTGTTTTTCCGTTCGTTCCCGTAATGCCTGTCAGTGTGATTTTTTCCGAAGGGCGGCCAAAGGCTTCGTGGGCTATCAGGCCCAGAGCCTTTCGGGCATCGGGTACTTCTATAAATGTGGTGGTGTGCGTATAGGCATCCATCCAAGTCGTGTCTTCCACACACCCCCTCTGGTATAAGACGGCTGCAGCTTCTTTTTGCAAAACATCTTTTATGAAAAGATGTCCGTCTGTTTTGCTTCCCGGCAAAGCGGCAAACAGACTCCCCGCCTGTACCCGGCGGGAATCCTGGCAGATATCGGACACGGTGCGGTCTGTCTGCCCGGTGACTTTGCTGTCAGTAAGGGATTGTATGAGTCTGGACAATTGCATAGGCCGGTTTTTAAGATGCTTTTTGCGGCGCTTCCAACGGAGCGTTCCAATAAGGGTTGGTACTATATATATGGTCTGCTATTTTTTTAAAGACGGGGGCTGCCCAGGAGGCGCCGTAAAAATTGTCTCGGGTAGGGTTGGAATACAGGATGACAATCATGCTGTATTTGGGGGCATCGGAAGGGAAAAAACCTACAAAAGAGGCCTGATGTTTTCTGTATCCGTTGTGTACATACGCTCCATCGTAGGCAATCTGGGCCGTTCCTGTCTTTCCGGATATGGGGTAACGGGTATCGTTAATCCTGCTTGCCGTGCCTTGTTCTACCACACCGCGCAGGGCACGATGTACGGCTTTGAGGGTGGAAGGCGTACACAGGGTACCGCTTAAAGGAGCGTGTTCAAAACGCTCCACAACCTTTCCGTGCTGCAGGAGCGATTCAATAAAGTAGGGCGTAACCATACGGCCGTTGTTGGCTATGGCGTTGTAAAAAGTCAATATGTGCAACGGAGTCAGCTGCATTTCATACCCCATGGCAATCATGGGGAGCGACAATTTTGACCAGCCCGGCTCGCCGGGAAAAGGAATCGCAGCCCTGCCTTCGCCAAGGAGTTCTATATTCAGTTTCTCGTTAAGCTTCATGTTGTAAAGCTTATTGATGAACTGCTTTTCCTTGTCTCCGAATGTTTCGACGGCCAACATGGCAAAAGCTACGTTGGAAGATTTTTCAAAGGCTTGCCGGAGGGTAATCGTACCCAGGCTGCCCGTGGCTTCTGTAAAGGTCTTCCCGTAATACCTCCATCCGGTTTTCCCCGTTTTTATGCTATCGGTCAATTTTACAGAGCCGTCCTCCAGGAGCGCTATTAGGGTTGCCAGCTTGAAAGTGGACCCGGGGTTGGTAGATTGGCTGATGGCATAATTGAACGTTTCGTCATATAGGCCGTTTTTCGTTTTTTTCATATTTACTATGGCTCTGACGGCCCCTGTACTTACTTCCATAACAACGGCTGTGGCTCCTTCAAAAACGGAATCTTTCGCCAATTGCTCCCGCAAGGCGTTTTCTGCTGCCTCCTGAATCCTGATATCCAAGGTGGTCAGTACATCCATACCGCTTTTGGGGTCCAGTTCGGGGCGCCCCGATACGGGTACCCATTTGTCGTCGCCCGACCGGCGACGCATACGTTGTTTGCCCGGGTATCCTTTCAGGTACGTGTTATAAGCGTATTCAATCCCTACGCCGGCTTGCTCGTTGTCACTTATGTATCCTATGGTTCTGTATGCTAGCCTGCCGTACGGATAAATCCTTTTGTCTTTTTCATTAACAATCAGGCCGCCACGGAATTGCCCCAGGTTGAAAATGGGGAACTGTTTGATTTTCATTAGTTCATCATACGACACCAGGCGGTTTCCCAAAGGAAGATTCCTGTAACCCGGTTTTTTTGTGGTACGTGCCCGGGTAATCTCATTTTTGTAAACGACAGCCGATTTATCTTGAAAGAAACGAGATAAAGCAACGGATAATTCGTCCAGGTGGCGGTTGAGCAGATCATCGGACGGTATGGAGCAATCCATGCGGATTTCATAAAAAGGCACCGTGGTTGCCAATACGCGTCCGTCGTATCCCAGAATGCTGCCCCTACCGGCGGGAATATCAAAAGTTCTGAAAACGATATCGTCTAATTTATTTTTGTAGTCAGAGAAAAACTGAAGATGTACGATTTTGCCGATAGCCAAAAGCGCAATAAGCAGGTACGTGAAGTACACAATCAACATTTTCTGATAGGTATTCATGGTGTACTTTTTATCCAGGCAGGCGGGTTTACGGGTGCCTTCAGGTCCGACCCCTTTGCTTTCAGTTGTTTCTCTATTTCTTGCTGCCGGCTCAATTGCATGAGGGCAGCTGTTTTTCTCGTATAGGTGGCATACAGAACTTGAAGCTCCCGCTCAAGCCTGTAATTTTTCAGTCGTGTATTTTCAACAAGGTTGTTGGTACTTATATATAAAATGAGCAGCAGGGAAATGTACAGGACAAAATACAAGTGCCTGGAGTAAATGCCTTCCAGCAACGCTCTTCCTCCAAACAAGGCAGATATAATCTGTTCACTTTTACGCATGCGCTTCCTCCTTTTTCTCTGCGGCCCTCAATTTGGCACTGCGGGCCCTTGTATTTTGGGCGATTTCTTCTTCTGTCGGTACGATGGGTTTTTTTGTAACAGCTTCCAGACGTCCTTCCCGGACAGCGTCTTTCATAAAATGCTTAACCGTTTTATCTTCCAAAGAATGGTAGGAAATGACCACAAGGCGTCCTCCGGGACGGAGCAAAGGAATGCTTTGGTTCAGGAATCCTTCCAAAGCTTTTAATTCATTGTTGACTTCTATCCGGAGTGCCTGGTATGTTTTGGCTAAAAATTTGTGTTCTCCCGTCCTGGGAATGAATCGCTCCAGAGCGTTGCGCAAATCGCTCACCGTTGTTACGGGCGCCCGGGTACGGGCTTTTACGATGGCATCGGCCATGGCTCCTGCATGGCTCAGCCCGCCGTATACACGAAAAAGACGGGTGAGGTTTTCCTGTGCATATTCATTGAGTATAACGGCCGCTGTTCTATCGGAAGACAGGTTCATGCGCATATCCAGGGGAGCATCAAAACGAAAAGAAAAGCCGCGCTCCGGCGTGTCAAACTGGTGCCATGATACGCCCAGGTCAGCCAGGATGCCGTCAACCGCAGGTATGTTTCTGTGTTTACAGACTTGATGAATAAAGCGAAAATTGGAATGAATCCATGTTATCCGTTTATCGTCGGGAATATTGGCAGCTGTCCGGGCATCCTGATCAAAGGCCAAAAGACGTCCTTTTGGTCCCAGTTTTTCAAGAACGGCTCTGCTGTGGCCTCCGCCCCCAAAGGTGGCATCCAGGTACGTACCTTCCGGTCTTATGTCCAAAAAGGCGATACTTTCTCTCAAAAGAACCGGTATATGATAAGAAACCATAAGAGCCAATATTAAGACAACAGCTTTTCTGCAAGCGACACATAATTATCTTCACTAATCAAACTCGTCTGATAGGACTCTTTGGCCCACAATTCAATTTTAAAATCGGCCCCTGCAAATACCACTTCTTTTTCTACCCCTATCATATTGAGTAAATGTTTTGGAATCAATATCCTTCCCGTTTTTTCATCAGGTTCCACTACGGCCCTGTTGCTCATATACGCACGCCAGAACACGGCATGTTCCCTGTTGAAAGAAGGATTCAGCCGGGCTTTTACCGTTTCCGATTCTTTTTCCCATTCATCGTAGGCATACATCTGCAGGCAGGGGCTGAATAAATCTTTTTTCACAACAAACCGGAGCGGTTTATCGGGATCAGCCAATGCCTTCAAGGCAGAAGGGAAAACCAAACGACCTTTGTCGTCCAGCCGGGCGACGTATTCTCCAATAAATTTTGCCACGTATGGATATTTTTTCTTAGGCACAAAAATAGAAAAATTTTTCCACTATTTTCCATTTTATTACAAATATTTCCACTTTGCTCCGTTTTTTTTTAGTTTTGTGAAAACAGAGCGTGTGCGTTATGAAAAACTATTTTTTTATCATACTGATATTCATCTTCTTAACTGCGGGGTGTGAAAGAAGTCAACAAAAAAAAGAGTTGTCAACAGAAGCAACAGAGGAACAATATCAGGATGAAAAGACAGCCGTTTTAGGCGCATTGTTCAATATTCCTGTCCACCCTTATCAAACAGAAGAGGCTGTAGTCAAAAAGAACGAAAATTTTTCAACGCTATTGCTGGCCCGGGGAGTGCCGCAGCAAAGCATTCATTACGCATCGCAAACCTGCCGGGAAGTGTTTGACATGCGCAAAATGAAAGCAGGCAATGCCTACACGTTACTGTACAAACAAGAGGAAGAAGTGCCCTCTTACATGGTTTATCAGGAAAACTTCAGAACGTACGTTTGTTTTTCCTTGAAAGACAGCTTATGGACCAGGCGGGCTGAAATTCCTTTAGAAATAGAAGAAAAATATCTGGAAGTAACCATAGAGCACTCCTTGTGGCAGGATATGGTGGATGCCGGATTGAATCCACTGGTGGCAAACGGACTGTCAGAGGTATTTGCATGGACTACGGATTTTTTTGGTTTGCAAAAGGGAGATGTGTTTAAAGCTTGTTACCAGGCTTATATATTGCAGGGAAAAGAAGTGGATGCGGGGCCTGTTTTGGCAGCCTCCTTTACACGCGGCGGAGAAGAAAAGCAGGCTTTCCGGTATGTCTGTGACAGTGCGGCCGGTTATTGGGACCAAAACGGCGTGAATTTACAACGGGCTTTTTTGAAAGCTCCTTTGAAATATTCCAGAGTAAGTTCGGGGTTTTCTTATGCCCGCAGGCATCCCATAACCCGGGTGGTACGTCCCCATACGGGCGTAGATTATGCCGCTCCTGCCGGAACGCCTGTAATGAGTATAGGTGAGGGAAGGGTTATAGAGAGAACGTATACAAAAGGCGGTGGCAATACGGTAAAAATCAAACACAACAGCGTCTATACAACGGCGTATTTGCATTTATCCCGTTTTGCAAAAGGGCTGGTGGTGGGTAAAAGGATAGCGCAAGGCGAAGTTATCGGGTATGTGGGAAGTACAGGAGTGTCAACAGGTCCCCACCTCGATTTCAGGGTGTGGAAAAATGGAAAACCCATCAATCCCCTGACCATGGAATCGCCTCCGGCCGATCCGATTGCCGATGCACACATGGAGGATTTTCTGGCAACAATTGCGCCTTACAGAAGGCTCCTCAGGTCTGAATTGTATAAAGAAACGGCGCTCAAGATTATTGAGCACGCCGGATTTACGATTGATTGAAACCTTTCTCTTTTTGCAGGTCTTCTTCAGAGTAACCGTCGGCAGACGTTGCCGGGGCAGGCTTTGGTGTCCGGGCGGATCTTTTGTCCTGCACGGAACCGGCTTCCCGTTCTTTTTCTTCAGTCTGGCCGGTGTTGATGGGAATGATTTTTCTGAGCTCAAAGCTTTGTCCCAGGTATTTACGCCTTACTTCCGGATTGGAGGCCAGTTCTTCTGCCGTTCCGCTTTCCAGGATGCTTCCTTCGTACAGCAAATAAGCCCTGTCTGTGATGGCCAATGTTTCGTGTACGTTGTGGTCCGTAATGATGACGCCTATATCTTTTGTTTTCAAACGGGCCACAATGTGCTGGATGTCTTCTACGGCAATGGGGTCAACTCCGGCAAAGGGCTCGTCCAGGAGAATGAATTTTGGATCCAGAGCCAATGCGCGGGCAATTTCACAGCGCCTTCTTTCTCCTCCCGAAAGTTGGATGCCGTAGTTTTTCCTTACCGTTTGCAGGCCAAACTCGGAAATCAGTTGTTCCATCCTGTCTTTTCTTTCCGTTTTAGTCAAAGAAGACATTTCCATAACAGACATGATATTGTCTTCCACGCTCAATTTACGGAAAACAGAAGCCTCTTGCGCCAGGTAACCGATGCCTTTGCGGGCCCTTTCGTACATGGGGTACGTGGTGATTTCTTCCTGGTCCAGATAGATTTTTCCACCGTTGGGTTTGATCAATCCGGTTATCATATAGAAACTGGTGGTTTTGCCGGCACCGTTAGGACCCAGCAAACCGACAATTTCTCCCTGGTCAACGTGAATGGATATGCCTTTCACTACGGTTCTAAGGCCGTATCTTTTAACTAGGTTGTGGCAATGCAGGCGCATGGTGTGGGGTATTAACTGATATCTAAGTGTAAATCTTTACGCAGAGCGGCTACCTGTGGATGCTTTTCTGCCAGAAACTTGATCTTGTCTTCCGGCATGTAGCAATTGTTTCTTTCGGAAGCGTTTTGGGATTCCTCTACGTCAATGATCATTTGTGCTTTTTTGTTTTTAAGCGCTTTTCTCAGGTACGTATCGATGAGTCTGCCCTGATGCTCTTCTATCCATTCTTTTTGCAAGGTGTTGATGACCACAAAGCGGATTTTTGTTTCTTCTATTACTTCCGGTTTACAACGGGAGAGGGTGTTTGCCAGGTGAGGTTGTTTTTCGAACAATTGAAAAAGTCCCGGCAGTACGTCATTCAGGCGCTCCTGTGTTATTTCCATTTCTTCTTCTGTATCTTGTACTTCTTCTGCCGGTTTGCTTTTTTTGGCTGTTTGACTTTGCCGCATCCGTTCTTTGATGGAAGTGGCATCGTGTTCCGCAGCCGGTTGTTCTCCGGAAGGGATTTGCGGTGTTGGCGCCGGAGCCGGAGCATCGGGTGATGGTGCCGCAGCGGCTGTTGGCACCACGGCAGGAGCGGAGGGCGTTGTCGTTGCGGGGGCTACAGATTTTGCGACAGGGGCTTGCGATTCCGTCAGGCGGCTCATCCTGACTAAAGCCATTTCCAGGTGTAACCGCGGGAAATTGCTTTCCTTGTAGGCTGCCTCGGCTTGTGTGGCTATGTGAAGGGCGTGAAAGAGGAAGGCTTGCGTACATGCCTGGGCCTGCCGGGTATATTTTTGGGCTGTTTCCGGTCCGTACTCAAGCAAAGGCAGGCTTCCCGGCCGGCTGCAGACCAACAAATCCCTGAAATGTGAAGCCAGCCCGCCAATAAAGTGCAGGGCATTGAAGCCTCGGGACAGGACTTCGTCCAAAAGCAGGAGCATGGTGTCGTATTTTCCTTCCAGGGCCATATCTGTCAAACGGAAATAGTATTCCCTGTCCAGCACGTTCAGATTGGCAATGACTTGTTCGTAGGTAATTTCTTTGCCACTTATGGCAATGCATTGATCCAGCAGGGTAAGGGCATCACGCAGAGCGCCGTCTGCCTTTTGCGCCATCACATATAAAGAATCCCGCGCTATGGTAACGCCTTCTTTCCGGGCTACTTCTTCCAGCATGGAAATCATGGCCTTAATGGAAATCCTGTTGAAATCAAAAACCTGGCATCGCGACATAACGGTAGGAAGCACTTTGTGTTTTTCTGTGGTGGCCAGGATAAACAGGGCATAGGAAGGAGGTTCTTCCAGTGTTTTGAGAAAGGCATTAAAAGCCGATTGCGACAGCATGTGGACCTCGTCAATGATGTATACGCTGTGTTTGCCTACTTGTGGCGGAATCCTGACTTTATCAATCAGTTCTCTGATGTCTTCCACAGAGTTGTTGGAAGCGGCATCCAGTTCGTGTATGGAATAGGACCGTCCTTCTGCAAACGACAGGCAGCTTTCACAAATGCCGCAGGCCTCTGTGTCGGGAGTCGGGTTAAAACAATTGATGGTTTTGGCAAAAATGCGTGCACACGTTGTTTTACCTACGCCACGCGGGCCACAAAACAAATAGGCATGCGCCAATTGGCCGCGTTGGATGGCGTTTTTGAGCGTAGTTACAATATTATCCTGATCAACAACGTCTTTAAATTGCTGAGGCCTGTATTTACGGGCAGATACAACAAACGGATCCATAAGACGCAAAGATAAGAAATAATCCCTATTTTTGCGGCTCGCTTTTACTTACAAAAATAATGGGTGATGTCTTTTTAACGACCTTGTCTTCCGGACTGCCATGCGCCATATACGCAACGTCTTCGCCCGTCTGTTATTGTGCGTTGAGTACGTTGGCCGGTACCCGGTACGAGCCTGACGGATTAGCCGGTCTGGCGCATTTTAGTGAACACATGTTGTTCAAAGGCACGGAAAAAAGGAAGTCCTACCACATCAACAACCGGTTGGAACGACTGGGAGGGGAAATCAATGCGTTTACGACAAAAGAAGAAATTGTACTGCACGCCACCGTACTGAGGGAAGATTTGAGCAAAGCTTTGGAATTGATCTCGGACCTGGTATTTCACTCTGTCTTTCCCAAAGAAGGAGTCACTAAAGAAAGAGAAGTCATACTGGAGGAAATACGTTCCTACAAAGACGTTCCCATGGATTTGATTTACGACGCTTTCGAAGAAAAAATTTTTTCGGGGACACCCATGGCCACGCCCATATTGGGGTACCCGGGGCCCTTGAAAAAAATTGGGCCAACTCATTTGAAAACCTTTCTTCAGGAGCGTTTTGTCCCGGAAAACATGGCCCTGAGCATAGTCGGCAACAATTCCGTGGCGCGCATCAAGGCTTTGGCAGAAAAATATTTTGGAACGTTTCCGGCCAATGAAGTCGTAAAAAAGAACAACCCGCAGAACCATCTCCGCATAGAGAACCGCCCCTGCTTAACCCACCCCTCCACGCTTTTTTCGGAAACCCAAAAAAGAGGAACGCACCAGGCACATTATCTTACGGGGTCCACGGCTTACAACTTGCACCATAAATACAGGGTACCGCTTATTTTACTCATGAACGTTATGGGAGGCCCGGCTTCCAATGCCCGCCTGCATATGTTGCTGAGGGAAAAACACGGGTTGGTCTATACGGTAGAGGCAGCGTACCAGCCGTATTCAGATACGGGATTTGCCGGGATTTATTTTGGAACGGACAGCCCCAATGTGGAGCGTTGTCGCGTGTTGACAGAGAAGGTAATAGACCAGTTCCGCCGTACGCGCATGACCGATTTGCAATTGGACAGGGCCAAGAAGCAGCTCATAGGACAAATAGCCGTTGCCGAAGATAACCACGAAGCTCGCTGCCTCTCCATGGGAAAGAGTTTGCTCTCCTTCGGGAAGATTTTCTCCCACCGGGAAATCGTTTCAGAAATACAGCGTATCACACCGCTGGCCGTGATGGAAGCCGCCAACGAAATCTGGGATGAAGCCAGACGGTGTACGTTAATCTATGATTGATAACTTGTAGCGCCATCGGTTAAAGTACAGGTTACCGCCGCGCCATTCCACTTCGCCTCTTTGGAAGTCTACCGTTTCTGATCGGGGATACGTCTTGGCCGGGTACAAGGGACCGCTGATTCCCGTATTCACTACCCAGCGGTAAGCGTCTATGCCCCGGGAATAAAACAACGGCAAAGGTCCCTTTTGGATGCCGAAAGACTGGTCTATGGGAATCCATCCCACTCCTTCCAGGTACGCCTCGGCCCAATCATGCAGGTTGATTTCACCCGGATGCAGCATCCATCCGCTTTCCCAACGGGCCGGAATGCCCAGGCTTCTGCACAGGGAAATGAACAGCAGACTCACCTGTCCGCAATCTCCATGCCCGTTGTCCAACACGTACAAAGGGATGTTTTCCAAAGTGGAATACTCCCGGGCTCCGGCCCAGGGGTACGTTTGGCTGATGTACGTAAAGATTTTCTCCAGTTGCAGGAAAGGATTTGTTTCTTCTCCCACAAGCTCTTTTGCCAACGCCGCCACACGTCCGTCTGTGACTATATGGGAAGCTTCCGCCCCGGTGTATTTGATGTACTCAGGGTCTGTTGGCCGGTAAGGCAAAAGATCTTTATAAGGGTCAAAATGGTGGTATTCACCGTATGCTTTGTAAGTAAAAGAATAGGAAAATACGGCATCCCGGTCTTTTACGGCCGGCTGTTCCATGTAGATGGACTTGTGGATGTACCTGTCCGGAGAAATGATATATTCCGGCTGCGATACGGACAACAGCCTGAATCCGCTTTGCCTGCCTACGTCTGTCCGGGGCAAGGGCATCCAGGCACGGATTATTTCCCCCTCCGGTATGGTGTTGGCCGGAACGGTTACGGTATACTGCAACGTATGCGTTCTCGGTTGTGCATATATGCCATTTTTTCCGCCGGTGTTGTTAACAATGGCCGGTAAGTGTTTCAACAAGAGCGGTTCTTTAACGTCAATCTCAGGACCGTTTACTTCTTCAAAACGGGCTTTGCACACCGGATCTATACGGAACAAGTTGCGTAACGCTCTGGAATAGTAACGTTTTTCTCCGTTGATGACCATGCCTTCCAGGGCACGTGATGCTTCCCAGGCCAAAATCTGCTCCTGCGTAACGTCCGGATAATAGGTGCGGATATATTCCAGGGCGTCTTCCGGAGTTTTTGTAAAGTCCAGTTCAATCCGGTGCATGCGGTCCATTTCCCATTCCCATTGCAATTTTTCTTCCGCAGTCAGCCGGGTATGAGCCATGTACTGCCGGATCATCTGCTCCGCTTTGCGGAAATGCCCTTCTTCCATGGCAGTTTTTATGGTATCCGGAGTAGGTGTTTTGCCGTTTTGGCTGCAAGAGATAAAGGCAAGGACGGTTATGGCAAAAAAGAGGGTAATGCGTACTTTCATGACCTTTTATCTTACGCGCTCCGCATAGGTACGGGTTCTGGTATCTACTTTTATGATTTCTCCCTGGTTGATAAAGAGAGGCACCATAATTTCCGCTCCTGTTTCTATGGTAGCTGCTTTGAGTGCATTGGAAGAGGCCGTATCTCCTTTTACGGCCGGTTCTGTGTACGTAATTTCCATTTCCACAAAAGGAGGCAGTTCACAAGTGAGTACGCGGTCTTCATCTGCCAGAAACATCATCTCTACCAATTGTCCTTCTTTCATAAGATCCGGATTTTCAACCAAATCTTCCTGCAAGGATATTTGTTCAAACGTTTCTGTGTGCATGAAATGAAAACCCATATCGTCTTTATATAAGAATTGATAGGGGCGTCTTTGTACGTTTATGATATCAATCCGTTCTCCTGCCGTAAAGGTGTTTTCAAGGACCCTGCCGTTCTCCAGGTTGCGCAATTTTGTTTTTACAAAAGCCGCTCCCTTGCCGGGCTTAACATGTTGAAACCAAATGATGGAACAGGGTTTTCCGTTGAAAGAAATGTACAATCCGTTTTTAAAGTCTGCTGTAGTTGCCATATCTGTTAGTTTTTCTGAGGCTACAAATTTACAAGAAATTTTTATATACCTTTGTCTGCTGTTATGGTTACAGTCACAGAAGTAGTTTCCCGGTCAGACAAAAGAAAATTCATTCGTTTCCCGCTGAAATTGTACAAAAACAGCCCCTGGTATGTGCCGGAATTTACAAAAGGAGAGCAATATACCCTGGATCCAATTAAAAACCCGGCTTATGAAACCCTTTCTGCAAAGTTGTTTTTGGCCCGTAAAGGTAAGAAAGTGGTAGGCCGTGTTGCCGCGATATTAAACAATGCCCATAATTATTCAACGGGCGAAAAACAAATACGGTTTACACGTTTTGATTTTGTAGACGACTATGAAGTGTCTCAGGCCCTCTTTAATGAAGTCATTGCGTGGGCCCGGTTTTTGGAAATGAATGAAATCGTGGGCCCCCTGGGTTTTTCCTACATGGACAAAATCGGGATGTTGATTGAAGGTTTTGAAGAAATGGATTTATATTCTACGCAATATAACTATTCCTATTACCCCAGACATATGGAACGCCTGGGACTGAAAAAGAAAACCGACTGGATGGAATTCCAGGTGCAAGTACCGGATAAAATGCCAGAAAAACTGGAGCGGATAGCAAAAACGGCCATGAAGCGGTATGGGTATTCTATAAGGACATTTGACACAAAAAAAGACATGCTTCCCGTATTTAAAGAAGTATTGCCTTTGCTGAACGATGTCATCAGGCATATGGAAGGCGTAACGGCCATTTCTGAACAGCAGATGGAGGATTTTTCCAAATCCATCCTGCCTTTACTGAGAAAAGAATTTATCACCGTGGTGCAAAACAAAGATAACGAAGTGGTAGGTTATGGTCTGATGATGCCTTCTCTCAGCCGGGGAATACGTTTGGGCTGGGGCAGGATGTTTCCTCTGGGTATACTGGGCATCTTACGTGATGTGAGAAAAGTCAAGGTGTTGGATATGTTTCATATTGGCGTATTACCGGCGTACCAGAACAGAGGTGTCAACGCCGTCATCATGTACCACAGCATTCAGGAAGCCATGAAGCACGGTATCTTGTATGCAGAAACGGGACCTGAGCGGGAAGATAACATCAGCGTTCAAAGCCAATGGAAACACTTTGATCACCGCCAGCACAGGCGCAGGAGGTGCTATACCATCAGTATTTAATCGACCAGCGCTTCAAAGTCGGCACCCAGACGGTAGCCGTTGATAAAGTCGTATTGAGCCAAAGCCCTTAATTCGTAATAGTAGCGCCAGTAATTGAATAAGGCTTGTACGTAGCCCACGCGGGCCTCGTCTCTGTCCAGCTGGGCGTTGTTCATATCGGTAACCGTGATTTTGTCTATCAGGTACCGCTGCTTGGCCACATCGTATCTCTTCTGGGCAATCGTATCTGCTTTGGCGGCAATCAGGAATTGTTGCTCCTGTATATTGAATTGGCGGACGTTCAAAATGATATCTTGTTCAAAATCTTGTCGCTGTTGTTCTACCTGCCGCTCTACCAGTTCCTGGTTACTCTGTGCCATCTTGACCATGCCTTTTCCGCGGCCCCAGTCCAGGATGGGAACGGTCATGCCAATACTTACGGTTTGCATATCCCGGGGGTCTTTGTAGGAATCAAACAGTCCGGTGGCCTGCTGGTTCAATCCAAAGGCTACGTTCAAATTGGCCTGAAAACCCCTGTTGGCCTTTTGCTGGGCTACGTTTTTCTGAGCTTCTATAAGACGCCGTTCGTATGAGATGATATCGGGATTGTTTTCAAAAGCCAATTGCAGGACTTTTTCCACGTCCAACGTCACATTGGGTACCTGTTCCGGAATGATGATATGTATCTTGACCCGTTCGGTAAAACCCAGGTAGGAGCGCAGCCTGTTTTCTGCATTCTCAAGGTTCAGCCTGCTTTCATTCAGTGTCTTGAGAGCGTTCTGGTAGGCCAGTTCGGATTGCAGCAAATCGTTTTCTCCAATCGTTCCCAGTTCGTAACGTCCGGCCGCTATGTGGTACAGCGTGTCGTTGTTGTCGTGGTTGAACTCGGCAATCATCAGGCGTTGCTGAGCGATCGCCATGTTAAAGAAAAATTGAATGGCCCGCTGATTCACGTTTTCCATATTGCTGATGTAGTTGCGCTTGGCTTCCTCATATTTCAACGGAGAGATTTTGCGGTCCCATTTCATTTCATTCACGCCAAAAAGCGATTGTGAAATCCTCACGTTAAGAGCCGTAGACAAATATTCCGTACTTTGGTGGTTGTTGAACGACCCGCTGAAACGGTCGGTCCTTTGCAGTGTGGAACTAACGGACAACGTCCCGCCCGTAGGCAGGTTCTGGCGGATGGCCAGCCCTCCGCTGAACACGTTGTAAAATTCAGACGAATAATCGTGACGGACTTCTCCCGTTGACGGATCAATGCTGGGCACATCTACAATCCTTCTTGAGAACTCCGGCAATTGGGACGTAAACATCAGGTTGGGCAGAAAATTGGCCTTGTAGGATCTGTATTCCCAGTACCCTACCTGAAAGGTATTTCTGGCCCGGAGGGCTTCGTTGGATTGTGTGGCTGCCAGATGCAGTACTTCTTCCAGGGTAAGGTTATAGGTATGAAGCACGTATTCCGGAGAGCCCGGCTTGACTTCTTTTTCCCGGTTTTGTGCTTGCAGGGAAACGGTGGTTAATAAAAGGCCTATAAAGAAAATATACTTATTCATATCTGAGTGATTCTATGGGATCGCGTTCTGCTGCACGTTTGGCCGGAGAGTATCCAAAGATAACGCCTACGGCGGCCGATACGCCAAATGAAATGACAATGGATGAAAAAGAAACGATGGTAGTGATGTCAAAGAAAGAACGGATGATGTATGAGAGCACAACTCCCACCACAATACCTATGACACCACCTGCCACACTAATGAGAATGGCTTCTGAAAGGAATTGTGCAATCACGTCTGCCTTTTTGGCTCCAATGGCCAGGCGTGTTCCAATTTCCTTAGTGCGTTCCATGACAGAAGCAAACATGATATTCATAATACCGATGCCGCCCACCAGCAAGGATATGCCGGCAATGGCACCCAGGACTATATTAAAGATGTCTTTTGTCCGTTGTTGTTGTTTGAGTAATAATTCCGGGACCGTTACTTCAAAGTCGGGTACGTCCTGATGGCGGCGCTTGAGCATACGGGTAATGACCTCCTGGGACGAAGTCAGCTCTTCCGTTTCATTCACTTGTACGGTAATTCTGTCCAACTGGTGGTAATTGGTATTGACCGATGGAGCCGATGATGAAATGTTGATGGTCATCCTGCGGCGTCCGCCACCCATAGAGATAACACCGCCAGAAGTGGAACCGGGGTTGGTAATGGCCAGAGCCCGGTTTTCCTGACGCAGCAGCATGGTTCGGATGGGTATGAATACCTGATCGTCGTATCCCTGCATACCCATGCTTTCAGAGCCGATGGTCCCCAAAGAGCCGGAGCGGGCCGTGGAAGCCGTACCGGAAGATTCTTCTTCCTCTTCCTTGGGTTTGAGAATGCCGGATGCGCTTTGTTCCAACACACCTATGACTTTGACCCAGTTGGCTCCGAATTTAATAAACTGACCGATAGGGTCGTTTTGTTGGAAAAAACGGGTTTTGATGTTATGTCCGATGATACAGACGGCCATGGAGTTCAATTCCTGCTCAGGACTGAAATATTCTCCCGCCTCAAGACCTATGTTGTATAATTTGAAATACTCAGAAGTCACCCCCAGCACTTTGGCCGGTTGCCGCTGTCCGCTGTAGGTAATGTACGTAAATACACCCACTTCCGGAGACACATGCTTGACGGAAGGCAGCACCTGCCGGATGGCTTCCGCATCGGCCAGTTGCAGGCCGGGTGAGAATTTTTTTGTCTGGCTGGCGGCAGAGTTGTCACCGTTTTCATCTACGTCTTCTACGGTAGCCGGCAGGATGACGATGTTGTTTACCCCCACCATTTTAATTTGGTCCAGGATTTCTTGCTGGGCTCCGTTACCGATGGCCAGCATACTGATGACGGCTCCCACCCCAAACACAATCCCCAGAGCCGTCAGAAAGCTTTTCAGTTTGTTGCTGATGATGGATTCAACAGCTATGAGGATGTCGTGTAAGTATCGGTTGATAAAGAAGATGTTCATGTTATTGTGCTTTGGGTTGTGGCGTACTGCCGCGTTGTTGTCCGGCACCGGCTCCGGGTATCATGCCTGCGGGAGGTGTTCCGCCCGGGGGCATATTCATGCGCCGTTGTCCTTGTCCCTGTCCTTGGCCCCTGCCTTTTTGCTGCTCGGCTTTCTTTTTGGCAGCCTCGGCTTCTTCTTTAAGCCTGCTCTTGATAATGGGAATGAGTTCTTCTCCCTGCCATTTGAAGCGCGACGGATTTTGCGGCAGCGACAAATACAAATCTTCGCCTTCGTTCAAGCCTTGTTCTATGACCGTGTAATTTTCGTTGGAAGGACCCTTGACAACCACCTGGCGCACGCCGGATGTCTTATAGACATAGGTGATGCTGTCTTTTACAAAGATGGCTTCTGACGGAATAAAGAGTGCGTCATCAATGGATGCCGTAATGATTTTGTTACTCGTGGTCATGGCCGGACGCAAGATTTCGTCTTCTCCGTCTACTTTTATGATTACTTCAAACACTTTGGCATCAGCATTCCTCAGCTGCTCTCCTATATTGGATACTTCTTTCACAAAGCCTGTATAACTCTTCTCCGGAAAAGCGTCTACGCCCATACGCACCGGCTGGCCCGGTTTAACTTTGGAAATATCTATTTCGTTTACGTACGTTTTGGAAAGCATATTACTTAAATCGGGCAGGGTAGCCACTACCAGGTCCCACCCGCTGATGGAAGATCCGATGCGGCGTTTTTCTCCACTCCAGTCCCTGAAATAAATGACCATACCGTCGTTGGGAGCGTAGATGGTGAAATTGTTCAATACTTCCCTCAGCTCATCCAATTGCCTTTTCTTACGGTTTAGTTCAATAAGTACGTCGTTGACCGTGGCCTGTGCCTGTTCCGCCTTCAGGTCGTAGTTGTTCAAGGCCTGTTCATAGGAACGTTGGGCTTTTTCCAGGTTGTTCGTATACTGTCTTTGCGTGGCCGGCGGTTCATAGATGGACTGCTCTACGGCAATTTTGGCTTCTTCTATATTGAATTTCTGGTTTTCAATATCGTCACGCAGGTTTTTCAAGGTCAGCGACGTGTCCAGCAGCGTTCTGTCAAATTTTCCTTGAAGCGCCTCGTATTCGTCTTCCAGGTCTTTGAGTGAGTTGTCGGCAGAGGTACGGTCCAGCATGGCCACGTAGTCCCCTTTTTTAACAATCGTTCCTTCCGGGACTAAGTCTTGAATTTTGATTTCGCCCATACGGACGTTCCGGGCCCTCATACCGGTGGGTGCTTCAATTTTGATATTGCTTTCTGCTTCCAGTTCTCCGGTGGTAGTCACAATAATTTCAAACAAACCCATCTGAGTTTTAACTACTTGAGGTTTATACGTGTCTTTTTTCCGGGATACCAGAATGATGATACCAACGAGGGCAATGACGGCTGCAACAGCCAAAATGATGATATTTTTCTTTTTCATATTTCGAAAATTTGACAAAAGTACACATTTGACAAATAGGAATACAAATGGTTTAAAATTTATTATTATCTTTGCAAGCCTCAAATAAGGTGCCATAGCTCAGTTGGTAGAGCAAAGGACTGAAAATCCTTGTGTCCCTGGTTCGATTCCCGGTGGCACCACATAAAAAAAAGAATGGATCCCGGGTTGTTCCGGGATTTTTATTAACAGGAAAAAGTATTATGAGAATTTTACAAGTAAGAGCTTTAGAAATATTGGATTCCAGAGGCAATCCTACGGTAGAAGCCGATTTGGTATTGGAAGACGGTATACGCGCCACGGCCATGGTGCCGAGCGGGGCCTCTACCGGTGAGCGCGAAGCCGTTGAGCTGCGTGACGGAGATAAAAAACGCTACGGCGGCAAAGGCGTGCTGAAAGCCGTCGACCATATCAACGATATCATAGCCGATGCCATAGAAGGGAAGTTTTTTGACTCGCAACGTGACCTGGATTATTTCCTTATCAATCTGGACGGAACGCCCAACAAAGGCAAATTGGGAGCCAACGCCCTGCTGGCCGTATCTATGGCCTATGCACGTGCTCAATCCTACAGTATGGGCATCCCTCTGTACCAATACCTGGGTGGCGCCAATGCCTACCTGATGCCGGTGCCTTGTCTGAACGTCATCAACGGCGGGGCACACGCAGACAACACGGTGGACTTTCAGGAATTTATGATTGCTCCGCACAACGCCCCTTCTTTCCGCGAATCCATCCGTATGGGAGCTGAGGTGTTTCACGCACTCAAAAGCGTGCTGAAAGCCAAAGGGCTGAGTACGGGTGTAGGCGATGAAGGCGGTTTTGCTCCCGATTTGAAATCGAACGAGCAGGCCGTAGAGATGATTCTGGAAGGCATTGTCAAAGCCGGTTACAAACCCGGCGACGACGTGAGCATATGCCTGGACCCGGCCGCCAGTGAAATGTGGAGGGACGGCAAATACAAATTCTTCAAGAGCACACAGGAAGAAGTATCGAGCGACAAAATGGTCCAGTTGTGGGAAAGCTGGGTACGTCAATACCCCATCGTGTCCATTGAAGACGGTCTGGCAGAAAACGACTGGCAAGGCTGGAAAAACCTGACGGATACCGTTGGCAAGGATATAGAACTGGTAGGAGACGATCTGTTCTGCACCAACAAAGAGATTTTGGCCAAAGGCATAGAAGCCGGCGTAGCCAACTCCATTCTGATTAAACTCAACCAAATCGGGACAGTAACAGAAACCCTGGAAACTATAGAACTGGCCACCAAAAACTCCTACAATTCGTTTGTGTCGCACCGCAGCGGTGAAACTTCGGACAGTTTCATAGCCGATTTGGCCGTAGCCGTCAACGCGGGCCACATCAAAACGGGCAGTGCCTGCCGTGGAGAACGCATAGAAAAATTCAACCAATTGCTGCGCATAGAAAACGAATTGGGAAGCATCAGCCGCTTTGCCGGAAAGAAAGCTTTCAAAAACGCCTGACATTGGTAGATATTCATACACATACGCACCATTCTGCAGACAGCCGTATGTCTATGGAACAAGCCGCAGAGACCATCCTGGAAAAGCAATTTTCCGGGATAGGTTTTACGGACCACATTGATTTCGATGCCCCGCACGACAAGTCCGCTTTTACGTTTGACCCGCACGCCCAACAGCAAGAGATAGACGAGCTGAAAAAAAAGTTTCCCAACCTGCTTCTGTTAAAAGGGGTGGAAATAGGCATCCAGCCCATCAGTCTGGATAGCATCAGGGAATTCATGAGCCGCCACAGGTTTGATGTGGTCATTGCCTCCATGCATTTTATCCGCGGAATAGACCCCTACTACGGACCTTTCTACGAAGCCTACGATTATAAAAAGGCATATTCCATGTACCTGGAAGACATTTACTATTGCATGGAGCGGTTTAAAGACTACGACATCCTGGGACATTACGATTACATAGCCCGATACGCCCCGTACCGGGTTCAGGAGATTTCCCTGAAAACTTTCGGAGACATCCTGGACCCCATATTGCACCTGTTGGCAGAAGAAGGAAAGACTTTTGAAATTAATACCAAAACCTACCAACAGCAAAGGTTTGGCATACCTACTTTGGATGTGAACGTGCTCAAACGTTTCCGGGAATTGGGCGGAGAAGCCGTGGCGCTGGGTTCGGATGCCCATAAAGCGGAACGTATAGGCGAATACTTTGCCTATTACAAAGACATGCTTACCCATTGCGGATTCCGCTACGGGATTTATTACGTAGACCGCAAGCCGCATTACTATAAACTGAACACTTAGTACAAGCCGCTTATGAAAAGATTTTTTCTATTGGCAAGCCTCTTTGTGCTTGCCGGTTGCCACAGGCAACCGCAACAGCTGCCCATTGTTCAAGCTGCCCTCTACGACACCGCCTCGGCTTTTTACACAGATTTTGATGCGTATCCATCTGTCAGAAACCACCTGCCCATAGGCGTATTCGATTCCGGCACGGGCGGTTTGACCGTGTTGGAAGCCATCCTGGCCAGCGAACTGCTTCCCGGTGAAGATTACATCTACCTGGGCGATCAGGCCAACATGCCTTACGGCCAGTACGCCGCAGAAAATAAGACGGATTTCCTTCGGGAGCTGATCATCAAAGACGTCCTGTTTCTGGCAGGGCAGAAAGTCAAGTCCATTGTAGTGGCCTGCAATACCGCCACGGCATACGGGCTGGAAGACATCAACGATTACCTGGACAAAAGCCAATCCGGTGTGAAAGCTATCGGCGTCATCCACGCCGGGGTCAACGCCACGCTGGATAACATCGGCCCGGAAGAAGACGTAGCCATAGGCGTTATGGCCACTACGGGAACCATCGCCTCGGGCGGTTATGAAAACACCTTTTACGCCCTGGCCCGGGAACGCGGCTACACGGGCCGCCTGCAAATAATCAACCGTGGTTCTTACGGTTTTGCCGAGGCCGTGGACGGCGAACAAGATTTCACCAGTCCTGCCGCACCATCGGTACGTGAAGGATACCGAGGCCCCTCCCTGGACCATGCCGAGTTTCCCATCGAGGCTCAATTGCTGCCCGTCTATGACTTCGATTTTTCCCACAACCGCATGTTGTGGGAAGGCACTCCGGAAGCACCCACCGCCCTGCAGTTGAACCACGCCTCCAATTACGCCCGTTACCATCTGGTCAGCCTGGTAGAAACGCTGCGCCGCAGCGACAACCCGCTGCCGCTGCGCTACCTGGTGCTGGGCTGCACGCATTATCCGTATGAAAAAGACGTGCTGGAAGAAACCCTCCAACGACTTCGCGACTACACAGACGCAGAGGGACACCACCCTTACCGGGACCTGATAGCCCCGCACGTCACGCTCATCGACCCGGCCCTGGAAACGGCCCGGCAGCTGTACGCACAACTAACGGACGACAACCTGCTGACCACCCAAACAACACCCTCCACGGCCGCTTTCTACATCTCGGTACCCGTGGCTGATTCGGTCCCTGAAGCACGTCTGGATTCTCTGGGTCGCTTTACCTACGAATACAAATACGGCCGCACTCCGGGTTTATTTATCCAGGACGTGGTAGTAGTACCCTTCTCCAAAGACAACATAGACGCAGAAACCATAAACCGCTTGAAAACCCTGCCTTACACCTGGCCGCTCCTGGAAGAACTAAGATAAAATGGGTTTTCCGTACGCTGTGTCAAAGATTGAGAAATCAAGGTAGTAAGTGTCATGATAGGGCGTAATGCTGTAAATAAGTGGACGACAGTAAATTAACGCGCTGCGCTAAAAAAGGTTACTTACCACATCTGCAAGAATTCCTGGAAAACCTGCCTTTTCAATCAAGGTAGTAAGTACTATCTTAGTGCGCAGAGCTACAAGTGCCTGAGTATTTGTGGATTATCGCATTGTGCTGAAAGATGCTACTTTCCATATCTGAAAGAAAGCGGAGTAGCAGTCCTTTTTGCGGACAGGTAGTGAGTAACATTTTTTCACGTGCCCGCCTAACAGTCTACCATACAGCAGTTTGCGCCGTTTTGCCGTTTTGTGTTACTCACTACCCAGCAGTAAAAAGCCTCGTTTTCCATGATTTCGTGGCTGGGTAGTGAGTTGCTGTTTTTAAGACAACGTACTAATAAGCTGGTATTTAACGAATTGTGCAAGTCAGCAATTTTGCATTACTCACTACCCCGCAACATAAGCAGGTGCTCTGCAATTTGTACGGCGTTCAGGGCGGCGCCTTTGCGGATGTTGTCGGCAACGGTCCACAGTTCCAATCCGTTTTCTATGGAGGTATCGCGTCGTACGCGGCTTACGTATACGGCGTCGCTTCCCTTTGCCGTCAGGGGAGTAGCGTACCCCAACGCCGGCTGCACCCCTGGCGCCAATCCGTATCTTGACTCTGAAGTCAATCCGGGTCCTGACTCCGGGTCGTCAAATGGTGCCTGTCCTTTGGGACCATCTGTCAGTACCAATCCCGGGAACGAGGACAACAATCTGCGTACTTCATCCAGGGTAAACGGACGGGCCAGTTGCACGTTCATTGACACACAATGCGCTCCGTACACGGGAACACGTACGGTTGTGGCCGATACGCCTATGGACGGGTCATTTAAAATTTTTTTGGTTTCGTCCATCATTTTGTGTTCTTCTTCCGAATAGCCGTCTTCCAGAAAATTCCCTATTTGTGGAATGACATTCAGGTCAATGGGGCAGGGGTACGGACTTGCCGAGTCTGCCGGCAGTTGTCTTTGTCCGGCTTGGGTGATGTTTGTTTCCGGTTGTGCCGTCAGTGATTGAGCCTGGGTGATGTCTGCATCCGGCTGTGCCGCCCCGGCTTGGATGGGTGCTGCATCCGGCTGTGCCGCATGGGTTAGGGCCTGGGTGCGTTCGCGTTCCAGTTGTGCTTCGCCTTTGCGGCCGGAGCCGCTGACCGATTGGTACGTGGCGGCCACTATGCGTTGCAGCCCAAAGGCTTTGTGTAACGGAGCCAGGGCCATGACCATTTGTATGGTGGAGCAATTGGGGTTGGCAATCAGCCGGTCCGTTGGTTGCAAAGTATGGCCATTGATTTCCGGAACGATGAGTGGTACGCCCTGGGTCATCCTCCAATAGGACGAGTTGTCCACCACCTGCCAGCCTTTTTCCACAAACAACGGTGCCCATACTTTGGACACGGCACCGCCGGCGGCAAATAATGCGATGCCGGGTGTGGTATGCAGGGCTTGTTCCAAGGTAATAATCGGGACGTGTTCTCCACGGAACACTATGGTTTTACCGGCCGAGCGGGCTGTCGCAGCCGGGAGCAGCCGCTCCACCGGAAAATGGCGTTCTTCCAGCAAACGTATCATGGTTTCGCCTACCCGGCCGGTAGCACCGGCAATGAGGACGGGAATTTTTTTCATACGCATTGGAATATATCGTTAATCAGTCCCGAGGCCGTTTGGTCGGCACCGGCACCGGCTCCGGCCACGCGGATACCGTTGGGGTACAGGCAGCTGTAGATAATGATGGAGGCGTCTGTGCCCGTGAGGCTGTAGAAAGGATGGTCTGCCTGTACCAGCTCCAGCCCCACCTGTACGGCACCTTTTTCTGACGCAGTGCTATGTGCTTGTGGCGTGCCTTCTACGGCTCCTATTTCCACACGCGCCACGTATCGGGGACGGGTGCTGCTTTGTTGGGCTTTTTGCCACAAGGCCTGGAAGTGGACTTCGTCTGGCCAGGCAGAGGGTAGGAATGAAAGGCTTTCCACTTGGTTTTCTTCTATTTCCAGACCGCATTCCCGGGCCAGGATAAGGGCCTTGCGGATGACATCGGTGCCGGACAGATCCGTCATGGGATCGGGTTCCGTGTAGCCCAATTCTTTGGCTTGTTCTACTACCCGGTGGAAAGGGGTGGTACCGTTGTAGGTACTAAAAACGTAGTTGAGCGTTCCGGACAAGCATGCCTCTATGCGGGTGGGGGTATCGCCGCTGCGGATCATTTGCCGGATAAGGGAGATGACGGGCAGGGCTGCACCCACGTTGGTCTCGTACAGAAACCGGGTCTGTTCACTCAGTTCCAGCTGCCGGATTTTCTTGTACCAATCCATGGGCAGGGTATTGGCTATTTTATTACACGCCGTAACAGAAATCTTGGAGGACAGGATGTCGGCATACCGGGCTGCAATGTACCGGTCCGAGGTACAGTCCACAAATACGCAATGCTGCAGGTTCAGGGCAATCATCTTGTCAATGAATGCTCCGTTGCGGTTGGTTTCTCCGCCATCACTCAGGCCGCGGGCAAGGGTTTCCGGCTCCAGGCCGTTTTCATCAATGACCATTTTGCGGCTGTTGCTGACCCCGCAAATGCGTACGGCTATGCCTTCCCGCTCCAGCCAACGTTCCCGCTGGTTGAAAATCATCTCCGTAAGGCTTTTGCCTACGTTGCCCCAGCCGGCTATAAAGAGGTTCAACCGCTTGGTGGGTGCTCCAAAGAATTCATCGTGTACGGCACGGATGGCTTCTTCTACGTGGCGGGTACTGACTACGGCAGATACGTTTTTCTCTGAAGAGCCTTGCGCAATGGCCCGGATGGTAATGTTGCGCCGTCCGATGGCCTCGAACATGCGGCCGCTGGCTCCCGATTGGTTTTTCATATCGGCACCAATCAGGCTGATGATGGAAAACCCGTTTTCTACTTTCAAAGGCTCCACTTTCCCCAGAGAGATTTCATAGGCGAACGTCTCGTCGGCTGCTTTTTTGGCTTTTTCTGCGTCTTTTTCATCAATAGCCACCAGCATGGTATGGACGGAAGAGGCCTGGGTGATGAGGATGATGTTGATTTGTTCCTGGGTGAGCGAGGTGAACAGGCGGCTGGAATAGCCCGGCACGCCTACCATACCGCTACCTTCCATAGAGAGCAGGGCAATGCGGTTGCTGCCCGATATGCCGCGGATGGTCTCCCGTCCTTCCGGCGGGTCCTGCTCAATGAGTGTGCCCGGACGGTCGGGATGGAAGGTGTTTTTCACCATAATGGGTATGCCTTTGGCCACGACCGGCTGGATGGTGGGCGGATAGACCACCCGGGCGCCAAAGTGCGACAGCTCCAGGGCTTCTTTGTACGATATGTTTTCTATGGTATGCACATGGGGCACAATGCGCGGGTCGGCCGTCATCATGCCGTCCACGTCTGTCCAGATCCACAACATGCGCGCTTTGGAGCCCACGGCCATCAGCGAAGCCGTATAATCCGACCCGCCCCGGCCCAGGGTAGTGGTCCGGCCTTCTGCATCGGAGGCGATAAAGCCCGGTACCAGGAAAACCTTCACGGGGTTGTTCTTCACCATCTCGCGGATGTTGCGGAAGGTAACGGACGTGTCTACGGTAACCAAGGCCGAGGAGGGGCCCGTGCGGACCACCTCACGCGCGTCTATCCAGCGGCAGCTCAGCCCCTGCAGGGTGCAGAGTGCCTCGAGGATGCGCGTAGAGAGCAGTTCCCCAAAGCTGATGATCAGGTCCGAGGTAGCCGGGCTCAGTTCCCGGATAAGCTGTGCGCCTCGGCAAATATCGCGCAGCTCTTCAAAAAGCCGGCCGAGCGTGTGGTTTACATCTGCCCGGAAATCGGCCGGTAGCAGTTCCCGGACGATGTCTGCATGCCTTTTTTCCAGCTGCTCAATCAGCTCCAGATACGCCGTATCTCCCAGGGCGGCCAGACGGCCTGTTTCTGTGAGGGTGTTTGTTACACCGCTCAGGGCCGAGGCCACGACTATGGTTTTATCGCGGGCACCGGCATCGGCGATGATTTTTATGACTTGTTGTATGGAAGAGGCGTCGGCTACGGACGTGCCTCCGAATTTAAGAACTTGCATAGTTGTGAGGTGATTTGTTCGTGTTCCAATAAAAATCCGTCGTGCCCGAAATCGGACGACAGGGTACCCGTTTGGGCATCGGGAATGTGTTGGGCCATGTAGGTTATTTCCGAGAGCGGAAAGAGCAGGTCGCTGTCAATGCCCAGGCAAAGCGTTCGGGCCTTGATGCGCGATAACGCCGCCGGCACCCCGCCGCGGTGGCGACCTACGTTGTGCGAGTCCAGGCTGTGTGTAAGGGTATAGTAGCTGTAGGCGCAAAACCGGTCGGCCAGTTTTTTCCCCTGGTATTGTTGGTAAGAACCGGCACGGCCGGCCGTCAGTACGTTTTCGTCTTTTTCAGCTTGCGTCTGGCAGTAGCCTTCGTAAGAACGGTAGGAGAGCAGCGCAATGGAACGGGCAGCAGCCAGTCCGTTGTAACCGGGAGGGGTAGTTGTTGTCGGGGTTTCGATGTTATTTTGCCCGATGGTGGAGGTGCCCTGGTTCGGAGTGCCGGGCTTCATATGGCTGTCCGGCTGAATGCCTGTAGCCGTTTTGTCGGATGTGGCTGTTCCGTTGCTGTCTGGGCTACGGAAGGTGGGGTCGGCCAGCAGGGCCATGCGCTGCGATTCGTTCAGGGCGGTGGCCCAGGGGCTGATTTGGGCGCTGCAGGCTATAAGGCACAAATTTTCGCATACGTGGGGGTGGCTTACGGCCCATTCTACCGACTGGAAGCCGCCACTCGATCCGCCAATAAGCAGGTGGATACGATCTATGCCCAGGAGGGCACGCAGTTTTTCGTGGGCTTGTACCATATCGCGGATGGTAATCACGGGAAAATCGGGACCGTCCGGTTGGGTGGATCCGTAACAGGAACCCAGTACGTTGGCACAGATGATAAAATCCTTTGCCGGGTCAAAGAACTTGCCTGCTCCCACCAGCGTGGGCCACCAGTCGGCCGGATTGGAATTGGCCGTCAGGGCGTGGCAAATCCATACGACTTTACGTCCCGTATGCAAGCCGTAGCTGCTGTGGTAGCGAACCGTGATGCCCGGTAGCACCGCACCGCACTCCAGCGGAAACGGCTCCGGGAAATGTACGTTATGCTCCTCTAGTGCGTTAGTAGTATGGGCAGGCTTTACAGAGGGCTTTCTTTTATAAGGTGTTGTTTGAGGAGTGGCAAGCGGCCGTGTATGCAGAACGTGTTGTTGTGCAGATTGCGGTATAGGGCTTTGAACGGATTGTGTTGTCATGGCTATACGGTTTTCAGGGCTTGGTCCAGGTCGGCTTTCAAATCGTCTATGTGCTCAATGCCAATGGACAGGCGCAGGGTGCCGGGGTGGATGCCGGCTGTTTTGAGTTCCGCCGGGCTCATTTGTCCGTGTGTGGTAGAGGCCGGGTGGGCTATCAGGGTTTTGTTGTCGCCCACGTTGACCAGATGGGTGATCAGTTGCAGGCGCTCTACAAAGCCGGCCGTTTGTTTGCGGTCGCCTTTGAGCGTGAAACTGAGTACGGCACCAAAGCCCGTTTTGAAATATTTTTTGGCGTTTGTGTGGGAAGGATGGTCCTCCAGTCCGGGGTAGCTGACGCTCTCCACTTCCTGGCGGGCTTGCAGCCAGCGGGCCAGCTCCAGGGTATTGTCCATGGCCCGTTGCATGCGCAGGGACAGCGTTTCTATGCCCTGCAAGATGAGCAGGGCGTTGAACGGAGACAGGCAGCAGCCAAAATCACGCAGGGACAAGGCCCTGGCACGGGTGCAGAACGCCTTGTTGCCAAAGGATTCCAGGAAATTGATGTTGTTGTACGAGGCGCAGGCTTCTGAGAGTTGCGGAAAACGGCCGCTGTTCCAGTCAAAGGTCCCTGCCTCGGCAAGGATTCCGGCAATGCTGTTACCGTGGCCGCCCAGCCATTTGGTAGCCGAATGCGTAATCATGGCGGCGCCGTGCCGGGCCGGCTGGAACAGGTAGCCTCCGCCTCCGAAGGTGTTGTCCACCACCAGGGGGATGCGGTGCTTGTGGCAGAGATCGGCCAGGCGGTCGAAATCGGGCACGTGGTAATCGGAATTGGCGATGGTTTCTATAAAAAGGGCTTTAGTCCGTTCGTCTACGAGGGCTTCTGCAGCCACCGGGTCTTTGCCCGGCACAAAGCGGACTTCCAGGCCCAGGCGGCTCAGGCGGTCCCGGAACAAGGTGTACGTACCGCCGTAGAGGGAAGGAAAGGCCAGGATGTTGTCACCGGGGGTGGCCAGGTTTTGGAAGGCCAGAAAATGCGCCGCCTGACCGGATGATACGGCCAGAGCCCCCGTACAATGTTCCAGGGCGGCCACGCGCTCTTCCAGCACGGCTACGGTGGGATTGGACAGCCGGCTGTAAATGTGTCCTTCCTGCTGCAGACCGAACAACCGGGCGGCGTGGTCCATATTGTCAAAACAAAACGAGGCGGTTTGGTATAGAGGGGTAGCACAGGCTCCCGTGGCCGGATCTTGCGTGTGCCCGGCATGGACCTGAAGGGTCTCAAAATGATGAAATACAGACATGAGTCGGTAATTTAAGGGTGATAAAAAAAAAGTAGGAAAGGGGTGGGGTCACAGACAGACGCCCGGGCGGAAATGCATCTTAACGATGCATACGCATTATCATAGAAAGTATGTGAGCAAGATTTTTCACGACGCAAATATAACAACTTTTTGATTATACAAGCGGATGAGGCAAGTTTCCGGCGGCAATCAGCCCCGATAGCACATCTACACATTCTTTTTCCGTCATCATGCTCCGCCGCGCTAACGTGTCTATGGGATAGCCTTCCGTTGTGTCAATGGTTTTGAGTACCTCCAGCAACCGAAGGTGGCGGTTGTCCAGGGTAAACGAAAGGGGCTTTGCGGAGCGGATTTTCCGCAGTATGGCCACTTCCAGTTTGGATGCGATTTTGTTTTCATCGTCTTTCCGTATATAGTATGTGGGTTTTCCGTTTTCTGAAGGCGCCTTGTGGGGTGCCTTCGGACTTTTTGGGATGCGCACCTCCAATACGGTTTTCCCCTCGTAAGACCATTCTTTGATGTGGTAGTCTACCTTGGGCTTACAGAAAACATGTGCCGCCGCTTCTATGACATACGCTTCTTCTTCCTGGTGCTTCAATCCTGTAATGCTGCCGTTGTCCTTAACGCCCACCAGCAAGCGCCCTCCCACGGTATTGGCGAAGGCGGCCAGCGTCCGTGCGATTTTTCGGGTGTCGCTAAGGAAGTACTTAAAATCCTGGCTGACGTGTTCCCCCTCGGCAATCATTTTTAAGAGCGGATGCATGGCACAAAGATAAGGAATGGAACGCATTTCTTTTTTTATATCTTTGCTTCATGGAAAAAGCAATTTTTGCAGCCGGTTGTTTCTGGGGCGTGCAACATTATCTGGACCGGGTTCCCGGGGTCATCAAAACCACAGTCGGTTATACGGGAGGACATAAAGAAAACCCTGTTTATGAAGAAGTTAAATCTCAATTGACGGGACATGCAGAGGTCGTGGAAGTGGAGTTTGATCCCGTGTTGGTCACTTTTGAAGAGCTGTGCAAGCTGTTCTTTGAGATCCACGATCCGGGACAGCAGAACGGGCAGGGCCCCGATATAGGCCCGCAATACCGCTCAGAAATCTTTTACACCAACGACAAGCAACGTGTGGTGGCGGAAAAACTCATACAAATCCTCCGGGACAAAGGCCACGCCGTGCATACGGCACTGACACCGGCCGGCCGTTTTTGGCCTGCGGAAAAATACCACCAGCATTATTACGAAAAAACAGGCGACAATCCGTATTGTCATTTTCGCATAAAAAAATTCTGATACACATATGGCGGACGAAAAAATCATTTTCTCCATGAACAGGGTCAGCAAGATCCTGCCATCGAGCAATAAAGTGATATTGAAAGACATTTTTCTGTCGTTCTTTTACGGGGCAAAGATTGGCGTGATAGGCCTGAACGGATCGGGTAAATCCACGTTGTTGAAAGTCATTGCCGGCGTAGAGCAGAACATACAGGGGGAAGTAGTCTGGGCGCCGGGACACACGGTTGGTCTGCTGGAGCAGGAGCCGTACCTGGACGATTCCAAAACGGTGATGGACATAGTACGCGAAGGCGTTTGGCAGGTGGCGCAACTGCTGGAAGAGTACGAACAGGTAAACATGCAATTTGCCGAGCCCATGGACGACGAGCAGATGAACGCTCTGATTCTGCGTCAGGGCGAGCTGACCGAACAGATAGACAACCTGGGGGCGTGGGATTTGGATTCGCGGCTGCAAAGGGCCATGGATGCCTTGCAATGTCCGCCGCCCGAGACGCCCGTCAAACACCTGAGCGGTGGGGAGCGTCGCCGCGTGGCCCTGTGCCGCCTGCTGCTGCAAGAGCCCGACGTGCTGCTGCTGGACGAGCCCACCAACCACCTGGATACGGAAAGCGTGCAATGGCTGGAGGCCCATCTGAAGCAATACAAAGGCACGGTCATTGCCGTCACGCACGACAGGTATTTCCTGGACAACGTAGCCGGATGGATTCTGGAGCTGGACCGAGGGGAAGGCATCCCGTGGAAAGGCAACTACTCCTCCTGGCTGGAGCAGAAAGCCCTGCGTCTGGCCCAGGAAGAAAAGCAGGAGAGCAAACGCCGCAAAACCCTGGAGCGGGAGCTGGAATGGGTACGCATGGCCCCCAAGGCCCGGCACGCCAAATCCAAAGCCCGATTGGGAGCGTATGAAAAACTGTTGCACGAAGACGGCAAACAAAAGGAAGAACGCCTGGAAATTTTCATACCCAACGGTCCCCGTCTGGGAGACAGTGTCATAGAAGCCCGGGGCGTGTCCAAAGCCTACGGCGACAAATTGTTGTTCGACAACCTGGATTTCAAGCTGCCTCCGGCCGGGATTGTGGGGGTCATCGGACCCAACGGAGCCGGTAAAACAACGCTTTTCCGCCTGATTATGGGCTACGAAACCCCCGACGCAGGCACCTTTACCGTAGGAGATACGGTCCGCCTGGCGTATGTTGACCAACAGCACAAACAGATAGATCCCGATTTGACGGTCTATCAAACCATCGCGCAAAACTCGGAATACGTCCAACTGGCCAACCGCCAGGTAAACGCCCGGGCGTACGTATCGCGTTTTAATTTCTCGGGCGCCGACCAGGAGAAAAAATGCGGCGTACTGAGCGGCGGCGAGCGCAACCGCCTGCACCTGGCCCTGACATTGAAAGAAAACGCCAACGTGCTGCTGCTGGACGAACCTACGAACGACGTAGACGTAAATACCATACGGGCGTTGGAAGAAGGGTTGGAACACTTTGCCGGCTGCGCTGTCATCATCTCGCACGACCGCTGGTTCCTGGACCGTGTGGCCACCCACATTCTGGCGTTTGAAGGAGACTCCCGGGTGTACTTTTTTGAAGGTACCTACAGCGAATACGAAGAAAACCGTAAACGCCGCCTGGGCAATGAAATCAAACCCTTCCGCTACCGAACTTTATTACAATAAATTAATAATCAATTATATTACTATGAAAACAGACAAAAAAAACCATGTAGTGCCCATTATCATGATGATTGTGCTCTTTGGCATGATCTCTTTTGTGACCAATCTGGCCGCACCCATGGGACAAGTACTGAAAGAACAGTTTGGCGTTTCCAATTTCCAGGGCTTACTGGGAAATGCGGCAAACTTTATAGCCTACGCCGTCATGGGTATTCCGGGCGGTTTGCTGCTGCAACGGGTAGGTTATAAAAAAACGGCTCTTATTGCCGTTGCCGTAGGTTTTCTGGGCGTCTTCATCCAATTCCTTTCCGGTCATTCACCTGAAAGTGCGGCTTTCAGCGTGTATTTGCTAGGTGCTTTTGTGGCCGGTTTTTCCATGTGTTTGCTGAACATTGTGGTTAATCCCATGCTCAACACCCTGGGTGGAGGCGGAAACAGAGGCAACCAGTTGATCCAGGTGGGTGGGTCCTTTAATTCCGTCATGGCTACCATCACCCCGGCTTTTGTGGGAGTACTTATTGGAGAAACGGCCAAAGCCAACATCAAGGATGTGTTCCCGGTACTCTATATTGCTCTGGGTGTTTTTGCCGTGGTATTTTTTGTTCTGTTATTCGTGCGAATTCCGGAACCGCACATAGAGCAAAGCAAAGAACCGCTGGGACAGTTGATGAAAGGAGCGCTGAGCTACCGCCATTTTGTATTGGGAGCGATTGCCATTTTCGTATACGTAGGCGTAGAAGTAGGCACCCCGTACCTGATGTTGTACTGGTTGTCCGAACTTCCCGAAGTAGGAAAAACCATAGCCGGGTCCGTGGCCGGAACGTATTGGTTCCTGATGCTCATAGGCCGTTTGGCAGGGGCTTCCATAGGGAGTAAAGTCTCCAGCCGTACCATGTTGTCGGTAACGTCGCTGGTCGGAGGTATCCTGGTTTTGGTGTCTATATTTATGCCTATGCACACGATGGTTTCCTTGCCGGTGCTGCAACATTCGGCCACGGGAGCCTTGTACTTTGGTTTTGCCAACGTACCCATCAACGCCATGTTTATCGTACTGGTAGGCCTGTGTACCTCGGTCATGTGGGGTGGCATTTTCAACCTGGCCGTAGAAGGCTTGGGCAAGTACACGGCAGCCGCATCGGGCATCTTTATGGTGATGGTTTGCGGTGGCGGTATTTTGCCGGCTTTCCAGGGATGGGTGGCCGACAAGGTAGGCGAATTGGGCAGCTATTGGGTAGTGGTGGCAGGTATGGCGTACCTGTTGTTCTATGCACTGCTGGGATCCAGGCAAGTAGTAAAAAACGAAAACTAATAAAGAAGACATACGATGAGAAAACCATACGTAATAGGCATAGATATAGGCGGGCAGAGCACCAAAGCCGGTGTAGTGGATGCCCGTGGCAACATATTGGTACAGACTACGTTCGATTCCCGCGATATAGATACGCTGAAAGGTTATCTGGATACGTTGACTGCCAGCCTGAACAAGTTGATTGACAACCCTCAGGTAGGAGGAAAAGACAACGTAGGCGGCATAGGCATTGGTGCACCCAACGGCAACTATTACAAAGGCACCATTGAAGACGCACCCAATTTGAAATGGGCCAAAGACGCCGCGGGAAATACCAAGGTAGTCTATCTGAAAGACGACGTGGAAAAAGCCATGGGCCTGCCCGTAGTTGTTACGAACGATGCCAATGCGGCGGCCCAGGGAGAGATGATTTACGGGGCGGCCAAAGGCATGAAGAATTTTATTGAAATTACCTTGGGCACAGGTGTTGGCAGCGGCATTGTCATTGACGGCAAAATAGTATACGGACACGACGGGTTTGCCGGAGAGTTGGGTCATACCACCTCCATCCGCAGAACCGGACGTCAGTGCAACTGCGGGAGAATAGGCTGTCTGGAAACGTATGCCTCGGCCATCGGCCTGGCACGTACCGCCAGGGAACTGCTGGAGATGGACCCGCAACGCCCCAGCTTGCTGCGCAACATTACGGCCGATGATATTACTTCTAAAGACGTGGCCGAGGCGGCTGCCAAAGGCGACGAGTTGTCCGTGGAAGTCTTTGCTTTTACGGGACGGTTGCTGGGCGAGGCGTTTGCCGATTTTGTAGCCTTCAGTGCCCCCGAAGCCATTGTGCTCTTTGGCGGACTGGCACAAGCCGGGGACTTAATCTTCGAACCGACCATCCGCGCCATGGAAGACAACCTGCTCTCCATCTGGAAAGGCAAGGTAAAAATCATCCCGTCGCAATTGCCCGGTTCCGAGGCCGCCATCCTGGGATCGGCAGCCCTGGCCTGGGAGCTATAATTTTTTTAACCTTTAGCGCATGACGCTTGAGAAACTTACGGATACTTTTATAGCTGTTTTCGGGCAACCGGCCGGGGCGGTTTTTACGGCTCCTGGCCGGATCAACCTGATTGGAGAGCATACCGATTACAACGGCAGCTTTGTGTTTCCCGGAGCCATAGACAAAGGCATGACAGCGGCCGTTCGCCCCAACGGTACCGATAGGGTGCGTCTGTGGTCCGTGGATTACAAAGAAAAGGCCGATTTTTCCATCAAGGAACAAGACGGACCGAATGCCCTTTGGGCACGGTATGTTTTCGGCGTTTGCCGAGAGATGATCAAACGCGGAGCCGCACCGGGCGGCTTTGACGCCGCCTTCACGGGTGACGTTCCCCTGGGAGCCGGTATGTCTTCCTCGGCCGCGCTGGAAAGCGTGTTTGCCTTTGCACTCAACCGGTTGTTTAACCTGGGATTTGACAACATGGAACTGGCCCGTATAGGGCAGGCAACGGAGCATCATTACGTAGGGGTCAAATGCGGCATCATGGACCAGTTTGCCTCGCTCTTTGGGAAAAAGGACCACCTGGTACGGTTGGATACGCGCAGCATGGAATACCACTATTTCCCGTTCCATCCGCAAGGGTACCGCCTGGTATTGCTGGATACCCTCGTCAAGCACGAACTGGCTTCGTCTGCTTACAACCGACGGCGCCAATCGTGCGAAAATGCGGCCCGGGCCGTACGTGACAACGGCCATCCGCACGTGGAATACCTGCGTGATGTGTCCATGGAGATGTTGCAAGCGGTACGCCATAAGATTTCTGAAGAAGATTTCAAAAGGGCTACGTATGTCATTGAAGAAACGCAGCGGGTCATTACCGTGGGACAAGCTTTGGAACAGGACGATTATGAAACGGTAGGCCGTATGATGTACCAAACGCATTACGGCATGCGGGATTTGTACGAAGTCAGCTGCCGGGAACTGGACTTTTTGAACGACCTGGCGCTGGAATGCGGTGTCACCGGCTCGCGCGTTATGGGCGGCGGCTTTGGCGGCTGCACCATCAACCTGGTAAAAGAATCGTTGTACGAAGTGTTTTTGGAACGTGCCAAAACTGCCTACACCCGGGAATTTGGACGGGAGCCCAAAGTATATCCGGTCGTCATTTGCGACGGCGCCCGCAGGCTACTTTAAGTCAGATGTAGCTTCGCCGCATATGTAACGGCGCCCGCAGGCTGCTTTAAATCAGGTGTAGCGACGGTCTGTATCGGCACGAAAAATCCTCCCCACCTTGCGACGGGTCCCCTCCCTTTTCGGGAGCCAATGTTTTCCTTTGCCGATACAGTCCGTCCAAAGCCGTGTGAAATTGTACCGGCTATGCTCTGGAAAGGTAATAAATAATTTTTTTGGGATTACATCTACTGTTCTCTTCCACAGTTACTTATGCACTTTTCCTTTTTTGAGTCACTAATCCCCCGCAGGGAAAAAGGCTGTTTCACGCATTTTCATCAGAAGAACGGATTTTCTTTTTTCTGGTTCGTTTTTTTGTTGGTTTTCTTTTATGCAAGAGGTAATACTACTTCGTATTGCAGGGCTTTTCGCAAAAGCTCAAACAATGTAAAAGAAAGTGCTGTTGGACTGTTCCATACATCATGCTCAGTCCGCCCGCCATAGCACTCCTAACCATCTGGTTAAAGGAAAGGGATGGCTTTCTGGGCGATGTGGTAAGTAGTTGTTTCCGGGTCGTGGCGTTAACATCTAGAGTCTCACCGTATTGCAGCGTTGTTCCCTTTTATGGCACTTACCACCTCCGCTGCAAAAGGGCGTTTTTCATTGTTTTCTTGCCGAGGTGGTAAGTAGTCGTCCTTGCGCCAAACCATTAACACGCAGACAATCATATGTTTACAGCATTACGTCATTTCAGGTCACTTACTACCCTCGGTCTAAAGGGGCTGTTTTCTACATTTTCGAAGGAGGGTAGTAAGTAGCTGTTTTCGCCCAGAGGAGTTAACACGCAGACAATCATGTATTTACAGCACTGCGTCATTTCATGTCACTTACTACCCTCGGTCTAAAGGGGCTGTTTCACGCATTTTCGAGGGAGGGTAGTAAGTAGCTGTTTTCGCCCAGAGGAGTTAACACGCAGACAATCATATGTTTACGGCACTACGCCATTTCATGGTACTTACTACCCTCGATCCAAAAGGGCTGTTTTCTGCATTTTCGAGGGAGGGTAGTAAGTAGCTGTTTTCGCCCAGAGGAGCTAACCTGTAGACAGTCATACGTTTACAGCACTACGACATTCTATGGCACTTACTACCCTCGAAAAAGTGGGGCGGTGGGCGGTAGTGGCGCGTGCCCGGAGGACGTGCCGGGGATTATTCCGGCAGTTCCGGCTGGTCCATATCCAGGAAGACGTACGGGTTGCCTACTAAATCCAGGTACCTGCGGAAATCCTTCTGTGAGATAACTACCGTGTAGCGGTTGTCGTTGGGGTGAAAACTGATTTCGGCGACGTTTTTTAAGCCTTCTTCCAGGAAAAGGACGACGTGGTTTTCTGTATCGTTCAACAGGCCGAAAGGCGATACGGAACCCGGTTCCACACCCAGGTAACGCTCCATGCGTTTGGGCGAGGCAAAGGTCAATTTGCCCTGCTTCAGCATTTTCTCTATTCTGTGGATGGGCAATACTTTTTTCCAGTCGAATACGACTAAATAATGCTTGTTGCCTTTGTGGTTTCTAAAAAATAAGTTTTTACAATGCTGGGCTTCTATATCTTTCCAATACGCGATGGCTTCTTCTGCCGTGGGAAGGGGCGGGTGTTGGTAAATCCGATACATGATGCCCCATGCTTCCAGTTGCCGCAGGACTCGGTCTTTGTTGTCTTCCATGGTGCAAAAATACGTATATTTGCTCAATGAACATAAGAAAAGCCACGTTACAGGATGCGGAAACGCTGGCCGCCAATCAGGTGGCCATGGCCATGGAATCGGAAGGCATGGCCCTGGATCCGGCTACCGTAAAACAAGGTACATTGGCCTACCTGACCGACGAATCCCTGGGGACGGCCTATGTAGCTGAAACAGACGGACGCATTGTGGGCTCGCTGCTGGTAACGCGCGAATGGAGTGACTGGCGTAACGCCTGGGTGTGGTGGATTCAGAGCGTGTATGTGGTGCCGGCTTTTAGGGGCCGAGGCGTCTACAAGGCTCTTTACAGCTATTTACAGCAACTGGTACGGGAGCGGGAGGACGTACGGGGCCTCCGTTTGTACGTGGACAAAAACAACCTGTCGGCCCGCAGCGTCTACCATCGGTTGGGCATGACCCACGAGCATTACGTCACGTACGAGTGGATGAAAGATCAATAGAACAGCGGTACTATGCCGATGGACAAGGTACCGTTGATACCGGGCATGGGCCGGGCCAGCACGGTTTCGTACTCTTCGTTAAATAGGTTGCGCACGATGGCTTTTATATGCAGAAGTACGCGCGGTAGTACTATCTTTTTTTCCAGGGCCACGTCGTTCATAAAATAAGGTCCCAATTCATGCAACAGGGGGTTTTGCCAGCCGTCCAGCGTAGTAAACCGTTTGCTGTAATACGTCCAGTCGTAGGTGAGCGTCCAGTCTTTCCACAGCAGGCGTGCCGTAAGGGTACCGGAAAACCGGGGGATGTAGGGTAGTTGTTTTCCTTCGGACAAGGACCGGGTCCAGGCAAAGTTGCCCTCGGCCTGTGTTTTCCATTGGCTGCTCCACGGGACATTCAGCCATCCGAAGGCTTCGGTCCCGTAACTTTGTACCAGATATACGTTTTGGGGAGACCAGAAGCCTTTGTGTGTGGGCATCCAGGCAATCCAGTTAGAAATTCTGGAGTAGAACCCTCCAATCGAGCTTTTCCAGCTTACGTGCCTGCCGCTATGTGAAAAAGAAAGGCTTCCATCAAAAGATACGCCTTGTTCCGGTTGCAGCCTGGGGTTGCCTCCCGGCATAAAATAGAGATCGTTGAGTGTGGGGTAGCGGTAATTGCGTGTGGCAGAAATTTTTACAAGTACTTTTTTTTTGCGTGAGATAAGGTACTCAGCAAAGAACGAGGGGATGGGCGGGGTGGCCTTTTTTCCGTATATGTCTTCTCTCAGGGTGAGTGAGAGCCCCAACCTTTCCACCGGGCGGTACCGGGCGGCCACAAAAGCCGAGGCCTCTGCCCGGGCTTGCTGGTAACCGAGAACTACTTCTTGCCCTTCTACGGAAATGACGGCATGGTCCATGCTTTTTACCAGATGCTGGTTCAGGCTTACGTTCCCCGACAACATCCATTTACCCACGTGGTATTCCGTTTCTGTACGGAAGAAAAAAGAATGGGTGTTACTTTGCGATTGTACCATATTGACCCAGCTGTCGTCACCCAGAAGGCGCATGTATTCGTACAGCATGTCTGAATACACATATCCCGCAGAGGCTTCCCATTTGCTGTTCTCCCGCAGTTTGCGCCATTGCACCACGCTGCGGAAGGTATCTTCTGTCTGGTTGTTTTTTACCGTTTGGTTGTCTTTGTAGTCTACGTTCAAAAAGGGAATGCCCCTGTCTGTGCGGGCGTACCAGGCGCGTACGTCCCAAAGCCCACCGTGTCTCCCTTTTAGTTGGAATTCCTGCAATATATGGAGGTCCCGGAAATGGCCGTTTTTGTTTTTTTCTACCGGGTAGGTAAAGCCTGTTACGTTGCCTTCTTCATCGTATGAAAAATTCTTTTTTCGGTAATTGGTGTAGGAGTACTCGTTTTTTGACGAGGCTCCGTACACGCGTGTGGAAGTACTCCAACCGGGGGCGGCGTAGGAAAAACGAAGAAAGGAATCGAACGTGAGGAAACTACCGGCCCCCTGGTTGTATTGCATGGAAAAGCCGTCTTTCAACGATTGGTCTGTGGCCAGGGTTACTGCTCCTCCCAGGCTGCCCGAGCTGACAGACGTGGCGCCCGGTCCGTGATAGACGTGTACCCGGTCTATAAAAAAGGCCGGAATGGTAGAAAAATCGACCATACCCAGCATAGGGGAATTGATGGGGATGTTATTCCAGGTCACTTGCGTATGGGAAGGCGAGGTGCCTCGTACCGAGGCGGTGGAAAGCGTAGCACGGCCGTACGATTTGATAAACAAAGTGCTGTTTTGCCCCAGGACTTGTGCCAGGGACCCTGTCACGTCGCTGCGCAAAGCCACGGAATCCAGAACGGTTTTTTGCATGCCCTGGTCGCGCAGCATGGCTTGTGCCGTTACGGTAATGGCCTGCAACTGCCGGGCAGGCAGGGAGTCGCGCAAAGGCTGGTCGGTTGTCCGGTACTGCGCACGGTCGATCGTGTGGTGCGGCATGTGGTGTCCGGTGTGCGGTGCCCATGCGGCACAGAGTAGAAAAATCAGGGCTCCTTTCATTTGAGCAGGTTGTAGTCGCAGATTTTTGTGACTTCTGTGGAAAGCTCTCCCAGCCAGCCGGCCTTTGCGTTTACGGCCGTCTGTACCTTCACAAAGTCTATAAAATCCAGGTGGATGGGTTGTCCGTCTGCCGTAACGGCATCGGATATGCGGAAAAGAGATTGGTCTGTATTGTCTGCGTACCCCCAGTCAAAAGGAGGGTTCACCCAAATACCGTTCGATTGAAGGTGGATGCGTGATTCCAGACGTGTTCCCGTGAGCGTGTAACTTTCTTCTGTGATCCATTGCGGATAGTAGCTGTCTTGTGAATGAAACATTGCCATGTAATCTACAGACCCTTGGTTGCCTTTGTTGTCTGTCCAGTACACCGGCTTGCCCGGCTCCCGGGGTTTGAAGTATGTAACGGAGTATGCATGCAAGGTATTGCTGCTTCCGTGCTCGCTGCCTTTCAGCTCGTACCACGTATCGTCGGGCAGGCCATTTCCGTTACTGTCCTGCATCACCCAGACAATGCCGGGCTCTGCAGCGTTTTCGTGAGCATTGCCGGCAATCAGCAAATTGTACTCCCCGTCGTTTACTACGCTATGGTCAAAGCCGACAACAAGGTAGCCGCCAAAAGCTCCCAGAGAAACAAAAGCACCTTCTTTTAAACGTTTTTGGGCGTACAGTACCGCTTCTTCAGGGGTACTTTCACCGGAAAACCCGGCTGTTTGCCTGTCGTTGATAAACTGGCCGGGTGCCGGGGTGTAATGATATACCCGGTCCCAGTCGGCAGAACTTTGGGAGTCTGCCGGTCTGTAATACTTATCCGAGGGAGGGTCGATATCCGGATCTTCTTCCGGGGGTATATCTTCGGAATTTTTTACATGTACGGCAAAGAGCAGATTGTCACTCCCGTCTTCGTTCTCTGCCAGCAGGCTTACCCTATAGCTCCCGGCTGTTTCTCTATAGAAGATGCAGGTACGCTCCCTTCCTGCTTCCTGTCCGTCTATTTCCCATAAAATTCGAGTGTTTTCTTCATGCTCAATAACAGGGTTCAGCAGCAACGTATCGCCCGTTGCCACGGTAAAACCATCCGGAGGTACCGCCAGAAAAATGACCGGAGGTTTTTTGTCAAAAACATGCAGGGTTACAGGGCGTTCTACAGAAATATCTTCCCGGATTACTTTAAAAGTCAGCCTAAACGTACCCGGTTCTACGGCATGGAACTCGTACGTTTTGTCTGTTCCCACCGTTTGTCCGTTCATCAGCCATTGGTATTGGGCGTCTGTATCGTACAAGACTATGGGGGACAGGATAAGAGAAGTACCCACCTTCAGGCTGTAGCTTTCGTCCGGGCTATCCCACCGGATAACAGGTGCCGGCTCCAGGTAAAAGATCCGTCCCTCGTTGCAACTGCTCAGAAACAACATACCCATAAGCAGCAGGGTGCCAACTAGTAAAACCTTTTTCATTTGAAACAAAAAAATCCGGGGTTCACACCCGTAGTTAATGTATCAAGGGGTTCCCCCCGGGCATTGTAACGGTACACTTTTCCCATTTGCATGTAATCGAGTGCATCGGCAATATATATATCAGATGTAACCGGATCGGCAGCCAGCCCGAAAGAGAGGTGTCCCGGCCGGCTGATGAACGGCCGGGACGGGGCCTGCTTATCCTCAATGGGCATGCGCCACAGGTCTTTATCCATGTAATATAAGGTATCTCTGGTACCGTTCAGGGCTATGTGTGTTTGGTATCCTTCTGTACTGACGGGCAGTTGCAAGGTAACTTTTTTTTCTGACGGGTCTATGCGTAACACACCTCCCTGGACGGCACACCACAACATACCGGCGGCATCTGCCAGAAGTTGCGACGGCTGGTGTCCTACAGGAAGCGAATCTACTATGCGGTCTGTCCGCGAGTCTATAACCAGCAGGTAATTGTCGTACGACCAGCAGGTGACAAACACCAAATGGTCACGCTGAGCCATAACCTCTGTGGATTTATGTCCCGGGGTGGGGATAGAGCCGGTAATTTGCAATGAGCCGGGGTCCACTATGGAGATTTTTTCTGCATACAAATCTGTGATGTATGCTTTGTTTTCATCTACAAAATGTATGTAGCGGGGCGATACCAGGCCCGTTATGCTGCCTTTCAGCCGGAATGTCTGTGGGTCGATCACAAACACCACTCCGGAATTGTTTACTACTATGTACCCTTTACCTTTATACAAGGTCATGGACTGGGCCACATCGCCCAGGTTGATGCCGTTAGCCCGCAGAAACACATTGTTTTCCATTTTTTTGGAACCCGGTATGTAGTAGCTTAACGAGGCATTGGCGTACATGAAGTTGCCCTGGTTGGTTATAAACACACCTTCTCCGGACGGACTATTCCCAAAGTCTTCCGTTGAGGGTGGTCCGTATTTCATGCAACCGGCTGGTACAAAGAGCCATGCCAGCAAGAAGGACAGAAAGAGGGCTCTGCCAAACGGTTGCAGAAAACGGTGTGTGAAAATCATCTGATAATGAAATCTGTCGAAAGCAGGATGTTATCCATGCAGAAATAACCGGGGGTGTTCATGCCCCATTCACCGGTGTCGGAACTTTCCAATGTGAAAGACACTTTGTGTACACGTCCCAGGGGAGTGAGGTCTATTTTTTGCCACGCTGTGACTACACCGGGAGAGGAGGATGTACGGAAGTCGGCCAGGTAGCATTCAACGGTACCGGTTTTCAGACCGTTTTTATCGTATCCGGTAAAGGTGAGCTTGAACCAGTCTTTGTCTTCGTAACTGAATGCTTTTGAAAAACTATCGCCGTGAAGCATAGAAAGCGCGGCGTACGTGCTGTTAGTCACGTATATGGTGTGGAAGACCATTTCCTTTTCCGGGTCCTCAAAGACCATATGCGTATCTTCTCCCGGATAGACCAGGGCAAAGGTTTCCGATTTATTGTGTCCGCCTTTTCCGGTCTGTGGGTCTTTGAAATAGATACTGCATTGGTTGGTATACCCCGATGTTTCCATGTCGTTCATTTGGGACAGGACAATGCCGTCCCAGGTGGTGAAGGTGTATCCGCCGTAATCTACCTCTTCAAAATGGTAGGAAAAGAGCAGCTCTGCTTCCGCATCTCGGTACGGCACGTACGTACCGTCGTACAAATTATCTCCGTACTTGGAATTGACAAGAGATGCCGCATTGGCTTGCTCAAAGGTAATGTTAATGGGAGCAGGCTCTCCCGGTTTACAAGGATGGCATTGCGTCAGCAACGCTGCGAGGCATAAAGCGCCGGTATAAAAGATTTTTTTCATGGTTGAGAAAAATTGGTTAGTTCTCCGCTAATTGTACAACGGCAGGTCTTCTGACTTATCCCTGTTTTTGTCGCCTTCCCGGCTTTAGGCAGCTAGTGGCAAACAGAATAGACAAAAACGTTGGAACCGAGGTTCCGGGAATTACAGCAGCGGGAACTGTTGCCGAATCGCACGGCATTCCCTTTTCATCTTCCGGACCGTTTTTCAGGTCTTTCAGAACCGTTGTGCTGCAAAGATAGTATAATGGATGAATATTGTATTATTTTTGTACGCAAATAAAAGAAAGGTTTATGAAGAAAAGATACAATATATTGACTGTTATGCTGTTATGGCTTCTTGTCGCCTCCCTTGGCACAGCCATTGCGGCCGCGATGACACCCGCCTCTGCAGTCGTTTCTGCTGCGCACTCCACCTCAGCCCGCACCAACACTTCCGCCTCGGCCCGCACTAATGTTCCCAACTGTGCCTGTGTCGACGCCCCAATGTCGGCTCGAACCGGTTCATCCGCCTCGGCCTGCACTCGCGTTCCCAACTGTGCCCGTGTCGACGCCCCCATCTCGGCTCAAACCGGTTCTCCCGCCTCGGCCCAAACCGGTTCTCCCGCCTCGGCCCAAACCAAAAGCGCCTATGTGCAGGATTCCATCTACAGCGCCATTCTGGGAGAAACGCGGCATTTTGCCGTATACCTGCCGGCCGGTTTTGGCACGGATCCCGACAAGGAATACCCGGTGCTGTACCTATTGCACGGGGGTGCCGGAACGTGGAGCGACTGGAACAACATGGGGCATGTGAAAGCTATTGCGGATCAGATGATGGCCTCCGGGGAATCTCGGGATATGGTCATAGTGATGCCCGATGCCGGAACGACTATGATGACGTATTTCAACGGACCCGGCTGGAATTACGAAGACCATTTCTTTGAGGAATTGATGCCCGTGGTTGAGGCCCGGTATAAGATCAAATCGAGGAAAGAGGCGCGAGCTGTTGCCGGTTTGTCTATGGGCGGACAAAGCTCGGTCATGTACGCCTGTCACAGACCCGACGTGTTTGCGGTGGTCTACGCCATGAGTGCGTATTTGTACCCCTCGCCCATTTCTATGTACAATACAGACGATCCGGTGCATAAGGAAATACGCAAACGCGTGGCCGACAACAATGCCGTGCGGTATATTGAAAACCTGGCTCCGGAACAGGCAGAGGCGTTGAAAGACATTGTGTGGCTGATAGATTGCGGGGACGACGACTTTACCTACCGCTCCAATGTGGAATTTTCGCTGGCCATGAAAGAAAAAAACATCCCGCTGCAGGTGCGCATTTACGACGGAGCCCACAGCTGGTACTACTGGAGGGCGGCGCTGCGCAGGGCACTTCCGTTTATCTCGGCAAACGTACAATAGCATTTTATGAATACACCCTTAGATAAACCTTCATCCGAAACTCCTATAGCAGAGACTTTTGGCAACCCCCTTTCTGAAAATATATCTGCGGATGCCCGGTCTATGGAAACGCCTTCTCACGTTGCCCCTTCTGCCGAACCTCTTTCAGCCGAAGCCCCTTCTGCCCAACCTCTTTCCGTTGAACCTCTTTCAGCTGAAGTCCCCTCTCCAGAGACGGTGTGGCAGCGTGTGGTACGATCTGTGAAGGCGGTGACGCCCAATGCTTTGAAAACGGCCTGGTGGCTGGTACGCATTATGGTGATAGTCACTTTGGTCATTACCTTTCTCAAATATTTTGGGGTAATAGCCTGGATGTCCATGCATTTGACACCGGTGTTTTCCTGGTTTGGACTGCCGGGCGAGGCGGCATTGGCCTATGTATCGGGGTATTTTGTGAACTGCTATTCGGCCGTAGCGGTCATTGCCTCGCTGCATCTGGACATGCGGAGTGTCACCATTATATCCACCATGGTTTTATGCTCCCATAACATGATCTTAGAAACAGCCGTGCAAAAGAAAACAGGCAGTTCTGCGTTACGGATAGTAGCGGTACGAACGATTCCTTCCCTTTTACTGGGCTGGATGTTGAACAAAATCATGCCGGGACAACCCATGGACTATGTGGCTGATTTAAGTCAAGCCCAACAAAGTGCTTTGTGGCCCATGTTGGTGGATTGGTTTTGGAGTACGTTGCGTATAGCCATCCCCATGGTGACGCTGGTGTTTTCTTTGACCGTAATCCAAAGGCTACTGTCAGAATTTGGCATCATACGCTACATTGCAAAATTCCTTAGACCCGTTATGAAGTTCTTTGGTCTGCCGGCCCGAACGGCCTTTCTGTGGATTGTGGCCAACACGTTGGGACTGGCCTATGGCGCTGCGGTAATGATTGACGAGGCGTCCACCGGAAAACTCTCCCGGCGCGATATCGATTTGCTCAACCACCATATTGGCATATCCCATAGCAACGTAGAAGATCTGCTCTTGTTTGTGGCCGTGGGCGGCAGCCTGCCCTGGATGCTGCTGTCGCGTTGGGTCATGTCGTGGTTCCTTGTCTGGGGCCGCCGACTGGAAACCTACCTGTTGAGCAAGCTGTTCCCCGCCCGTTTTGCCCCGCTGGCATAGTCCGCATTAACTCTGTATTGCATGCGCCTGACCGCGCTGCACAGACCTGTCTGCTTGCACATGCCTGCCTGTTTGCACGTGCCTGCCTGTGGCCTGCGCCTGCCTGTGGCTTGCGCGTGCCTGTCTGCGGGTGCCGACTTCCGGTTTGCGCACCCAGCCTCAAGATGGTGCGCAAGATTTTTCAGTGTTTTGGCCTATGTGACAGATACCCAATCGTATACATTTGGCAATATTTCTGCGTTGCGCACCATCTTGAGGATGGCGGGCTGGCTTGGGGGGGCTGGCTTGGGGGGGCTGGCTGGGGGGCCGGGTCTGCGCAGAGGCTGTCAGCGTCTCAGCGTGGTGCAAACAAAACTGCTACCGACGGGGCGGAAAGTAGTTATAGAGGATCATTTCTATGTGCCATAGCAGGGGGCTGACCGTTTTGCCGTCTTCAGAGATTCTGGTAAATACTATATAGCCGGGATTGCCGTCGAGTACCTCTTTGATGGTGGTTTCCGTACCATCTTGAGCTACCAAATCAAAGTCGGGCAATACCAGGCCTTCAATCTGGCCTTTATCCCAGCCTTTGTAGGAGGGTACCTGACCGGGCGCATAGGATTTCTTGTTATCAATTTTAGCCACTTTTTCTTTAATGACATAGTCTTTCAGAAAATCTTCCAAAGGCCTGGGGTCTCCGCTGCTGCCTTTACGAGCCGCAACGTTCAGCATGTGAAAGCTGGTCTCGTCCCTGTTATCCCAGTTGTCGGAAAGGGCATCGCTAAAAACTCTTGTATAGGCAATGGTTCCTTCTTTGTCCACAACCATTCCGTACATACCTTTTTCGGGAGGGATGGGCCTTACCTGATGAAGTACCTCCAGAAAATGCGGCATTTCCTCAGGAGTATAGTAGAAGCGCAGGTGCGGATACTCAGAGGCATCGAAAGCTTCTACCAAGGGGTTAGTTACTATGACAATAGTGTAATCGGGGGCGTTCTTGTGCTTTTTGGGCATTCGTTGTGCTTCCACCGTAACGGGCACAAACAGCATAGCTACCAAAGCCGTGCTAATCAGATACTTGATAAAAATTTTCATAATTTGTTGTAATACTATTTGGCTGCAAAGGTAATTAAATTTGGAATTGACGCTACAAACGTCAAGTGGCGCACCGAATTGGCGCACCGAATCAGATCCGGTGGCGCACCACAACATTTTAGACTATATTTGTATTTTTATGTGTTTAGGCAATGGATAAAGGCATTTTGAAAACAAGCAACTCGGCGGGACCGTGCACAGGTCGTCTACGGGCCGAGTTGTGGGATAAGTTGCACTTTATCCTGGGACAGACTACGGACCGGATGATTAGAGGCGAGTTTTGGTACGAGGGGTTGTTGGAAACGGACCTTCTCAGGCAGGCCATACAGCATATTACACAAGCGCATCCCATTTTGCATAGTGCCTTCAGGGACAAGGCTTTGAGACCGTATTGGGAGATCATGCCCTATACAATAGACGATATCTTGACGGTGATTGACGCAGATGCGCTGACTGAACAAACGGAGCATGAGCTTCGGATAAAGGCAGAGGAGCACGGGGCCGAGGTGGAAGCCGAGTCCGACAGGATCAACAGACCTGCGGTGGGAGATGTGACTGATGCGAGCGACGGGGCCGCCCGCCTGGAACAGATACGGTACGACTTTATGAATCAGGTGATTCCGGTCGATCATAACGTGCAATACAAAGTGGCTCTGATCAACCACCGGGGCAAATCCCTGCTGTGCGTGCTGGCCAACCACATGGTTATGGACGGGAGAGGAGGTTATAGTCTGTTTGTGCAGTTTGCCGAGGCCTACTCGGCTTTGAAAAAAGGAGCGCCTCTGCCCGTCATAAAAGCGGGGAGCCGGGCCGCCTCGATGATTTATTCGGGCATGAACCTTTGGCAAAAACCGAGAGCCTGGCTGCTGTTGAAGAACATCACGCGATTGAAAGAAAAGCGCACCTTTGCTTTTGAGCCGGAAAGTGCCGAGGACCGCCTGCAGATGGTCGTTTACAAATGGGACCAAACCGATGCCGCGGCGTTGAAAGACGTTGCCAAAAAGAAGCACGTCACCGTTACCGATGTGCTCCTGTCCTGCTACATGCACGCGTTGTGTCAAACGTGTGATTTTCCCCAAGAGCGGCCTTTCACCATTACGTGTATGGTAGACAACCGGAAGTACATCAAACCCGGCAAAACCATAGGCGTGACAAACCATGTGGGGCTGTTGCAATTGAAGATGAGCGGATGCCAAGAAAGCATTGACAAAACGCTCCGGACTGTTCACAGCATAACAAAACGTAAAAAAAACAGAGGGTATATTGGCTTGAGCGGAATACCTCTGATAGGCTTGGGTTACGTGCTTCCGTTTTTTATAGTCAAACCGGGCACGAGGCTTTGGTTTACCCCTCCTGTCTTGGGATTCAGTAACCTGGGAGTCATTCCGCACCAGCCGCTGGCTATGGGCGATGTGGCTATAGAGGACATCATGCTGATGGCACCCTCGCAGTACAAACGGCACATTACCATTGGCATTGAAATGATACACAACACGCTGGTATTTACCTCGGCCGTACGAGGCAGCGTAAAAGATAAAGAAAAGATACAGGACCTGTTTGCAGGAATGAGGGAGTGTATGAGGGAGTTGGCCAAGAGTGAGATGTAAAAGTGACATGAAAAGCATTGTAGACATATTGCTGGAGAGGGTGAAGGAAAATCCGCATGGAAAGATCCTGAATTTCCTTGACTACTCCACAGACAAGGCCGCTGTAACAGAGGTTACCCTGCAGACGGTCTTGAAAAACGCGTTGGCCATAACCCGCGCGTTACAAGAAAAAGGCGCCAGAAAAGGAGACCGGGTGGTGATTTTCTCGCTGCAAGATCCCGGAACCATATATGCCGTATACGGAGCCATCATGGCCGGCACCATTTTTACCATCATCCCTCCGCCCATTGACGAGGGGAAAACGGAGCGGTTTGTGTCCGTGGTCAAATCGTGCAAACCCAGGTTCATCATCTCCAACTACGCCCTGGAACAAGAAGCGGCCCGCGAGGAGAAGGCCACCGGCGGAAAAAAGAACGGAGCGTCTGCCCAACCGGCCAGACAACTGCTGAAAAAGGCGCCGCTCCAGGCCCTCCGCCTTCAGAGGCTGTATACGGACTTGATTGGTACTCAACAATTGGACGTTTTGCTACAGGAGGTGCTGGAGCAGGGGCGGGGGCATGCGTTGCTGCAGCATATGGCGGGGCGGGACGAGGTGATTTATCTGCAATACACGTCGGGTTCCACGAACGAGCCCAAAGGCGTGCAGGTTACCCTTAACAACCTGATGGTCCACATAGACCAGGTGCAGGACCGCTACGATTATTCCACCGGCCAAAGGCTGGCGTTGTGGGTTCCGTTTTTCCACAACATGGGGCTGCTTTTTGGCATTTTCCTGCCCGTAACAGCCAAAGACGGCAAAGTCTTCTTCCTGGAGACCAGGCAATTTCTTAAAAAACCTACCCTGTGGCTAAGGGTCCTTCAGGATTTCAAAGCCACGATTACGCTGGCGCCCAACAGCGCGTATGCCTTGTTTCCGAACATCCTCACGCCGCCGGCCGCGCTGGAGTACGACCTGTCCCACGTGCGGTATTTCATGAGCGGGTCCGAGTTTGTGGATCCGGCTACGCAGCGGGCTTTTGCCGAGCTGTTCGGACTGAGCGAGCGGGTGTTTGCCAGCGGGTACGGCATGGCCGAGAATGTGTGCCTGGCTACGGCCTCGCTGGAGAGCAGCCGGAACGTGTGGCTGCAGGAGGAGGCCCTGCGCAAAAACCGCTTTCAGCTGTGCCCTCCGGGACAGGGGAAGGAGCTGGTTAGCCTCGGCCCGCCCATAAAAGGCCTGACCATGGTGGCGGTAAACCCGGAAACGGGTCAGGCGTGCGGGGAAGGCGAAATTGGCGAGATGTACATCCGGGGGGAAAGCGTCTGCACGGGGTATTGGAAAAACCCCAAAGAATCGCAGCATTTCAAGATGCGTATAGCGGGGTATGACGGGTATTTTTACCGTACGGGCGATATGGGTGCCCTTCACGAGGGCCGTTTTTACATGACCGGCCGCAGCAAAGAGATGCTGGTCATCAACGGAGAAAACGTGTATCCGCAGGATATTGCCGTGACGCTGAAAAAACACATCGCTGCCTTGGCTACAGATACCTTGGTCTTTTTCACGGCAGCCGTCAACGGCCGGGAGACGGTTGTGGCGTGTGTGGAAACCGATAAAACGCAGCACGATTTTGCCATCCTGGCCTCACGCATCAACAGGGAAACGGCCCGGGTCTTTGAATTTTCTTTTGCCGATATCGTATTTGTCAGGAAAAACACATTGCCCCGTACGGACAACCGCAAAATCCGTACGCACAAGGTCAGGGAACTTTATCTGGCCGGGATGCCGGGCGTGTTGTTCAGCAGCAAGAGCCATGCAGGGGCCCGCAAGACGGCGCCCGATCCGCATACGGCCCTGGACGGCATCCACCAGAAGGTGAAAGCCGTGTTCGACAGCCTGTTGGAGCGGGACGATTACGACCCCGATGCCGGCTTTCTGGAATTGGGAGGCGATTCGCTCCGGCTGGTGGAATGTGTATTCCGGATTGAGGAAGCCTTCGGTATCACGCTGGATGTTACTAAAATCGGACCCAATGCTTCGGTCAATGTCCTTGCGCAATACGTGCAGAGCCATTTGCTGGAGGGCGGCGGCATGGGCATGAAAACCGACTTGCAGCAGGAATGCACCCTGGACGATGCCATTGTCCCTGAGGGTCCGTACGACCACCTGCCGTCAGAGAGCAAAAACGTGTTTTTGACAGGCAGCACGGGGTTTTTGGGAGCGTTCCTGATCCGCTCGCTGTTGGAGCAGAACCCGGAGCCTGACTTTACGGTGTATTGCCACGTGCGGGCAGAAGACGCCCGGGCGGGGATGGAGCGGATTGCAGCCAACATGAAGCATTACCGCTGCTGGAAAGACGAGTACGCGGCGCGCCTGACAGCCGTTCCGGGGGCTCTGGATTTGCCGATGCTCGGCATGGAGGAAAACGTGTATGAAGAGCTGAGCCGGCGAATAGATGCCGTCTACCACAACGGCGCCGTACTCAATTTCCTGTTCCCGTATGCGTATATGAAAGACGCCAACGTGGACGGTACGCGCGAGTGCTTGCGTTTTGCCTGCAAGGGCCGGCCCAAGTATTTCCACTACGTGTCTTCCTACAGCGTGTACGACAACCCCTCGCACCTGGGTAAAACGGTGTACGAAAACGATCCGCTGACCTCCGGAGAAGGCTTTACGCTGGGCTACTCGGAAACAAAATGGGTATCGGAAAAACTCGTCCAAATAGCGCAGGACCGAGGCTTAAGGGCGTGCGTCTTCCGTCCCGGAGAGATTACCGGAGACACGGTGCACGGCATCTGGGAGACGAAAGATTTGCTCAGCCGGTTGATAGTAGGCAGCATCCAGATGCGCATGTCGCCCCGGCTGAAAACGCGGCTGCGGATTGTGCCGGTGGATTACGTAAGCCGGGCCATTGCCCACATTTCCAGGCAGAACGAGGCATGCGGACTGGCGTTCAATCTGCTGAACCCGGAAGCCTTCACGGTACGTACGATGGTCAAGGCCATCCGCCGTATGGGATACCGGAACAAGCTGGTGCGTTACGGCCGCTGGCGCGATGCCCTGTTGCAAGCCGATATCCGTGAAAACCCCTTGAGGGTACTGGCCTCGTTATTCCCGGAAGATACCCCGGAGCTGAGGAAACGGAGCGATTCCCTGGTCAACCGCTTTGGGGATTTGCAGCCCAAATACGACATAACCAATACCACCCGTTTTCTGAAAGATACGGACATTCCGGACTTGCTAGAGAAAGAGGATTTGCTAACGGTCTATCTGAAATATTTTCAAGAACAAGCCGTCTAGCAAGCGGCTATTCATACGGGTAGGCTGTTTTTTGGAGCGGGGCGGGCTCGTCGTTCAACAAAGTATGTAGCATGGGGTCCTGCAGCACGCGGCGGTAGTCATACTCCTTGCCGTCAATCAGTACCCGATTGGACACCAGGCGTGCTCCGTGGCTGTAGTCCACGTACGTGTCTATGTGGATGTTAGTCACCGGCTGGATGCGGATGCCGTCCAGTTTGTGCCAGCCGTAAATGGTTACGTGGTGCGTGCGGGTGGTATCGGCCAATTTGCCGGAAATCACAATGTCTTTCTTGGTGCCGGCTACAAAAACGCCCGGCACGTACCCGGCGGCTTTGCGCTGCGCCTGCACTATTTTGGAATGGTCGTAGAGGATATCGGGTGTGGTATTACGGATGCCTCGGGGGATAAAATTAAAGGGCTCCAATTTCAGCACGGATTTCTCATACACCATATCCACCACTTTGGGAGTGGGCAGGGAAGCCTCCAGGCGATCGGCCACTTTCTGGGCCGTTTTAGGTCCCAGGGGGATGATAAAATAATCCTCCGTCGTACCAACGGACAAATAATCGGGAGATACGTAAAAAGTAACGCGGTGCAGGGCACCTTGGGCATCGGCCAGGGTGGTGTCTATAGGCACAAATTGCAGCAGGAACTCCGGAAAGTTGCCGTTTTCAAATTGCTCCCGGATGGCCAGCTCCCTGTCTTCAAAGGACAATTCCCGTATGCTTTCGTAGAACACCGAGCCGGGGATTTGTTCCGGTTTCTGGCTGTGGGCCGGTCCTGCAATCAGCAGCAGGGCCGCTATGAGGGTGAGGATTTTGTGCATACGAAAAGCGTTTAATGAATGAAAAAGTAGCCAATAATCATTACTGAAAAAGACACAACCAGCATGGGAATGATATTTCTCTTTATTAGAGGTATGGGTGAAACACCGGCTAATTTTGTTATAGTAAGTACAATAATAGCAATGGGAGAGGCTATTCTGGCAATACCTGTAATAAGTTGCATAGATACTGTCAATGCAAGGGTAGATACTCCAATTGTTGCCGCTAATTCAGGCAACAAGGGTAAAATGGAAGAGAATAGAGAGACTCCGCTTCCAACCAGAAGTACGGCAAAAAAGACTACAATACCGAGTATAAACATAAGTACAAATTTACTAACCGGTAAAATAGTCAATATAAGAACGATAAAATCAATAAATCCCATTCTGATAAGACCTTGCGAAAAGATATCGGCACATATCATAAGCACCACAACAGACATACAAATCTTCCCAAAACCTTCCCAGAAACAGTCCATGGATTTTAATGCTTCAAGAAATGATTTCTTCATTATAGCATCAATGATTCCAACAATAAAAAAAGAAATGATTATGGATATGGACAGGCTTGATGTAATACGAATTTGGTATGGCGAAATAAATAATATCAAGAGGGGTAATATTGGGAATAATGCATAAAAAAGATGCGGAACTTCTGTCCAATCCTCAATCTTTACCATATGCGGTTTTATGGGTTGTGTTTTGGATTCTTTTTTATCAAAATATTTGTTTGATAAATAAACAGAAAGCATTAAAATAAAAATGAGTGGAATCATTATAGGCAGTTGAATGGAAAAATACTGTGAAATATCCATTTGTAAAGCCTCTGCCGCTATATTGCTATTCCATGATGCAACGCCCACATCAAAAACAGTACAAGCAGAAATGACCGACAGAGCGAATCCCCTGCTTACACCTAATCCCAATAAAACCGGATATATGGTTGCCATAAAAAACAATCCCATGGCCGTTGCTGAAGGAAGTGCCAGGTAAATAATCATTCCTATAGGAATAATGATGATAGAGAAGAGATACGGATTTGTTTTAAATACAGAAACCGGGCGCATCATTATATAGATAATTGCATCACTGGCTTTTATCTTTTTCATATATTCAATATAGCCCCCAAAGAGCATAATAAGCAAACCTGCTTCTAACAAACGATTGGTGAACGCATCGTAAATATTGCCATAGAAGGATCTTAAAAAACTATCACCACTAATTAAGTGGTACTCATTGACATTAAAGAAGTAGGCAAGGATAAACATGATTATACCCATGCCCAGGAGCGTAACGGCCGGGGCGGAATTTTTCCATAAAAGATATCCGGTCAATACTGCCAGGTGTATTGCTAAAATGCCACTAATAATTAACATAGGCTATGCATATCACATAATAATATTTAAATTTATAGTTAATTTAAAAAGATGCCAAATAAAAACTTCTTACTGGGATTTATTCTTGTGGTAATCGTATGCAACAGCACATTTGCTTACGATCAACAACTGCAAAATAGTGGCATTAAAACTCATTTGATGCCTAATACAGAAATAAAAGTAACCTTGCACTTCAATTCGCAACCAGAAAATTATTCTTTTCCGTTGATAGCTTTTGAAATACATGATTACATCAAACTGGCATTTCTGGTGGAATCCTGCGATTCAACCCGAAGATATACACTTATTTCACCGGAATATGTTAAATCTGCAGACACAAAAAAGAGCGCTTTTGCAAATAGTGATTCTATAGAATTTTGTCTATTTGTACAGAAGAATAAAATCTTAATTTCATCTCAAGAAGAAACGGTTACATTTCATGATATAAATATTGATAAAGACATTTCTTATCATATTTGCCTGCCTGCAGAGAACGAACATATTACATTTGCAGAGGTTTCTATCATAAGCACTCAGAAGTCAAATATTCCCCTGAAAGTAATTTATGGAGTTGTAATTTTATTTATTGTTGATTTTCTCATATATTTTTACTTTAAATACAAAGCTAAAAGACAAGAACAAAGCCTTCTGGCAGAGAATAAAACATCACGGGACAGCGACAATCAGTATCCGCTCACAAAAGCGTCTGTAAGATTATTTGGAGAATTTAGAGTCTATGATAAATTCGGAACAGATATTACCCGAAAATTCTCTCCTACACTTAGAGAACTCTTTTGCTTATTACTATGCCATCATCAAGATGGTGGTGTTTCCATAAGCACTCTTAACTATATTTTATGGTTTGATAAGGATCCGCAAAGTGCAAGGAACAACCGTTCGGTTTATTTGGCAAAGCTTAAGAAAGTATTGGATACCGTGGGGGAACACTCCATTTCCAGAAACGGTGAATTCATAGCTTTTGAGTCTGAGCAAATCAACATAGATTATTACGATTTTATAAATATAATTACATCAGATGACCGATCGGTATCAAAAATAAACTCCTTGCTTGATATCATTAAAAGCGGTGGCCTTCTTTATCGTTGTGAATATCTTTGGCTGGAAAGCATTAAATCAAATGTTGCTGATCAGGTAGTTGATTACTTGGAAAAATTCTTACTCACGTTCAATATTAAAGATAATCCTGAGCTTGTTATAGCTGTTGCGAATGCAATTTTCTTATTTGATTCTTTGGATGAAATAGCCTTAAAATATAAATGCAGAGCTTACAAAGAAATTGGGAACCATAGCTTTGCAAAGCAGCTGTATGCAAATTTCATTAAAGAGTATGCTCAATTGTACAATGAAGATTTCAGGAAGTCATTTATAGAGATAATGACAGACTAATGGAGTCTGTCATTATCAAAAAACAACCTAACCTATTAAGGATGCAAGACTTACTGTTTACATTCAGCAATCTTTTTTATTAACATATAATATGTTGATTTTTCCATTTGCGAGTTTATGTCTTTATGAGCAATAACCATATCCAATTGTGGTAGAACAGTGATATATTGACCTCCTAAACCTGTGGCTGTATAACCGTCTTTATATACCGTTGGGTCGTAACCGGTGAATTCTTTGTTGAAAATCCACCACAAATATCCGTAATCGAATTCATGGGAATGACGTGAAGAGGGGTTCATTTCTGAGCGGGGAGTAACAACAGAGGTTGTGGTCTTTACCCAATCCTTACTAATAATTTGTTGGCCGTCCCATTCTCCTTCTCTCAGCATCAGGTATCCGATTCTGGCCATATCTCTGGTGGAAATCCAAAAATGATACGCAGGGTATTTTGAGAGAGTCAGGTCACCTGACTTTTTTTGATTAGCAAGCCTATAATCCTGCATTCCAATAGGTAAGGCTATGTCTTTGTAAAAAGCCGAGTAGATATCCATACCTGCCAACTGTTCAAAAATACCTCCGGCACAGTTGAAGTCCCAGTTGTTATATAAAAAGTAGGTACCGGGCTCCACACTTCCTCTTGCCGGTGCATATTTGTAATCATCACCTGTGTTTGAGGCCGGATGAAACACACCCGATCTGGCTGTAATCAGATGGCGTACCTTTGCTTTTTTTTCTATATCCAGGAGTCCACCAATATCGTCAATTTTCAGGTCCTTAAGCGTAGCCTCTAGATCAATGGTGCCATCCTCAACATATTTTCCATAAAGCATGGACAGTAAACTTTTTCTGCAGGAGGCAATCTTTGCATTGTAAGAGAGATCTCCCATAGAGAAAATGACCTTCCCGGAAACTACCACCATCAGATGAGTTGTCGTCAACCTTTTTTCAATTTCTGTTTTGAGGGCTGCAAACTTTTCTGAGCTATATCCCATTGTCTCGGGTGAGGTTGTCTCCCAATCTTTACCGGGGAAATATTGGGAAGTTTCATGCTTATCGGGCACTTCGGGATCATTCGATTCCGATGAGCACTTGCACGTTGCAGTTGTACATATCAGCAAGGCAACAAGGAGTGTGTTTTTTATGTAGGTATACATCATGTAACGATTTATTCTTCTTTATAATCCTTTACACAACGGATACCGGTTGCATTGCCTCTGTTGATGGCGGCACCCGGGTTAATCTCATCATTTCTTATTCTTGCTGCATATCCGTTTGTACCGGCAGCATTTAAATAATTGCACCAATAATGATGTTGCCTTCCCAGGTTCAACATACGACCGGCCTTTCTTGCACGGTTTCCGTTATTTGGGAACCAAATATCCAAACCTTTGAGGACAAAACCTAAATCTCTTGCTGTATCCATACCTTCCGTTGTCCCATCGGCATGATATACCAATCCCAAACCGCTGTATTTCAAAGCCCCATTCACTCCCCATATTGCCTTGCTCTCATTTTCATCCGGAATGTGAAAACCGTAAGGACAAGGATTTGCTATATCCGGCCACGTCTTGTCTGCATATGAAGGATTGTTGTCGTTGTTGGAGATATATCTGGTTGGATGGGCACTTGCTCCCTGGTGTGTTTTTGTTTCTTCATTACTGTCGTCGTAATACCAATCCGGAACAAACGTTTTATTAACAGAAGATGTTGCCGTAGCAGCTCCGCCAATTTCGGTTTCACTCTCATCTTCTGAACTGCTGAACTGACCAATGATACTAACACCAATCATAGGGTCTTTTCTTCCCCACTGGTAATATAAGCCATGAGGCCCAACGGTTCCCGGTGTGGTATTGTTGGCACCCAATAATCTATCAAGCATGACAATAGATCTTGATACCGTTTTATTGTTATCGGTTGCCGTGGTATTGTGTGTTAAGGTCATTTCTGCAAGAGAAACGGTGCTTGCCCAAATATGCCAGGTCCAGAGAATTTTTTTGCTGGCCGGATCAACGTAACCTACTACAGTGTTTCCGCCAACTCCCTCTACAGTAATATAAATTTGTGTTTCTTCCGGAATACCTGCAGGATATTCGCCTAGCGGGTTCATTGCAAAGAAACGGTATACACCGGGTTTGTCAACTATAAAACAGTTGGCCGGTTGTGTGCCATTTGCATCAAGAGAAACGGCTCCCTCGACCTCATTAACTGAAGCTTCTGACAGGTAACTATCTAAAGAGGAACCCTCGCTCCAAACAAGTATGGCATTGTTATCTCCTTTAATCTTGAACCGCTTTTCTGTCAACTGTGCAAAATCCGATAGATTTTGCGGGGACAGGACATATTCTCCGTTTTGGTATAAAACTATACCTTTGATTGTCCCGCTTAATTCCGGCACAGTCTCTCCCGCAAAGGAGGCAGAAGAAGAGGTGATTACAAGAATGGTGTCGCTGTCCTTGTTAACGAATTTCAGTGTTTTTCCCACCTTTTCAGCTATTTGATCGTCAATTACCTCATAACCGGATAGACCAACATACATAGATTGATAGTTGCCGCTTTGCAGTTTTGCTTTGTCTATGATTACGGCACCGTATGGGGCGACAGCAGCGGTACCCTTTGTGACATTTTCGTTATTCGGAATGGTTATGGTACAAAAGACGTCATCTTTAGTCAGGTTACAACCGTCTATGTCTATAACAATGTTATCGCCTGCCTTATAATTGTGTGCCGTTTGGTGGTTAATCAGGATACCATCTCTCGATTCGTATCCATCCTGAATAGTAAACATTGTAGAACCAACAATCTCCGGAGTACTCATTACCACAGCAGGAATTTTAACTTTTGCTGTCAGTTTGCCTTCATTAAAATCTTTCAGTTGGGAGATTGTAAGAACCCTCAGCTCATCGGGATTGATCTTCTCGGGTTTTACATCCTTTTCGCACGCTAGTGCTGTACAGAGCAGAACAGCACAAACAGCAGCTTTAAATATATTGTGATTCATTATGTGTAAATTTTAATAAGAAGGATATCCTTCGTTTTGTTTAATTCGAATTTTCGTATTAGAGTCTATAAAGACCTTTGGAATGGGGAATAACACCGGGGTATCATAAAGTTCTGCACCGTGGCTTACTGTTGTTGTTCCCAGCATGGAAATGCCACCTTCAATTTGTCCACAGACTTCGTTAATCTCTCTTATTCTACGTTTGAAGTAATTATTGACATCTCTTTCGTCTCCACCATTTGCTTGACTCACACGCATTAAAGTATGCCTTCTTTGTCCTTCACAAAGGAGCTCCCTGGCACGTTCATCCAATATAAAATCCATTGTGATGTCTGAGGATGTTACAGTAGAGACTTGTGCACGACTACGAATTTTATTTATCCATTTTGCTGCCCCCTCATTATCCCCTAATTTATGCAAAGCTTCTGCGTATAAAAAATAAGATTCTGATAGCCGCATATAGGAGACATTTTGGAAACAATAGTCTGTACTGGCTCTTTCAAAATTAGAGTGAAGATTATCCCATTTACGTGTAGAAGGCAGAAAATAGTTTTTAATCGTGCCCTCAGATGTGGCAAACATGGCAGCTGTGGGCTTGAGAGCAATCGGGCTGTTACCGTCTTTATCAAGAATCTCATATACTTCATTTTTTGTATTGAGAAAATACAGTTTTTTCATAACGGAATATTCGTCGTAGCGTATGTCATTATCTTGCTGATTACCCCATTCGTATAGCCTCCATGCTCCAATGGGAACGGCAAGACGGGTCGCCCCTTTACCTCCGTTCAAGGACCAGAAGAGATCTATGGTCTTGCCTTCATAATCGGGATGAGTGAGTGTAGCTACTTCCGTCAGGTACGAATAGTAGTTTTTAAACATGTTGCGGACCTCACTTATGCCGGTTGTTCCATACGGAATGGACTCTTCCTCGGCATTCAGGAAGCTGTATAGTACTTCTTTATTACCTTCAGAATAGAGAGGGCTGCGGAATACATCAATAAAGCAATTGCCCGGTTCGCTTGCGTTTGAGCCGAATCTTGTCGTCATCAGGCTATACTTATCTCCTTCACAAAGCGGTTTTAACACTTCGGAAGCTTCTTGTACTTTATCAATGGCAAGATAGGTTTCCGCCAAATAGGTTCTGGCAATGGCTTGATTGGGCTTTGTGTTGTTACCGTCTGTACGCCAATCCAAATGATCCACGCAATATTGGAAATCTGCAATCATTGCCTCACGTACTTTTTCAACAGGGTCTCTGTCCCAGTCTGTTCTGTAATTTGATCCCGTAATCTCTTCCAGGCTAAGAGGAACATCACCAAAGCTGTAGGTTAGATGCCGGTATGCCCAGGCTCTGAAGAATTTTGCTTGTGCAATGATTGAGGTCTTATTTATTTCATCCTTTTCTGCAGAGCCACCTTCCCAATCTACGTTTGGGTCATTTTCTGCCCTGTTGATAATCATATTGCTTACATTGATGATGGTGTACATTTGATCGAAAATCTCTTTAAAAACCACACCATCGGTAAATTGAGTGATAAGTTTTGGCCAGTTCCACCAGGTTGCCGTGGATATTCTTTGGTTACCAAAATATAGGTCTGAACCTCCATTGAAAACGGAATTCGGACTGATGGCGGTAGCATCGAATCTTCCATGCTCGTTTCTCATAAGTCCTCTTTGAGCAGAAATCATGCTGTAAAACCCTCTGTAATTGACCAGAAGATTATTGGCATAAATTTCATCAACCGGCTTTTCTGTTAAAAAATCTTTAGTACAAGATTCAGAAATGAAGCAAGTTGTCAATATTGTTGCTATAATGATTATTCGTTTCATACTTAAAATTTTTTAAAAACCTATTTTTAGTCCAAGTGTATATTCTCTTGTTTGAGGTATAGATCTTTGTCTGCTGGAAGAGCCCACAAATTCAGGATCGAGTCCTACCCAGTTGGTAAATGTGAATAAATTCTTCATATTCACATATACTTCCAGCTTATTTACTTTTATGGATTGCAAAAGCTTGTCGGGCAATCTGTAAGATAATGTGACGTCTTTAACCTTTATAAAATCGGCACTTCTGTAAAATCTTACACGTTTTGGATTGCTGGAAGCGTCTTTGGTATTTGAAGGATATTCATTAATAGGATATGTCTCTGACCAGAAAGCCCTATGGTACAGGTTAATTCTATAGCTTTCCGTATGCGAATTTAAGAAGTAATTTGGTGTAAGAGAGCCATAACGCCCTGTCATATAAACAGATAGCGACAAGTTTTTATACCTGAATGTGTTCGTCAGACTTGCATCAAATTTTGCTTCGCGTGAACCAACCACCATTTTGTCTTTTTCAGGTGTGATATCGCCGTCACCATCCAAGTCTTTGTATTTAACAAAACCCGGCTGTGAGTGTAAAGGTGTGTCCGGACCTGTTTCCCCAATCTGCCAAATACCATCAAACACGTAATCGTAGTAACAGTTGGTGGGCCAGCCCAGGAAATAGCCCGAGGCAACGTCATCTATGGGATTTCCGTTTTCGTCATATAATCCGACATCAACAAGCTTCGTTCTATTTGCATATATCATGAAACTAGTAGACCAGGTAAAATCTTTTTTACTGATATTGGTGGCATGAAGTCCAAACTCAATCCCATAGCTGCGGGTTTTACCAATATTCTCCCAAATGGAACTTGCTCCGTTTATTGAGGGTATTGTTTTTATCAAAAGCAAGTCACTTGTTCTAGCATCATAAACATCCAAAGTACCCGATATTCTGTTAGCTAATAAACCGAAATCCAAACCAATGTTAAAAGAAGCCGTCTTCTCCCACCCCAAAAGTGGAGATTCTAGTTTAGTCGGATAATAACCAAACTCTGAAGAATAATCATCACCCAGATAATTCCTTGTACTCAACTTGGGAAGAGTAGCGTAAGGATCAATTGCTTCGTTACCATTTATACCGTATGAAACCCTTAATTTCAGCTCGTTGAATAGTTTGTGCATCTTTTTTCCTTCAAGAAACGGCTCATTGATGATATTCCAGCCAAGAGCAACCGATGGAAACAGTCCGTATTTTTTATCCACACCAAAAGCGGAATAACCATCGTGCCGTACTGTAAGTGTCATTAAATATCTGGAATCGTATGAGTAGTTGGCTCTTAACATTTGCGAAACGTGTGTTTTGGTCCATTCGCTTGCTGCGGCGGTAAGAGCCGTTGCTTTGTTTGGCTGCCAATACGTCAACACATCGCTTCCAAATCCACTACCTTCTATTGAATTTGTCTCTCTTGTCTGGTGCTGTGCAGAGTACAGAGCTGTAAGGAAGATGCTGTGCTTACCGAATGTTTTCGTATAACTTAAAATGTTCTCAATCAACCACTTAGATGAATAGGAGTTGTCGATGATTAATAATCCGTTATTTCTGGCTCCTGTATAGGTATTTCTTCCATAATAGGTGTTTTCATTTCTTGAGTCAAACTGCAAATTTGTATTTAACTTGTAAAGCAAACCATCAATAGGGAATTTTACGTCTAAGTAATTGTTGGTCATTATAGTTCTGCGCAGATTGCTGTTAATGTCGTTGAGTGCAGACAAGGGATTGGCAACGTCTGTTGTGGCTTCCCAGGTTTGTAAGCGTAACGAACCATCAGAATTAAATGCTTGAGCCAGGGGATTCATATAGTAGGCCGATTCAAAATCTACGTAATGACCGCTTCTGTCTACGTAATTAACTTGAGTATTTGTCCCATATTTAACCCATTTGCCAATTTCCTGTTCAAAATTAATCCTACCGGAGTATTTTGTAAAGTCATTACCTTTTGCAATACCTTTATTATCTGAAACAATAAAAGACACAAAATAATTGTTAACCTTTGTTTTACCACTGACAGAGACGGTATGGTAATGGTTGAACCCTGTTCTTAAAGCGAGACCTACCCAATCAACATAATTTTTGCTTAAGAACGTATTGCGCTCAGTCAGCGTGAAATCGCCGACGGCTTCGTTTTTATAATAGTAAAACGTATCGCCGTCCATCATTTTAGGAAGTTCATAAACATCCAGGACTGTCATGTAACCGTGATAGTTAACCCTTGCTTTTTCACTCGAACCTCTCTTGGTAGTAATTAAAATGACACCGTTTGCACCTCGGGAGCCATAAATAGCTGCAGAAGAGGCGTCTTTCAGTACCTCGATAGACTCGATATCATCCGGATTCAACTCGGACCAGCTAAAGTAATAGGGTGCTCCATCCAGAATAATAAGAGGGGCATTACCGGCATTAATGGAATTGGTGCCTCTGATAACGGTCGAACTCTTACTGCCCTCGGCATCAGACCCATATAATTCTATTTTCAGTCCCGGGATAGAACCTTGCAACGCCGTAATGAGATTTGGTGCAGGCCTGTTTTCAAGAACGTCTTTTTTCAAGGAAGCCACGGCTCCTGTCACATCGCTCTTTTTTTGCACACCATATCCAACCACAACAATATCATCCAACAACGTTACATCTTGTTCCAGTATAACCATAAGAGGAGCATCTCCATCGACCATTACCTCTTTGGTAGTATACCCAATAAAACTGAGTCTTAAGACATCTCCATTTTTTGCAGAGATTGAAAACTTGCCTTCAATATCTGAATGGGTGCCGATAGAAGTACCTTTAATAACAATTGCAACTCCGGTCATCGGTTCATTATTTGCAGACCCATCGAGCACTACACCAGTAATAGTCTTCTGAGCAAATGCCGATAAAGAGAAGCAAAGTATCAAGGTGAGAAATACTAATAACCTCCTTTTCATAATAGACATATTTAATTAATATTACACATAAAGTTAAAGATTCACTATAGGACACTGATTAATATTATCATTAATATTTTATTAATAGAATTAAATTTTTAAAATTTCTCTTTCGGACTTTGCAATTACTACTGCCGCGCACATATCACCATAACTGTTTGTGGCAGTACGTGGCATATCACACAGTTGTTCAACAGCAAGAATAAGCCCTATACCTTCTAAGGGCAAACCTACGGCCGATAAGACAACGGAGATCATAACCAAACCGGCCATGGGGATGCTGGCAGTACCTATGGCAGCCAGAAGAACAGTGGCTACTACCAGTACTTGCTGTAAAGTAGTTAATTCAATACCATACGCTTGAGCAATGAACAGAACGGCAACACTCTCAAATAACGCTGTCCCGTTCATATTGACGGTAGCCCCAAGAGGTAACGTGAAGCTGGCAATTTTGTTGGAAACACCTACTTTCTCCTGCGTATCGCGCAAGGATATAGGTAGTGCCGCTGCAGAGGAACAAGTTGAAAACGCCGTAAGTATGGCCGTAGACATTTTGCTCATATGTTTCCAGGGATTGGCTTTTCCAATGAACCGAACAATGGCAGGCAGTATGATAAACGTTTGAATAAGGCAGCCTGCCCAGACAAGGCTTACAAACACTCCAAGACTGCTCAACGTTTTAAGCAGTTTATCCACGTCTCCGGCTTGCTTACCTATCATCGTAGCCACAATGGCAAATACGCCATAAGGCGCAAGGCGGATGATAAACATGGTTATGGTAATAATGACATCGTACGTGCTGCTGAAGAAATCTATCATAAAGTTTCTTGACTTATCTCCTACTCTGGTAATGAAGAAACCGAATAAAATAGAGAAGAAAATCAAAGGCAATACATTTCCATTAGCCATATCTGCAAAAATATTTGCAGGAATGATGTTCACAATTTGGTCTATAAACGAGGTCTGTGTTGCCGCAATGGACTCCACATTTTCAGAGAGTCCTACATCAATGCCCACGCCGGGCTTGAAAATGTTCACCAAAAAGATACCCATAGTTGCCGCAATAAGTGTGGTGGATACATAGAAAGCAAAGGTCTTTCCGGCTATTCTTCCAAGATCGGCAGAGCTGCCGATACTTGCGACACCCATAGTGAGAGACGTAAATATAATGGGTATGATAATCATTCTCAGAGCACGCAGAAACATGTCACCGGCCCATTGAATATACTTTATATAGTCGGATAAAAATATTCCAAACAAAGCACCCAGCAAAATGGCTATCAGAATCTTCCAGTGAATTGCTAACTTCTTAAGTTTCATAACATTACTTGTTGTTTTTCCGAGTTGTAAAGATAGGCTACACAGGCATCTGCCAGTGCATGTAAACTGGATACTTCTAAACTCTTGTCCAGTCCTGTATAATTAAAGGCTATGGGAAGCTCGGTACAAGCACACACGATAGGCAGTTTTTCCTTTGACCAAAGCGCTTCAATTACATTTTTGTATAATCTTCCGGCAGTTCTGTATTTTTTGCCCTTCACAAGATCTATAACATATTGTATGGTTGTCATTTGCTCCGGAGTGGGAATTCGGAATGTATAGTTTAAAGCTTCTGCATGTTTCTGGTAAATACCAGTTTTCATGGTGCCTTTTGTTGCGGTGAGCCAGGCTCCTTCAGAACAAATTCCGGCAGAGGCTTTTATAGTCGCATCAATAATATGTATCAGAGGAAGAGGCATCTGCCCATTTGCCACCAGTTCGTCCAGAAAAAAATGAGCCGTGTTGCAAGGTACTGCCAACACATCGGCACCCCACTTGTACAAAGCATCAACACCACGTTTGATATCTGCACGAGGGCAGGGACCTTTGCCCAGTAAATAAGCAGTTCTGTCCGGGGTAATCGTATTTGAATAGATGATGGTTTCCGGATGCTCCTGATCACAAGAGGCCGGTGCTTTTTCTGTCAGCAGCATCAAAAATTCCGCTGTCGCGGCCGGACCCATGCCGCCTAAAATACCTAAAGTCAGATTTGGTCTCATTTTGTAATATTCAATGTTTGCTCAAAATATCTGGATTGTTTCAACATTTTTACCACTTCATCAACAGGTATCTGAGGAACGATTTTTCCCTCGTACCCTTTCGTTGTCCGGGCCATAAACAAAGAGTTCCACAGGGCCTCTGCCGTCGCCTCTATGGTTGCCAAAAAAAGAGGTGACATGTCTCCGTTATGTAACACGCTTGACGTATACAATGCACCCTCTTCTTGAACCAGATTGTCCGGACATACAGATAAGGCAATCACATAATCACCGCTACCGTTTGATGCAATACCTCCCGTCTTGGCAATTCCAAACATGGCTCTCTTTGCCATACGCTCCAAATTGCGTGCATCCACAGGTGCATCTGTTATGACAACTATCATACAAGACCCATCCACGTCTTGTAACACACTGTTCTTAAAACTGTATTTCTCCAGCAGAGGTCCTACCGGAACGCCTGCTATCTCCAGTACTCCTCCGTAATTGGTTTGCACCAGGACACCTACGGTATAGCCTCCCAGACTCTTGGGCAGAACGCGTGAAGAGGTTCCTATGCCGCCCTTGAACCCAAAAGCACTGGTACCCGTACCGGCACCTACGGCTCCTTCCTCAACAGGTCCGCTTTTGGCATTTTTAATGGCTTCCACGACCATATGCGGCTTAATATAACGCGCCGTTATTTTGTTGAGCTGGCTATCGTTTGTTTCACCGACTATCCCATTTACCGATCGGACATTCTCGTTGCCCGGTTGCTGCAGCGTATAAGTAATCAGTCCATCCAGGCCGGCGGCCACACTTAACGTATTAGTTAAAATAATGGGAGTCTCAATATTTCCAAGTTCTTGCACCTGTGTATATCCGGTGAGTTTTCCAAAACCGTTACCTGAATAAATGGCTGCGGGAACTTTGTTTCTAAAGATATTTCCTTGATGAGGCACAATGGCGGTAACCCCGGTTCTGATACTGTCGGCAACAATGCAAGTCACATGTCCTACTGTAACACCCTCCACATCTGTAATAGCATTTTCCTTTCCCGTTTTAAATATGCCCGGAATGATGCCATAATCTCTAAGTCTTTGTGAATACAAATGGCACGTTGTAGCTATGATAAGAAAGAGTAGAATGGAGGTTTTAAAGAACGTTTTTATCATAAGGCTTCGTATCATGATTTATAACATTAATTAGCTAGGTTAAAATTAGGAGCACCTTATACAGAAAGTTCTAGTAAAACACTTAATTTTGTCTTAACGAAAAGAATTTTTATTCATTTATTAAGAAAAACTTCTTTTTATTAATTACATGAAAGTCTTTTTAGCGCCCATCCGGTGGATCATCATCACGGGACTGGTTTTCTTTGCCGCTTCCGGTGATCTGGACAATGTACGGGTATGGATATACCTGGGCACCTATGCTTTGGGAGGCATTGTCATTGGCATACTGCTCTATAAAAAAGCCCCGCAATTGTTAAAAGACAGGGAGAAAATGCAAGAGGGCACCAAGACGTTGGACAAATACATCATTTTGACCTATTTCCTGCTGGCCTTGTTTGTCACGCCTCTGGTGGCCGGACTGGACAGACGCCTGAACCTGGCAGACACCCTCCCGTTTTTCTATTTGTATGCCGGCATCATTTTGTACCTGCTGTCTGCCGTATTTTCTGTATGGCCCATGCTCCATAACCCGTTTTTTGAAACGACCGTGCGCATCCAGGAAAATAAAAGCCACCGGGTAATCACCACCGGGCCCTACCGCATAGTCCGCCACCCGGGCTACCTGGGCATGATCCTGAGCTCCCTGTCTATGCCGTTTGCATTAGGCTCCAAATGGGCCATCATTCCCATGGTTCTAATGGTGGTATTGGTTGTCCTAAGGACCCGTTACGAAGACACCATCCTCCGGCGCGAACTACCGGGCTATACAGATTACTGCCGGCAGGTCAGGTACCGGCTGGTGCTGTATGTGTGGTAGGGGTGCATTTATTGGTTTGCAGGCCCCGGCTTTTGCGCACCATCTTGAAGCTGGGAAAAGGCTGAGAAGAACTCATCTTCCAGTCACTGCACTCTTATGCATTGGTTTGTGTTTATTCGTTTTTGCAGCTCTGTAATTCTGTTTATCAGTTCGTCAAAATTTAGAAAATATCCGTAAAACATATTCTGTATCATAGATTGATAATCTTCCTCCCAATTTTTCAGAATGTTGTCGGGCGGAATAATTCTGATTTTATCAGGCGTATGATTTGCGTAATCAATGCCTCTGATTGTATTAAACTTTTCTCTGTGTGCAACGATATTGTTGTATAGCGTTGTGTTTTTCAATGCTTCTATTCCGTGTTCGGTGTCCATTAATTTTTCCAAATCGTATAGATGTCTTGTTAAACGATTGGCACGAATTCTATCGGGTGCTTGCAAAAATTCTTCGTGCAACAAAAAAATTTTTTCTAAAAATGTTCGTTGTGGTAAAACGGTTGCAATGCTAAACGGTTTGTCTGCAAAATTGAAATTGTTAAAAAATGAACCTACTATTGAAATGATTTCTCTTTTTTCTGTTGGTTCTATCAGTGAACGTGAGCCGATTTCAATCAATACTTTTTGAGGCAAATATCTTTCTGTATCTAAAACAGAATGGTAATGTATTTCTATTATTTGTGGATCTTTGTCGGAGTATTCTACGTCTTGAGCAACGATTGAACATTGATTAATCGCGTTCCATTCAGCAAAAACTTTTTTCAAATCTTCAACGAAAACAGTAGAGATAAATTTGCAAGATTCTGTTCTTAATTTTCTGATCTGCGTTCTACTGATATCACCCTCAAAACCCAAGAACTTTCTATCCAATGCCAAATCTATATCTTCTGAAAATCGCTCAATCAAATTCCACGCTTTGCTCAACGAAGTTCCGCCTTTAAAAACAAGATGTTCACTGTAAGGCAAAGAAAAACAAGCTTTTAAAGCCAATGTAACCCACCAGTCTTTTTCAATGGCAACAACGGGTAATCCTGTAAACTCAGTTGCTTGATTAAGAATATCAATTCTTCTTTCCTGCAGTAATGTAAGCCAGGTTGTATTCATTGCAAAGATTTTTTTAGGATTTTATTTATCCAGGCAGGGGCAAGTTTTGCATCGTGTAAAATATTTTCTTCGGTTTCTTTCTTCAATACAATTATCAGTTGTTTAAAAATCTCATCATCAATGTTGTTTTGTCCAAGTTCTTTTAATGCTTGAATTGCCAACATGCTGATTTCCCCTTTTGTCATTAAATTTTTTGGGCTTGTTTTTTTGAAGGAAATTGTTCGCTTTCCGATCTTAATACTTCGTGCTGCTCCATCTGTGAGATACACAATTTTCATAGGAACTTGTGTAGAAAGTCCTAAACGATTGAGAGCATAAACACCTGTTGGGATAATCCGTGCTTTATCGCGCCTTGCAATAGCCTTGGCAATTTCTTCTGTAGAAGGGTAGAGTATGCCCAATTCTTTGTCTATTTTAGGATAGAGATAAATACCGTGAGCCAAACGAATGAGCAAACCTTTTTCGTTGGTTAATCTGTAAAGTGCTTTTTTTATGCTGTCTGGACTGCCCACATCCAAAAAATCGTCCACGAAAAGAATGCTTCCTTTTGGCATATCTTGCAGTATCTTTGCAACTTTCGATTCTATTTTAGGTCTCTCTGTTTTCATAACTCGTCCCAAATTTAGTAAATATTTGGGACAAAACGTGAGGCTAAAAATAATTTTGCTCATCTCTGATATTCCGAAGCAATATTTCAAAAGTAAGCATCCAATAAAACATATATTACAGGGGCAGTAAAAGCTATGACACTCGGAAAATTTTATCAACTAGAACAGGTCATTCAGTCCTCCGGAAAAGGAATCAGTCTTTATGCGTAATACTACCGGAAGCGTAAAGCCAGGGAGCAACATGCAGAAGGTGTTTTTCCTGCCGGAGGTTTTTTTCTTCCTGTCCATACACTTACAACTTTCAGGGAGAAATAGAGATAGAATTTCGTACTCAGGCAGGAGCAGAGCTGCGTATTCGTGGTTTGCTGCATCCTGTCATGGTAAATCCCATAATTTGCGCACCCCAGCCTCAAGATGGTGCGCAGCTCAGAAAAATTGCCAAGTGTATCGGGTTGATTTTCTGGCACGTAAGTCAAAACACTGAAAATCTTTGCGCACCATCTTGAGGATGGCAAGCAAAAAAAGTGTAAATTTATAGCATGTATCTGCCTTACGACAGCCACATTGACGCAAGGGTACTGGCCGCAATCTATAAAAACACTACCGCTACCTATAAATTCTATTGGTTTGCTTCTATATTGGATTTGATGGCCAAAGAGGCGAAGGTCAAGATGACCTTCTGGGAGGTTATTATCGGGATGGTGGCTCAGGCGTGGTATCCCATACATTATTTTCGGATTTCGTTTGGGTTATCGGATTCGTTATCCAACAGAATTATGCGGTTGCAGCAAGAGCTCGGCATTCCTATTGACGTGGACCCGGAGCGGCTCAAAAGCACGTTACAAAATAACTTGAACAACCCAAAAGTAAAAAGCCTGCTTACCATATTCACGGCCAATGTGCCGTACCGGTTCCTCTCGCCCTGGATTCCTCACACTACTAATGAACAAGTGGAAGCCCAGTCCCGCACCTACCAGAACCATTGTCTGTATGCCATTAAGGAGTATGAGATAGAAATCAACCCTTTGTGGGTGCGCTATTTACTGGACAATTATGTAATCCTAAAAGAATTTACTTTCTGGAATCTGGCCCTTTTTCTGCAAAAACGCAATCCCAACGTACCCGATTTGGCCTCAAAACTGATAAAGCCCATTCAACGGGAGCACATGGGCAGCCAGCGTACATTCTGGAACCGGTTCATCAACGAGCAAGGACACATAGATTGCATCTATTCGGGCCGTCGGCTGTATGCAGATAATTATGCCATAGACCATTTTATCCCCTGGAGCTTTGTCTCGCACAACTTGTTGTGGAACTTGCTGCCGGTGGATCGCGGAATCAACTCGGCCAAGAGCAACGACCTGCCTCGGCTCGATGTCTTTTTACCGGCCTTTGCACAGACACACCGGGCGGCATTGCGGTACGCGTACCACAGGAACCCCAACAGCACGCTGCTGGAGGACTACCTGGTGCTGCACCCCTCGTTATCCGAGCTGGCTGCCCTGTCGCAAGACGACTTTTACGGGGTGTACCGGAAAACGTGCGCACCGTTGGTGCAAATTGCCGAGAACATGGGCTTTACATATTGGAATTTTGAATTGTACGGCGTATGAAAACAAACAAGGAATGTCCTTTTTGCATGCTAGACACGGATAGGGAAGTGCTTTGCGAAAGCCCGGATGCCATAGCCTTTCTGGACAAATTCCCCGTCAGTCCGGGTCACGCCCTGGTGGTGCCCAGGCGGCATGTGGCCGATTATTTCTCCCTTGCCGAGGCCGAGCAGCAGGCGCTCTGGCACCTGGTAAACACATGCCGGCAGATACTGGCCCAGAGGTACCGCCCCGACGGATTCAACGTGGGTATTAACGTAGGACCGGCCGCCGGCCAAACCATCTTCCACGTGCACATCCACCTGATCCCCCGCTACACAGGCGATGTCCCCAACCCAAAAGGAGGCGTGCGGCATGTGATGCCGGGGAAGGGGTATTATTGAGGCCTTTTATTACTGGAATAATCTTTATTTCTAACAATATGGAACGCTACAATGGTCATATTATTAAATTTTTAACAAACCACTCCTTCTTTTTTTGGATGGGGATAACTTTGTTATTGTTAATTGTTTTAGCCTTGATTGTTGTAACTATAATAAGGCGAAGAAATATAATATTAAGTAATAAAATAGAGGATTTTGGAGCTGATAAGACAGAAGTTGTTGATATTGAAAAAGAAGATGAAAAAGACAAGCAAAGAAAACAGTACGAAAAAGAAAATAATTTAAAATTTCAAAAACAAGAAACTCAAGAAACGGAAAAGGAAAATGACATTTCTGATGAGGCAGAGACGGAGTTTACAGAAGTAACTGGAGATGAAAATGAGTCTGACCCTAAAGAAAAAGAAGACATCCATGAGGAAACAGAAAAGGATAGTAGTCCTGTTATAACAGAAAGCCATAGAAAAGAATGTGAGAATTTATTAGATAAGAATATAGATAATCAGCTTAACAATATTAGTGAGATTTTTAGAGAAAATAAGCTAATAGGTAATCATGACTTGTCAGAAGATGAATATTCAGAGTTATTAGAACATGCGAGTTTATTGTGCTGTTCCTTTATGGAGACAAGGGGATGTAATGCTTTTGAAACAAAATACCATCAATTAATATTTATTACCCTTGTTGAACTAGCAAAAAGATGGAGAGATACTTTGAATGAAGAGAAGGAGGAAGAAAGCAGCTCTTTTTGGGAATATATATATAAACATTTATTGAGTGACCGTCTAATAGATTCACGTGTAGGTAAACTATACCAGGCATTTATTGATGTATTTAGGCATTTGGAAAAACACTATTCATTGCCTACTGTTAAAACTGGAAAAAAATATTATTCAACTGTCATGATGCATGCTTTTGCACCTAAAGACAGTATGTTTTCCTTTTTTGATTTATGTTATAATATTTTTAGAAAGGATTTAGATTTTGTTTTCACTTCTGATGAAGAATGGATTTGTGAAATTATTGCTAATGAATTGAGAATCGTTTTGGGAGGCGATTATAGTGAAGCAAAAAAGGTGTCTATAGGATCAAGTATTTATTCAATTAAAATCGGATTAAGGTCTTATGCATTGCACTTGGATCTATATGATGATTTTAAAAAATTTATAAAAAATATATTAAATCAAATCAATCAGCTTTTTAATCAAGAGTTTATTGAAAAAAACAAAAGATTAGATAGCTATATTTATGAGTGGTGGAAAAATAAAACGGAGTTAGATAAAGTGTTGGAGACAACAAGTAAAAGAAGATTGCCCAGCGTAACAAAAGAAAAAATTGTTGCTAAATATATTAGAGAAAATGATTCTGTGTTTGTTTATATTCCTCCAATCAGACTAAAAGATGATAAAAGTATAGTTAGACTTATAGTATATGTAAATGAAGAAACAGTTGTCTATAAAACATTAGATACAAAGCGTGGAGAGTTTATAGTTGCAACAAAACAAATAGAGCTAAAATTAAACGATTTATTAAAAGATTGCAATGAAATAAATTTGCGAGTACAGATAGAAGAAAATGATCTGCCGGTTTTTGACTCTGAAAGGAGCAAAACCACATCGTTAAATAGAGAATTTATTTTGTTTGAAGATGAAAAAGAAGTATTAAGTCACATAATTAAGCCAACGAATTATTTTGTCTATTCCAAGAATATTGATGCGTTGAAGGAAAAGCCAAAAGAACTTACAAGGTATGGTCAATATTTATACAATATATATCCTAAAGCTGGAGAAAAATTAATAGGAGATAAAAAAGAAGTCTACTTTGTTGATAAAAACAAAAGGACAAGCTTGGGAAATGAACCTTGCTTGATAGGAGACATACCAAATTTAGATTGGCATTCAGATAATGTGTCTTATGTTGTTTATTCTAGTGGTGTCAAATTATTAATTCCGGAAAACGCAAATTTAAGAGCTCTAGAACTAAAGGTAAACGAGAAAATTTACAAGTTGCATCAACTCAGTTATGAGGGTATTGAGAGCAGTTGCTTTCAATACGGATTAAGAAAAGAGAAGTTAATAGATGATAACCATCCGACTAAAATAAGTCTTTATTCATATGAAGAAGAAAAAGAAGTTTTAAACGAGAAAATCATTGTATTTCCAAACCTTAGCATTGAGTTTAATAGTCCATATTATTATGATAATATGGATCGTGAATTAAAGATAAGCGATGGAGAGAAAGATTCTAAATTAACATGGAGTAATCAAGATAATGAAATAAGTTATCCTTTGAATAAAGGGATATTATTGATACAGATACCATATTTGAAATGGAGAATTAATGAACAGGAATGGCATAAAGAGCCTAAAAAAGGAAGGGTATGGTATAAAGAATTCTTAGAAAATACAGATCAGTTAGAAATTGAATGTCCTATAGAGAGTGAGGGGTTATCTGTGTTAGGAGAAGCAGATAAAGAATTGTTTAATCTTGAATTAAAGACAAAAAGAAACTTTGAAATAGGAAGGGCAATATATAATAATGAGAATAAAAGGGAGATAATTGTCAGTATTAAATGCGGAGATATTAAACGCAAACTTTTTGAGATTGCTACAAAAGAATATTTTATGGACAATCCTTTGAAATACATAGATGGTAAAGTGCTCTGGGAGCCAGGTGATGTTTTCGTAGGCGATAAAAATACAAGGTTTCTTTTATATATAGTATCAACTACGTCCTCTGGTAATTGTATCAAAGAAGAGGTCCAACAACGGAGTCAAGAAATTTTCATCTCAGAAAAAAATATTTATAAAGTTCTTGTTAAAAGAAAAGAAAACAACCCTTTTTTATTCAAGAAAGAATCAACGATATATGAAGGTGTTTTATATGTAGGCACATTAGATGAATTACGGTTTAAAAATAAAAAGATCATTTTATTAAGTGGTAATTGTTTTGATAGTAAGAGAACGGAATGGATTGATTTTGCGATTAAGTATTCTATTCGTGACCTGGAGTTTATACCTGATGAAAAGGAGCTTTATTATTATGGAAACTTACATAAAGTTAATGATCAAGGAGAAGACATAAGAATAGATGTAATGCAAAATGAAAAATACGAGGATGTTGAAATTAACCCCGTTAGAATTGAGATAAGAGACAATAATACATTTTGGTTAGTAGCAAGATGGGAGGGAGGGGGAATAAATGATCATTCTGGTACTTTGTTTATGAATAAGAAGAACAGAAGTATTTGTAATATACAACGACAAGACGTCGAGTATGACGAAATATACCTTTTCAAATTTAAAGAAGAACATGTTTAATCCGGCAAAAGCTGCAGAAGAAATTAAAAGAGGATATATTGATTATATCAATACTACCTTTCATTTTAGAAACCAAAAACTGCAAAAAGAATTATTAAAAGAGTTAAACAAAACTGTTTCTCAAGGTCCATTTATAGAGTTAAAAGATTCATATAAGACTGGAAAAACAATTCAAGAACTCATTAATGAAGGAGTTTTATCACCTTTCTTCTTGGATTTGGAAAAGAATGAAAAATATCCACCTAAACTCCCTGTTAACCGTCCTTTATATTTACACCAAGAAAGGGCAATAAGAAAAATTATAGCAGGCAACAACGTAGTAATAGCAACTGGTACAGGTAGCGGTAAAACAGACTGCTTTTTAATTCCTGTGATTAATGATCTCTTGAGAGAACAAGAAAGAGGACATTTAAGTGATGGGGTAAGAGCGATTTTCATTTATCCTATGAATGCTTTAGCCAATGACCAAATAAAAGGATTACGTAAGATTTTAATGGATTATCCAGATATTCGTTTTGGCGTCTATAATGGAGGTACTGAAAACAGAGAAGAGGATGCTATAAGGTTATATGAACTTATGTATGCAAACGAAAAATATCCGGAGTTAAGAACGCGTTTGCCAAATGAGGAAGTTTCTCGAGAAAAAATGAAAGAACATCCACCACATATTCTGTTTACCAACTATGCTATGTTAGAACATATGCTCTTAAGGCCTGGTGATGACTCCATATTTAGCAATTCAAATTTTAAATATGTGATATTGGATGAGGCACATGTTTATGCTGGAGCAACGGGAATAGAAACTGCGTTTTTAATGGGTAGATTAAAAGGAAGGATAAAAGGAACAGATAAACTTCAATTTATTTTAACTTCTGCAACTTTAGGAGATGGAAGTACTGAGAGTAATAAACGGGTTGTTGAATTTGCGAAAAAATTAACAGATTGTAGATATAACCTAGATGATGTAATTACAGCTTATAGAGATAATTCAATTAAGACTTCAATAAATTATGATTATCCAAATACCTTATTCACAGATTTGGCTGATCAGGAAAATTTGATTAGTGACGTTTTAAATAAATATAGTCTGGATATCAACTATTCTAACGAAAGAGAACCGGAAATATTATTTGATATTATATCGTCTTCAAGTTTATATTCGAAAATAAGGAGCCAAGGTGGGTTGTTAAAGTTTGATGTTTTTGCGAATCAATTGTCTTTGTCAAATGAAGAAGCAGTAAATTTTCTCGCATTATGTGCTAAAGCAAGAAAGAATGATAAACCACTGGTTGATATTCGCTATCACTATTTTCTAAAAGCATTGGATGGTTGCTATTTGGCACTTGATTATGAAGAAAGTCTATCATTAATAAGAAAGGATCATTATGACAGTTCAGATAAAAATACAGTTGAAATGTTTGAGGTGGCTGTATGTGAGGATTGTGGAGAACTTGCTATTGTAGGGAAAATCTTAAATGATAGGCTTGTTAGGGCCGGTACGATTGAAGAACAAAATGTTTATCAAACGCCATTTGACTCCGTTTTTTATGATTATGATGATGTTGAAGCTTCCAAAACAAAAAGAGAAAAAAAGACCAAAGATTTTCATTTTTACCTCTGCAAATCTTGTGGGGCAATTGTTCCGTATGACGAGAGTCATAATAACTGGTGCTTTTGTGACAATACCCAGCCATTAGAACTTGTCCTACTTAAAAAAAGCAGATGTTTAAATTGTAAAGGTAAAATAAGACGCTTTACATTAGGGTATGACGCAGCGACAGGTGTTGTAGCTACTGCCTTATATGAACACATTCCTGAATATAAGTATCACATTGAAATTGAAAATGATGAGCAATCAGTAGTTAACCCATTTTTGCAAAAAGCAGAAAAGAAAATAAGTAAATCTAAAACAAGAAGTCAGTTTCTGATTTTTTCTGATAGTCGCCAAGGGGCAGCAAAATTTGCTTGCTTTTTGAATGACTCATATAAAGAATTTTTGCGAAGACGTGGAATTTGGAATTTAACAACTCAAGAAGAGGAAAATTACAAAGAAGGCGTAGGTCTTAGTGACTTTGTTAGTATTCTCAAAAACTATTTTTCGGGGTTAAATTTATTTCGTAAAAGTAACTCTGATGATATGGAAACGTCAACTGTAGAGAACAATCGAAATGCCTGGATAGCTGTTTTGAATGAACTTTTCAATAGCAGAAGACGAACTTCTCTTGTTTCTTTAGGTAAAATTTCATTTGAGTATTTAGGAAATGATACGACTACTATTCAAGTAATGCAAGAAAGTTATAATCTTACTGAACAAGATGCAAAGAACTTTTTAAATTTTCTTGTTTTTGAAATAGTTCATACTGCGGCAATTATGACAGATAAAATATCTGATATTGACGCGAATGATAGGGAGTATTTATTTTTTACGCCTTACCCTAAAATAATAACTAAATCAAAAGACGAAACGGTTCCTAATTCACAAGGTTTTCTGCCGGCTAGAAGAAGATTAAAAAATGGAGAAATAAAATATTTTGATTCTAATAAACTAATTGTGACTAAAAGAGTGTTAGGAGTAGAGGATGATGAGGCGATAAAATTTTTAAACAATTATTGGGAATATTTAACATCAGATAGTAACAAGTTTAAACTTCATACGGAAGACGGAAAAGGGTATTATTTAAAGGCAAAAAGTTTTAAGATTAGGTTAGGAGAAAATGCAGTATTATGGAAATGTGAAAAATGTGGAAAAGTATCACAATTCAATATTGGTAATTATTGTATTCAAAATAATTGTGACGGTAATTTGAAGAGATTAAATTCTGAGGATTATTGTAAAGATAATTACTATGCATTGTTATATAAAAGTGATAAAATGACACCTTTGTTTGTAAAAGAACATACAGCACAACTTGCAAAAAAGGACGCCCTTGATTATCAACAACAATTTATAAGGAAAGAGATTAATGCACTTTCATGTTCCACAACTTTTGAAATGGGGGTGGATGTCGGAGATTTAGAAACTGTTTTTTTAAGAAATGTTCCTCCTTTTGCAGCAAATTATGCACAAAGAGTAGGACGTGCAGGTAGAAGTGTAGATGCAGCAGCATTTGCCTTAACCTTTGCAAGGTTGAGTTCTCATGATTTTACTTTTTTCGACAACCCAAAAGAACTTATTGATGGAATGATTGCTCCCCCCAATTTTATTCTGGAAAACGAGAAGATTTTAAAACGCCACGTCTACGCAATGGCTTTAAGTATGTTTTTTAGAGATAATCCGGAATTTTACGCTGCTAATAATGCAAAGGCCTTTATCAACGATAAAGGTTATTTGGTTTTTATTGAGTGGCTTAAATCGCACCCTGAAGAATTACTGCTGTTAATCAAAAATTCAGTTCCTTATACAAATGCGGAGCTTCAAGACAAATATGTTAATAGTTATCAATGGCTAGATGACTTTGTTGGAGAAGATGGGATATTATTGAAGAATGTAAAAGAATATGAAACAAATGTAAAATATTTAAATAAAGAATATGAGAAGTCTATACGTGCTAGAGATGAAAAAACAGCCCTGTTGTTTAAAAATAAATTAAATAGATATCAAAAAAATGATTTGATTGATTACCTGGTTAGGGGAAATGTACTTCCTAAGTATGGATTCCCTATAGATTCAGTTGAGTTGTCGCAAAATATTACAGCTAGAAATTTCAAATCGTTAAACTTGAGCCGTGATTTGTCAGTCGCTATTGCAGAGTATGCACCTTCTTCAGAGGTAGTTGCCGATGGCGGGCTATACACAAGTAGATATATAAGAAAACCCATAGTAAATAAGAAAAAAATGAGCGATTTTCAAACGGCTTATTTTTCAGAATGTCCATCTTGCCGAAATATAAATTACTCAAAAATACCGGTAAGTTCAGATGGAATCCCTTGTGCGATGTGTGGTAGTATATTGATAGCTAGAGATTTTTATAAAAGTATAGAGCCACGAGCTGGATTTATAGCGGAAGAAGAAGTGAAAAATGTTCCGCTTAGTTCTCAAGAAAGAAAATATAAGACGGAGGCTATTTATATTGGCGACACCACAGCCATACAAATTTGTGAATATGAATATAAATTCAAGAATGCAAGCATAGTAATTGAATCAACAGCAAATGATTCTCTTGTGGTAAAATCGAGAGATTGCTTTTATGTATGTCCAGAGTGTGGGTATTCTATTGCTAGCAATGAGGGTGGTAAATTGTCCGAGTATGAGGATTATAGAATAGGAGCATCAAAAATTGAAAAGAATACAAAAAGCCATAAGAACCCTTTTGGAAAAGGAGATTGTGCCAATACTACGCTTAAAAAATATAGTCTACACCACGAATTTAAAACAGATGTGGCAAAAATATCTTTTAACTGTGATACTTCAGACTATGCAACTATGCTGTCTTTAATGTATGTGCTTCTTAATGCCTTTGCCTACGAGTTAAATATTGAAAGACGAGATATCAAAGCTTGTTTAAGCAATAAAAGAAAAAATGGAAAGAAGGAACATAAAGTAATCATTTATGATGATGTCCCAGGTGGAGCAGGGCATTCAAGACGTTTTGCTATTGAAGGTGAGAAGATACTTGAAGCCGTAATTAAAAGAGCCATATACTTACTAGAAACTTGCGAATGTTCCCCCTCATGTTATAGATGTTTGCGTAGTTACGAAAATCAAGCGATACACGAAATCCTTGATAGAAAAAAAGCATTAGGTTTTCTGAAGCAACTAATAGACTAAGTTATTTGGAATTACTAATTTGGTTGGGAAAGAAGATTAAGCATGAAGGTGTATCTAAATAAACGTAATCTGATTTGATTTCCAACTAACATAAGAAATAAACAACTATCTACAATTTTTAAATTATACAGACGTGGAATATTTCAGAGATCCTAGAAATCAAATATATGCAGATTTTGCCTATAGGATAGGGAAAATTGTGATACAATATGAAAGAATTAAAATTAATGAAGAAAAATTTGAAGCTACGCTTTATCTTGCTGCGTTGAAAAACCTCATGACAATTTGCAACGAATATGTAAGAGAAATGACAAGAACAACACGCAGAGATTCTGTTTTTAGAAAAGATCTTGAATCTGCAGGTTGGGGTTTAAGAAATGAATGTTGGGTTAAAAACACTTTTAGGGAAGAACAGAATTTGCAAAATTTTATTAGAAGAATCAGAAATTCAGTTAGTCATCCAACACAAGTACAAATTGATAGTGACTATCCATCAACAGGATTCACGACTTTGAAAGATGATTCTGGAGTTATAAAAGAATACCGCTTTATAAACTCTCCTGATACAGAAAATAATCGGGTTAAGTTGTTTCACTCAGAAGATAAAATCTTGAAATACATCAAAAAAAACAAAGATGAATTTCCATTAGACATTACTTATGGGTTCAAGCAAGAAGGTAGAACACTTAACTATTATTTAGTATCAAATTCAAAAGAATATGCTAGAATCTCGATAATTGACTTAACCGTGCTAGAATTAGGTTTTTTTGTAAGACATCTAGCAAACTATTTAGCTCAACCTATTCAAGAAAACTGGGATGGTATGACAATCAAAGAACTCTTGGTAGCATGAAAACATTAGCTTATTTCGCATCAGGACCAATTAAAGAAGAATATAAAAATCTTGATTTTGATCGAATTTATCTAATCGACAATTGTTTTAGGAGAAATAGAAGGTTTTCTGACCACATATTCTCTGAAGGAAAAATAGTTTGTATCGGAATGGATTGTCTTAAATCAATTAGGTACCTACAAAAAGAGAATGTGAGAATAGACTATTTTGTGTCTCTAAATGAAGGGCTTTATGAAGGCGGTGGCACTTATGCTATTAATTCGGACATGTTTTTGGGTTACGCTATGCCTTTATTTAAGGACCAGTATATTCATATCATGAATAAGAATTATTATCAGAATTCTCTTTATAATGTAAGTATGGATTTACCTTACTCCATTAAAGAAATCAAAGAAGATGATGATAGGTATTTAAATCCTTTTATTTTCTCAGATTATAAATTTCATCATGGTCATGCTAAAGTTTTGGAGATGACTAGGTATGATAAAAGGGAGATGACAATTAATGTTAACCCAAAAATATCATTTAAAATTATTCACGATAGTATTTGGAACTATTATGATAAACTTGATGTATGTGTGTTGTCTTTCTCTAATCAAGGGCAGAGGGACTTTTTTGATAATATCCCTAAAGTAATAACTATTCCAAAACTAGGGATTCATAATATTTTCAATTTGTGTAATGAAAGGAAATTAGAAACGGTTGGCTTTACACCTTTTGGAAGAGGCTCATATGAAGGGTTTTTAAGGATGTTGAGAAGCCGAGAAAAGGATTACCCAAAACAAGTATTATTATTTCATTTGAATAAAAACGATTATAGAGAAATAAAAAATTTTTGCTAATAAAGGTAGTCTATTATACTTGAACATCATGTCAGGCATGTGGTGCCCGGGAAGGAGTATTATTGAAAAATGTTAATGTGTTATGGCAGTACTACAGAAGGGAAATGTATTATATCCGTTTTGGGGAGATAGCGTAAACTTTATAAAAGGACTTGATCCGTTAAGATTACAGGTTGCTTCGGAGGCAATATATTCCACTTTGTTGCCAGGAGTTACAAATTTAACCAATAAGATTCGATATTATGGCTTTTATTGCTGGCTTATAGATCTTTATTTTAAAAAAGAAAAGAAAGGGAATAGAGCTGAACAAAATAGGTTTATAAGAAGAGCAGAATTGATGATAGCAATCATAATGCAATCAAAAAGGCCGGATGTTACTCAAATCACTGGGAGTTTATTTGCATCCAATTTAGTAAAAGAAAATCCAACCGTTTATGATTTAGCGGCAGGAGCAGACAAAGACGGCAGTAATAAAGCGGTGTACTGGAAACACTCTTCAGGCGCTTTTGGACAATATTATTATGGAGCGATGAGTGCATTGTCTTTAGTAGGTGAAGCAAGGCATGAAAAAGGAGAGGTTATTTTTAGTGTTATTGACAAACCTTATCAAAAGGTATCGGGAAAAGGACTTGCTCAAGCATTTGACTCAGGGTTAACAGAAGAAGTAAGGGCTCTGTTTTATGATTGTATAAAAAGAGGAAAGTTGTCACATGAAGAAATACAGAAGTTGATTGATTATTTTTCCATTGACAAAGTACCAACAGACAGTAAAGAATGGGAACTATATGTGGAGATGTTATGTGATATAGATTATCCAGGTTTTTTATATGAAGGAGATAAACCATCTCATAGAAGAAATACTATTAGGGCGTTGATTGCTTCGGCTGTTGACCACGATAATGAATATGGCTGGAAAATTTATATGAACAACTGTTACAAAAGGAAGTTTTCAAATAAAAATGATACAGATATTGGCTGGTATTGCTATAGGTTAAATGAGTATTGGCAATTTGCTTGTACCTTAATTTTTCAAGGTGCATTAGAATACCTTGAGTCTATTCAACATGAAGAATACCTGCAAATATTTATTGATGATTTTTCAACGTTAATCGTTAATGAATTTGAAGTAGAGCAATCCATATCCCTTGAAGAGTTATTCCTTTTTTTAAAAGAGGAAGAGGAAACTGTTGCTGAAAAAGGTGGAAACAGGAAAAACTCACCACAATTAAGGGCAAAATGTGGCATAGAACTTCTTCTCATAACTTATAACAACAATAAGGAACATATAGAAGATTTAAAAAGTTATTTTAAGTCTAATAGATATATGAGATCCGGAGATGTAACTGAAGGATTAAGTGCCATTGATAATCATGTAAAACTTCAACTTAAAGACTTTGTATCCTATTTCATTTATCAAAGAATTTTATATCGTCATCATATGGTTGCTATTGAAAAAAGGGGAAATGGAACAGAGGCAACTAATAAATTTATAATAGAGGATCAGATAATTCGTCTGGTTGACATATTTGAAGCACAATGGACGTCGCCAAGAATGAGAGCACTGGAAAATTTACTTGTGGATTTACAGGTTATTGACGAATATAATAGATTGACAGAAACGCACATGAACTTACTTATTTATTGTGGAGATTAAAAGAAGTAACATATTAACACTGATAGGAAAAAAACGATACCATTCTTGTATACTCACTACTTTTAGTTTCGACTTTTATTTTTTTGAGTACAAAATATTAAGGTCGTTACGTGCTTGTGATGTGAGAAATGTTAATGTCTTTGTTGATGGCAATATCTATTCAGAATTGCTGGAACAAATGATTGAGGAAGAAAGAGAATGGGCAGATGGCTACTCTCTTTATCCTGTTTTTGAGGGCAAAATTTTTCATCCTAAAATTTGGTGTTTTTTTGGGAATCAAGAAGGATTGCTCATTGTTGGATCCGGGAATCTTACTCAATCAGGTTGTGGAAATAATGATGAAATATGGGGCGCATTCCACTATAGAAAAGGAGAACAGTCAAATGCCGAACTTTTTTCTGCAGCATGGAATTATATTTATAAATTAAGTTCCGGCACAAAAGGAACTGTAAAAACAAAAACAACAGACTGGATTCTTGGAAATGCTCAGTGGATAGAAGAATTACCGCAAGTTGAAGATTTTCAATTTTCAGATGTTGGAAAAGAGCAAGTAGCTTTCTTATACAATTCAGTTAAAACTACCATATGGAAAGAAGTGAAACAACGACTTTTTCATGAGAATATCACTGTTGTTACGTCAATATCTCCATTTTATGATAAAGATGGAAAAGCATTGGAAGAAATTAAGAATACTTTCCCAAATGCTATAATCCAAGTCCTTCTTGATGAGGAGGGTGTTATACCAAGTGAAATGATTAATAGCAAAGGATTCCTTTTCTATGCTTGGAGAGATTTGGAAGTATGCAGAAAAATTGGTGAGAAGCATTATTCCAAACTACATGCGAAAATACTACATTTTAAAACCAATAGTAATAAAGAGTATTGTTTATTCGGTAGTGCAAACATAACCTCAGCCGGATTAGGTCTGTCAGACAATGTAAATTCGGAAGTTTCTTTATTTATTAAATCAGAACAAGGAAACATCCTGGACAAATTAGGTTTGAATTTTAAGGATAGCATCATAAAACAACTTAATGACTTTTCGTCAGGAGAACGTCCAATCTCTATGCATGCAATGAATACGAGAAACAGGTTCTTGATTAAACTGTTGCTTGCAGAAAAGGAAACGGGTATATTAAATCTTTTTTTTGAAGGCAGTTATGACAAAGAGGCTACGGCTATACTATATGATTTCAGTAGTAGTGTTTTAAGTAGCAAAACAATTCAACTTATAGAGAGCCAGATAGAAATAAGTATTGGTAATGAAGCAAAAGATTTGAAATACGTGCAATTATTTAATAAAAATGATGGTGGAATCCTTTCGAATAAGATAATTGTAACAGATTTTTTTACTATTTCAAGGACACGTCCAAATTTGCAAGATGTACAATTTGAGAAAATATGTGAATTGATAGAAAATAATGAGCTAGGAATAATTCCATCTTTACTTGGATATGTACTAGATGACGAAATGGAAAGAGGATTTTTTTCGATTTCAGGGAGAAGAAAAAGAGATGAAGAGGAAGCAAATACAAACGCATCGGCAACTTATGATTTATCTCTATATAATCAAAGTAATAGGAACTTGAGAATCAAAGAAAACGTTCTTCATTACTCGAAATCACTCCGTGCACTTAGCGTGGTTAAAACCGTTTACAAAGAAATAGATGTAATAGAAGACGATATAAACTCAGATGAACAAAATGAAGATATAAGCCATTTGGAAGGTAAAGATGAAAGTCAGCAAAATGTTAGTGAACGTTTTTCTTTGGCAGTTCTTAAATCCGATAGAGGATATTTAATAAGATATCTAGATAGGATATTCAAATATTTTCAACAAAGCTTATTTATAGAAAATACTGAAGAGGATTATAGTATTACTATTTCTGACCTGGCAAAATATCTTATAGCAATAGAATTAATTAATATATATGGAGGGAAGAAAGAGAAAATAGAGGACTTGGAACAACAAAGTTATTTTAACTACCTAGAACTATCAGGCAGTTATGATGGTAAGAATGTTAAGGCATATTGTATGGGAATTGTAGGAACATTTCTACTGTTGGTGTCCAGGCGAGGATTCAAGAAATATAGCACGGCTTATTGGCAAGAAGAATTCAAGCGATTAAAACACGATGCTGTAATTACAACTACCGCATGCATAATTAATACAGATTGGTTGGAAAAAGAATTCCATTATTTTAAATCATTATTATTTAACACATTACATTATTTCAGAGAATTTTCTATTCGTGATATTGACAAGGATATATCTTTGTTAATTGAAGACGTAAAAAAGAAGACTAAAGAATTAAAACAACCTATAAGAAAATTGGACGATCAATTTAGTTTTTTTGAAACAAATGTATGTCCTGCTTTTGTAAAGGTATTAGAAAGAATAGAGAGCAAAAATTTTTCTAAAAAAGCTCGCGAAGGCAATATGATATACTCTTCTGTCGCAAATATAGGTTATTGCACTGTCGTGTCAGTAACTGAGAATAATAAATATATATTAGCCAGACCGGGTTTTATATGGGATAAGAAGAGGAAAGAATTTATCAGTCACTTTGGGGACAATATCTATACACCACTGACTTTGCTGAGTATGGTGATAGTTGATTGAAAATTAGGCACTGTCCAGAATTTTGTGTAAACGATAATTGAGTCTTCATAATTACAACAGCACCCTTTCTTCAAAAATAGTAATAAACTGATTTAAAACAACAGCCCAGTTCCTTATTGGCATGGTCCATTTCTTCTCTATCTCAGTAATAGCAAGATATACAGACTTTTTTAGAGCATCATCATTGGGAAAAG